>CAWHLI010000004.1:0-157829 GCA_963830145.1 uncultured Actinomycetota bacterium
GCCTCGTCCTGACCGCCAGCGGCGGACCGTTCCGCGGGCGCAGCCGCGAGCGAGCTGCACGACGTCACGGCGGCGCAGGCGCTGGACCACCCGACCTGGTCGATGGGCCCGGTCGTCACCGTCAACTCCGCGACCCTGGTCAACAAGGGCCTGGAGGTGATCGAGGCGCACCTGCTCTTCGGATCCCGTTCGACCGGATCGACGTGGTGGTGCACCCGCAGTCGGTCGTGCACTCGATGGTCGAGTTCGACGACGGCTCGACCCTGGCGCAGGCCTCGCCGCCCGTCATGCGGATGCCGATCGCCCTCGGGCTCGGGCTGGCCGGACCGGGTGCCCGGGCGTGCGCCCGGCAATGGACTGGACCGAGCCCCAGACGTGGGAGTTCTAGCCGCTCGACGACGAGGCGTTCCCGGCGGTCGCGCCTGGCCCGCGCGGCCGGGGGAGCGCGGCGGTACCGCCCCGGCGGTCTACAACGCCGCCAACGAGGTCTGCGTCAGGCGTTCCTCGCCGGTGAGATGCGGTTCTCGGCATCGTCGCCACAGTTGCGCGGTGCTGGGCGCCCACGACGTACCCTCGGAGGAGACGGCTGACCGTCGACGACGTCCTCTCCGCGGACCGATGGGCCCGTGCCCGCGCCGCCGCGGCTGACGTCGCGACCCGGGACCCGAGGAGCCACGATGCATGACCGCGCTGATCTACATGCTGGGCGTGTTGCTGTTCGTGGTCGGCGTCGGCGCGTCGATCGGGCTCCACGAGGTCGGCCACATGGTGCCCGGCCAAGAAGTTCGGCGTCAAGGTGACGCAGTACTTCGTCGGCTTCGGCAGGACCGCTCTGGTCGAAGCGGCGCGGCGAGACCGAGTACGGCGTCAAGGCGTTCCCGCTCGGCGGCTACGTCAAGCTGGTCGGCATGCTGCCGCCGGGCGCCGAGCGCGACGACGAGGGGCAACGGATCCGCAGAGTCCAACACCGGCATGTTCAGCCAGCTGATCGCCGACGCCCGCGCCGCCGAGTACGAGCTGGTCGACGCGGGCGACGAGGACCGGCTGTTCTACCGCAGCCCTGGTGGAAGAAGGTCATCGTGATGGCCGGCGGCCCGATGGTGAACCTGGTGCTCGCCTTCCTGCTCTTCGGCGGCGTCTTCATGGTCCACGGCGTGCCGAGCCCACCACGACCGATCGACGAGGTCTCCGACTGCGTGATCGCGGCGACCCGGAACGCCGACGCAGGCCGCAGCGCGCGTGCACCGACGCACGACCCGGTCGCGCCGGCCAGCGAGGCCGGCATCGCAGCCCGGCGACGAGATCGTCGTCGTTCAACGGCGACGCCGATCGACGACTGGGACCAGTTCAGCGACGCTGATCCGCGCCAACGACGACGGCGACGCCGCGATCGTCGTCGAGCGCGACGGCGAGCGAGGTCGACGCTCACGCACCAACACCACGGTCTCCGCGCGGCCGGCCCGACGACAGCGACGACGGACGTCGAGCGTCGGGCTTCCTCGGCGTCGCGCCCGAGCGAGGTGCTCGAGCGGCAGGGCCCGGTCTACGTCGATCGACCACGATGGGCAACTACACCTGGGAGACCGGTCAAGGCGCTCGGCGCACATGCCGGTCAAGCTTCGACGTCGGTCGCGCCGCGGTCGGTCTGCGAGGAGCGCGACCGCGACAGCCCGATGAGCGTCGTCGGCGCGAGCCGGGTCGCCGGCGAGGTGGCCTCCGACGACGCGATCGCCGTCGGCCGACCGGTTCTTCGTCGCTGCTCAGCCTGCTCGGCGGGGTCAACCTGTTCGTCGGCATGTTCAACTTCGTGCCGCTGCTGCCGCTCGACGGCGGCCACATCGCCGGCGCGCTCTACGAGGCGCTCCGGCGCGGCTTGGCCAGGCTGTCGCGGCCGTCCCGACCCGGGCTACTTCGACGTCGCCAAGCTGCTGCCGGTCGCCTACGTGATGGCCGGCGCTCATCTGGTGATGAGCGTCTGCTGATCTACGCCGACATCGTCGAACCCGTCCCGCTCGACGCTGAGCCGCGACCGTCCCGACGCGAACCGCGCCACGAAAGGAGTCCATGACCGCGATCGACCTGGGCATGCCCGCGGCGCCGCCGCCGGTGCTCGCGCCGCGCCGCAAGACCCGCCAGATCAAGGTGGGCAAGGTGCTGGTCGGCGGCGACGCGCCCGGTCTCGGTGCAGTCGATGACCACGACGCTGACCTCCGACGTCAACACCACGCTGCAGCAGATCGCCGAGCTGACCGCGTCCGGCTGCGACATCGTGCGGGTGGCGTGCCCGTCGCCAGGACGACGCCGAGGCGCTGCCGGAGATCGCCGCGCAAGTCCCAGATCCCGGTGATCGCCGACATCCACTTCCAGCCGAAGTACGTCTTCGCCGCGATCGACGCCGGCTGCGCCGCGGTGCGGGTCAACCCCGGCAACATCCGCAAGTTCGACGACCAGGTCAAGCAGATCGCCGCGGCCGCCAAGGACCGCGGCACCTCGATCCGGATCGGCGTCAACGCCGGCTCGCTCGACCCGCGCCTGCTGGAGAAGTACGGCAAGGCGACGCCCGGAGGCGCTCGTCGAGTCGGCGCGTCTGGGAGGCGTCGCTGTTCGAGGAGCACGACTTCCACGACTTCAAGATCTCGGTCAAGCACAACGACCCGGTCGTGATGGTGCGGGCCTACGAGCTGCTCTCCGAGCGCGGCGACTGGCCGCTGCACCTCGGCGTCACCGAGGCCGGCCCGGCGTTCCAGGGCACGATCAAGTCCGCCGTCGCGTTCGGCGCGCTGCTCGCGCAAGGGCATCGGCGACACGATCCGGGTCTCGCTGTCCGCGCCGCCGGTCGAGGAGGTCAAGGTCGGCATCCAGATCCTGCAGTCGCTCAACCTGCGGCCGCGCAAGCTCGAGATCGTCTCCTGCCCGTCGTGCGGCCGCGCCCAGGTCGACGTCTACAAGCTGGCCGACGAGGTGACCGCCGGCCTCGAGGGCATGGAGGTGCCGCTGCGGGTCGCGGTGATGGGCTGCGTCGTCAACGGCCCGGGCGAGGCCCGCGAGGCCGACCTCGGCGTCGCCTCCGGCAACGGCAAGGGCCAGATCTTCGTCAAGGGCGAGGTCATCAAGACCGTGCCCGAGTCGAAGATCGTCGAGACCCTGATCGAGGAGGCGATGCGGATCGCCGAGGAGATGGGGAGCCGGTCGAGGGCGACGCCGGCGGCGCGACGGTCACCGTCGGCTGACGTCACGTCCGTGAGCGCGCCTGTCACGGAGCCGTCGCTCCTCGAGGACCGGCAGTTCCTGCGCTACGTCGGGGCTCGCGGGCTCTCCGTGCTCGGCACGATCACCACGCTGATCGCCCTTCCCGGTGCTCGTCTACCGGCTCACCGGCTCGGCGTCGACCACGGCGCTCGTCGCCGCGCTGGAGGCGGCGCCGTACCTCGTCTTCGGGCTGGTCGCGGGCGCGCTGGGCGACCGCTGGAACCGGCGCGCCGTCATGGTGACCGTCGATCTGCTGGCAGCGGCGTTGCTGGCCAGCGTCCCGGCTGCCCACTGGCTCGGCATCCTGACCGTGCCGCACCTGCTCGCGATCGCGTTCCTGGCACCGGCGCTCTCGGTGTTCTTCGACGGTGCCGTCTTCGGTGCCCTGCCGACCCTGGTCGGACGCGCGCGGATCGGGCAGGCCAACTCCTACGTCTGGACCGTGCAGGGCTCCGCCGAGGTGGTGGTGCCGGCACTGGTGGGTCTCTCGCTGGCCGTCGTGCACCCGGCGACGTTGCTGGCGTTCGACGCCGCGACCTACGTCGCGTCGGCCTTCCTGATCCGCGGGATCACCCGGCCGCTGCAGGACCACAGCCGCGTCCGCTCCCCGTTCACGGTGCGTCAGATCGGCACCGACATCGCCGAAGGGCTGCGCTACCTGTGGGCACATGCGGGCATCCGGACGATGACGCTGGTCGGGTTCACCCAGTGCGTGGCGGGCGGCGGCTTCGTGTCCTTGATGGTGGTGTGGGCCGATCGTCAGCTCGGCGTCGGCACCGAGGGGCTTCGCTTCGGGATCGTGTACGGCGCCTGGGCGGTCGGCAGCATCCTGGCCTCCGTCTCGCTGCCTCGGCTGCTGCGCGGCCGGGCCACCCCGGCGCGGATCACCTTGGTGGCCCTGCCGGTCTCGGCCGTCGTCGGCGTGGTCACGCCGGTGTGGAACACCTGGTGGCTGGGCGCGATCTCCCTGCTGGTGTGGAGCGTGTTCTACACGATGGTGGTGATCAACTCGATCTCCTACCGTCAGCAGGTGACCCCCGAGCCCCTGCTCGGTCGGGTCAACACGGCGGGCCGGATGTTGTCGTGGGGGATCGGTTGGACCGGCGGCGCCTTCCTGGCCGGTGCGCTCAGCGGCTTCCTCGGCGTGCAGGCGCCGCTGTTCGCGGTGACGGCGTTCGCCTTCGTCGGTGTCGCGGTCGCGTGGACCTCACCCCTTGTCGGTGCTCGACAGCTTCCGGTTGAGCGAGAAGAGTCGTCCGAGGATCGGCATCAGCACGATGTTGAGGCCGTGCAGCACCCCGATGATCAGCAGGATGCCGCCGACCCGCGCCGTCTCGACCTTCAGCTGGGCGCGCGGTCACGTCGGCCCCCACTCGGGGGGCTCGAAGTGCACCGTGAACAGGATGTAGGCCGCGAAGATCAGGTAGTAGACGATGTCGGTCAGCACGATGTAGCTCTTGCCGGTCAGGGGGTTGTCGTGGAAGACGTCGGCGGCGTAGGCGCGGCCGAACCGCTTGATGAACGGTCCCAGCCACAGAGCGATCGCCACCAGCACGCCGTCGTGAGAGCTCGAGGATCCACCAGGGCATGCAGACCTCCGTTCTCGTCGCGGGGTCAGGGTCAGGACGGCGGCGGCGAGCACCGCCAGCGGCGAGTGCGCCCGCGAGCAGGGCGCGGACGGCGGGCCGCCGACGGCGGCGGTCGCCGTCGATGCTGCCCGGACCCGGGCGAACAGGTCCGGTGAGGGCCGCCGCGCGCTCGTGCCCGAGTGAGGTGTCGGCGCAGCCGGTCCTCGAGCTGGCTCATCGCAGGTCTCCTGCTCGGGCGGCGAGGTTCTCAGGCCGCGGGTCAGGTGGGTCTTCACCGAGTTGCGGGACACCCCGAGCGTCGTCGGCGATCTCGGCGACGCCGAGGTCGAGGTAGTAGCGCAGCACGACGCAGTCGCGCTGCCGGCGCGGCAGCGCGCGAAGCGCCGTCGATCACCTCGCCGCGTCTCTCGCGACGGGCGGCGTCGGTCCTCGGCGGAGCGCTCGGTCGGGCGCCGCCGGCGGTCGGTGCCGCAGGGAGACCAGCCCGCGGCGGTTGTGGTCGCGGGCCAGGTTGATCACGATCGAGCGGAGGTACGCCGGCGGCCCGGTCGCTGGTCCTGGATCCGGTGCGCGTCGCGGCCAGCCGGATGAAGGCCTCCTGGACGAGGTCCTCGGCGGCGGCCCGGTCGTCGACGAACCAGCGAGCCATCTGCACCAGGCCGGGCGGACTCCGCCTGGTAGAGCGCGCTCGACGAGCGCGTCGACCGAAGCCGGTCGGTTCAGCGGCCGGCGCACCGGTCGCCTCGTCGGCTGCGGCGACCGGCCGCTCCAGCTCCGCCTCGTCCATGGTGGTCATCACCTTGTCGGACGCACCGGCCGCCGTCCCGGGTGACACGCGCAGGAAAGAAATCTGGTGGTCCGGACCGGGTCACCCAGGAGCACTCCGCCCCCGTCTGTCCTTGTGTTCGATCGGCCGACACGAGGAGGAGTTCATGAGGACACGAGCAAGCACGAGGACGACAAGGGCAGCGCGCACCGCACTCGCGGTGGGGGCAGCGGCATCCGCGGTGGCGGTGGCAGCCGGTACCTCACCCGCCGCGGCCGGAGGAGCGGTCGTCTACGGCGGGGACCTGGTCGACCTGCAACCGACGCAGGAGGGGCCGCTCGATGGCGCGACGGCGGGGGTGACTCTCGTCGAACGTGGCGCGTCGACCCACGTCACCTTCCGGCTCCAGCACATCGCGCCCTCGACCACGGCACGTGTCTTCGGTGCGCACCTGCACACCGGACCGTGCGTCGCGGGCAACGGGAGCGCCGCGGGGCCGCACTACAACGACGACGTCATCCACGGCGACACCACGCCGGCGGTCAACCGGAGCACCGAGGTGTGGCTGGACTTCCAGGTGAACGCGGGAGGCGCAGGTCACGCGCTGGTCAGCGTGCCCTTCGCCGTCGAGCCGGGCACCCGCTCCATCGTCGTGCACGCCTCGCCGACGCGACCCGACGGCCAGGCCGATGCGCGGCTGGCGTGCATCCCGGTGGTCGTGCCGTGACGGGATGGCTGCGACCGGTCGCCGCCGGCTTCGTCCTCGGCGCCACGTGGGGTGTCCTCGCCCGGGTGTGGATGCGGCTGATCAGCACGAACCCGGAGTTCAGCTGGAGCGGCACCGCGATGATCATCGGGTTCGCGGCGTCGGCCGGCGCTCTCCTCGGCCTGGTCCGGGCAGCCCGGACCAGGCGCCGGCGTCCCGTGTGGCGGCTCGCCGCGCTACCAGGACTGGTGCTGTTCGCAGGTCCAGGTCTGGTGTTCCTGCCGGCCCTGCTCCTGGGCGGCTGGAGCTGGGGGAGCCGGCGACCCGCGTGCTGCGTGCGGTGGTCGCTCTCCCCCCGCTGGTGGCGCCGATCCTGCTGTGGCGGTCGACGCCGCTCGCCGACCGGCTGCTCGTCTCGCCATGGATCTTCGTGGGGGGCTTCGGCGTCCTGTCCGTGGCGCTCGCCGCGGCGGGCGCGGTGTGGTTGGCCCCGTGGCCGCAGCGCGCCGCTCGTCCCGAGACCCGGGCTGTGGTCGTCGCGTAGGCTCTCGACGTGCTTCGCACGAGCCGCTCCGGCCTCCGTCTCCTGGGCCCGGCCGACCTCCCCGAGATGGAGGAGCTGAGCGCGCGCGATCCCGTCGTCAACGTGTTCGCCGACTACCGTGCGCGGCTGACCCGGCTCGACCCACGCTGGCTGGGTGGCGAGGTGTGGGGCTACCACGTCGACGGCCGTCTGGTGGCGGCCTGCCACGCGGCGGCCAACCTGGTGCCCGTGTGTGCCGGACCCGAAGCGATCGAGGCGTTCGCCGAGCGGGCAGCCGGGCAGGCCCGGCGTTGCGCGACTCTGGTCGGGCCGGCCGAGCAGGTCGACCCGATGTGGGAGCTGCTCCGTCCGACGTGGGGTCCTGGCCGCGAGGTGCGCCGCCGCCAGCCGCACCTGGAGATCAGCTCGGAGCCGCTGATCGAGGGCGACCCGCTCGTGCGACGGACGTCGCCGGCGGATCTGGAGATCCTCTACCCGGCGTGCGTGGCGATGTACACAGAGGAGGTGGGCGTCTCTCCCGAGGAGGGTGGCGGTGCGCGGCTCTACCGTGCCCGGATCGCGCAGCTCATCTCCAAGGGTGGCCTATGCCCGATCGAGGACGGCCGGGTGCTGTTCAAGGCAGAGGTCGCCGCCGCCACGCCGCACGCCTGCCAGGTGCAGGGCGTCTGGGTGGACCCCGACCACCGCGGCGAGGGCTTGGCCAGCGCCGGGATGGCCGCCGTCGTCCGCTCGCGCTGCGCGAGGTCGCTCCGGTGGTGTCGCTCTACGTCAACGAGCACAACGTCTCAGCCGGCGGGCCTACGACAGGGTCGGGTTCGAGCAGACCGCCGAGTTCACCACCGTGATGTTCTAGGGGATGTCCTAGGGGGACCGATGAGTCGATCACCAGCGATCGAGCTCGCGCAGGACGTGTGGCGCATCCCGACCTTGGGGAAGGACTACGTCAACTCCTTCGCCTTCGTCGAGGAGGACGGCAGCGTCACCCTGGTCGACTGCGGACTGCCGAAGGCACCCCCGCGGATCGTGGCCGGCCTGGCGGCGATCGGAAAGCGGCCCCCGACGTCGGACGCATCCTGCTGACCCACGTCCACCCCGACCATGCCGGCGGTGCCGCCGAGATGGGGCGCCGAGCGGCGCCCCCATCTGGGTGCACGAGGGTGACCATCCCTCGGCGACCAGCGGGACGCATCGCGCAGCCGCCCGACCAGCGGTACCTGCTCGGGGCGGCTGTTCTCGCGGATGCCGGACTCGAAGTTCGAGGCGTTCACCCCCGGCCCGTTGCTCCGCGACGGCGACGTCCTCCCCGTCGCCGGGGGGCTGCAGGGTGGTGCACACACCGGGCCATTCCCCGGGCCATGTGTCGTTCCTGCACGAGCCGACCCGCACCCTGATCACCGGCGACTCGATGTTCAACTTCAACTTCCGGGGCCTGATCGTGTCGCCGCGGTTCCTGTGCTCCGACTTCGCCCTCACCAAGCAGACCGCGCACCGGCTCGGGGAGCTGCGACTACGACGTCGCCGCGTTCACCCACGGCGCGGAGATGACCGACAACCCCCGCGAACGGATCCGGGCCTACCTCAGCAAGCTGTCGGCCACCTCCTGAGCGATCAACTGGTTCGCGGCGCTCGCTCACCCGCCGGATAGCCTGCGCCCATGATCTTGCGGATGTCCAGCCTGTTCGTGCGCACCCTGCGGGACGACCCGGCGGACGCGGAGGTGCCGAGCCACCGGCTGCTCGTGCGCGCCGGCTACATCCGCCGCGCCGCGCCCGGGCATCTACACCTGGCTGCCGCTGGGCCTGCGGGTGCTGCGCAACGTCGAGGGGATCATCCGCGAGGAGATGGACGCGATCGGCGCCCAGGAGCTGCCGTTCCCGGCGCTGCTGCCGCGCGAGCCCTACGAGGCGAGCAACCGCTGGACCGACGTACGGCGACGGCATCTTCCGGCTCAAGGACCGCAAGGGCGGCGACTACCTGCTCGGGCCCACCCACGAGGAGATGTTCACGCTCGTGGTGAAGGACCTGTACTCCTCCTACAAGGACCTGCCGGTCTGGCTCTACCAGATCCAGACCAAGTACCGCGACGAGGCGCGTCCCCGCGCCGGCATGCTGCGCGGCCGCGAGTTCATCATGAAGGACTCCTACTCCTTCGACACCGCCGACGAGGGCCTCGACGCGTCGCTACGCCGCCCACCGCGCGGCGTACATCAAGACCTTCGACCGGCTCGGCTTCGACTACGTCATCGTCAAGGCGACCAGCGGCGCGATGGGCGGGTCGAAGTCCGAGGAGTTCCTCGCCAAGGCCGAGGTCGGCGAGGACACCTACGTCCGCTGCACCAACTGCGACTACGCCGCGAACGTCGAGGCCGTCGCGGTGCGCGCGCCCGCGCCCGTGGCGTACGACGACGCGCCCGGCCGCGCACGCCGAGCAGACCCCCGACACCCCGACCATCGACACCCTGGTCGACCACCTCAACGAGAAGTTCCCCCGCGACGACCGGCCCTGGGCGGCCGGCGACACCCTCAAGAACGTCCTGGTCGTGCTCAAGCACCCCGACGGCACCCGCGAGCCGCTGGCCATCGGCGTGCCCGGCGACCGCGAGGTCGACCAGAAGCGGCTCGAGGGCCAGCTCGAGCCGATCGAGGTCGAGCCGATCGGACGAGGCCGAGCTTCGCAAGCACCCGGCGCTGGTCAAGGGCTACATCGGCCCCGGCGCGCTGGGGGAGGAGTCGGCGTCGCGGCATCCGCTACCTCGTCGACCCGCGCGTCGTCGAGGGCACCCGCTGGGTCACCGGCGCCGACGTCGACGGCAGCCACGTGATCGACCTGGTCGCCGGCCGCGACTTCACCGCCCGACGGCACCATCGAGGCCGCCGAGGTGCGCGACGGCGACCCCTGCCCCGACTGCGACGAGGGCACGCTCGAGTCCGCCCGCGGCATCGAGATGGGCCACATCTTCCAGCTCGGCCGCAGGTTCGCCGAGGCGCTCGACCTCAAGGTGCTCGACGAGAACGGCAAGCTGGTCACCGTCACGATGGGCTCCTACGGCATCGGGGTCTCCCGCGCGGTCGCCGCGATCGCCGAGGGCAACCACGACGAGCTCGGCCTGGTCTGGCCGCGCGAGATCGCGCCGGCCGACGTCCACGTCGTCGCCACCGGCAAGGACGACGCGGTCTTCGAGCCGCCGCCGACGGCTCGCCGCCGAGCTGGCCGCGCGCGGGCGTCGACGTGCTCTACGACGACCGCGCCGGCAAGGTCAGCCCCGGCGTGAAGTTCAAGGACGCCGAGCTGATCGGGGTGCCCACCATCGTCGTCGTCGGCAGGGGGCTGGCCGACGGCGTCGTCGAGGTCAAGGACCGCGCGCACCGGCGAGCGGCGAGGACGTGCCGTCGCCGACGGCGGTCGACCACCTGGTCGCGGCGTCGGTCCGTGCGCTGAGTCGGCGCGACGCCGATCGAGGCCGTCATCTTCGACTGGGGCGGCACGCTGACCCGCTGGCACGACGTCGACTTCCCGCGGAGTCGCTGGCGCTCGCCGCAGGCGGTGGTCGACGCCGACCACGACCCGACGAGATCACGCGCCGCGGCTGCTACGCGGCCGGCGACGCGGTGTGGGGCCGCAGCCGCGACCACCAGCAGCAGCGCGACGATCGCCGACCTCTTCGCCGAGGCCGGGCTCGACCACGACCCCGAGCTGCTCGCCGCCTACCGCGACTTCTGGGAGCCGCACACCGCGCACCGACCCCGAGGTCGGCCCGCTGTTCGAGGCGCTGCGCGGCGACGGGCTCAAGGTCGGCGTGCTCTCCAACACGATCTGGCCGCGCGACGTGGCACGTCGGTTCTTCGAGCGCGACGGCGTGCTCGACCTGATCGACGGCGACGTCTACACCAGCGAGATCCCGTGGACCAAGCCGTCGCCGCAGGCGTTCGGGGCGGCGATGGAGGCGGTCGGCGTCGAGGGACCCGGCCCGCTGCGTCTACGTCGGCGACCGGCTCTTCGACGACATCTGGGGCGCCCACAACGCCGGCCTGCGGGCCGTCCACGTCCCGCACAGCGACATCCCGGCCGAGCCAGGTCGGGCACACCGAGGGCGAGCCGGACGCCGTCGTGCACCGGCTCGGCCGAGGTCCTGGACGTCGTCCGCGGCTGGCGGTCCTGACGTCGTGCAGCGCCGGACATGTACAGCTCGTGCGACCGGAGGCTCGCCGAGCGCTAGGGCCCAGTCCGCCCATCGCGCGGACTCGCGGAGGTCGCCGGACCGACTGCGGCCTCCACCGAAGCTCGCCGCATGCCCGTGCGTCACCGCCGCGCCTGGCCGCGCCGCCGCCCTGCCTGCGGGCGCCGTCCTCGGCGCGGCCTGTGCGTCGCCGGCGAGCGCCCCCGCGTCCGCCTGCGGCCGCCGGCGCGGCTCCGAGCACGCGCCGGCCGGCCACCGTCGGCGCGCGCCGCGGCGCAGCGAGCGCCGACCACCGCGCGGTCTCGCCGCGCGCAGCGACGCGATCGACGCGCAGCACCGGCAGGTCCTGCGCGGGCCGGCGGCGGAGGCGCCGCGCCACGGTCGGCCGGCACCATCCCGGTCTACGTCCACGAGATGGCCGCCACGAGCGGCGCGGGCGACGTCACCGACGCGCAGATCAACGCGCAGATCGCCGACCTCAACACGACTACGCCGGCGGAGGAGTCACCGGCGGCCGCCAACACCGGCGCTCACTTCACGCTCGCCGGCATCGACGGGTACTTCAACAACACCTGGCACAAGCGACAGCGCAGAGCAGACCTACCGCAAGCAGACCCGCCAGGGCGGCGAAGAACGCGCTCAACATCTGGCTCGTCGACTTCGGGTACCTCGGCATCGCGACCTTCCCGTGGGACTACGCCCGCAACCCCGGCGATCGACGGCATCCGGGTGCAACTTCGACTCGCTGCCCGGTGGCTCGATCGCCAACTACAACCTCGGCAAGACCGCGACCCACGAGGCCGGCCACTGGCTCGGGCTCTACCACACGTTCCAGGGCGGCTGCACGACGACGAACGACGAGGTCGCCGACACCCCGGCCCAGAGCAGCCCCGACCACCGGCTGCCCCGAGGGTCGCGACTCCTGCTCGCTGCCGGGCCTCGACCCGATCCACAACTACATGGACTACAGCTACGACAAGTGCTACGACCAGTTCACCCCGGGCCAGAGCACCCGCATCGACGCAGATGTGGACGGCCTACCGCGCCTGACCGCCGCTGTCCACCCGGCCTCCGGACCCCTGCAGTGCGCAATGCAGCGGCGGATAGGGTCCGCGGCCCGAGGCGGCCGGTCGACTGCACAGACTGCATGCACGAGATGGGATCCACACCGGTCACTGCCGATCGCCGAGGCACCTGGCCGAGTCCCGGCCACAGCGTCCGCGTACTGTCTCCCGGGCGGATCCGGGGCTTCCGGCTCTCCGCGGTCCGCGCCTGTGCGCGCAGCGACCGGGGAAGATCTCGGGACGTCCGCCGGAACGGCGAGCTCGCGGACCGCTGCGTCGCGTCAGGGCCGTCGACCGCCAGCCGCCGCTGCGCGCGCCGTGGTCTCGCCACCAGGCCAGGCGTACGTCGCCGCGCAGCGCCGCTCGACCGCAGTGCCGGCGCGCGCGACGCGCCTCGGGCGAGTCCGGCCGCGTCGGGCAGCTCGTAGCGCCGCTCGGCGGCCACCGGCTCGCCGCCCGGTCGCGGCACGGGCCGCGAGCTGGTCGCGGCGCGGCGCGGTGCGCGGCGTAGCGCCTCGGCAGCGTCGGCGTACAGGCCGGGCTGCCGACTCCGAGGTCTGGGCGCCGAGCACGCCGAGACGTAGCACGCGCCGCGTGCTCGCCGGCCAGCGCGTCTGCAGGCCTCGAGGTCGGTCATCGCCGCACCCCGTGCGACGGCCAGCTGCTGGGCGACCGCCGGCCGACATCGCGGCGAGCAGGCGGGCCAGCGGGCCGCTCTCGGCGGTCGACCGCGGCCGTCGGCCAGGCGGCGCTGCAGCTGGGCCTCGGCGCGCGCGCACCCGGCGCAGCGGCAGCCTCGCGCCGCGCTACCGGCGCCCGACGAGCTGCGTCGCCCGGTCGCCCGGCGAGCTCGTCGAGCGTGCGCCGCGTGGAGCCGCTCGAGGCGGCGCAGCCGCGCGGCCAGCGCCGGGTCGGCCCGGCCGGTGGCGGCCACGACCGCGGCGGTCGCGGCGACCGTCGCCGCCGGGCCGCGCGACCAGCCCCCGTCGGGGTCGGCCGCGCGGGTTCGGCGGTGGCGCCGGCGCTGACCCGGCCGGCGGCGGGCTGTCGCCGCGGGCCGGCCGCGACCCGGACGGTCGCAGCCGGTCGGCCCCAGGCCCGCCGCGAGGCCGCCAGCGCGCGCGACGCGGGTCGTGCGGAGGGGCGGGCTGCGGCACGGCGGCGACCCTAGCGGCGCCGGCCTCCGAGCCCTGCGTGGCCGGCCGACGAGCCGCTATCGTGGCGCGCCACCACAACAGCACAAGGAGGTCCCGCCCGTGACGCAGCGCCAGGCAGGACGCCACCCGGGACCGCATCGAGGCGGAGCTCGCCGAGCCCCTGGCTGCCCTCGGGCTCGACGTCGAGGCGGTCGAGCTCACCCCGGCCGGCAAGCGCCGGGTGCTGCGCGTGGCCGTCGACCAGGACGGCGGCGTCACCCTCGACGACGTCGCCGAGGCCACCCGCGAGGTCACCGGCGTGCTCGACGACTCCGACGTGATGGGCGAGCAGCCCTACACCCTCGAGGTGACCTCGCGCGGCGTCGACCGGCCGCTCACGCTGCCGCGGCACTGGCGCCGCAACGCCGACCGGCTGGTCAAGGTGACCCTGACCGACGGCGACGTCGGTGACCGGCCGGATCGTCGACTCCGACGACGACGTCGCGCCGACCCTCGACGTCGACGGCGACCGGCGCGCGAGGTCGCCTACGCCGAGGTGGCGCAAGGCCTGGTGCAGATCGAGTTCAACCGCGACGCGCGCCGACGACGCCGCCGACGACGACGCGAGGAGGACCTGATGGACATCGACATGAGCATCCTGCGGATGCTGGAGCGCGAGAAGGAGATCTCCTTCGACGTCCTGGTCGAGGCCATCGAGCAGGCGCTGCTCACGGCGTACCACAAGACGCCGGGCGCGCATCGAGCACGCGCGGGTCGAGCTCGACCGCAAGACCGGCCACGTCACCGTGATCGCCGCCGAGCTCGACGACGACGGGCGACGAAGGTCGGCGAGTTCGAGGACACGCCCGACGGGCTTCGGCCGGATCGCCGCGACGACCGCGAAGCAGATCATGCTGCAGCGGCTGCGCGACGCCGAGGACGAGATCAGGTTCGGCGAGTTCTCCGGCAAGGAGGGCGACATCATCTCCGGCGTCATCCAGCAGGGTCGCAACCCCGACGACGTGATGGTCGACCTCGGCAAGCTCGAGGCGCTGCTGCCGGTCGGCGAGCGGGTGCCGGGGGAGAACTACGCGCACGGCACCCGGATCAAGTGCCTGGTGGTGTCGGTGCGCAAGGGCATGCGCGGGCCCGCAGATCACGCTGTCGCGCTCGCACCCCAACCTGGTCAAGAAGCTGTTCGCGCTCGAGGTGCCCGAGATCGCCGACGGCACCGTCGAGATCGCCGCGATCGCCCGCGAGGCCGGCCACCGCACCAAGATCGCGGTCCGGTCCGACCGTCCCGGGCGTCAACGCCAAGGGCGCCTGCATCGGCCCGATGGGCCAGCGGGTGCGCAACGTGATGTCGCGAGCTGCACGGCGAGAAGATCGACATCGTCGACTGGTCCGAGGACCCGGCCGAGCTGGTCGCCAACGCGCTGTCGCCGGCCCGGGTCACTAGCGTCGAGGTCGTCGACCTGGCCGCCCGGTCGGCCCGCGTCGTCGTCCCCGACTTCCAGCTCTCCCTGGCGATCGGCAAGGAGGGCCAGAACGCCCGCCTCGCCGCCCGGCTGACCGGCTGGCGCATCGACATCCGCTCCGACGAGGAGCCGGCCCGACGCGGCGCGACCGGACCGGCGGAGCGGCCCGGTCCGGCGCTGGGCGGCCTCCGGTCGGCCACGGCGTCGGCCGACCGACGGCTGGCGCAGGCTGACTCGCACGTGCTCGCCCGCATCGCTCCGACGTCGTCGCCTGCCCGGACCCGGTCCGGACCTGCGTCGGATGTCGGGAGCGGGCCGCCAAGAGCGAGTTGTTGCGGGTGACCGTCGGCTCGGACGCGCGACGGCCGACCGGCCGTCGTACCCGATCCGACGGCACCGCACCCGGCCGAGGGGCGCACCTGCACCCCACGACCGCGTGCTACGACCTCGCGGTGCGCGGAAGGCCTTCGCCCGGGCCCTGCGGGTCGCGAGCGGCCGGGCTCGCCAGCGCACCGGTGGGCGACTACCTCGCCTCGCGACCGCACACCGATCAGACCGGATCGACCGACAGAAACTGGAGCAGCAGCTCATGAGCACTCGATGAGTACTTCCCGATGAGTTTGCACACACCACTAACGGTCCGAACACCCCCGAGTCACCCGGACGCGGGTCTCGGGCCAGAAGGAGAAATGTGGCCAAGACCCGAGTCCACGAACTCGCCAAGGAGTACGGCGTCGAGAGCAAGTTCGTTCTCGAGAAGTTCAAGGAGATGGGCGAGTTCGTCAAGTCGGCGAGCTCGACCGTCGAGCTGCCCGCCGAGATGCGTTTCCGCAAGGAGTACGGCGAGCCAGCTGAAGGCCGCCGCCGCCGCCGCCGCCGGCCGCGAAGCCGGCCGCCAAGCCGGCCGCCGAAGGCCGCCGCCAAGAAGGCCGCCGCGCCCGCCGCCGAGCCCGCGCCCGAGGCGCCCGCCGCCGAGCCCGAGGCCGGTCGCGCCCGCGGCCGCCGGCGCCGGCCGCGGCCCCGAGGCGGCGCCGCCCCGGCCCCGCCGCCGAGGCGCCCGGCCGCCGGCCGAGGAGCCCCGGCCGCCGCGCCGCCGCGGCCGACGCCCGCCGGCGCCCGGCCGACGCCGACGGCGCCCGAGCCCCGGCCCCGCGCCCGGTCGGCCGCCCCGGCGCCCCGCGTCCGGGCAACAACCCGTTCTCGTCCAGCCAGGGCATGGGCCGCCGTCCCGCGCCCCGCCCGCGCACCGGCGCCGGCCGGCGGCGACGCCGTCGCGCCGCCGTCCGCCGCGCCCGCCGCGCCGCGGCGGCGCTCCGGCGGTCGTCCCGGCATGCCGCGCCCCAACCCGGCGATGATGCCCAAGTCCCCGGCCGCCTTCGGTGGCGGCCCCGGCGGCCGTGGCCCCGGTGGCCCCGGTCGCGGTGGCCCCGGTGGCCCCGGCGGTCCCGGTGGTCCGGTGCTCCCGGCCGCGGTGGCCCCCGGTCGCGGTGCGCCCCGGCGGTGCCGGTGCCGGTGCTCCCGGTCGTCCCGGCGGCTTCGGCCCGGTGGCGGTCGCCCCGGTGGCGGCCGTCCCGGCCAGCGTGGCCAGACCCAGGGTGCCTTCGGTCGCCCCGGCGGCCCGTCGCGCCGTGGTCGCAAGTCGAAGCGGGCTCGTCGTCAGGAGTTCGAGGCCATGGAGGCCCCGACGATCGGCGGCGTGCGCGTCCGCAAGGGCAACGGCGAGACCGTCCGGCTGCGCCCGCGGCGCCTCGCTGACCGACTTCGCCGACCGGATCGGCGTCGACGCCGGCCCCGCTGGTGCAGATGCTGTTCAGCCTCGGCGAGATGGTGACCGCGACCGAGTCGGTCAACGACGCGACGCTCGAGCTGCTCGGCGAGGAGCTCAACTACGTCGTCGAGGTCGTCTCGCCCGAGGACGAGGACCGCGAGCTGCTCGAGTCCTTCGACCTCGAGTTCGGTGAGGACGAGGGCGACGAGTCCGACCTCGCCTTCCGCCCGCCGGTGGTCACCGTCATGGGTCACGTCGACCACGGCAAGACCAAGCTCCTCGACGCGCTCCGCGACGCCAACGTCGTCGACAAGGAGGCCGGTGGCATCACCCAGCACATCGGTGCCTACCAGGTCACGCACCGAGGTCGACGGCAACGAGCGCCGCATCACCTTCATCGACACCCCCGGTCACGAGGCGTTCACCGCCATGCGTGCCCGCGGCTCGCAGTCGTCCGACATCGCGGTCCTCGTGGTCGCGGCCGACGACGGCGTGATGCCGCAGACGGTCGAGGCGCTCAACCACGCCAAGGCCGCCGGGGTCCCGATCGTCGTGGCGGTCAACAAGATCGACAAGCCCGACGCCGACTCGACCAAGGTCCGGGGCCAGCTCACCGAGTACGGCCTGGTGCCCGAGGAGTACGGCGGCGACGCGATGTTCGTCGACGTCTCGGCCAAGGCCGGCACCAACCTCGACAAGCTGCTCGAGGCGATCGTGCTGACCGCCGACGCGTCGCTCGACCTGCGGGCCAACCCCAACCAGGACGCCCAGGGCATCGTGATCGAGGCCCACCTCGACCGCGGTCGTGGCCCGGTGGCCACGGTCCTGGTCCAGCGCGGCACGCTGCGCGTCGGTGACTCGATCGTCGCCGGCGCCGGCTACGGCCGGGTCCGGGCCATGCTCGACGAGCACGGCGACAACATCGAGGAAGCCGACCCGGGTCGCCCGGCGATGGTCCTCGGTCTCACCGCGGTGCCGGGTGCCGGCCAGACGTTCATCGTCGTCGACGATGACCGGATGGCCCGCCAGATCGCCGAGCGGCGCGAGTCGCGCGAGCGGGCGGCCATGCAGGCCAAGCGTCGCGTGCGTCGCACCCTCGAGGACTTCATGGCCTCCATGGAGAAGGGTGCCGAGAGCCAGGAGCTCAACCTCATCCTCAAGGGCGACGTGTCCGGTTCGGTCGAGGCCCTCGAGGACGCCCTGTCCCAGATCGACGTGGGCGACGACGTGAGCATCCGCGTCATCGACCGCGGTGTCGGTGCGATCACCGAGACCAACGTCGACCTGGCGGCCGCCTCCGACGCGATCATCATCGGCTTCAACGTCCGCCCGCAGGGCAAGGCGACGGAGCTGGCGGACGCGCGAGGGCGTCGAGATCCGCTACTACTCGATCATCTACCAGGCGATCGAGGAGATCGAGGCCGCGCTCAAGGGCATGCTCAAGCCCGAGTTCGAGGAGTCGTCCCTCGGCCAGGCGGAGATCCGCGCGATCTTCCGCTCGTCCAAGATCGGCAACATCGCCGGCTGCATGGTCACCAGTGGCGTCATCCGGCGCAACGCGAAGGTGCGCGTGATCCGCGACGGAGCGGTGGTGGCCGACAACCTCGACCTCGCCTCGCTCAAGCGCGAGAAGGACGACGCCTCCGAGGTCCGCGAGGGCTTCGAGTGCGGTCTGGTCCTGCGCAACTTCCAGGACGTCAAGGAGGGCGACATCGTCGAGGCCTTCGAGATGAAGGAGATCCCGCGCGCCTGAGTCACACGCTGACCCGCCCGTACTGTTCGGGCGGGTCAGCGTCCAGGTCCCACGACGCAGGTCTCAGGAGGAACCATGGCCAGCCCACGGGTCCGCAAGATCGCGGACCGCATCCAGGTGATCGTGGCCGAGATGCTCGAGCGTCGGGTCAAGGACCCGAGGCTCGGGTTCGTCACCATCACCGACGTCCGGCTCACCGGTGACAGCCAGCAGGCGACGGTCTTCTACACCGTCCTCGCGGGTGCTGCTGGGGAGCAGAGCGACGAGGCCGCACTCGCGGCGACGGCAGCGGCGCTGGAGTCGGCCAAGGGGCTCATCCGCTCCGAGGTGGCCAAGCAGCTCGGCATGCGGATCACCCCGTCGCTGACGTTCGTCGCGGATGCCCTGCCGGAGTCGGCTCGCCACCTCGACGAGCTCCTCGAGCGTGCCCGCCTGCTCGACGAGGAGGTCGCGGCCCAGCGCGGCTCGGCGTACGCCGGCGACGAGGATCCCTACAAGAAGCCGCGCGAGGTCGCCGCGGACGAGGACGACCCGGCGCAGGACGTTCCAGCCGAGGATGACTGAGCCTGGTCTCGTCGTCGTCGACAAGCCGGCCGGCATCACCTCCCACGACGTGGTGGCCCGGGTCCGGCGGCTGGCCGGCACCCGCAAGGTCGGCCACGCGGGCACCCTCGACCCGATGGCCACCGGCGTGCTGGTGCTCGGGGTCGACCGTGCCACCCGGCTGCTCGGCCACCTGATGCTGACCGACAAGGCGTACGACGCCACGGTGCGGCTCGGTGTCGCCACCACGACCGACGACGCCGAGGGCGAGGTCGTCGCGACCGTCTCCGCTGCAGGGCTCGACGAGGCGGCGGTGCGGGCCACCCTGGCCGAGTTCACCGGCGACCTGCTCCAGGTGCCCACGGCGGTGTCCGCGATCAAGGTCGACGGCAGGCGCGCCTATCAGCGGGTCCGCGACGGCGAGCAGGTCGAGCTGGCTGCGCGCCCGGTGACCGTCCACGAGCTCGTGGTCCACGACGTGCGCCACGACGGCGACGTGGTGGACGCGGATGTGTCGCTGCGCTGCACCAGCGGCACCTACGTCCGCGCGATCGCCCGCGACGCCGGTGCCCGGCTCGGCGTCGGCGGCCACCTGAGCGCCCTGCGGCGCACCGCCGTCGGCCCCTACACCCTCGACGTCGCCCACACCCTCGACCAGCTCGCCGACTCCTTCGAGCTGCTGCCCATCGCCGCGGCCGCCCGCGCCGCCTTCCCGACCCTCGACCTCGACGACAGCGCGGCCGGTGACGTCCGGGTAGGACGCCCGCTCGACCTCGCACTCGACGGGCTGACGGCCGTGTTCGCGCCGGACGGCACCTTCCTCGCCCTCTACGAGCCTCGCGACGGGCGCGCCCGCCCGGTGGCCGTGTTCGTGTGATGCATAGAGTCTCCGCCGTGGAGATCTGGCGTTCGCTCGCCGAGGTGTCGACCGACCTCGGCGGCACGGTCGTGACGATCGGCAACTTCGACGGCGTCCACCTCGGACACCGTCGGGTGCTGGCCCGGGCGAAGGAGGTCGCGGACCAGCGCGGACTGACGCTGGTGGCCGTGACCTTCGACCCGCACCCGATGGCGGTGCTGCGTCCCGAGCACGCGCCGACCCAGCTCACCACCGTCGAGCGCAGGGCCGAGCTGCTCGCCGAGGCGGGTGCCGAGCACGTGCTGGCGCTGCCGTTCGACCGCGACATGGCGTCGTGGACGCCCGACGAGTTCGCCCAGCGGGTGCTGGTCGACGCCCTCCACGCCGGCGCCGTCGTGGTCGGCGCCAACTTCCGGTTCGGCACCAGGGCCTCCGGCGATGTCGCCACCCTCAGCGCCTACGGCGCCGAGCACGCCTTCACCGTGGAGGGCATCCCGCTCGACGGCGGCCCCATGGTCTGGTCCTCGACCTACGTCCGGACCTGCCTGGCCGCCGGAGACGTGGCCGGGGCCGCGGAGGCGCTCGGCCACCCCTACGCCGTCCGCGGTGTCGTCGTCCAGGGCGACCGCCGCGGCCGCGAGCTCGGCTTCCCCACCGCCAACGTGCCGACCGACGGGATGACCGCGGCGCCGGCCGACGGGGTCTACGCCGGCTGGCTGAAGCGGCTCGACACGGGCGAGACCCACCCGGCCGCCATCAGCGTCGGCACCAACCCCACCTTCGACGGCGTCCGCGCCCGTCGGGTCGAGAGCTACGTCCTCGACCGCACCGACCTGGAGCTCTACGGCGTCGAGGTGGAGGTCTCCTTCGTCGACCGGCTGCGCGGCATGGTCGCTTTCGAGTCCGTCGAGAAGCTCGTGGAGCAGATGCACGACGACGTCGCGCGCGCCGGCGAGCTGCTCGCGTAGGCGCTGGTAGGAGACACTAGGCAGCCACCAGTTCACGGTTGCCCGTCGACTTGAGCGCGATGACCGCGGCCGCACCGACGAGAACGCCGGCCGCCAGCGAGATGACGAACCCGAGCACGTTGTCCACCGCAAAGAGCACGAAGATGCCGCCATGCGGTGCGCGCAGGCTGACCCCGAACGCCTCGGCCAGGCCACCGGTCACTGCGCTGCCGAGCATGATCGAGGGGATCACCCGCAGCGGGTCGGCCGCGGCGAACGGGATCGCACCCTCGGTGATGAACGACGCGCCGAGGAGCCAGCCGGCCTTGCCGTTCTCGCGCTCGGGGATGGTGAACAGGCCGGGCCGGATCACCGTGGCGAGCGCCAGGGCGATGGGCGGCACCATGCCGGCGAGCATCACCGCGGCCATCACCTTGAGCTCGGGCGCGTCGGTCGCTGTGGCCGCGGCCGCGAGCCCGGTCGTCGCGAACGCGTAGGCGGTCTTGTTGAGGGGTCCGCCCATGTCGAAGGCCATCATCAGCCCGACGATGATGCCGAGAAGGACCGCCGAACCACCGCTGAGGCTGTTGAGCCCGTCGGACAGCGAGTCCATCAGCGAGGCGAGGGGACGCGCCAGGACCACGATCATGACCAGCCCGGCCAACAGTGTGGTGAGCAGCGGGATGACCAGGACCGGCATCAGCCCGCGACCCCAGGTCGGCACCCGCCAGCCGGTGATCCAGTGCGCGATCAGTCCGGCCAGTACGCCGCCCGCGATGCCGCCGATGAAGCCGGACTGGGTGGTCCCGGCGATCGCGCCCATCACGAAGCCGGGCGCGATGCCCGGGCGGTCGGCGATGGCGAACGCGATATAGCCCGACAGGGCAGGGACCAAGAAGCTGAACGCCGCACCGCCCAGCACGAACAGAAGTGCGCCGAGGTAGGCCATCAGGTCCGAGCCGAACAGCGCGTGGTCGAGGCCGATCGCGCTCGCGTCCGGAAGGTCGAAGATCGAGTTGCCGGTGGCGATGCCGGTCGCGTCGACGTCCGCGAGTGCGACCTCGTAGCCGGCGAGCAGGAAGCCGAGCGCGATCAGCAGGCCGCCCGCCGCCACGAACGGGATCATGTAGGACACGCCGGTCATCAGCACGCGGCGTACGCGAGCACCCCAGGACTCTCCTGCTCCCGGCCCGCTCGAGCCCACGGTGGTGGCGTCGCCTTCGACGCGCGGCGCGTTCGGGTCACCGGCGAACCGCAGCGCCTCGGCGATCATGACGTCGCCCTCGTCGATCGGTCGCTTCACGCCGGAGGAGACGACCGGCTTCCCGGCGAACCGGGCCCGGTCGCGCACGCCGACGTCGACGGCGAAGATCACCGCATCGGCGGCGGCGATCGTGTCGGGGGGCAGCGGCTTGGAGCCCGCCGATCCCTGGGTCTCGACGGCGATCTCGACGCCGGCGCGGGCGGCCGCGTCCTGCAATGCCTCCGCGGCCATGTAGGTGTGGGCGATGCCCGTCGGGCAGGCGGTGACCGCCACGAGGCGCCGGGTGCCAGCGGCGGCAGCAGCCGGCTCCTGCGGGGCGTTGGTGGCTGCGGTCGGAGAGGGGCCGCCGATCGCGCTGTTCACGCGCTGCGCCACCTCGTCCGGGGTGGTGGCCGCGCGGAGCGCGTCGGTGAACTCCGACTTGACCAGTGACTGAGCCAGCTTGGCCAGCAGCTGGAGGTGGGTGTCGTCGCCACCGGCCGGGGCCGTGATGAGGAAGATGAGATCGGCGCCCCCGTCCTTCGCGCCGAAGTCGACCGGAGGCTGGAGCCGGGCGAACGCGAGGGTCGGCTCCTCGACGCCGGCGGTGCGGCAGTGGGGGATGGCCAGGCCGCCCGGCAGTCCGGTCGCCGACGTGGCCTCGCGGGCCAGGGCGTCGATGACGATCTGGTCGCTGTCGACGGCCCGGCCGGCGTCGCCGACCAGCGCGGCGAGTGCCCGGATGACCGCTTCCTTGTCGTGTCCGAGCCTCGCGTCCAACAAGACGAGCTCCGACGTGATCAGGTCCACCATGTGCGCTCTCCTGGGGCCGCATCTCCGGCGAGGAGATGATGTGGATTTACCTTTGTATAAGTTGTTTTATGCCCGTTTCGACTCGACGTCAAGGTGTTTGCGCAAACGTTTTAGTGGGTGGACGCGGTGATGGGGCAGGAAGGCGCAGGAAGGCGCAAGGTTTCCGCGCTGTCCTGCCGGACGCCCGAGCACCCATCGGGGTTGGCATCGGGGTTGGCATCGGCGGAGCACGGGCGAGCGTTCCTAGCGCCGGCGAGCCACGGTCACACCGTCACGAAGCGGCAGCATCACGGCGTCGACCCGGTCGTCGGCCGCGACACGGTCGTTGACCGCCCGCATCATCGTGACCCGCTCACCCTGCTCGCCGTCGTCGAAGACCCGGCCGCCGAGCAGCACGTTGTCGAGCAGCACCAGCCCGCCCGGACGCAGCCGGGTCACGAGCTCCTCGTAGTAGGTCGGGTAGCTCTCCTTGTCGGCGTCGACGAAGGCGAAGTCGATCGAGGGCCCGACCGGCAGTGCAGCCAGCGTCTCGGCGGCCGGCGCCAGCCGCAGCTCGATGTGGTCGGCGACGCCGGCCTCCGCCCAGTAGCGCTGCGCGACGCCGGTCCACTCGCCGCTCACGTCGCAGGCCAGCAGCCGGCCGCCCTCGGCCAGTCCGCGAGCGATGCAGATGGAGGAGTAGCCGGTGAAGGTGCCGACCTCGACCGCGTACCGCGCTCCCGTGAGCCGGACCAGCATCGTGAGCAGCGCACCCTCGTCGGCGGTGATCTGCATTCCCGCCGCATCGGGGAACGTGCGCAGGGTCTCCTCGGCCAGCCGGGCCAGCACGTCGTCCTGGGCTGTGCTGTGCGCCAGCAGGTAGTCGCTGACGGTCTTCTCCGACGCGGCGACGTCCATGATCGTGATCATGCGCCGACGGTACGACGGGGGCCGGCGCATGCCCTAGCCTCCTCGCGTGCCAGCCCCGTCCGAAGCCACAGCCCAGCGCGCCGCCGCGGAGGCGTGGTTCCTCGACCACGGCCTGCCGTGGTTCGTCGACGACGTCCGCAACGAGGTCACGCGGCGGCTGCACCGCGGCCGCGTGGTGGCCGTCCTCGCGACCGGGGTCCTCCTCTGCCTGGTGACGGGACTGGTCGTGGGTTCGGCGAGCACGGACTTCTCGCTCGGGTTCGCGTCCGGTGCCAGCGTCCTCGGCGGGGTGCTGATCCTCTACGCACTGTGGGCGCTGCACGCCAGGCTGATCGTCGCGTGGGCGCTGCGCCGGGCGTTCAGCAGCCTCGGCCTCCTGCTGCCACTGGCGACACGCGCGCTCCCGATGCTGCTGCTCTTCGTCACCTTCCTGTTCATCAACGCCGACCTCTGGCAGGTCGCCGCGCGGCTGCAGGGCGGTGTCCTGTGGACCGCGATCCTCTTCTTCATCGCCGCCGCGCTCGGGTTCCTGGTGCCGCGGCTGGCCCAGGAGATGGACCAGGTCGGAGCGATGGACGGCGACACGTTGTGCGCCGCGACCGAGGGCACGCCGCTCGAGGAGTCCGCCCGCCGGATGTGCGAGGACGACGTCGACCTGAGCGTGGGGGCGGACGTCACCGGGCTGCAGAAGGTCAACCTCGTCACCGTGCTGGTGGTGGCCCAGGCGGTCCAGGTGGTCCTGCTCTCCCTGGCGGTCTTCGTCTTCTTCATCGTCTTCGGCCTCGTGGCGATCAAGGAGACCGTGATCCACGACTGGGTGGGCGAGGTGACCTACCCGTCCGGCCCCGAGATCGTCAGCCTGCAGCTGATCCGCGTCGCGACGTTCCTCGCCGGCTTCTCGGGCTTCTACTTCACCGTCATCGCCATCACCGACGAGCTCTACCGCAAGGAGTTCTTCTCGGTGATCCTCGCCGAGCTGCAGCGAGCCGTCGGGGCGCGTGTGGTCTACCGGCGCCTGACACCCGCGCTCAGAGACGGAGATACGCCAGGACCGCCTGCACCCGCCGGTTGACCTCGAGGTCCACGGGCAGGTCGAGCTTCGCGAAGATGCTGTTGATGTGCTTGGCCACGGCCTTCTCGGTGACGTGCAGGCCTGCCCCGATCGAGGCGTTGGACCGCCCCTCGGCCATGAGCCCCAGCACCTCCTGCTCGCGGGCGGTGAGCCGGTCGAGCGGCTGGTCGCGCTGCCGCGACATCACCGCGGCGACCACCTCGGGGTCGAGCACCGTGCCGCCCTCGAGCACCCGGCGGACGCCGTCGACGAACTGCCGCACGTCGGAGACCCGGTCCTTGAGCAGGTAGCCGACCGCACCCTCGCCGCTGGCCAGCAGCTCGCGCGCGTAGAGCTGCTCGACGTACTGCGAGAGCACCAGCACCGGGAAGCCGGGCCGCTGCGCCCGCACCGCGATGGCGGCGCGCAGCCCCTCGTCGGTGAACGTCGGCGGCATCCGGACGTCGAGCACGGCGCCGTCGACGTCGGGGTCGGTCAGGGCGACCTCGAGGTCGGGGGCGTTGTCGACGGCCCGGGCGACGACGAAGCCGGAGCCCTCGAGCAGCTGGGTCAGACCGGCACGGAGGAGGGCGTTGTCCTCGGCGAGGACGAGTCGGGGGACAGCTGGCACGGCACCTCCAGCGTCACGATCGTGGGGCCCCCGTCGGGGCTGGACACCGACATCGTGCCGTCGAAGGCGGCCAGCCGTCGCATCACCCCCCGCATGCCGGTGCCCGCGTCGACGTCAGCGCCGCCCCGCCCGTCGTCGCTGACCACCGCCCGCAGCCGCCCGTGCAGGTGGCTCAGCTCGACCCAGGCCTGACGGTGGCCGGCGTGCTTGGCCGAGTTGGCCAGGCACTCGGCGACCGCGAAGTAGACGGCTGACTCGACCGGCGCCGGCGGCCGCCCCGGCAGGGCGCCGATCACCTCGACGGGCACCGCCATGTCGAGGGCCAGGGCACGGATCGCGCCGTCCAGCCCGCGGTCGGCGAGGACCGGCGGGTGGATGCCGCGCACCACCGAGCGCAGGTCGGCGATCGCCGCGCCGGTCGCCGCCCTCGCCTCGGAGATCGTGCGCCGCGCGCCGTCGGGGTCGCGCTCGAACATCTCCTCGGCCATGCCCAGGCTCATCGAGACCGCGACCAGCCTGGCCTGGGTGCCGTCGTGCAGGTCGCGCTCGAGCCTCCGCAGCTCGGCCGCCGAGTGGTCCACGGCCGCGGCCCGGCTCTCGGTGAGCGCCGCGACCCGGCGCTCCAGCGTCTCGGTGCTGCTGTAGCTCAGGAACGCCCGGTCGACGACCGACCTGGTCCACAGGATCGGGTAGGCGCCGAACCACCAGAAGAAGCCGGTGACCACCCCGAGCAGCAGCACCACCACGATGAGTGACAGCACCCAGCCGAAGCCGATCGCCCACACGATCCAGAGGACGTCTCGCCAGGTCATCGGGTCGGTCATCATCGCGACGAGGCGGACCAGCGGGCCGCGCTCCGGGAGTGGCCGGTACGGCGGTGGTAGGTCGACGCCCAGGACCTGCCCTGCGATGTGCCGCTGGCGGTTCGCGATCACCCGGACGAGCGGGACGGCGGCGGCCACGAGGAAGATCCCGAGCCAGACCACGACGAGCAGCCCGCCGACCACGAAGAACACCAGACCCAGCACGAGCGGGACGATCCACAGCACCTGCTCGACGGCGTACCCCGTCAGCAGGAAGGGGCTGGGCTGGTCGCGGAGCCGCTCGAGGACAGTCGGCTCGGGACCGGGGGACTCGGACCCGACGTGGGACACGGCTTGGGACACGGCTCCATCCTCCCCGAGCGGGGCGATCCGGACAGTGGTGCCAGCACCACCACGGGTCGGGTCCTGGGACCACTGACCTGCGGGTCGGAAGGCCGAAGGCTGGCACCATGACGAATCCGCTCTCATCCCTGGCCCACCGCACCGCCCGGTGGTGCGCCCTCCACCCCTGGCGCGCGATCCTCGGCTGGGTCGCCCTCGTCGCCTTCGCCGTCGGGCTGGCCACGATGGTCCCGACGCAGGAGACCAACGACGCCGACTACCGGCTGGGCGAGTCCGGTCGCGCGGACGCCATGGTGGCCTCGGCCGGCTTCGACGACCCGGACACCGAGCACGTGCTGATCAGCTCCAGGTCCGGCCGGCTGGACCAGGCGCGGGCCCAGGAGGCGGCCGCCGCCGTCGTGGCCGGGATGACCGAGCTCCCTGGTGTCGACGAGGTCGCCGAGCCCCAGGTAAGCCCGGACGGCACGGCGCTGCTCGTCTCGATCCAGCTCGCCCGTGACCAGGACGACGTCGCGTCACTGCAGGAGGTGACCGAGGCCGTGCAGGCCGACCACCCGCAGCTCGACGTGCGCCAGTCCGGTGACATCAGCCTCGACGACGCGATCAACGACCGCGTCGCCGACGACCTGTCCTCGGCCGAGACCCTGAGCCTGCCCATCACGCTGATCCTCATGCTGCTGGCCTTCGGTGCCCTCATCGCGGCCGGCATCCCCGTGCTGCTCGCCGGCACCAGCGTCGCGGCCACCGTCGGCATCCTCGCCCCGGTCTCGCACCTGATCCACGCCGACTCGACCGTCACCAGCATGATCGTGCTGATCGGCATGGCCGTGGGCGTCGACTACTCGCTCTTCTACCTCAAGCGGGAGCGCGAGGAGCGGGCCAAGGGCCACTCCAGCCGCGACGCCGTCGAGATCGCCGCCCAGACCTCCGGGCACTCGATCCTGGTCTCCGGTGCGGCCGTCATCTGCGCCATGGCCGGGCTGTTCATCATGGGCGACACGACGTTCAACTCGCTCGCGGTCGGCTCCATCATCGTGGTGGCGGTCGCCGTGCTCGGGTCGATCACCGTCCTTCCGGCGCTGCTGGCGAAGCTCGGCCGCTGGGTGGACCGCCCGCGCGTGCCGCTGCTGCACCGCGTCGTGCGCCGGATGCGCCCCGGCGCGATCAGCGGACGGATCCTGGGGCCCGTCGTGAAGCACCCGGCCGTCTCGCTGCTCCTGGGCGTCGTCGTGGTGGTGCTCCTGGCGATCCCGGCCCTGGGCATGAAGACGCACAGCGGCAACCTCGAGACCCTGCCCAGCTCGATCCCCGAGGCCAAGACCATGCAGGACCTCAGCCAGGCGTTCCCGTCGGAGGGCACGACCGCGGACCTGGTCGTGCGGGCGGACGCCTCCCAGCAGGACGACGTCGCCACCGCACTGGCGAAGGTCGAGCGGGCCGCCGAGGACTCGCCGCTGTTCCGCCCTTCGGGCACCGACGTGGAGGTCTCGCCCGACGGGACGACCTCGGTGCTCACCCTGGCGATGCCGTTCAAGGAGTCCGACCACCGGGTGGACACCGCGATCGAGGAGCTGCGCACCCACCTCGCGCCGGCTGCGCTCGACGGGCTGTCGGGGCCGAAGGTGGAGTACGCCGTGGGCGGTGACTCGGCCGAGTCGCTCGACTTCGTCGACCGCGAGCAGTCGCGGCTGCCGTTCGTGATCGGGTTCGTGCTGCTGCTGACGCTGCTGATCATGGGCGTGACGTTCCGCAGCGTGCCGATCGCGCTGCTCTCCGCGGTGCTCAACCTTGCGTCCGTCGGCGTCTCGTTCGGGCTGATGACGCTGGTCTTCCAGCACGGCTGGTTCGAGAGCGCGCTGGACTTCAGCAGCCCGGGCTTCATCATCGACTGGCTGCCGCTCTTCGTCCTGGTCGTCCTGGTCGGGCTGTCGATGGACTACCACGTCTTCGTGCTGAGCCGGATCCGTGAGCACGTGCAGCGCGGCCTGCCGACCCGGCTCGCCGTCCGGCAGGGCGTGGCCGACACGGCCGGTGTGGTGACCAGCGCCGCGGCCGTGATGGTCTCGGTGTTCTCCATCTTCGCGACACTGTCGATGCTGGAGATGAAGATGATGGGCGTGGCCCTGTCCGGCGCGATCCTGCTGGATGCCACGCTGATCCGGCTGGTCATGCTGCCGGCGATCCTGTGCCTGCTCGGGGACCGGGCCTGGTGGCCGATGCGCCGCCCCCGGCCGCTCGGTGAGCGGGTGCTCGCGGACGAGTCGGCGTACGAGCTGGCGGGGCGGTAGCCCGGTCAGTCCGCGTCGAGGTCCTGCTCCACCAGTGCGGCGATGCCGTCGACGGAGGCCTGGTCATCACCGGCCACCTCGACGGTGTCGCCGCACTTCGCGCCCAGCGTCATGATCATGAGCGACGAGCTGGCGTCGACGCCGTTGATCGTCACGGTGCTGCCGAGCTCGCCGGCGGCCTCGGCGATGAGGGCGGCTGGTCGGGCGTGCAGGCCGACGGACGAGCCGACGGTGACGGACTTGCTGGGCATGGGTCCTCCTAGGTGGTCAGTGGAGCTGCTGGACGTCGACGCGTTCGGGGTGCAGGTCGTGGGGGCCGGGGATGGTGGTGCCGGGCAGCCCGGCGGCGGCACTGCCGTAGGCCACGGCCAGCGCGAGCCGGTCGGGAGCGGACAGGCCGCGCTGCTCGGCCAGCAGGTAGCCGAACAGCGTGCAGTCGCCGGCCCCCACGGTGCTGACGACAGTGGTCGGGGGAGCGGGGGCGAACCACGCGCCGTCGGCGTCGACGAGCACGGCGCCGCGGGCCCCGAGGGTCGCGAGCACCGCACCGATGCCGCGGTCGACGAGGGTGCGGGCCGCCTTTGCGGCCACCTCGGGCTCCGCCTCGAGCTGGGTGGCGTCGGTGCCGGTCACGGACGCCAGCTCCTCGGCGTTCGGCTTCAGCAGGTCGGGACCCGAGCTGGGCAGCTGATCGACGAGCACGGCGAGTGGCCCCTCGCTGGTGTCGACCGCGACCGGGCTGACCCCGCGGAGCCGCGCGACCAGCGCGGCGTAGTAGTCGTGGGGCGCGTCGGGCGGCAGCGACCCGGCGAGCACGGTCCACGCGCCGCCGGCGGCACTGCGGACCAGGGTCTCGGCGAGGTCGTCGAGGTGGGCGCCGGAGACCGGCGCACCAGGGCCGTTGAGCTTGGTCGTCGTGCCGTCGGGCTCGGTGAGGGTCAGGTTGACCCGGATGTCGCCCGCCGGCCGGGCGGGACGGCAGTCGATGCCGGACAGCTCCAGCTCGTGGACGAAGGGGTCATCGGGCCGAGCCGGGAGCACCGCGACCGTCGCGAGGCCGGCGCCGACGGCGGCCCGGGAGATGTTGACGCCCTTGCCACCGGCCTGCGAGGTCATCGCCTCGACCCGGACGACGGCCCCGCGCTCGAGCGGGCCGGGCAGGGCGACCGTGCGGTCGAAGCTGGGATTGGCGGTGAGCGTGACGATCGGCCCCGAGGCTCGCTCCGCGACGTGCTGGGTCACGCTCGGACCACGTCCAGCCCGGCCGCCTCGAACGCCTTCACGTCGGCCTCGGCGATGCTGTCGTCGGTCACCAGCACGTCGATGTCCTCGAGGGCGGCGAACCGCACCGTCCGCTCCTGGCCGACCTTGGTGGCGTCGCTGAGCGCGACCACGCGCTGACCGCTCTCGATCAACGCGCGCTTGGTCGCCGCCTCCTCGGGGTCGGGGGTCGAAAGTCCGTGGCGCACGGAGATGCCGTTGGTGCCGACGAAGGTGAGGTCGGCGCGGACCTGGCGGATCGCCTCGATCGTCGCGTGGCCGACCGCTGCCTCGGTGGCGGGGCGGACCCGGCCGGGGAGGAGGTGCAGGTCGACATGGGGGAGCGGGGCCAGCAGCGCCGCGATCGGGACGGCGTGCGTGATCACCGTCCAGTGGTCGCTGGGCGGGAGCAGGGCCGCCAGCCGCACGGTGGTACTGCCGGCATCGAGGATCAGCGTGCAGCCACCCTCCGGGAGGAGGGCCGTGGCGGCGCGGGCGATGCGCTCCTTCTCGGCCTCCTGGGCGTGGTCACGGTCCGGCAGCTGCGCCTCCAGCATGGTGACCGACCGCATCGAGACCGCCCCGCCGTGCACCCGGCGGAGCAGCTTCAGCCGCTCCAGCTGGGAGAGGTCGCGGCGCACGGTCTCCGTGGTGACGTCGAAGTGCGTGGCCAGCTCGGTCACCGCGACGCGGCCACGGCTCGCCACGAGCTCGGCGATGGCCTGGTGCCGCTCCTCGGCGTACATTCCTGCTCCTGACTCGACCAGCGTGGATGATCTGTGAATATGTTGTTTTAGTCCCGAATGTGTTGACTGTCAAGGAGGCCGTGGTCTTGGATGAGGCCATGGTCACGCCCACGGCACCCCAAGGTATCGACGCCACGCTGCGCGGCACCCCGGTCGTTCCCGGACTCGCCTTCGGTCCTGTGGTGACCGTGGCGCAGGAGGTGTCGCCTGCCGCGATCGCGGCCTACGCCGATCACCCGGACGCCGAGTCCGGCCTCTCGGCGTACGACGAGGCGGCCGGGGCCGTCGCCGACGGGTTCTCCGCCAAGGCGGAGCGGGCCAGTGGTGCGGCGGCCGAGGTGCTGACCGCGAGCGCCGGGCTGGCCCGCGACAAGGGGCTCCGACAGGCGGTGGCAGGCCGGCTCGAGGGTGGCACCGGGTTGCTCGAGGCCGTGCACGAGGGCGTCGCGCAGTTCGTCGACGTCTTCACCGCGATGGGCGGCCTGATGGCCGAGCGGGCCACCGACCTGCTCGACATCGAGCGCCGGCTCGTCGCCCGGCTGGTCGGCGAGCCCGAGCCGGGCGTCGTGCTGCCGGACGTGCCCTCGGTGCTCGTCGCCAGCGACCTGGCGCCGGCGGACACCGCCGGCCTCGACCCGGCGCTCGTGCTCGCCCTGGTCACCGAGAAGGGCGGCGCGACCAGCCACACCGCGATCATCGCGCGGCAGCTCGGCATCCCGTGCGTGGTCGGCGTGGCCGGTGCTCTCGGACTGCCGGCCGGCGGCCAGGTGCTGGTCGATGCGACCGCCGGCACCGTCGACTCGTCGGTGGACGCCGACGAGGCCCGGACGCGCGTCGAGGCGGACCGCGCGATGCGCGCCGCCGTCGAGTCGTGGACGGGGCCGGCGGAGACCACCGACGGGGTGCGGGTCAAGCTGCTCGCCAACGTCGCCGACGGCGAGTCCGCGCGGCACGCCTCCGAGGCGCCGGTCGAGGGCGTCGGGCTGTTCCGCACCGAGCTGTGCTTCCTCGACCGCCGCGACGAGCCGTCGGTCGAGGAGCAGGCGAAGATCTACGGCGAGGTCCTCGACGCCTTCCAGGGGGAGGGCCGCTACGTCGTCGTCCGCACCCTCGACGCAGGCTCGGACAAGCCGATCGCGTTCGCGACCCTGGAGGACGAGGAGAACCCCGCCCTCGGCGTCCGCGGTCTCCGCCTGGCCGTGCACAACCCGGAGCTGCTCGAGCGGCAGCTCGACGGGATCGCCGCCGCTGCCGCCGCCTCGGAGACCGAGACGTGGGTGATGGCGCCGATGGTCGCCACGGTGGCCGAGGCGCGCGAGTTCGCGGAGCAGGTCCGCGGCCGTGGTCTCAAGGCGGGCGTCATGGTCGAGGTGCCCAGCGCTGCGCTGCTGGCCGACCGGATGCTCGAGGTCGTCGACTTCATGTCCATCGGCACCAACGACCTGACGCAGTACACGATGGCCGCCGACCGGCTCGCCTCCGACCTCGCTCACCTCACCGACCCCTGGCAGCCCGCCGTGCTCCAGCTGATCGCGGCCACCGCGGCCGCCGGCCGGCGCGCCGGGAAGAGCGTCGGCGTGTGCGGGGAGGCCGCGGCCGACCCACTGCTCGCTGTCGCGCTGATCGGCATGGGGATCACCTCGCTCTCGATGGCCTCGGCCGCCGTCCGTGCTGTCGGCGCCCAGCTGTCCGCGGTCTCGTCGAAGACCTGCGCGAAGGCGGCCGAGGCCGCCCTCGCCGCCTCCGACCCGATGGCCGGCCGCGACGCCGTGCGAGCGGTCGTCGCCGGCTGAGTCGACCGCTCCCTGGACGTCTGTCAGGGCTCGACGGTGACCTTGATGGCCTCGCCGTTCTTGACGATGTCGAAGGCCTGCAGGACCTCGTCGAGGGGGAGGTGGCGGGTGATCAGGTCCTTGACCGGCACCTGGCCGGTGGAGATGTACTCCAGCGCGCGCTTGTTGTGCTCGGGCGCGGAGCCGTTGGCGCCGTGGATGTGCAGCTGGCGGTAGTGCACGACGTTGGAGTCGCAGGTGATGGTCGGGTCGGTCTTGGGCAGGCCGCCGAAGAACGAGATCCGGCCGTTGCGGGCGGCCATCGCGATGGCCTGCTCCTGGGTGACGTTGGCGGCGGTGGCGGTGATGATCACGTCGGCGCCCCGCCCTCCGGTCAGCTCCATGACCCGCTCGACCACGTCGACCTGCGAGCCGTCGATGGTCTCCTCGGGCTGCACCGCCTCGGCCGACATCTCGAGCCGGTCGGCGTTCACGTCGACGAGGTAGACCGGGCCGCACCGGTGCACGCCGCGGGCGATCCGGATGTGCATGCAGCCGATCGGGCCGGCGCCGAAGACGACGACCGTGTCGCCGGCCTCGATGCCGAGCAGCTCCTGGGCATTGATCGCGCAGGCGAACGGCTCCGCCGCCGAGGCCTCGTCGTAGCCGACGTTGTCGGGGATCCGGTTCAGCCCGTCGACCTTGAGCACCTGCCGCGGCACGATCATGAACTCCGCGAAGCCACCGTCGTACTGGTAGCCGACCGAGGTCTGGTTCTGGCAGACCGCCATCCAGCCCTTCCGGCACTCGTGGCAGTCGCCGCACGGCACGGCCGCGATCACCTGCGCTCGGTCACCGACCTGCCAGTCGCTGCCGTAGGTCGCGTTGACGTCGGCGCCGACCTCGACCACCTCGCCGGCGATCTCGTGGCCGATGGTCCGCGGGGGCGTGAGGTTCTGGTGGCCGTTGTGGAAGATCTTCACGTCGGTGCCGCAGGTCGAGCAGTTCTTCACCCGCAGCTTGACCTCGTCCGGACCACAGGTGGGCTCCGGCACGTCTTCGAGCCGGACGTCTTCGGGGGCGTAGAACCTCAGGGCCTTCATGGGCCCGACGCTAACGGGCAAATCGCCCAAAGACCACATCAACGGGCAAGAAAGTCTGCCCGAATGCTTGGCAACGTGCCCGAATGTGTGCAGACTGGCGCCATCGCGGCCGTGACAGGCGTCACGTCCTTGGGTTATGAGAGGGAAACCAGATGGCCTCGACCTCCACGGCGGCCCGCAGCAGCGGCGCACGTGTCAATGTCCAGAAGTTCGGCACCTTCCTGTCCAACATGGTCATGCCCAACATCGGCGCGTTCATCGCCTGGGGCCTGATCACCGCCATGTTCATCGAGGTCGGCTGGATCAACCTGGGCGGCGGCGACCACGCCTGGCTGAGCCCGCACAGCTGGGTGGCGCACATCGGTGGCTGGGGCGAATGGGCCGACGGCGGTGGCTTCGTGGGACCCGGCATCACCTATCTGCTGCCGCTGCTGATCGGCTACACCGGCGGCAAGATGATGTATGACACCCGCGGTGGTGTGGTGGGTTCGATCGCCACCTTCGGCGTGATCGCCGGCACCGAGGTGCCGATGTTCATGGGCGCCATGATCATGGGCCCGCTCGGCGGCTGGTCGATGAAGAAGATCGACGCGATCTGGGACGGCAAGATCCGGCCCGGTTTCGAGATGCTGGTCAACAACTTCTCGGCCGGCATCTGGGGCGGCTTGCTCGCCACGCTCGGGTTCTTCGGGCTCAGCCCGATCCTCACCTGGATCGCCGACCGTGCGGGCGACGGCGTCGAGTGGATGGTCGACCACGACGTCCTGCCCTTCACCTCGATCCTGATCGAGCCCGCCAAGGTCCTGTTCCTCAACAACGCGCTCAACCATGGGGTGCTCACGCCCCTGGGCCTCCAGGAGTCGGCGGACAAGGGGAAGTCCATCCTGTTCCTGCTCGAGGCGAACCCGGCTGCGGGTCTGGGTCTGCTCCTCGCCTACAGCATGTTCGGCAAGGGCATGGCCAAGGCGTCCGCGCCCGGCGCCGCGATCATCCACTTCTTCGGCGGCATCCACGAGGTCTACTTCCCCTACGTGCTGATGAAGCCGGTGCTGATCCTGGCGATGATCGCCGGCGGCTTCACCCAGATCCTGATCAACGTCCTCTTCTCCAGCGGCTTGCGCTCACCTGCGGCGCCGGGCTCGGTGTTCGCGGTCTACCTGGCCGCGCCGACGGACCTGAAGAACCTTGCCGGCATCACGCTGTCCATCCTCGGCGGCGCTGCTGCTTCGTTCGCGGTGGCCGCGTTCCTCCTGAAGATCGACAAGACCGAGGAGGCCGAGGACCAGCTGGTCGGTGCGACCCGCCAGATGGAGGCCATGAAGGGCAAGCGCTCGTCGGTGGCCTCGGCACTCACCGGCGGCAGCGCTACCGTCGCCGGCCGGATCCGGTCGATCGTGTTCGCCTGCGACGCCGGCATGGGCTCGTCCGCGATGGGCGCCTCGGTGCTTCGCAAGAAGGTCCAGGCCGCCGGCCACGGTGAGGTCACGGTCGTGAACAGGTCGATCGCCAACCTCGCCGACGACTACGACGTCGTGGTGACGCACCAGGACCTGACCGCCCGGGCCAGGGAGCGGACGCCGTCGGCGGTGCACTTCTCCGTCGACAACTTCATGGGCAGTCCCAGGTACGACGAGATCGTCGAGCTGATCGACCAGTCCAACGGCGGCGGTGATGCCGACCCAGAGCCGCCGGCACCGGCAGCCTCGTCGACGGGTGCGGTCCTCGCCCGGGAGTCGGTGGTGTTGGGCGGTACGGCGACCACCCGCGACGCGGCGATCACCGAGGCCGGCGGCCTGCTGGTCGCGGCGGGCGCCGTCGACCCGACGTACGTCGACGCGATGCACGAGCGGGAGAAGTCGGTGTCCACGGCGATGGGCAACAGCCTGGCGATCCCGCACGGCACGAACGAGGCGAAGGGGCTGATCCAGCGCACCGGCATCTCGTTCGTGCGCTACGCCGAGCCGATCGACTGGAACGGCAAGCCGGCCGAGTTCGTCATCGGCATCGCCGGGGCGGGTGATGACCACCTGGCCCTGCTCTCCCGGATCGCGGAGACGTTCACCGACCAGGACGCCGTGGCCAGTCTGCGCGCGGCCACGACCCCTGACGAGGTGCTCGCGATCCTCGACGTCGTCCGGGTCTGAGGACGAACGGGGGGATCCTCAGACCGGGTGGACCGTCACGGGAACGCCGTTCAACGCGGCGTTCCCGCTGACGTCCAGCCGCTCGGTGTCGGTGAGGTCGTTGATCGAGACTCCGGCGACGGTGGCGGCGTGCCGCATCCGGGTGCCCCCGACCTGGTGGCCGTAGCCGTGCGGGAGCGAGACGACACCGGGCATCACGTCGTCGACGGCGCTCACCTCGACCTCCACCTGACCGACCCTCGAGCTCACCCGGACCATCGCGCCGTCCTCGAGGCCGCGGTCGGCGAGGTCCTTGGGGTGCATCAGCAGGTGGTGGCGGGGCTTGCCGCGCGTCAGCCGCTCGGTGTTGTGCAGCCACGAGTTGCAGTCCTGCTTGTGCCGCCGGCCGATCAGCAGGAGCTCGTCGGCGGCCACCGGATCGAGCGTGTCGAGTGAGGCTCGGACCCGCTCGAGGTCGGCCACGATCAGCTCGGGCGTCAGGTCGATCCTCTTGGTCTTGGTCTGGAGCCGCGCGGGCATCGTCGGCCGCAGCGGCCCGAGGTCGACGCCCTCGGGGTGCTTGCGCAGCGCCCGCATCGTCGTCCGCCCGGTCATCCTGAGCAGCCCGGCGATCATCGTGGCGGGGGAGGGACCGAAGCGCGCCTTGACCGCCAGGCGGTCCTTCAGGCCGGCGCCCAGCCGCGCGGTGATCCGCTCCGCGAGCTGGCCGAAGATCTCCCAGTCGTGGCGGGCGTCGTCGGGCCGGGCGAAGACCGCCGGGGTGAACCGGGCCGTGTTGCGGATCGCGAAGGCGTGGAAGATCAGGTCGTAGTGGTCGCGCTCCAGGGCCGAGGTCGGCGGCAGGATCACGTCTGCGTGCCGCGTCGTCTCGTTGAGGTAGATGTCGACGGCGACCATGAAGTCGAGGCCCTCCAGCGCCCGGGCCAGCCCCGACCCCTCCGGCGTCGAGAGCACCGGGTTGCCGGCGATCGTCACCAGGGCCCGGACCTGTCCGTCACCGGGGGTCTCGATCTCCTCGCGCAGCACCGCGACCGGCAGCTCGCCGCCGAACTCGGGCGCGTCGCGCACCCGGCTGCGCCACACGTCGTGGTGCCCGGGCCCGACGAGACCCCGCTCCACCACGTCGATCGCCGGCTCGGTGACCAGCACCCCACCCTCCCGGTCGAAGTTGCCGGTGAGGAGGTTCAGCAGCTGGATCGCCCATTGGGACACCGAGCCGAAGCCCTGGGTCGACAGCCCCATCCGGCCGTACGCCGCCGCGCGGTCGGCCGCCGCGAAGTCGCGGGTCAGCTGGCGGATCGCGTCGGCGCCGATCCCGCTGGCCCGCTCCGCGAGCTCGGGGGTGAAGCCGGCGACCAGGTCGCGCACGTCGTCCACGTGGTCGACGTACGCCGGGGGAGTGGTGAGCCCTTCCTCGAAGAGCACGTGCAGCATCGCGAGCAGGACGGCTGCATCGGAGCCCGGGCGGACGAAGTGGTGCTCGGAGGCGACCTTCGCGGTCTCGGTGCGCCGCGGGTCGAGCACGACCATGCGACCGCCCCGCGCCTTGAGGTCGCGCAGGCGTTGGGGGAAGTCGGGCGCGGTCATCAGCGAGCCGTTGGACGCCATCGGGTTGGCGCCGAGGACCAGGAAGAAGTCGGTGCGGTCGAGGTCGGGGATCGGCAGCAGCAGCTGGTGGCCGTAGAGCTGCCACGCCACGAGGTGGTGCGGCAGCTGGTCGACCGATGTGGCGCTGAACTTGTTGCGGGTGCGCAGGCTCTTCATGAACGGCACGCCGTGGGTGAGGAAGCCGAGCGAGTGCACATTGGGGTTGCCGGCGTAGATGGCGACCGCGTTGGCGCCGTGCTCGGTGACGGTCGCCGTGAGCCGATCGGCGACCAGGTCGAACGCCTCGTCCCAGTCCAGCTCCTCCCACGTCGCGTCGGCACCCTCACCGACCCGGCGCAGCGGCCGGCGCAGGCGGTCCGGGTCGGCGTAGACGTCGGCCATAGAGACACCCTTGGGGCAGATGTAGCCGCGCGACAGCGGGTCGGCGTCGTTGCCGCGGATGCCGGTGACCGAGCCGTCCTCGATGGTCAGCTCGATCCCGCAGATCGCCTCACACAGGTTGCAGACGCCGGTCCTGGTGCCGGTGAAGTCGGCGGGGACGGGATCCTCGGTGAGCATGCCCATGGCTGCCAACCTAGCGTCGCCGGCTAGTCCGGTATCGATCCCGGCGGCTTGCAGATCACGGTGTCCGAGGGGGTGTAGGTGGTGTGCATCTTCTCGGTGCGCACGAGCTCGGTGGACCCCGCGCGGCGCCAGTAGCGCCAGACGTTGATGTCGAAGCCGCCGTAGCCGGAGTTGGGGTAGCACTCCGGGGTGTCGAGCGTCCGGGTGGCCGGCGAGGTGAAGGCGTAGCGCTCGCCGGTCTTCGTCGTGATGTCCCAGTGCTTCGTCGAGAACAGGCGCACCGTGACCACACCCTGCTCGCTGGCCGTGCCCGGCGTGACGTGGGCGTGCACCAGGACGCCGTACGGCGTGTCGTTGCGCCACTGCAGGTCGACCGTCGGCCAGGCCACCGTGGCCTCGCGGCCGATGGGGTAGCGGTCGATGTAGAAGGAGTGCGGCTTGTGCTGCACGTCGGTCATGCCGCCGAAGAACGCCGCGTTGAAGGTCGTGGTCGCCATCTGCGAGACGCCGCCACCGAGGTCCTCGGCGAAGATGCCGTTGCTGATGATGAAGCCGGTGGTGAAGCCGTTCTCCGCGGTCCGCTCACCGACCGTGCCGTTGAGCGAGAACGTCTCACCCGGCTTCACGACCGTCCCGTCGACCAGCTCGGCCGCCCGGCCGATGTTGACGTTGCGGTACTCCGCGTACGGGTAGTAGGTCGTGAACGACGAGATCTCCTCCTTGATGGCGAGCGCCTCGGCGTCCTCGGTCGTGAACGCCGGCTGCACCACCTCCGCCGGCACGTCCATCGAGCGCTCGCCCTCGGGCCGGGTGACCAGGTCCAGGAAGGCCGCGTCCACGTCGGACTGGTCGAAGGTCACGCCGGGCTTGGCGGGAACCACCCGCGGCTTGCCGGCCAGCAGCTTGACCTGGGCGTCGACAGGGGCGGCACCGTCGCCCGCGACCAGCCCGGAGAGCTGCTTGGCCAGAGCCTTGGGTCGCAGGGTCGGCACCAGCTCGCCGCCATCGGCCACCAGTCGCAGGGCGCGCACGTACTGCTTCGGGCTCAGGGTCACCCCGTTGTCGCCGAAGCTCAGGGTCACCGGGCCGGACAGCGCCGGCTCGGCGAACTCGCGCACGGCGCGCTCGACGTCGTCGCTGTCGATGTCGGGGGAGGTCTCGGTCGCGGGCAGGTCGACGGACGGGTCGGTCGCGTCGAGGTAGGCCGCCACGAACGCCGCGCGGGCGGCCTCGCCGTCGGCCGCCGTGCCGAGGACCGGGTCGGTGACCTTGATGCCCTTCGGCTTGAACCGGACCGCTCCGTCGACGGGCTCGGTCGTGGGCAGCGCCCCGACGTAGGCAGCCACGGCGTCCTCGTCCACGTCGACGACGGCATCGAGGGAGCCGCCGTCCCGAGCCGCCGCGGCGGACGCGGCGTAGTCGATCGCGAGTCCGAGGTCGCTCGGGTCGACCGAGTCCGAGCGGCCCTGGAAGGTCACGTCCAGGGCCCGGTCCGCGCGGTCGGCCAGGGCAGTCTCGAGCCTGTCCACGGCCTCGGCCTCGCTCAGCCCGCCGACGGCCACGCCGGAGACCGTGGTGCCGTCGGGGATGTCGTCGCTCGCGGTCGCCACCAGCACGCCGCCGACCACGACGCCTGCGGCGACGAGCGCGCCGACGGCGAGGGCGACACGGCGGGTCCTGGTGCTCACGCGTGCAGGCTACGTAAGGGTGCCATGCAGCGGGAGGCACGTCCGTCGCGGCGAGGTCCCGCCGGCCGTCGTCCTCGGCGGCGGCTCGGGGCCGGCCCAGCTGCGGGGCAGTCTGGTTTTGGGTGGCTCCGAGGCCCGCTGATACCCTTCATCGGTTGCCCGATCTGGGCGACTCACTTTGCTGAACCGCCGTGCAACGGCCGCGGATCCAGAGTGCCCGGGTGGACAGGCCCCGGCGCGCCGCGCAGACGAGAGAACCGAAGGAGCCCGTATGTCAGTCGGAACCGACACGGAGACCAAGAACAAGATCATCGCCGAGTACGCCACGACCGAGGGCGACACCGGCTCTCCCGAGGTCCAGATCGCGCTGCTCAGCCACCGCATCGCGCACCTCACCGAGCACCTCAAGATGCACAAGCACGACCACCACAGCCGGCGCGGCCTGCTGCTGCTGGTCGGCCAGCGCCGTCGGCTGCTCAACTACCTGAGCAAGACGGACATCGCGCGCTACCGCTCGATCATCGAGCGCCTCGGCCTGCGCCGATAGCTCTCCCGGAGGACCCGCTGGTGCGGGTCCTCCGCTACATTTCACAACAGAACAAGCGCAACACCCACACAGGAGCGACCCGCCGTTCTGGCTCGGTCCTCGGTAGTGGCCCTCAGAACCCCGCCCTTGCGGCGGACGGTTTCTGCGGGCCTCGATCGAAGACCGGCCCCCGAGACATCTCAGGGCTTGCGGGACGCCGCGGATCGCTCCGCGACAGACAGGTAACCCTCTTGACCGACAACTCGTTCGAGCCCGTCGTCTCTTCCGTCGAAACGGTTCTGGACAACGGCAAGTACGGCCAGCGCACCATCAAGTTCGAGACCGGGCTCCTCGCCCGCCAGGCGGCCGGCTCCGTCACCGCCTACCTCGACGACGACACGATGCTGCTCTCGGCCACCACCGCGGGCAAGACGCCCAAGGACCACTTCGACTTCTTCCCCCTGACCATCGACGTCGAGGAGCGGATGTATGCCGCGGGCAAGATCCCCGGCTCGTTCTTCCGCTCCGAGGGCCGTCCGGGCGAGGACGCGATCCTCACCTGCCGCCTCATCGACCGCCCGCTGCGCCCGACCTTCAAGAAGGGGCTGCGCAACGAGGTCCAGGTCGTCATCACGATCCTGGCGCTCAACCCCGACGCGCCCTACGACGTGCTCGCGATCAACGCCGCGTCGCTCTCCACCCAGCTCTCCGGCCTGCCGTTCTCCGGCCCGGTCGGCGGCGTCCGCGTCGCCCTGATCGAGGGCACCTGGGTGGCGTTCCCGACCCACAGCCAGCTCGAGGACGCCGTGTTCGACATGGTCGTCGCGGGCCGGGTCACCGACACCGGTGACGTCGCGATCATGATGGTCGAGGCCGAGGCCACCGAGCAGGCCATCACCCTCATCGAGGGCGGCGTCCAGGCGCCGACCGAGGAGATCGTGGCCAGCGGCCTCGACGCCGCCAAGCCGTTCATCAAGCAGCTCTGCGAGGCGCAGGCCGAGCTGGCGAAGCAGGCCGCGAAGCCCGTCCAGGACTTCCCGGTCTTCCTCGACTACGAGGACGACGTCTACGCCGCCGTCGAGGCCGCCGCCAAGAGCGACCTCGCCGCCGCCATGACGATCGCCGACAAGCAGGAGCGCGAGGCCCGCACCGACGAGCTCAAGGCCGGCGTGCTCGACCAGGTCGGCCCCCAGTTCGAGGGTCGCGAGAAGGAGATCGGCGCGGCGTTCCGCTCGGTCAACAAGTCCTTGGTGCGCGAGCGCGTCCTGCGCGACAAGATCCGCATCGACGGTCGCGGCCTGGCCGACATCCGGCCGCTGCACGCCGAGGTCGGCGTGATCCCGCGGGTGCACGGCTCGGCGCTGTTCGAGCGGGGCGAGACCCAGATCCTGGGCGTCACCACCCTCGACATGCTCAAGATGGAGCAGCAGCTCGACACGCTCTCCCCGGAGAAGCACCGCCGCTACATGCACAAGTACGTCTTCCCGCCGTTCTCCACCGGTGAGACCGGTCGCGTGGGCTCGCCCAAGCGCCGCGAGGTCGGACACGGTGCGCTCGCGCGCCGCGCCCTGCTGCCGGTGCTGCCGACCCGCGAGGAGTTCCCCTACGCGATCCGCCAGCTCTCCGAGGCCATGGGCTCCAACGGCTCCACCTCGATGGGCTCGGTCTGCGCCTCGACGCTGTCCCTGCTGCAGGCGGGCGTGCCCCTCAAGGCGCCGGTCGCCGGCATCGCGATGGGCCTCATCTCCGGCGAGATCGACGGCGAGACCCAGTACGTCGCACTGACCGACATCCTCGGCGCCGAGGACGCCTTCGGCGACATGGACTTCAAGGTCGCCGGCACCCGGCAGTTCGTCACCGCGCTGCAGCTCGACACCAAGCTCGACGGCATCCCCGCCGAGGTCCTCGCCGCGGCGCTGACCCAGGCCCGCGACGCGCGCCTGGCGATCCTCGACGTCATGGCCGAGGCCATCGACGAGCCCGAGGAGATGTCGTCGACCGCGCCGCGGATCATCAGCATCAACATCCCGATCGACAAGATCGGCGAGGTGATCGGGCCCAAGGGCAAGGTCATCAACCAGATCCAGGACGACACCGGTGCGTCGATCTCGATCGAGGACGACGGCACCATCTACATCGGTGCCACCAGCGGCGACCAGGCCGAGGCGGCCCGGACCGCGATCAACCAGATCGCGAACCCGACGATGCCCGAGGTCGGCGAGCGCTACCTCGGCACCGTGGTGAAGACGACCAACTTCGGCGCCTTCGTCTCGCTGCTCCCGGGCAAGGACGGCCTGCTGCACATCAGCAAGCTCCGTCCGCTGGCCGGCGGCAAGCGCGTCGAGGCCGTGGAGGACGTCGTCTCGGTGGGCCAGAAGATCCAGGTCCAGATCGCCGAGATCGACGACCGCGGCAAGCTGTCGCTGGTCCCCGTGGTCGAGGACGGCGCCGACGGTGAGGGCGACGACGCCCCGGCCGCCGACACCGAGGCCAGCGAGGCCAACGAGTCGGTCGAGGCCTGATCCTGACTGCTCGCGCTCCCATGCGGGCCGGCTCGACCCGGACGCTGCAGACGGAGACGGACGGCGCCGGACGCGTGACCTCACGCGTCCGGCGTACCGTCCTGCCCGGCGGCCTCCGGGTGATCACCGAGCAGCTGGCCGGCGTCCGCTCGGCCAGCATCGGTGTCTGGGTCGGCGTCGGCTCGCGCGATGAGACCCGGACCCTGCACGGCTGCTCGCACTTCCTCGAGCACCTGCTGTTCAAGGGCACCAGCGAGCGCTCGGCGCTCGACATCTCCATCGCGCTCGACGCGGTCGGCGGTGAGTTCAACGCCTTCACCGCCAAGGAGTACACCTGCTTCCACGCCCGGGTCCTCGATGACGACCTCGGGCTGGCCGTGGACGTGCTCGGCGACATGATCACCTCCTCGCTGCTCACGCCCGAGGACGTCGAGGCCGAGCGCGACGTCATCCTCGACGAGATCGCGATGCACGACGACGACCCCGACGACGTCGTCCACAACCTGTTCTCCGAGCAGGCCTACGGGCCCAACGCGCCGCTCGGCCGCCCGATCGCCGGCACCGTCGGCTCGATCGAGGCGCTCACCCGGGCCCAGGTGTCGCGGTTCTACCAGCGCCACTACCGCCCGGCCAACATGGTCGTCGCCGCCGCAGGCAACCTCGAGCACGCCGAGGTCGTGAAGATGGTGCGCTCGGCGTTCGGCCGGCGCGGCTGGCTGTCCGGCGACGAGTCGCCGGTCGCGCCGCGCCAGGGGGCCAAGCGGGTGCGCGTCCACTCCGGCGTGGTCGAGGCGACGCGCCCCTTCGAGCAGGTCAACGTCGTGCTCGGCATGGAGGGCGTGCACCGCAACGACGACCGCAGGTTCGCCCTCGGCGTGCTCAACACCGCGCTCGGGGGCGGCACGTCGTCCCGGCTCTTCCAGGAGGTCCGCGAGCGGCGGGGGCTGGCCTACTCGGTCTTCTCCTTCTCCAGCCACCACGCCGACTCGGGGCTGGTCGGCGTGTCCGTCGGGTGCCTGCCCAACAAGCTCGACGAGGTGCTGGCGGTGGTCCGCACCGAGCTCTCGCGAGTCGCTGCCCACGGCATCTCCGAGGAGGAGCTGCTGCGCGGCAAGGGCCAGCTCCGCGGCGGGCTGGTGCTCGGCCTGGAGGACTCCGGCTCCCGGATGTCCCGCATCGGCAAGGCCGAGCTCGTCCACGACGAGCTGCTGGGCATCGACGCCGTGATGGACCGGATCGGGTCGGTCACCCTCGAGGAGATCCAGTCGGTCGCCAAGCAGGTCTTCGGCAAGCCCGAGATCCTGGCCATCGTCGGGCCGGCCTGATACCCCCGCAGACTTTTCGCGGGGCGCGCTCGCTGCGCGAGCAACGCTCGCCCGCTCCCGTGGCGTCCCACTGGGCTATCGGCGGACCAGCGCGACCATCCCGGCACAGGCGGCGGCCCAGAGCACGCTGGTGAAGGTGCCGATGATGAACCGCTCCGTGGCCGCGCCGTGGCTGGTGCCGTCGCCTCGGAGGTCCTGGAAGCGGCCCACGCCCTTGAGGGCCAGCACGACGGCCACGCCCTCGGGGAAGCCGGCCGTGAGCCCGGCGAAGACCGCCAGCCGCTCGAGGGCGCCGATCCACGCCCCGCCGCGGAGCACGTGGCCGGCCTGGTCGAGGGTCTGGCGGCCGGACTGGGGGTCGTGGTCGTGGTCGGCGCGGTCGACGAAGGCGAAGACCCGGGTCGTCACCGGCCCGCCGCCGACGACGGACAGGAGGCCGGTCAGGGCGACCAGGATCGTCACCACGACGCGGCCGGCCGAGAGGTCGTCGGCGACCGCGGCCAGCACGGCCGCGGCGCCCAGCGCCGCGACGCAGGCCGACGCCCAGACCGTGCGGCCGTGGCGCAACCAGCCGAGGAGGCCCGCGGCAAGGGCGAAGCCGAGCAGGGCCAGGACGAGCTGGGTGGTGTTGTCGGGGTTCATTGCCTCTCATCGTGCAGCAGGCCGCCGACGAGGTCGGTGACGAGCTCGCGGGCCCGCCGTCCCTCGACGATGCCGGCCGCCTGGGCGCGCTGGCTGATCGCCGACTGGGTGACGCCGAGCCGCTTCGCGGCCTCGTCGTACGACGCGCCGGCGTCGACGAGGTCCGCGACCTCCCAGCCCCTCGACGTTCGACGGTTCAGGACCGCAGCCCAGAGCCAGAGCGTGGTCTCGAGCGCACGGATGCCCCGAGTGTCGTCGGGGTCGCCCGCGACCCGCAGCCGCCAGGGCGCGGACTTGGCGCCGGTCACCGCGTCGCGGGCGTGGAGGTAGGCCGGCCCGCGGCCCGCCCGGGTGCTCTGGGGAAGCGGCTCCTCGACCTCACCGACGCCGATGCCGACGTTCCAGCCGTCCTCGCGCAGCAGCCGCTCGACGATCGCGGCGAGCGCGGCCGGGTCGTCGAGGACGCCCTGGAACTCATCGCCGGCCGTGCGCTCGAAGGGGCGCAGGATGGCGACACCGGCCAGCGCGGCCAGCGGTGTCCGGGACCCGGTCGGTCGCGCTGTCGCGGGTGGAGCCGCGCTGGTCGATGGTGAGTACGGCGACGCGCATCGTGGCTCCTCGCTTCAGGTCCTGCCCTGGAGTGAGGCTACATTAGGAAATAACCTGATGTCGAGCGAGTTCAGGAAAGAACCTTCATCGCTTGCCGATGATCCCCACCACGGCGGGGGCCTTCTGCTCCACCACGGAGATCCGGAAGCCCGCCTGCTGCAGCGCGGCCGAGGCCTTCTCGACCATGGTCGGGACCTGGTCGGGCCGGGATGCGTCGTAGTAGAGGTAGACAGAGCCGCCCGGCAGCACCCGCTCGTGCAGCAGCGCCACCTCGTCGGCGCAGTCGCGCACCCAGAACAGGTTGACGTTGAAGGAGAACACCTTCGTCAGCCGCTTCACCGGGACCCGCAGGGTGGCCAGGTCGATCTGGCGCACCGTGAGCCGGCCGGCCTCGACGTACTTCGCGCACCGCCGCCGGGTGCGGTCGACCCCGGACTCGGAGCGGTCGATGGCGAAGAGCTTGCCGGTCTCGAGCCGGGAGCAGATCAGCTCGGCGCCGGCACCCGGTCCGCAGCCGATCTCGAGGATGTGGTCGTTCGGCTGGACGTCCATGAAGTCCACGGCCCACCGGATCCGGGCCGGGATCGTCTGCACCGCCATGCGCCCACCCTGCCAGACGTCTCGGCGCGGGTCAGCGACCTCCCGGTAGGTTCTGGCCCGTGACAGCCGTACGACGGGTCGGCGTGCTCGGCGCGCAGGGCAAGGTGGGCTCCGAGGTGTGCCGCGCGGTGGAGGCTGCCGAGGACCTCGAGCTGGTGGCGGCGCTGGACCTCGACGACACCCTCGAGGCGCTGCTCGAGGCTGGAGCAGAGGCCGTCGTGGACTTCACCCGGCCCGATGCGGTGATGGCCAACCTCGAGTTCTGCATCGGCCACGGCATCCACGCGGTGGTCGGCACCACGGGCTTCGACGAGGGCCGGCTGGCCACCGTCGAGGGGTGGCTGGCCGACGCGCCGGAGGTGGGGGTGCTGATCGCCCCGAACTTCTCGATCGGCGCGGTGCTGATGATGCGCTTCGCCGCCGAGGCCGCGCCGTTCTTCGAGTCGGTCGAGGTCGTCGAGCTGCACCACCCCGACAAGGTCGACGCCCCGTCCGGCACCGCGCGACGTACCGCCGAGCTGATCGCTGCCGCACGCCGCGAGGCCGGGATGCCGCCGGTGCCCGACGCGACGGCGACCGGGCTCGACGGCGCGCGCGGCGCGACGGTGGACGGCATCCACGTGCACGGGCTGCGGGTCCGCGGCCTGGTCGCCCACCAGGAGGTCGTGCTCGGCGGAGCGGGGGAGACGCTCACGATCCGTCACGACTCGCTGGACCGGGTGTCGTTCACCCCGGGCGTGCTCACCGGGCTCCGCGCGATCGGCGACCGGCCCGGGCTGACCGTGGGGCTCGAGCACCTGCTCGACCTCTGACGCCCCGAGCTGCAACTTGTTGCAGTTGCAGGTTCCTGTGAACACTCGTACCTACCCAGGAGTAGGCATCTCCGGCAGCCTCGGTCCCACGACTCGCCCGACTCGGGGCGTGCGGGGAAGAAGAGGTTGACCAGATGCACAAGCGATCCACTCGCGCCTGGGGCGCCGCCACCGCGGTCCTCCTGGCCGCCGGGGTCCTCGCGACCCAGGCTCCCGGAGCGTCCGCCCAGACCGGGGCCGCCACCCGGGCCGACTCCAGCAAGGTCGTCGCCGGCGCCGCCACCGCCCTGCGCCAGCACTCGACCGAGCTCCGGCTGACCCAGGGCCAGTCGTTCCGCGCCACCGACGCCATCCTCGACCGGTCCGGGGCGAGCCACGTCCGGATGGCCCGCACCTACCGCGGCCTCCCGGTCCTCGGCGGCGACGTGGTCGTGCACCAGGCCGCCGACGGTGCCTGGGCCGGTGTCAGCCGCACCCTCACCGCTCCGCTGCGGATGAGCACCACCCCGCGGCTCTCGAAGGCTGCGGCGCAGGCGCGGGCGGTCCGGCCGGCCAGGGCCACCCGCGGCATCCGCCACCTCGAGGCCCGGGGCGCCGCGCGCCTGGTCATCGACACCATCGGCCACCGCCCCAGGCTCGCCTGGGCCGTCACGACGGGCGGACGGCACGCCGACGGCACACCAAGCCGGCTGACGTCGTACGTCGACGCGCGCACCGGCGCCGTGCTGCGCCGCGAGGAGGGCATCGAGACCGTGGACGGCTCGGGCCAGAGCCTCTACAGCGGCACCGTCCCGCTCAAGCTCACGCAGTCCGGGTCGACCTACCAGCTCAAGGACCCGACCCGCGGCAACACCTACACGACCGACATGAACAACAAGGCCGACTCGATCTTCTGCCAGCTGTTCGCCATCGGCTGCTCGGCCGGCACGACGTTCACCAGCCCGACCACGACCTTCGGCAACGGCACGGCGAGCAACCGCGCCTCGGCCGCGGTGGACGCGCAGTACGGCACCAACGTGACCTGGGACTACTACAACCAGGTCCACGGCCGCAACGGCATCTTCGGCAACGGCACCGGCTCCTACAACCGGACGCACTACGACAAGAACTACGTGAACGCGTTCTGGGACGGCACCAAGATGACCTACGGCGACGGTGACGGGGTCAGCTACGGCCCGCTCGTCTCGCTCGACGTGGCCGGCCACGAGATGTCGCACGGCGTCACCGAGAACACCGCGGGGCTGACCTACTCCGGTGAGTCCGGCGGCCTCAACGAGGCGACCTCCGACATCTTCGGCACGATGGTGGAGTTCTTCGCCAACAACTCCAACGACCCGGGTGACTACCTGATCGGTGAGGAGTTCGACCTCGCCCACCACGCCGGCCTGCGCCGGATGGACAACCCGATCTCGGACGGCTCGTCGCCGAACTGCTGGTCGACCAACACGAAGAACCTCGACGTGCACTACTCCTCGGGTGTGGGCAACCACTTCTTCTTCCTGCTGGCCGAGGGCTCGGGCTCCCACACGATCAACGGGATCGCGCACAACTCGCCGACGTGCAACGGGTCGACGATCACCGGCATCGGCCGCGACGCCGCCCAGAAGATCTGGTTCCGCGCCCTCACGGTCTACATGACGTCCGGCACGACCTACGCCCAGGCCCGGGCCGCGACGCTGAGCGCTGCCACGGACCTCTTCGGGGCCGGCTCGGCGCAGTACAACACCGTGGCCGCCGCCTGGAGTGCTGTCAGCGTCAGCTGACCTGCTCCCGGTCGACCCGGTCTCGCGTCGGACGGAAACGACGCGGCCGCATGGCCCGCACCGCGCAAGCGGTGCGGGCTTCTGCGTTGGCGGACTACCCCGCCAGGCGGAGCAGCGCGGCGGTGAAGGCAGCGCCGGCGACCACGAGCAGGAACGGCGCGCGCAGGAGCAGGAGGACGACGGCAGCGGCGAGGCCGGCGGCACGTTCGTCGAGCACCAGCCGATGGCCGGAGGAGAAGACCTGGACCGCCACCAGCGCGGACAGGAGGGCGACCGGGATCAGGTCGGCCACGCGGCGTACGACCGGACGCGCCAGCACGCTCGCCGGCACGGACAGGCCGGCCAGCTTGAGCAGGTAGCAGCCGACTCCGCCGGCGATGACCGCTGTCCAGATCATGCGCGGCTCCTTGCCGGCAGCCCGACCAGCAGTCCGACCAGCAGGGCCACCCCACCCGCGGCGAGGACCGGCACGCCGGCCGGCGAGGCCGGCACGACGCCGAGCGCCACCGCCACGGCCAGCACGGCGACCACCCGGTTGCGGGGCTCGGACAGCCGCGGCCAGAGCAGCGCGAGGAACGCCCCGCCGACGGCGGCGTCCAGGCCGTAGGTGCGCGGGTCGCCGATCGCGTTGCCGCCGATGGCTCCGAGGAAGGTGAACAGGTTCCAGAGCACGAAGATCGTGCCTCCGGTGACCAGGAAGCCGGTGCGCGCTCCCTCGCGCGTCGTGCGGGTCACCGACATCGCGGTCGACTCGTCGATCAGCAGCTGAGCGGCGGCGACCCGGTCCCGGCTCCGGAAGTCGAGCAGGGGCGCCAGCCGAAGGCCGTAGAGCGTGTTCCGGGTGCCGAGCAGCAGCGCCGTGGCGCCGGCGGACAGGGCGCCGCCGCCGCTGGCCACGACGCCGACCAGCGCGAACTGCGAGGCGCCGGAGAACATCAGCAGCGACAGCACGCACGTCTGCGCGACCGAGAGTCCCGAAGACACCGAGACCGCACCGAACGAGACGCCGTAGAGCCCGGTGGCGACCCCGACGCCCAGGCTGTCGCGGACGATCGACCGGCGGTCCTCGCCCTCGCCCTCGCTCACGTGAGCGAGGTGTGCAGGCGGACCTGCTTCATCCGTACGTCGCCGGCCTCGTCGAGCTCGAGCTCGCGGTGGGCGCCGTCGGCCGCCCAGCCCGCCTCGGTCAGGAACGCGCGCAGGGCGTCGTCGCCCACCGGCACCCAGGTCACCGCCCGGCCGAACCGGTCGGCGGCCATGGTGTCGGCCGCCGCCTGCAGCAGCCGGGAGCCGTGGCCCTTGCGCTGCTCGCCGGGGTCGATGGTGAGCTCGCGGAGCTCGGCGTCCGCCACGGGGTCGGCGTCGGGATCGGTGCTCGGGCAGGTGATCGCGAAGCCGCAGACCCGGTTGCGCTCGAGGGCCACCAGGACCCGGTTGCGGGCGTCGCCGGGCTTCTCGAACGACGCGCGCCAGGCGGCCGCCGCGGCCGCCTCGGCCTCCGGGCCGGACGGGATCGACTCGGCCGGCACCAGGTCGCCGTAGAGGCTCGGCCAGGCGCGCAGCTGGACCGCCGCGATCGCCTCGGCGTCGTCGGCCCAGGCGACCCGGACGGACACGTCGGCGGTGGGGGAGGACATGGCGTCCATCCTGTCAGCGAGCCCCGCTGGACCTCTCGCTAGTGTCGGACCCATGGAGATTCGCAACCTCGGCTCGAGCGGCCTCAAGATCTCGGCGATCAGCTACGGCAACTGGCTGACCCACGGCAGCCAGGTCGAGGAGGACGCCGCGCTCGCATGCGTGCGGCAGGCCCTCGACGAGGGGATCACGACCTTCGACACTGCCGACGTCTACGCCGACACCAAGGCCGAGAGCGTGCTCGGCAAGGCGCTGGCGGGCGAGCGGCGTGACGGTCTGGAGATCTTCACCAAGGTCTACTGGCCGACCGGCGAGGGCAAGCAGAACGACCACGGGCTGTCGCGCAAGCACATCATGAGGGCGATCGACGGCTCGCTGAGCCGGCTCGGCACCGACTACGTCGACCTCTACCAGGCACACCGCTACGACTACGAGACCCCGCTCGAGGAGACGATGGAGGCCTTCGCCGACGTCGTCCACTCCGGCAAGGCGATGTACATCGGAGTCTCGGAGTGGCGGGCCGAGGACATCCGCCGGGCCCACGCGCTGGCCCGCGAGCTCCACATCCACCTCGTGTCGAACCAGCCGCAGTACAACATGCTGTGGCGGGTCATCGAGGAGGAAGTGGTCCCTGCGTGCGAAGAGCTCGGCATGGGCCAGATCGTCTGGTCGCCGATCGCCCAGGGCGCGCTCACCGGCAAGTACAAGCCGGGCGAGCAGCCACCGGCGGGGTCGCGTGCCACCGACGACAAGGGTGGCAAGGACATGATCGAGCGCTGGATGCGCGACGACGTCCTCGAGCGGGTCCAGCGCCTCCAGCCGCTCGCCGACGAGGCGGGGCTGAGCCTGGCCCAGCTCGCCGTCGCGTGGGTGCTCAAGAACCCGAACGTGTCCTCGGCCATCGTCGGCGCCAGCCGTCCCGAGCAGGTCACCGAGAACGTCAAGGCGGCCGGGGTCGTGCTCGAGGACGAGCTGATGACGAAGATCGACGAGGTGATCGGTGACGTGGTCTACCGCGACGCGTCGTTCAACGCCTCGCCGGAGAAGCGGAACTTCTGACGCCCAGGACCGCGGCGCCCGTGGTCGAGAGCAGCAGCCCCAAGGACACCGCGGGCCACCAGCCGTCGCGGACGCCGTCGCCGAGCAGGGCGACGCCCACCGCGGCTGGCACGAACGTCTGCGCCACGATCAGGGCTGCCGTGGTCGACGGCACCGCGGCCCGGTGCATGCCGAGCGAGTAGAGCCAGAAGGCCACGAGGCCGAAGACGGGGACGGCCAGGGCGGCCACGACCACGACGCCGTCGATCGGCGTGCCGATGCCCCTGACCGAGATGGCCGAGCCGGCGTACCCGAGCCCGGCGAGCAGCCCGAGGACGGGGCCGGCCAGGTGGCGGCCGCCCAGGGAGGCCACACCGAGGGCGGCGAGGCAGATCCACAGGGCGATCACGAAGTGGGGGGTCGTCTGGACGTCACCGGGAGCGCCGGCGCCGACCGAGAGCAGGACCAGTCCGAGGGTGACGACACCGACGGCGAGCCACCCGGAGCGTGGCAGTGCGTCCTCCACTCGGTGGGAGACGAGCGCGGTCACCGGGAGCGACATCGCCACGAGCGCCTGGGCCAGGTAGAGGGGCAGCAGCCAGATGGCGGCGGCGTGCAGGACGAACCCGACGAGGTAGGCCGCGACCACGAGCATCGTGCGCAGGTCGCGCAGCGAGCGGGCGACGAAGCCGAACAGACCGTCGGGCGTGCTCTCGAACCCGCGGACCGCCTGGGCCTGCGCCACCGCGGCGACGCCGAAGACGGCCGCCGACACGAGGCCGAGGGCGACCCCCAGCAGCGTCACCGGTGGCTCATCGAGAGCTCATCTGGAGCTCATCGGTAGTGCTCGGGGAGCTCCTGACCGATCTTCTGCTTCGGCTTGGGGAGGCGCATGAACTTCATCTGCATGGCGCGGGTGACGGCGTAGTAGGTCGTGCCCTTGACCGGCTCGTCGGGGAACCGCGCCGCGAGCTGCCGACGCAGGCGGAACCGCAGCATCAGCATGTCGACGATCACGAGCAGGATCGAGCCGAACAGGATGGCGTTGCCGGCGCTGGCGAGCGTCTTGTTGCCGGAGTAGCCGAGCACCATCGTGACGACGAGCAGCGGGATGATCAGCTCGATGAAGCTGAACCGGCTGTCCACGAAGTCGCGGATGAAGCGCCGGACCGGCCCCTTGTCGCGGGCGAGGAGGTACTTCTCCTCGCCGTTGCGCATGCCCTGCCGAACCCTCTGGCTCGACTCGCCCTTGGTGGCGCGCTGGGCGGCGACCTGACCCCGCCGGGTGCGCGGCGGCTTGGCCCGCGCCTTGGCGGCGGCCTCGGCCTCCTTGCGGGTGGGCGTCGGCCGCCCCTTCGTGCCCGGCGCGTGGGTCAGGTCCGGGGGAGTGGTGGTCTCTTGTCTGGTACGACGGAACACGTGCGCCTTCAGCCTCAGGGGTGTCTCGGACGAGCAGTGTGGGTGAGCCTACCGGCGCCTTGCCGTGCGGCCGTAGGGTGAGGTCACCTGCACCAACCTGCCAGCAGCCCCGCGGCAGCCCCGCAACAGCCCCGCAACTGCATCGAGAGGGACCCGCACGCAATGAGCCTGATGAGTCGCATCAGCCTGATCTTCCGGTCGAAGGCCAACAAGGCGCTCGACCGCGCCGAGGACCCGCGCGAGACCCTCGACTACAGCTACCAGCGCCAGTTGGACCTGCTGTCCAAGGTGCGCCGGGGCGTGGCCGACGTGGCCACGAGTCGCAAGCGGGTCGAGCTCCAGGTCGCCCAGCTCGAGCAGTCCGCTGCGAAGCTCCAGGGCCAGGCCGAGAAGTCGCTGCAGATGAACCGCGAGGACCTCGCCCGCGAGGCGCTGACCCGCAAGTCGGCGCTGGCCGGCCAGATCACCGACCTGAGGGCCCAGTACGCCCAGCTCCAGGGCGAGGAGGAGAAGCTCACCCTCGCCCAGCAGCGGCTGCAGGCCAAGGTCGAGGCCTTCCGCACCAAGAAGGAGACGATCAAGGCGACCTACACCGCCGCCGAGGCCCAGACCCGCATCAACGAGGCGATGTCCGGGATCGGCGAGGAGATGGGCGACGTCGGCCTGGCGATCCAGCGGGCCGAGGACAAGACGGCGCAGATGCAGGCTCGCGCCGGCGCCATCGACGAGCTGATCGCCTCCGGCGCGCTCGACGACGCCAGCGCCATCAACAGCGGCGACGACATCACCCGCGAGCTCGAGTCGATGAGCTCGCAGGCCGACGTCGAGGCCGAGCTGGCCCGGCTCAAGGGGATCTCGGCACCCGACCGGCCCGAGGCGATCGAGGCCGCGCCCGAGCCGGGCGAGATCCTCGACGCCGAGCCCGCCAAGCAGGAGTCGGTCGCCGACCCGAGCACGAGCAAGGACGCCTAGCGATGATCATCCGCATCCTGGGCGAGGGGCAGTACGACGTCGCGGACCACGCGCTCGACCGCCTCAACGAGCTCGACACCGAGGTCGAGACCGCGGTCGAGGCCGGCGACGAGGCGGCGTTCGCCACGGCGCTCGCCAAGCTGCTCGACGGCGTACGCACCGTCGGTGTCGCCCATCCCGCCGACAGCCTCGACGAGTCCGACCTGATCCTCCCGCCCTCCGACGCCACCATCGACGAGGTCCGCGAGATGCTCAACGAGGACGGCCTCATCCCCGGATAACGGGGCACGCACAGCTTCCTCTTGGAGTGCCGGGCAACACTGGATCCATGGCACGTTCTCGGTTCGTCGGCGACGCCGGACTCACCGTCCGGATGACGTCTGTGATGTTCCTGCTGGGAGCGCTGTTCGTGGCGCTCGTCGTCGGCCTCGCCCTCGCTGCCGGAGGCGGTCTGGGGATCGTCATCGGCCTGGTCGGGATCGGCGTGGCCGTCTACCAGTGGGCCAACTCCGACAAGGTCGCCATGCGGGCGATGCGTGCCCGCGAGGTGACCCCGGAGCAAGCGCCCGAGCTGCACGGCGTGATCGACCGGCTCTGCGCCCTGGCCGACATGCCCAAGCCGCGGGTAGGGGTGGCCGACACCCCGGTCCCCAACGCTTTCGCCACCGGCCGCTCACCGGAGCGCTCCGTGGTCTGCGTGACGACCGGCATCCTCGGCATGCTCACCGCCGAGGAGCTCGAGGGCGTGCTGGCGCACGAGCTCTCGCACGTCGCCCATCGCGACGTCCTCGTGATGACCGTCGCGTCGAGCGCCGGGATCGCGGCCGGGATGCTCGGTCAGGGCGCGCGCTTCGGAGGCTTCGGCTTCTTCGGCGGCCGCCGCGACAGCAACGGCGGGCTGCCGGTCTGGCTGGTGGTGCTGCTGTTCAGCCTCGCGGTCTACGCCGTGAGCTTCGTGCTGCTCCGGCTGCTCTCGCGCTACCGCGAGCTGGCCGCAGATCGCGCCGGCGCCTACCTGACCATGCGTCCCGACGCGCTCGCCTCCGCCCTGCAGAAGATCACCGGAGGCATCAACCAGATCCCGCAGCGCGACCTGCGCCAGGTGGGCGCCGCCAGCGCGCTGTGCATCGCCCCGGCCATCAGCGGCGTCTCGCTCAAGACCCTGACCTCGACGCATCCCTCGCTCGAGCAGCGGCTCGACCAGCTGGCCCGGATCCAGGCCGAGCTCAGCCGCCCGTCGGCCTGAGTCGGCGAGGGTCGGTCAGGGTCGGTCTGGGCACGTGGGTCTCTGGGAGACGATCTCCGGCCGGAGCCGGCCCAAGCGCGCCAACCTGGACGCGCTGTTCCTGGTGCCGAGCGCGGCGATCACGCTGCAGACCGCGGCCGGGCTGACGCCGACCGGCGACGGGTCGGTCTGCTACCGGTCTGCCGTCGGAGCGGGGTTCCACCAGACCCAGGACGACATCGTCTCGCTGCTGGAGGGCACCACGGACGCCCCCCGGGTCCAGACCCTCACCGACGGGTTCGGGTTCACGTGGCTGCAGGTGCACCGCGCACCGGATGACACCGGAGGGCTGTGCACCGACCTGCACGCGGTCAACACCACCCTGGAGACCGAGGGGTTCGGGCCCGCGCTGCTGTGCTCGCTGATCCCGTTCGCGGACCCCACGGGCCGCCGCGTCGGGCTCGTCTACCTCTACAAGAAGGGCACCTTCTACCCCTTCGCCCCGACCGGCCCCCCGCGGCGCGACAACCTGCTCGAGCTGCAGGTCCGCGACGCGCTGTCGGGCGAGCTGCCGATCGAGCCCGAGCTGTCCGGGTGGATGGCCCTGTGGGGTGCGCCGGGTCTGTGAGGACGGCCTCCGGGGTTCCGCATACGTCCGATACCCCGGTCCGTATCCTGACCCGGTGACAGTCGCCGAGGTCGACGACCAACGGCGCATGGCTGCGGTGTTGGCCTACGACGTCGTCCGGATGCCGCCTCGCGAAGAGCTGCAGGGGATCGTGGAGCTTGCGGCCCTGACGGCAGGTGTCTCCAAGGCGACCATCAACATCATCACCGACACCGAGCAGCACCAGATCGCCACGACCGGGTTCGAGGGCTCGGTGACCCCCCGCGAGACCTCGATGTGCGCGGCCATCCTCGGCGAGGGGCGACCCGTCGTGGTCGCGGATGCCACCCGGGACCCACGGTTCGCCCGCAACCCGTTCGTGACCGGCGAGCTCGGCGCGCTGCGCTGCTACGTCGCCCACCCGCTGGTCTCGAGCGACGGGGTGCCGATCGGCACCCTGTGCGTCTTCGACGAGCAGTCGCGAGAGCTCGATGCCGGGCAGCGCGCGGGGCTGGCCACGCTGGCCGCGCGGGTCGTGGACGTGTTCGAGCTGCGGCTGCGCAGCCGCGAGCTGGCCCTGAGCCTGATGGAGATCCAGGCAGCGCAGGCCGAGCTCGAGCGCTCGAACGAGCGGCTCCCGTCGTTCGCCGGCCAGGTCAGCCACGACCTCAAGACGCCGCTCACGACGTTGTCCCTGACGCTCTCGCTCATCCGCGAGCAGCTCCGTGAGGGGTCGATCGGCCCCGACTCGATCCAGCTGCTCGACCGGGCCGTCAACGGCTCGGCGCGGATGGCCGACCTGATCGACGACGTCCTCGACTACGCCCGGCTCGGCGGGACCCTCAAGGTGACCGAGGTCGACCTCGACTTCGTCCTGGGCAAGGTGCTCGAGGATCTCGCCCCCGACCTCGAGGACGCCACGCTGCACATCAGCGAGCTGCCGACCCTGCTGGGTGACCGAGCCCAGCTGGGCGCCGTGCTCCAGAACCTGCTCGGGAACGCCGCCCGCTACCGCTCCGACGAGCGCCCGCTCGAGGTGCGGATCGCCGCCCGGCACGTGCAGCGCGCCTGGCGGATCGAGATCACCGACAACGGCCGCGGTGTGCCTCCCGCCGAGCGCTACCGCGTCTTCGAGCCGCTCGCGCGCGTCGACGACTCGATCGAGGGGTCGGGCATCGGTCTGGCCACCTGCCGGCGGATCGTCGGCGCCCACGGCGGCCGGATCGGCGTCGACCCCACGGTCACCGAGGGCGCGCGGTTCTGGTTCGAACTGCCGGACTGATCGCTGACCCGCCGGTTCAGTACGGGCGGGTCAGCGTCGGGTGGAAGGGTGACCCGCCGGTTCTGTACGGGCGGGTCAGCGTCGGGTGGTGTTGTACGCCGCCCCGCGATGCCGGTCGCCCTCGCCGCGCCAGCGGCGCAGCGTCGCGGGCAGGGTCAGCACCAGCCCGACCGCGACGCCGACGACGGCGCCCATCGTGTTGGCGGCGATGTCGCGCTCGTCGGAGACCCGGCCCGGGATCCCGCGCTGGGCTGTCTCGATGAGTGAGGTCATCACGAGCGCCGAGGCCACCGCCAGCCACCAGAACCGGGTGCCGAACAGCAGCAGCAGGAACAGCCCGACCGGGAGGAAGAGCGCCACGTTGGCGAGGTACTCGGCGCGGTCGTAGGTCAGCCACTCCATGTGGTCGTAGCGCTGCAGCCGGGCCAGCACCCGCAGCACCAGGTCGCTCTGGGTCGGCGCGTCAGATGCCGGGGTGAGCGTCACCCAGCCGACGAACGCCAGGTAGGCGGTCGTCACGACGCTCAGGAACGGGTGGCGGTGCAGCACCCGTCCAGTGTGAGGGCCCGGTGGTTGAGGAGGGCTCAGTCCTTGTGGGTCTTGCCCGGCAGCGCGAGCATCCGGTCGAGGGCGACCTTGGCCCACTTCTCGGTCTCCTCGTCGACCTCGATCTGGTTGACGACCACGCCGTCGACCAGCGACTCCATCGCCCAGACGAAGTGGGGGAGGTCGATGCGGTTCATCGTCGAGCAGTAGCAGACGGTCTTGTCGAGGAAGACGATCCGCTTGTCGGGGTGGGCGGCCGCGAGCCGCTTCACGAGGTTGAGCTCGGTGCCGACGGCCCAGGCAGAGCCCGCCGGTGCGGCCTCGATCGTCTGGATGATGAACTCCGTCGAACCGACGAGGTCGGACGCGAGGACGACCTCGTGCTTGCACTCGGGGTGGACGATGATCTGCACGCCGGGGATGGCCGCGCGGAGGTCGGGGATGGTGTCCTCGGAGAAGCGGCCGTGCACCGAGCAGTGGCCCTTCCAGAGGAGCATCTTCGCGTCGCGGAGCTGCTCGACCGTGAGGCCGCCGTTCTCGCGGTGCGGGTCCCAGACCACGCAGTCGTCGAGGGTCAGCCCCATCTTCAGCACGGCGGTGTTGCGGCCGAGGTGCTGGTCGGGGAGGAACAGCACCTTCGAGCCTTGCTGGTAGGCCCACTCGAGCGCGGTCTCGGCGTTGGACGAGGTGCAGACGGCGCCGCCGTGGCGGCCGCAGAACGCCTTGATGTCGGCGCTGGAGTTCATGTAGGTCACGGGCACGACCTCGGAGGCGACTCCGGCCGCCTCCATGGCGGCCCAGGCGTCCTCGACCTGCCTCAGCCGGGCCATGTCGGCCATCGAGCAGCCGGCGGCCAGGTCGGGAAGGATCACCCGCTGCGAGGCGGCGGTGAGGATGTCGGCGGACTCGGCCATGAAGTGCACGCCGCAGAAGACGATGAACTCCGCGTCGGGGCGGGCGGCCGCTTCGCTCGCCAGCTTGAACGAGTCGCCGGTGACGTCGGCGAACTGGATGACCTCGTCGCGCTGGTAGTGGTGGCCGAGGACGAAGACCCGCGAGCCGAGCGCCTCCTTCGCGGCCAGGGCACGAGCCACCAGATCGGGGTCGGACGCCGAGGGCAGGTCACCGGGGCACTCGACGCCGCGCTCGGAGCCGAGGTCGACACCCCGGCCCAGGGGGAGGAGCGGCAGGTCGACGGTCGTCATGTCCACATCCTATTGGCGCCGGTCAGGGCCGCAGCCGGTGAGACCTACAGCAGGGCACCGTTGTGAACGTACGGCGCGGGCGGATTCATCCCGCGCAGCCCGAGGTAGCCCTCCTGCCCGAGGGCGAGCCGGGCCGCGAGGCACACGTCGAGCACCCACTGGTTGGCGCCCGTCACGTGGCCGATCGACGCCTCGGCCGGTCCGTCCGCCAGCGCCGCCCACAGCAGCCGGGTGGCGGCACGCCGGTTGGAGGCCGCCAGGAGGGCCACCCGGCCGCGTTCGTCGACGTAGGCGTAGCCGGCACCGGTGGTGGTGTCGGACACCAGCAGCCGCCAGGCACCCAGCATCAGCTCGTGGTCCACGCCGTGCCCGGCGCCGCGGGTCGCGCGGTCGAGGGAGTCCATCAGCTCGATGTCGGTCGCCGACCCCTCCCGCACCTTCTCCACGATCGGGATCGCGGAGCGGTCGAGGGTCCCGGTCAGGTGCATCTGCGGGTGCAGCCTGAACCCGACCTGGTGGTAGACACGCGCGGCCTTGGGGTCCGACGACGCCGAGAGCATCCAGCGGCTGCACGCGCGACCGTGGTGCAGCGCCGCCGCCAGCAGCGGCTTGCCGATGCCTTGGCCCTGACGGCCCGGCAGCACGGCGTACGTCGTCAGGCACCAGAGCACCTCGCGCCGGAACGACGTCGCCATCCCGACCATCCCGGTCTCGTCCTCGGCCACCCAGCAGCCCTCGGGGTCCTGGCGGACCAGGTGCAGGGTCCGCTCGATCCACACGGCGCGATGGGCCTCGGACCGTCGGCTCGGCTCCGGTCCCTCGAGCCGACGCTGACGGGAGTCGAGCTCGAAGAACCCCTCGTCGCTCACCCGCTCGGCGTCGGGCACGTCCTCGGGCCGCATCTGCCGGATGGTGACCGCCACGCCGACGACCCTAGGCAGTGGGCAGGATGGGCGCATGCGAGTTCTGGTGGCGCCCGACAAGTTCGCCGGCACGCTCTCCGCGGTGGAGGCCTCCGAGGCCATCGCCGCGGGCTGGCGCGAGACCGCGCCGGACGACGAGCTCGACCTGGCGCCGATGTCGGACGGCGGGCCGGGGTTCGTCGATGTCCTGCACGAGGCGCTGGGTGGCGAGCTGCTCGCCGTCACGGTCCGTGGTCCGCTGGGCGAGCCGACCCCTGCCACGGTGCTGGTCGCCGACGGCACGGCGTACGTCGAGAGCGCGCAGGCCTGCGGGCTGCACCTGACCGGGAAGGAGCGCGCCGAGGAGGCCACGACGTACGGCGTCGGGGAGCTGCTGGCCGCCGCCGTCGACGCGGGGGTCTCGACGGTGGTCGTCGGGCTCGGCGGCAGCGGCAGCAACGACGGCGGTGCCGGCCTCCTCGCGGCGCTGGGCGCCACGGCCGACGTACCGCTCGACGCCGGAGGCGCCGGCCTCGACGGCGTGACCCAGGTCGAGGTGTCCGCGGCCCGCGAGCGCGTGGGCTCGGTACGGCTGGTCGCGGCGTCGGACGTCGACAACCCGCTCACCGGGCTGTTCGGGGCGACCAAGACGTTCGGCCCCCAGAAGGGGATCACCGAGGAGCGGCTTCCGGTGGTGGACGGCTGGCTCGAGCAGTACGCCGCGGCCCTGGACCGGCGGCTCGCTCTCGAGAAGGGCGCGGGCGCCGCGGGCGGGCTCGGCCACGCGCTGCTGGTGCTCGGCGCCACCCGTGAGCCCGGCATCGCTCTGGTCGCCGACGCGGTGGGGCTGGCCGAGCGGGCCGGCGCCGCCGACCTCGTGGTCACCGGGGAGGGCGCCTTCGACTACTCCAGCCGGGCCGGGAAGGTGCCGCACGGGGTCGCCATGGTCGCCGAGGAGGCGCTCCGGCCCTGCGTGGTGCTGGCGGGCAAGGTGCTGATCGGCTCGCGAGAGATGCGGGCGCTGGGGATCGAGTCGGCGTACTCGCTCGTCGACCTTGTGGGGGAGGAGCGGGCCTTCGCTGAACCGGTGGCCGCGCTCACCCAGCTGGCCGCGCGCACCGCGCGCACCTGGTCGCGCTGAGCGTCCGCCGGTGAGGCGGGGAGACCAAGGAATAACCCCTGGTGTGCGAGACTTGAGGGAGCAGAAGCACCACCCTGCACTGACACTTTGGGAGCCTGGAGCACATGACCGAGCAGCTTGAGACCCAGCTCGACACCGAGCGCAGCACCGACAGCATCAACCTCAGCCCGGTGGCCGCCGCGAAGGTGAAGAGCCTCCTCGAGCAGGAGGGTCGCGACGACCTCGCCCTGCGCATCTCCGTGCAGCCCGGCGGGTGCTCGGGCCTGCGCTACCAGCTCTTCTTCGACGAGCGCAGCCTCGACGGCGACGTGGTGACCGACTTCGACGGCGTCGGCGTGGTCGTCGACCGGATGAGCGTCCCCTACCTCAGCGGCGCGATGATCGACTTCGTCGACTCGATCGAGAAGCAGGGGTTCACCATCGACAACCCCAACGCGACCGGCTCGTGCGCCTGCGGCGACTCGTTCCACTGAGAGACTGAGGCTCTGAGCCACCGCCTGACGCACACAGACACAGGAAAGCCCCCGCCGAGGCGGGGGCCTTCTCGTCTCCCGGGGGCCTGTTCAGTCGAGATGGAGGTGCAGGGCATTGGCGAGCCGTTGCGCGGCCTCGCTGATCTCGATGCCCCCCTTGGGCAGGTCATGCGGGAAGTCTGCGTAGAGGTCGGTGTATGCCAGCCGGGGCGCCACGAGCGGCAGCCGCTGGCCGACCGCGGCGGCGTCGGTGTGCATCGTCTGGGGGCTGTCCAGCTCGAAGAAGGCGCTCACACGTCCGACGGTAGGGATTACCGCTCGGTACGCCCACAAATACGCGTGGGTAGCATTTACGCCTAGGCTTTCCCGACGTGCCTGACACAGATGCCGGGGCTGGGTCCCTGCTGATCGCCGGATCCATCGCCACGGACCACCTGATGAACTTCGGTGGCAAGTTCGAGGACTCGCTCGTCGTCGAGCAGCTGCACAAGCTCTCGGTCTCCTTCCTCGTCGACGACCTCGAGATCCGGCGCGGAGGTGTCGCGGCGAACATGTGCTTCGGCCTGGGCCGGCTGGGCCTCCGCCCGGTGCTGGTCGGCTGCGCGGGCGACGACTTCGCCGACTACCGTTCCTGGCTGGAGCGGCACGGGGTCGACTGCGACTACGTCCGGATCTCCGAGACCCACCACACGGCGCGGTTCGTCTGCACCACCGACACCACGGGCGCGCAGTTCGCGTCGTTCTACCCGGGGGCGATGAGCGAGGCGCGGCTGGTCGAGCTCGCGCCGATCGTCGCGAAGGTCGGGTCGCCGTCCTACGTCCTCATCGGCGCCGACGACCCCGACGGCATGCTGCGCCACACCGAGGAGTGCCGCCAGCGGGGCTACCCGTTCATCGCCGACCCGAGCCAGCAGCTGGCCTTCGGCGCGGGGGAGCTCATCCGCGACCTGATCGACGGAGCGGCGTTCCTGTTCTCCAACGAGTACGAGTCGCACATGATCGAGCAGAAGACCGGCTGGTCGGCCGACGAGGTGCTTTCTCGCGTCGACATCCAGGTCACCACGCTCGGCGAGGACGGCGTCCGTGTCCGCGGCAAGGACGGCGTGAGCTTCGAGCGGCCGGCCGCCCACGACGTCACCGCGCTCGAGCCGACCGGTGTCGGCGACGCGTTCCGTGCGGGGTTCCTCGCGGCGCTGGCCTGGGGGCTGAGCCTCGAGCACGCCGCCGAGGTTGGCTGCGTCCTGGCGGCCTACGTCGTGGAGACCGTCGGTCCGCAGGACTACCTCTTCACCGCCGAGCAGTTCCTCGGCCGGCTGGACGTGTCCTACGGCGGGGAGGCGGCCCAGGCCGTCCGCCCGCACCTGACGGCGCTCATCCGAGCCGTCTGACCACGTAGCGCGGCACCCCGTCGTCGGCAGGCTCCTCGCCGACGTACTCCTGGCCGCGCATGCGGCACCACGCCGGCACGTCGTAGGCCGTCGCGGCGTCGGTCGAGGCGACCGCGACGGTCTGGCCGACCTCGACCTCGCCGATCCGCTTGCCGAGCTCGATCACCGGCAGCGGGCAGAGCATCCCGCGGCAGTCGAGCTCGAGGTCGGCCGGGGTCACAACGCTCCTCCGGGGTCCCCGCCGAGGTGTCGGTCGGAGGAGCGAAGCGGGGGAGACGAAGAAGTCGGCGGGATGGTCAGCCCTGCCTCCCTGCGGATGTCGGCCACGACCTCGGGGAGAGCGGCCAGCAAGGCGTCCACGTCGGCCTCGACGGCGTCGCGGGTCAGCGAGACCCGCACGTTGCCGTGGGTGAGCGCACCCATCGCCGCGAGGACGTGGCTGGGCTCGAGCGTGGACGCGGTGCAGGCCGACCCGCTCGCGACCTGGAAGCCGCGGCGGTTGAGCGCGTCGACGATGGCCTCACCGTCGACGTAGAGGAACGAGAACGTCACGAGGTGGGGGAGACGGTCGACCGGATCGCCGACCACCTCGGAGTCTGGGATCTCCGCCACGGCGGCCCGGATCCGGTCGACGAGAGCGCGCTGACGGGCGTTGACCTCGTCGCGGTCGGCGACCACGGCCTGGAGGGCAGCGGCGGCGCCGAGAACCGCCGGGACGTTCTCGAACCCGGACCCCCGCTCGTCGACCCGGTCATCGGCGGGGAAGGGGCTGCGCCACGGCGCGCCCTTCCTGACGAGCAGGACGCCGACGCCGGCCGGGCCGCCCCACTTGTGCGCCGACCCGGCGGCCACCGACCAGCCGTCCGGCAGCGCGAGCCGGCCCATCGAGGCACAGGCGTCCATGAAGACCGGCCTCCCCGCCGCCGCGGCGGCGCTGACGGGTTGGAGCGTGCCGACCTCGTGGTTGGCCGACTGGAGGGCGACCACGTCGGGCCGGCCGAGCCCGGAGAGGTCGACGCGGCCGTCACGGTCGACGCCGAGCGCCCGCGCGTGCAGGTCGGGCCGCCACGCCAGCGCGTGCAGGACCGCGGAGTGCTCCACCGCGGCGTAGGCCACCTCGCCGCCGTGGCCGGCGAGGCCCAGGAGTCCGCGATGCACGGCGTCGGTCCCCGATGAGGTGAACGACACCTCGTCGCGGCGTACGCCGAGCGCCTCGGCGACGGCCTCGCGGGCGTTGTCGAGGATCAGCCGGGCGTCCCTGGCGGGCCCGTGCAGCCGCCGCGGGTCGGCGTACCCGCGCTCCATGGCCGCCAGCATCGCGTCGCGGGCCGTAGGGTGCAGCGGCTCGGAGGACGCGGCGTCGAGGTACACCCCCGAAAACTACCCTTCCGGGGGACCCCACCCGGGGGGTTCCCTGAGCGGCACTTGGTCTAGGCTCAGCCGTGTCCTAGGTCTTGGTCGAGAGGGGCTCTTTCCGTGGGTCTGCAGCGCATCGCGCGTTGGGCTGTACCGCTCGCAGGAGTGGCACTCCTGGCCGGTGGTTGTGCCGACGATTCCGAGGCAGGTCGTCTCGCGATGCCCGAGCCGGCGTCCGCGCAGAGTCAGCACACGCTCGACCTGTGGCAGGGCGCGTGGATCGCGGCCCTGGTGACCGGCGTCGTGGTGTGGGGGCTGATCTTCTACGTCGTGATCCGCTACCGGCGGCGCTCCGACGACGAGATCCCCGTGCAGACGCGCTACAACCTGCCGCTCGAGATCTTCTACACGATCGCGCCGGTCATCATGGTGATCGTCTTCTTCGCCCACACCGTCGACACCCAGAACATCCTGCTCAAGGACGACGACGACAACCCGCCGGACAACATCATCGAGGTGACCGGCCAGCAGTGGTCGTGGACCTTCAACTACGGCATGGGCGACGTCGACAACGCGGCCGACGACGACCGCTACGACGACAAGTTCCCCTACGAGTCCTACGTCCACGACGGCGGCACGGGTGCCTACATCCCCGAGCTGTGGCTCCCGGTCAACGAGACCACCCGCTTCAACCTGCACAGCCCCGACGTGATCCACGACTTCGGGGTCCCCGTCTTCTTGATGAGGATGGACGTCGTCCCGGGCCGGGTGAACCACTACGTCGTCACGCCCACGCGTGAGGGTGTCTTCGCCGGCAAGTGCTACGAGCTCTGCGGGGTCTACCACTCGCGGATGCTGTTCGAGGTCCACGTCGTGAGCCGCGACGAGTACGACGACCACCTCAAGGACCTCGAGGACGCCGACCTCACCTCCGAGCTGCCGCTGCTGGGCGGCGCCGAGGCCTACACCCAGGAGGGCCTCGAGTCCGGGTCCGTGGAGGGAGCACCATGACCGCCACCGCTTCGCACCCGAGCACCGTCGTCGGCAACCGCCGGCAGCTGGGCCAGCAGGTCGTCAGGGTCCTGACCACCACCGACCACAAGGTGATCGGCAACCTCTACCTCGGCACGTCGTTCGCCTGGTTCCTCATCGGCGGTGTGATGGCGATGCTGATGCGCTCCGAGCTGGCCTACCCCGGCCAGCAGGTCGTCAACGAGGAGCTCTACAACCAGCTGTTCACGATGCACGGCACGATCATGCTGCTGCTGTTCGCGACGCCGCTGTTCTTCGGGTTCGGCAACGCGATCATGCCGCTGCAGATCGGGTCGCCCGACGTCGCGTTCCCGCGGCTGAACATGTTCAGCTACTGGCTCTTCCTCTTCGGTGGCCTGATCGCCGGCTCCGGCTTCCTGACCCCGACCGGCGCCGCCGACTTCGGCTGGTTCGCCTACACGCCGCTCTCCGACGCGGTCCGGTCGCCGGGTGTGGGTGGCGACCTGTGGATCATGGGCCTCTGGATGGCCGGTCTCGGCACCATCCTCGGCGCGGTCAACTTCATCACCACGATCATCTGCATGCGCGCGCCCGGCATGACCATGTTCCGGATGCCGATCTTCGTCTGGAACACGCTGGTCACCAGCCTGCTGGTGCTGATCGCGTTCCCGGTGCTGGCCGGTGCGCTGCTCTCGCTCGAGGCCGACAGACAGCTCGGTGCCCACGTCTTCGACGCGGCGCACGGCGGCGCGATCCTGTGGCAACACCTGTTCTGGTTCTTCGGCCATCCGGAGGTCTACATCATCGCGCTGCCGTTCTTCGGCATCGTGACCGAGATCCTCCCGGTGTTCAGCCGCAAGCCGATCTTCGGCTACATCGGCCTGGTCGGCGCGACGCTCGGCATCGCGATCCTGTCGGTGGCCGTGTGGGCCCACCACATGTTCGTCACCGGCGCGGTCGACCTGCCGTTCTTCTCCGGCATGACGTTCCTGATCGCCGTACCCACGGGTGTGAAGTTCTTCAACTGGATCGGCACGATGTGGGGGGGATCTCTGTCCTTCGACACCCCGATGCTGTGGTCGATCGGCTTCCTGACGACGTTCCTCTTCGGCGGCCTGACGGGCATCATCCTGGCCAGCCCACCCCTGGACTTCCACGTCTCCGACTCCTACTTCGTGGTCGCCCACTTCCACTACGTCGTCTTCGGCACGGTGGTGTTCGCCATGTTTGCCGGCTTCTACTTCTGGTGGCCGAAGCTGACCGGCCGGATGCTCGACGAGCGGCTCGGCAAGGTGCACTTCTGGCTGCTGTTCGTCGGCTTCCACACGACGTTCCTGGTCCAGCACTGGGTGGGTGTCGAGGGCATGTCGCGTCGCTACGCCGACTACCTTCCCGAGGACGGCTTCACCACGCTCAACCAGGTCTCGACGATCGGCGCGTTCCTGCTCGGCGCCTCCACGTTGCCGTTCCTCTACAACGTGTGGATCTCGCGCAAGGGGCCGCTGGTGGAGGTCGACGACCCGTGGGGCTGGGGCCGCTCGCTGGAGTGGGCGACGTCCTGCCCGCCGCCGCGGCACAACTTCGTCACCATCCCGCGGATCCGCTCCGAGTCGCCGGCCTTCGACCTGCACCACCCCGAGATCGCCGCGATCGAGCTCGAGGACAACGAAGCCGCGGCCGAGGGCCGGTTCGCCGACGCCCCTGACATGGAAGGTCGCGACGAGGTGATCGCCGAGCGCAACGAGGGCGGCACCGGCTCCGGCAGGGACACCGACACCGACTCCGACGAGTCCACGGAGGATGAGGACCGATGAAGGCAGAGGCCTGGATCTTCGCCTCCTGCACGATCTTCCTCGTGCTGGTCACCCCCGCCTACTGGCTGGTGACCGACGCCAGCGACCACGGCGGTGACTGGACCGGCACCTCGGCGCTGGTGATGACCACGCTGCTGACCCTGATGGTCACCGTCTACCTGGGCTTCCACGCCAAGCGGATGGACCCTCGCCCGGAGGACCGCGCCGACGCCGTGATCGCCGACGGCGCGGGCGAGCTGGGCTTCTTCCCGCCGTACTCCTGGTGGCCGCTGTGGACCGCGATGGCACTAGGCAGCGTCGTGTTCGCCATCGCCTCCGGCGCGTGGTGGCTCGTGATCATCGGCGGACTGCTCGGCGCGGTGGCGCTGGTCGGGTGGATCTTCGAGTACTACCGGGGTGAGCACGCTCACTAGTACGCCGCGCAACTGAATGCTCGGCCGTGCCGTCACAAGGGCATGCGTGAAATCGTTGCTTGTCTGCGCCACCGGATACCCTTGAAGCGTGCGAACCGGACGGTTCGGACGCCTTCGTGGGAGTTCAGGGAGTTGAGCATGTCCTCACGGCGCACCCGCGTCCGCGGCCTGTTGGCGCTGTCCGCCCTGGTCCTCGGCGCGTCGATGCTGAGTGCGTGCGACAACGGCGAGGACATCAACGCCGGCGGCCGGGCCGACGACACCACGGGCGCCTCTACCGGCGCCGGTGCGCCCTCCTCCGGCTCCTCCGATGACGGGTCCGACTCGGCCGCCGAGGCCGGCACGGTCTCGACCAACATCAAGCGCAGGACGGACGTCCCCGTCTCCACCCAACTGCAGGTCTTCGCCCACCACGGCCGGCTGAGCACCGTGACGGTCAGTGGCTCGGGCGACGTCGGCGCGCTCACCGGAGCGATCGCCGGTGACGGCGGCAAGTGGAAGGCCGACGACCTGCTCGAGCCCGGCACGACCTACACCGTCAACGCGAGCATCTCCGGCGACGACGGCGAGCTTGTCACCAAGAAGCAGCAGTTCACCACCCAGGCCCTGTCCCTGTCGCAGCAGACCTACCCCTCGGTCGCGCCGCTGCCCGGCGAGACCGTCGGGGTCGGCATGCCGGTGGTCGTGACCTTCGACGTCCCGGTCACCGACCGGGCGAACGTCGAGAAGAACCTCCACGTCACCACCGCCCCCGAGCAGCCCGGCACCTGGAACTGGCTGAGCGACACCGAGGTCCACTACCGGCCCAAGAAGTACTGGAAGGCCGGCACCCAGGTCGACGTCAACCTCGACATCAACGGCGTCGACGCCGGCAACGGCATCTACGGCCAGGAGGACCGCGACGTCCAGTTCCAGGTCGGCGACGCCCACATCTACAAGGTCGACACCAAGACCGACCAGATGAAGGTCTTCTCCAACGGCAAGCTGCTCCGCACGATCCCGGTCACCACCGGCCAGCAGCCGAAGTTCACCACCCGTTCGGGCATCAAGATCATCATCGAGAAGTTCGACTCCAAGCGGATGAACTCCGAGACCGTCGGCATCCCGGTCGACAGCTCCGACGGCTACGACATCGACAACGTCCAGTGGGCGATGCGGGTGACCTACTCCGGCGAGTTCGTCCACGCTGCCCCGTGGTCGGTCGGCTCCCAGGGTGTCTCCAACGTGTCCCACGGCTGCACCGGCATGAGCACCTCCAACGCCGACTGGCTCTACCACATGACCCTCCGCGGCGACGTCGTCGACTACACCGGCACCGACCGCTCGATCGAGCCCGGCAACGGCTACAGCGACTGGAACCTCTCCTGGGCCGAGTACAAGCAGGGCTCCGCCCTCGCCGGCTGACCCAGACGCTGACCCGCCGGTACTGAACGGGCGGGTCAGCCTTGTCGGGGGTCAGTTCCCCGCAGTTATCCACACCTTCGTTCGGCAGCGTGAGGTCGCTGGCTGTGCGGGAACGCTGCCGTACATGCCTTGGCTACCCGAACCCACGCAGGAGGATCTGGAGAACGCGCGGAGACTGCCCCAGGACCGCCCCGTCGCCTGGGTGGAGGCGCGGGAACTGGGCCTGACTCGACGCCAGCTGCATCGGCTGTGCGAGCTGGGTCTCATCCGCAGACCCTTCAAAGGCATGTACGTCTCGGCCACGCTCGACGACACGATCGCGTTGCGGCTCGCGATCCTCAAGATGGTGGTACCTCCGGACTGTGTGATCACGGATCAGACCGCCGGCTGGCTCTGGGCGGGAGATCGGGTGCTGGCGCCGAACAGTCATCTCGTCACGCCCACCCTGTCGGTGTTCTGCAAGCCCGGACACCGGCTCCGCAGCAAGCTCACCGTCAGCGGCGAGCGGCGGTTCTTGCCGCGCGACACGGTCGCAGTCAATGGACTCGTCGTGACCTCGCCACTACGAACCGCGTGCGACCTGGGCAGACTGCTGCACCGCGATCAGGCGTTCGCTGCGCTGGACAGCCTCGCGACCACGGGATCCTTCACCGTGGAGGAGCTGCTCGTCGAGGTGGACCGGTTCAAGGGGTATCGCGGCGTGGTCCAACTGCGTGCGTTCGCCCCGCTGACCGATGCGCGCTCCGATTCTCAGAGCGAAAGCGTGCTTCGGTTGCGCTGGCACGACGCGGGACTGCCGTGGCCCGAATGCCAAGTCGAAGCCGAGTCTCCCGGGGACACGCCCTACTTGATCGACGTCGGTCGTAGGGAAGAGCGGTTCGGTGCGGAGTACTTCGGCGAGGAGTTCCACGGCCAGGACCGCGAGGAACACGATCTCGCCCGGATCGACTGGCTCGAGCAGGAGGGCGACTGGACCGTGGTTGTGGCCCGCAAGCACAACATCTACGGGCGTCAGCAGGACATCGTGGACATCCTCCGAGCCACGTGGCGCTTGGCCGAGACCAAACGCCGCCGTCGGTGACCCGCCGGTTCTGTACGGGCGGGTCAGCGTCGGTTGGGAGGGTGACCCGCCGGTTCTGTACGGGCGGGTCAGTCGTCGGCGCGGAGCTTCTCGCCCTCGACGCTGTGGTGGCCGTCGAACTGGTGACCGTCGGCGGCGTGGCCCTCCATGGGTGCCTGGAGCTCGTGCTCGTGCTCGGCGTGGTGGTGGCCGGCCTCGAGCTCCTCCCGGGTGGGCTTCTGGACGTTGTCGGCGTACATCAGCTTGCGCAGGCGCAGGCGTACGCCGGCCAGCCGGGCGGCGAGGCCAGCGGGTGGCTCCACGCCGTTGGCGTCCGGCCCTCCGGCCAGCTCGCCGAGCACGTCCGGGTCGCGGTCGCGGGCGGTGAGGGTGTAGGCGCGTGCCGGGGACAGCGGCGCGTGCCGCTCGGAGTAGCCGCCCTCGGGGGAGCGCATGATGATGCCGGTCTCGTAGCCGTGCAGGACGTCCTGGGCGTCCTTGCGCTGCAGGGAGATGCACCAGCGGCGGGTGATCATGAACGCGATCACCGGGCCGATGAACACCGCGGCACGCATGAAGTAGGTGATCTGGTTGATCGACAGGTGCAGGCGGATCGCGATGATGTCGTTGCCGCCGGCCGCCCAGAAGAGGCCGTACATCGTCATCAACGCCACCATCACCGCGGTGCGGGTCGGGGCGTCGCGCGGCCGCTGGAGCAGGTGGTGGTCGCGCTTGTCGCCGGTGACCCACGACTCGATGAACGGCAGCATCAGCAGGATCGTGAACATCAGCAGCGGGAGCACGATGATCGGCAGCAGCACGTTCCAGGAGATCGTGTGGTGCCAGATGTGCGTCTCGAGGTTCGGCATGATCCGCAGCGCGCCGTCGGGCCAGCCCATGTACCAGTCGGGCTGGGAGCCCGCGGTCACCTTGGACGGGTCATAGGGCCCGTACTTCCACACCGGGTTGATGGACAGCAGCCCACCCATCAGCGCCGTGACACCGAAGACGATGAAGAAGAACCCGCCGGCCTTCGCGGCGTAGACGGGCAGCATCGGGAAACCGACGACGTTCTGCTCGGTGCGACCGGGCCCGGGCCACTGGGTGTGCTTGTGGTAGACGAGCAGCAGCATGTGCGCGGTGATCAGCGCGAGCAGCAGGCCGGGGATCAGCAGCACGTGGATGATGAAGAGCCGCGGGATGATGTCGGTGCCGGGGAACTCGCCGCCGAAGAGGAAGAACGACATGTAGGTGCCGACGATCGGCTGCGACTTCAAGAAGCCGTCGGCCGCCCGGATGCCGGTGCCGGAGAGCAGGTCGTCGGGGAGCGAGTAGCCGGTGAAGCCCTCGAGGGTGCCCAGGAGCAGCAGCAGCGCGCCGATGGCCCAGTTGAGCTCGCGCGGCTTGCGGTGCGCACCGGTGAAGAAGACCCGGAGCAGGTGGATCATCATCGCCGCGATGAAGAGCATCGCCGCCCAGTGGTGGATCTGGCGCATCAGCAGGCCGCCGCGGACGTCGAACGAGAGCCGCAGCGCCGAGGCGAAGGCCTCCGACATCTCCACGCCGCGCAGCTGGGCGTAGCTGCCCTCGTAGGTCGTCTCGCCCATGCTCGGGTTGAACCACAGCGTGAGGAAGACGCCGCTCAGGAGGAGTACGACGAAGCTCCACAGCGCGATCTCGCCCAGCATGAACGACCAGTGGTCCGGGAAGACCTTGCGCAGGTTCTTCTTCGCCAAGGTGGCCAGGCCGAGCCGGTCGTCGGCCCACTCGGCGGCGGCACCGGCACGGTTGGGCTTCGAGGCGGTGGCCGCCTTGGAGTTCGTGGAGGCGACCTTGCTGGTGTCGATGCTCATGGCTGACTACTCCGGTCTCGGCTCACTTGCTCGTGCTCTGCTGGGAGTCGCGCTCCCAGTAGCTGGGTCCGACGGGTTCCTTGAAGTCGCTCTGCGCCACGAGGTAGCCCTCCTCGTCCACCATCAGCGGCAGCTGGGGCAGCGCGCGGGCCGCGGGGCCGAAGACCACCTTGGCCGCGTCGGCCAGGTCGAACGTCGACTGGTGGCACGGGCACAGCAGGTGGTGCGTCTTGCGCTCGTTGAGCGAGATCGGGCAGCCCACGTGGGTGCAGATCTTCGAGTAGCAGAGGATGCCGTCGACGGCCCAGTCGCCGCGGCCGGGGGCCGGGTTGTTGTCGTCGGGGTCCATGCGGATCAGGACGACCGCACCCTTCGACTTCGCGATCTGGACGTGGACGCCCTCGAGCACCGGCTCGCCGTCCTCGTCGACCTGGAAGATGATCTCGGGCTCGGCGTTGACCAGGTCGCCGATCTCGAGGTCGCCGGGGCGGATCGGGGTGCCGATGACGTCGCGCACGACGCGCATGCCGGTGTCCCAGACGGTGTGCTCGAGGCCGGCCCCGGGGTACTCCGCCGCGTCGATGACCTCGGCGTTGGTCTTGCCGAGGTCCTTCAGGAGTACGACGACCGGTGCCAGCAGGATGCCGACCGCGCCGAGCAGCGAGTTGCGGACCAGCGGGCGCCGGGCGATGCCGGACTCCTCGGCACCGAGGGCCAGCACGCGAACGGTCTCCTCGCGGTCCTCGTCGGAGGAGCGGGCCGGGTGTCGCATCTCGACGATCTCGTGGTCGCTCATCAGCTTGCGGGCCCACTGGATCAGCCCGACGCCGATGAACAGCAGCGCGAAGCCCAGCGAGGCACCCAGGGCGACGTTGGAGGCGCCCAGCCCGAAGACCGTCTGCACCTTCTTGCCGTCGGCGCCACCGTTGACGTCGAAGACGATGTAGGAGACGACGAACAGGACCGCGCAGACCGACGAGAGGCCGAACATCGCCGCGACCTGCCGCTCGGCCCGCTGCTCCGCCTTCGGGTCGACGTCGGTCGGCCGCCACAGGTGCTCGGGCATCCCCGGGTTGGTGATCGGCTCGTCGGGCACCAGCGACTTGTCGGAGGCGGGCGCGTCGTCGTTGCCCGGCTCGGCCGGAAGGTGGCCATGCTCGTCGCTCATGCTGGGACCTCCTCCCCGGTGTTGGATCCCTTTGACTTGGTGGTGCGTGCCGTGTGGGCGGCGATCCAGGCGGCGAAGACGACCAGTGCGCCGATGCCCCCGATCCACGCGAACAGTCCCTCGCTCACGGGGCCCATGCCACCGAGGCCGAAGCCGCCGTAGTCGGGCTGCTCACGGATCGAGTAGAGGTAGGCGATGACGTCGCGCTTCTCCTCAGGCGAGAGGTTGCCGTTGGAGAAGGTGTCCATCTGGCCGGGGCCGGTCAGCAGCGCCTCGTAGATGTGGCGTCGGTTGGTGTTGCTCAGGTCGGGGGCGTCGCCACCGCGCGGCATGGCACCGCCCTTGCCGGCGAAGTTGTGGCAGGCCGTGCAGTTGGTCAGGAAGATCTGTCCGCCACGGGCGACCGCCTCCTCGCGCTCCTGCTCCGACAGCCCGGCCAGGCTGTAGTCGGAGGGGTCGGGCACGGCGGGCCCGGGGCCGAGGGTCGCGACGAACGCCGCCAGGGCCGCGATCTCCTCGTCGTCGTAGGCCAGCGGCTTGGTGGGGTTCTGGGCGCCGGGTTGTACGGCGGGCATCCGGCCGGTGCCGACCTGGAAGTCGACTGCCGCGGCACCGACACCCACGAGCGAGGGGCCGAGCAGGTTGCCGTCCTGGGTCGCGACGCCCTCGCCGTTCTGGCCGTGGCAGCTCGAGCAGCCGACGAGGAACAGCTTGCGGCCCTCGTCGACCATCTCCTGGTCGGTGGCCGACGAGTCGGCCGTCGACGAGGGAGCGAAGGCGGCGTAGAGCGTGCCGGTCAGCGCCAGGCCCAGCACCATCAGGAGCAGCCCTGCGAGAGGGCGGCGCCGGTGGCGGGACAGCAGACCGGCGGAGCGGTTCAGGAAGCGCACTGAAGTCCTCACGGTCGGGGTCACTTGATGAGGTAGATCGTCGCGAACAGCGCGATCCACACGACGTCGACGAAGTGCCAGTAGTAGGAGACGACGATCGCGCTGACCGCCTGCTCGTGCGTGAACCGCCTGGCGGCGTAGGTGCGGCCCAGCACCAGGAGGAACGCGATCAGACCGCCGGTCACGTGGAGGCCGTGGAAACCGGTGGTCAGGTAGAACATCGAGCCGTAGGCCGAGTCCGAGATCGTGATGCCCTCCTGGACCAGCGAGGTGTACTCAGTCACCTGGCCCGCGATGAAGATCGCGCCCATGACGTAGGTGAGGATGAACCACTCGCGCAGCCCCCAGCCCCGAGGATCGAGCATCGAGCCGGTGCGCCCGACCTGGCCGCGCTCGGCCGCGAACACGCCGAGCTGGCAGGTCACCGACGACAGCACCAGGATCGTGGTGTTGACCGCCGCGAACGGGACGTTGAGCTCCGCGGTGTTCTGCGACCACAGATCCGGGCTCACCGAGCGGATCGTGAAGTAGGACGCGAACAGGGCGGCGAAGAACATCAGCTCGCTCGAGAGCCAGATGATGGTCCCGACGCTGACCATGCTCGGACGGTCGTGGTGCCCGTGGAGGCGCGAGGCCGGGATGGTCGTTGCTGTCGCCACGGACTCATTATGTCCCGCGGTGTCCCCAGGGTCAGCCCCGGGTGGCGTGTCGGATCCCACGCTCGTCCCGGCAACCGATCGGGCCCGCTGCACGAATAGGATCCGAGCGTGCCGCCCTTCGATGCAGGCCGTCTCCTGACGGGGTGGGAGCTGGCTCCCCTGCCCCTCGTGGTGACCGTCTGGGCGGTCGGTCTCTACCTCCTCGGCGTGCGGTCCCTGCACCGGCGCGGCGACGCCTGGCCGGTGGGCCGGACGGTGATGTTCGTCGGCGTCGGCATGGGCTCGTTCTACGTCGCCACGTCGTCCGGACTGGCGGCCTACGACACGACGCTGCTGAGCGTGCACATGGTCCAGCACATGGTCCTGGCGATGCTGGTCCCGCTGGCCCTGGCCCTCGGTGCGCCGGTCACGCTGGCGCTGCGCACGCTCCCACACGCGCCGCGCGGCTGGCTGCTGACGGTGCTCCACTCGCGGGTCGCGAAGGTGCTGTCCTTCCCGCCGCTCACGCTGGCGCTCTACATCGTGTCGCCGTGGGCGCTCTACTTCTCCTCCTGGTACGACGCCACGCTCGCCCACGTGTGGCTCCACGAGCTGATGCACGTGCACCTGGTCGTGGTCGGCACGCTGTTCTTCTGGCCGATCGTCGGCATCGACCCGGTGCCGGGGCGGGTCGGCTACCCCGTGCGGATGCTCCTCGTCGTGCTCACGCTGCCGTTCCACGCCTTCCTGGGCGTCACGATCATGGGCCAGGAGACGCTGCTGGGCGGCGATCACTACCTCGCGCTGAGGCAGCTGCCCGGCTACGGCTGGCTGCCCGACGCACTCGACGACCAGCACCTGGCCGGCGGCCTGCTCTGGTCATCGGGCGACCTGGTGGGGCTGGTGCTGTTCGGGGTCCTGTTCGCCCAGTGGGTGCGCTCCTCCATGAAGGAGGCCGCACGGGAGGACCGGCGTCTCGACCTGCTGGAGGCCCGCGCCGCCGAGTCGGGCGCGGCCGGCGAGCGGTAGCATCCCGGGCGTGGCCGACCAGAACCTGCGCGTGCTCGTCTACTCCGACGACCTCAACACCCGCCAGCAGGTCATCCTCGCGCTGGGGCGCCGGGTCCACCCCGACCTGCCCGGGCTGGAGTACGTCGAGGTCGCCACCGAGCCGGTCGTCCTGCAGAACATGGACGCCGGCGGCATCGACCTCGCGATCCTCGACGGCGAGGCGGTCCCCGCCGGCGGCATGGGCATCGCCAAGCAGCTCAAGGACGAGATCTACCAGTGCCCGCCGCTGCTGGTGCTGACCGGCCGTCCGCAGGACGCCTGGCTGGCGACCTGGTCGCGGGCCGACGCCGCGGTGCCCCACCCGATCGACCCCATCCAGCTGGCCGAGGCCGTCACCGGGCTGCTCCGGTCACGCGTGCCGGCGACCAGCTGACCCACACCCCCTGAGGACCGGCATGTCCACGTGGCCCGAGGTGCTGGCCGCGCTCGTCGCGCGCACCGACCTCACCGCCGACCAGGCGACCTGGGCGATGGGGGAGATCCTCTCCGGCGAGGCGACACCGGCCCAGATCGCCGGCTTCGCCGTGTCGCTGCGGGCCAAGGGCGAGACGGTCGACGAGCTCACCGGCCTGGTCGCCGCGATGTATGAGAAGGCGACCCCCATCGAGGTCTCGGGCCGGCTGCTCGACGTGGTCGGCACCGGCGGTGACCGCTCGATGTCGGTCAACATCTCGACGATGGCCGCGATCGTCGCCGCGGGCGCGGGCGCGCGGGTGGTCAAGCACGGCAACCGCTCGGCGTCCTCCCAGTCCGGCTCCGCCGACGTGCTCGAGGCGCTCGGCGTACGCCTCGACCTGCCGCCGGACCGGGTCGCCGCCCTGGCCGACGAGGCCGGCATCACCTTCCTCTTCGCGGCGGCGTTCAACCCGGCGATGCGGCACACCGCCGTGCCGCGCCGCGAGCTCGGCATCGGCACGACCTTCAACTTCCTGGGGCCGCTCGCCAACCCGGTCCGGCCGGCCGCCAACGCGGTGGGCTGCGCCGACCCGCGGATGGCGCCGGTGATGGCCGGCGTCTTCGCCGCGCGCGGCTCCGACGCCTGGGTGTTCCGGGGCGACGACGGGCTCGACGAGCTCACCACGACCACCACCTCGTCGGTGTGGGTGGTCACCGGGGGAGAGGTCAGCACCGCCACCGTCGACCCCGCCGCGCACGGCCTGGCGCCGGCGACCACCGAGGACCTCCGCGGCGGAGACGCCACGCACAACGCCGACGTCGTCCGCCGCCTGCTGGAGGGAGAGCCGGGCGCGGTGCGCGACGCCGTGCTGCTCAACGCCGGTGCCGCGCTCGCGGTCTACGACGGCGCCGGGGCAGGCGTGGACGCGGACCTCGCCGCCGGCATCGTCCGGGCCCGCGAGGCCATCGACTCGGGTGCCGCCAAGGGCACGCTCGAGCGCTGGGTCGCCGCCAGCGCCGACTGACCTTCGGCATGGCCCGTTCGGGCTACTCCGTTCGACCGAGTGTGCGCTTGTCCCTCAAGCGCCTGCGGGCCCGTCCCACCGCTCGTACCGTGCGGAAGTGGCCACCACGACGTTCGACGCCCGCGCCGAGGCGGAGTTCGTCGCTCCGAGGCGGGCGATGCCCCGCTGGCCCTACACCGTCACGATCTTCTTCGGCTCGTTCCTGCTGTTCCAGATCGAGCCGATGGTGGCCCGGCTGGCGCTGCCGGAGCTCGGTGGTGCGGCCTCGGTGTGGAACAGCGCCATGCTCGTCTACCAGGTGCTCCTGCTCGCCGGTTACCTCTGGGCGCACTGGCTGCAGCGCTTCCCGGTCCGTCGTCAGGTGCTGCTCCACCTCGGCCTGCTGGGTCTCGCGTGCTTCTGGCTGCCGGTCGGGCTCGCCTCGATGGAGCCGCCGACGGGCGGCAGCGTCGTCCTCTTCGTCCCGCTGCTCCTGCTGGTCTCGGTCGGCCCGTTGATCCTGGCCGTCTCGGCCCAGGCGCCGCTGATGCAGGGCTGGTTCGCCTCCGGCCGGGGCGCCAACCCCTATCCGCTGTACGCCGCCTCCAACCTCGGCAGCTTCACCGGGCTGCTGGCCTACCCGCTCGTCGTCGAGCCGGCGATGCGGCTCGGCGAGCAGCGCTGGACCTGGAGCACCGGGTACGCCGTGCTCATCGTCCTCGTCTCGGCCTGCGGACTGGTGGCCGCTCGGTGGGCCGCCACGGACGTCGCGACCGAGGCCGTCGAGGTCGAGCCCCACGAGCCCCACGAGCCACCCAGCCGCAGGCAGACCGCGCTGTGGCTGTGCCTGTCGGCGGTCCCGTCCGGGCTGATGCTGTCGACGACCACGCACCTGAGCACCGACATCATGGCGATGCCGCTGCTGTGGGCGATCCCGCTGGGCCTCTACCTGCTCAGCTTCACGGTCGCGTTCGCCGACCGGCGTGGCGCCGCCCGCCTGGTCAGCCGGGTCGCGCCGGCCCTCCTCATGGTGCTGGGCGCGACGGCGCTGCTCAGCACGGGGCTGACCGGCTATCCCGTGGCGGCCCTGTCGGTGCTGACCTTCTTCGCCGTGGCGGTGGCCCTGCACTCGCGGCTCTACGACTCCCGTCCGCCCGCTCGCCAGCTGACGCGCTTCTACGTGACCACCGCCGTGGGAGGCGCGCTCGGGGGCGTCTTCTGCGGGCTGGTCGCACCGCTGGCCTTCGACTGGGTCTACGAGCACCCGCTGCTGGTCGTCGCCACCGCGGCCCTGCTCCCACTGCCGGTGGTGGCCCGGCTCGACCGCTCGCGCGTCCTCCTGGCCGGAGGCCTGGTGGCGACCCTCGCCGCGGCTCTCGCCCTCAGCGGGCACCCCCTGGTCGTGCTGCTGCTCCTCGGGCTCGGCCTGGGAGCCGCCCTCGCCCGGTGGGGCCGGGTGGTCTACGTCGTCGTGCTGGTCGCCGTGATGTGCGCGCTGGGTGCCCGGGCGACGATCGCTCCGTCGTTCGACGGGACGCGGGACCGCAGCTACTTCGGCGTCTACACCGTCAAGGACAGCTCCGACGGCCGCCAGCGCGTGCTCGTGCACGGCGGCACCTTCCACGGGATGGAGCTCCTGAGCCCGGCGCTCAGGGACGAACCCACCATGTACTACGGCGAGAGCTCGGGCGCAGGGCTCGTCCTCTCCCGGGCCGACACGCTCTTCGGCCCGGCCGCGTCGGTCGGCGTCGTCGGTCTCGGGGCGGGGACGCTGGCCTGCTACGCGACGCCGGGGGAGACCTGGCAGTTCTTCGAGATCGACCCCCTGATGGTCCACATCGCGCGGGACTCCGGGAAGTTCCACTTCCTCGAGGACTGCGCCCCCGAGGCCGGCGTCACCGTCGGAGACGCCCGCCTCGAGCTCGGCAAGGTGCCCGACGACACCTACGACGTCCTCGTGGTCGACGCGTTCTCGTCGGACGCCATTCCCATGCACCTGATGACCCGGGAGGCCTTCGACCTCTATGACCGGGTGGTGAAGGACGACGGGCTGGTGCTCGTGCACATCACCAACCGCTTCCTCGACCTCGAGCCGGTTCTGGCGGGACTGACCAGGGACGCCGGCTGGACCGCGGCGGTGCGCGACGACACCCCGAGTGCCGCGAACAGTGACGAGCGCGGGCTGTCCCACTCGAAGTGGGTCGCCCTGACGCGCGAGCCGGGGAAGCTCGGCGGCCGGCTCGCCGGGGTCGGTGGCGACTGGCGTCCGCTCGACGACGACGGCGAGGCGCGGCTGTGGACCGACGACTACGCGTCCGTCCTGCCGCTCCTCTTCTGACGGGTCTTCCGAACTGTCACGAGTCCGACCACCCCGTCGGCGGCTGCAGCAGCTCGAGGTCGTCACTGTGCTCGAGCACGGTCCACCCCTCGACCTCGCGGAGGTTGTAGGCGAGCGGCGAGCCGGGCGGCAGCACGGCGTAGGCCGGGTCGATGCCCTGCACCAGCTCGACCCAACCGCCTCTGACCTGCTCGATGTCGGCGTTCCGCTCCAGCTGGGCGTCGGTGTAGAGGTCGCCGTAGCCGTGCACGACCACGTCCAGCTGGGGGAAGCGCCACAGCAGGTAGGCCCCGAACCCGGTGTCGTCGATGACCCTCGTGCCCGCAGGGAGGTCGCCGAGCGCCCCGTCGAGCCAGGCTGCGGTCTCCCGGTGCTCGTCGGCGGTGTGCGGCACGAGCACCGCGAGCGTGGCCAGCGAGAGCAGGAAGCCGCCGGCCACGACCCACACCTCGCGGCGCGGCACCGCGGGGCGGGCGCCCAGGACCGGCTGCAGCGCCATGGCGGCCAGCGGTGCGGCGAGGCAGGCGGCGACCGGCACGGTGCGCATCGAGTAGACGGCGCAGACCCCGGCGAGGCCGAGGAGCAGCACGTCGAGCCACGGCAGCTTCTCGCCACGGCGCAGCCTGGGGACGAGGGCCAGCGCCAGGATGAGTCCCAGCGTGGCGACCCAGGGCTTGGAGTAGTCCGGCGGGTCCCACTCGTAGAAGTACTTCGCCCGCGAGCCCACGCGGAGCACGGCCGGGAAGAGACCGGGGCCGGCCGGGGTGAGCAGGGAGACTGCCGCGGACAGCACGGGCACCATGGCCATGCGGACCAGGGTGCGGGCGGAGAGGCCGCGGTCGAGGGCGAGGCCGGCCACCGCCACCACGCCGATCACGATCCCGATCGGCCACATGCCGTGGCACATCGTCCAGACCCAGGTGGCCGGCACGAGCAGCCACGGCGCCCGCCCGGTGTCGCGCGCCCGCAGCCACGCCGCGGTGGTCGCCACGACGAGGAGATAGCTGACCAGCTGGGGGCGCATCGAGATGCCCGAGGTGCAGGCGACGAGCGCGAGCAGCGTGAGCAGCGCGGCCACGGCCGGCTCGGCCCGGCGCCGGCACGCCCAGTAGACGGCGAGGGCGAGCGACAGGAACAGCAGCCCCGACAGCCAGGCCACCCCCGGCAGGCCGAACCAGTCCTCGGTCTGGGCCATCACCACCTGGGACAGCCACTGGGTCGGGACCCAGTCGGCGGTGGCGAGGGTGCTCACCGAGCCCGGGTCGCGCGGTGACCACGCTCCGCTCAGGAACTCGTGCCCGAACCTCAGGTGGAAGTAGGTGTCGAGGTTGTCCAGCGGCAGCGCCGCACGCCCGACCAGCGCGCCGAAGACGACCGCCAGCCCGGCGTAGGCCAGCAGGGTGCGGGCCCGGGCGGAGGTCACCGGGTGAGCGTAGGGCGTGGCTCAGCGGTGGGTCAGGCGACGTCGGCGGAGCGGGGCCGGACGATCTCGGCCTGGGCGAGGGGCGCGTCGGCCCGGGCCGCGTTGAGGGCCACCTGGCGGGCCAGCTCGACGTACTTGTCGTGCATCGTGGCCAGCCGCAGGTGCAGCCCGATCGTGGTGAAGAGGAAGGTCACGGCGAGGACGTAGACCACCAGGTCGGTGCCTCGGCCGACGCCGACGGCGTGGGCGACCTGGGTGACGAGGTCGGGGAGGAGGACCGCGACCGCCCCCAGCGCGAGCGCGAGCAGGGCGATGCCCCGGCGGACCAGGAGGCTGAGCGCGGAGCGCCGCCCGTGCATCAGCGTGTACGCCGCGGCGGCCAGTCCCGCGAGGAGCAGCAGCTTGATGATCACGCGGCGGCCCGCATCCGGTTGACCGCCAGCTCGAAGAGGATGTTGAGCGCGTTGTAGCCACGCTGGCCCTTGGCGCGCGAGTAGTCGGTGTAGCGGATCGTCACCGGGTGCTCCTCGAGCGAGAAGCCGCCCCTGGCGAGCACGGTCAGGATCTCGCTCGCGTGCGACATGCCGTGCAGCCGGAGCCGCACCGCCTCGGCCGCGTCGCGCCGCAGCACCCGCAGCCCGTTGTGGGCGTCGGTGAGCGCGAGCCCGGTGGTGTGGCGGGTGAACCGCACCGCGCCGCTCAGCAGCAGCCGTCGGGCCAGCGGCACGTGGTCGCCCGCGGTGAGGAACCGCGAGCCCAGCACCACCTGGAGGTCGCGGTAGACCGCGCGCTCGACCATGGCCCGCGCGTCGGCGACGTCGTGCTGCCCGTCGGCGTCGAAGGTGACGACGTACTCCGTGGCGGGCAGCGACAGCGCGAACCGGATGCCGGTCTCGAGCGCCGCGCCCTGGCCGAGGTTGGTGGGGTGGGGGACCACCACGGCCCCGGCTGCTCGGGCCACGGCCCTGCTGTCGTCGGTGCTGCCGTCGTCCACGCAGACGACGACCGGGAACGACGCGCGGAGCTCGGTGACGACCCCGGCGATGACCTGGGCCTCGTTGAACATGGGGACCACCACGACGGCCCGTGTGTCCTGAACGCCGTCCATGAGTGCCTCCCTCCACGTCCCGTGCACGTCTCGAAACACGCTATGGACCGGGCTCCGGGCGCGGTGGAGATCGGCGAGGTTCGGGACGTTCGGTGTGGCCCGGGTAGTCCGAACGGACTACCCCGGACGTCGTTCGGACACGCGCCCGGGCCGATGGCCTGAATCGCCGGTCTGAACCAGTTGATCTCACTAGCCTCGTGGGTGTGAGCGTCCAGGAGCTGCTGCGTCCCGCCGTGGGCCGGCGGACCGGTGTCCGACGCTTCGTCGTCGGCGTCGTCCTGGGCCTGGCGATCCTCCAGGCGCTCTGGATCGTGACCGTGCCCCCGTTCCGCGCCAGCGACGAGTTCGACCACGCCTACCGCGCTGCGGCGGTGGCCCGCGGGCAGTGGCAGGCGCCGGATGCGGCCGTCGACGGGCGCGGGACCCTGGTCCGGGTGCCGGCCGACATCGTGGCCGCCGCGCACGACCAGTGCGCGGCCCTGCCCTACACCGGACATGACAACTGCAGCCCGGCCCAGCGCAACGACGACGGCACCGTGCTCGTCGGGTCCGGCGCCGGTCAGTACAACCCCGTCTTCTACTGGGTCGTCGGGACGGCGGCCCGGCCCTTCCACGGGGCGGCCGCGCTCTACGCCATGCGGATGGCCTCCGCGCTCCTGTGCCTGCTGTTCATGGGGCTGGCCGCCTGGGCGATGGGCCTCGGCCGGCGGGGTCCGTGGTCGGGTGTGGGGCTGCTGCTGGCCGCCTCGCCCGTCTTCGTGTTCTCCACGGCCGTCGCCGCACCCAACGGTCTGGAGATGGCGGCCGCTCTTGCCGTGTGGTGCCTGCTGCTGCGAGCTCCGGACGTCGAGGACCCGGCGACCCAGCGGCGGATGCTGGTCCTGGCCGGAGTGGCGGCCGCCGTGGTCGTGACGCTCCGGATGCTCGGGCCGCTCTTCGTCGGCCTGATCGTCCTGGTGGCGATCCTGTTCCACGGGCGCGCGGCGTTCTCCTTCGTCGGGCGCCACCGCGCCGTCGCCGGGCTGACCACCGCGCTGGTCACCGCGGCAACCGCCGGGGCCGCGGCGTGGACCCTGCACGCCGGCCTCGTCGAAGGCGCGGGGGAGCTGCAGGGCACGACCAGCTGGTCGCCGAGCAGCATCCTGCTGTGGCCCCTCCAGACCATCGCGGCGTTCCCGTTCCGCAACCAGCCGGGGCCGATCTTCGTCTACCCCCTGGTCGGCGGGCTGGTCTGCCTGCTGACCTACGTCGCCCTCCGGACCGCACGCGGCCTCCCGCGCCTGGCGCTGGCCACGGCCCTGGTCGCCGCCCTGGCCCTGCCGTTCGTGCTCACCTGGCTGTCCCGGGACGGCCGCGGGGTCATGTGGCAGGGGCGCTACGGCCTGCCGCTCGCAGTGGGCTTCGTCGTCATCGCCGGTCTCGTCCTCGATCGGGCCCGGGTCCGTCCGGCCCGTGGCCTGCTCGTGGGTGGCGGCGTCGTGCTCGCGGTCTCCAGCGCGGCGTGCCTGATCAAGATCGTGCGCGACGAGCTGGGCAACCGGGCGTCCTCGGCGGACAGCGCCTGGCTGGCACCGCCGTCGTGGCTCATCGTCGTTGCTTGCACCCTCGCCCTGGCCAGCGCGGTGCTCGCCGTCTGGGCACCGGCCGACCGGGCGGAACCGGAACCGGTGCCATGACCGGGCGCGCCACCGTCTCCGCCCTGATTCCCGTGCACGCGGGGGTGTCCGTGGCCGATGTCCGAGCGGCGCTGGACAGCCTCGACGCGCAGACCCGTCCCGCCGACGAGGTCGTGGTCGTCGAGGACGGTCCGCTGAGCGTCGACCACGAGCTGCTGCTCGAGCGCTACGCCGCCTCTCGCCCCGGCGTCGTCCGGGTCCGGCTGGCCACCAACCAGGGCGCGGGCGTGGCCAACCAGGCCGGGCTCCGGGCGGCCACCGGCACCTGGATCGCGAAGATGGACGCCGACGACCTGCTGCTCCCGCACCGGTTCGAGGCGCAGCTGGCCGAGCTCGCGAAGACGGGTGCGGACCTGTGCGGCGCCGCGATGTGGGAGTTCGACGTGGACCCCGGGCGACCGACCCGGCTGCGCACCAACCCCGCGACCCACGACGCGATCGCCCGCAGGATGCGCTTCAACAACCCGGTCAACCACCCGACCGCGATGTACCGGCGCGAGCTGGCGCTGCGCGTGGGCGGGTACCCCACGATGCGCTTCATGCAGGACTACGACCTGATGGCGCGGCTGCTCGCCGGAGGCGCCCGGATGACCAACCTCGCCGAGCCCCTGGTGCTGTTCCGGGCCGGCGACGGGATGCTGCGGCGGCGCTCGGCCCGCGGCTACCTGGCCCTCGAGCGCCAGCTCCAGCGCAACCTGCGCTCCTACGGCCTCGTGGGCCGGGGCCGTGCCGCCGCGAACCTGACGATCCGCGGCGCCTTCCGGGTGCTGCCTCGCTGGGGGCTCTCGCGCGTCTACGCCCGCGTCCTCTCCCATCCGGTGCCGGCGCCGTGAACGCACCGCTGGCGCGACCAGGGGCCCTGGTGGCGACCACCACCCTGGTGGCCGGCGGTCTCGCCTACGCCACGCTGGTGCTCTTCGCCCACCTCGCCGGGCCCGGCCCCTACGTCTCGTTCGCGGTGCTCTGGGCCGTCTACTACGCGGTGGCCGGCGCTGTCGGGGGGCTCCAGCAGGAGGTGACCCGGGCGGCATCCGACCCGGCGTCGCGCGGACCGTTCCGGATCCAGGTCCTCGTTGTCCCGCTGGCCGCCGGGCTCGTCCTGGCCGGTGTGGTGGTGGCCGCGTCGCCCTGGTGGGACCGTCACCAGGGTCCGGACGCGGGGGTGGTGGCCATGGCCGCCCTCGGCGCATGCGGGCTGGCCGGACTCGTCGCCGTTCTCGGCCTGCTGGCGTCCCGCCGCCTGTGGGGCTGGGCCTGCCTGCTGCTCCTGCTCGACGCCACCGTGCGACTGGTCGCGGTCGCGGTCGCCGCGGACGCCGGGCGCACGGCGCAGATGTTCGCGATCGTCTGCGGCAGCCTGGTCTGGCTGCCGCTCCTGCCGTGGCTGGCGCGTCGCCTCGGCACCCGCTCGCTGGGCGCCGTGGGGCACCTGTCGCAGCGGGTCGCTCTGATGGTGCTGGCGACCGGGCTGTCCGGTCTGCTCATCGCCGGCTTCCCCGCCCTCGTGGTCGCCACCAGCACGTCCTCGCTGAGCCCGGCGACGACGGGGCTGCTCGCCGCCCTCGTCCTCTTCCGGTCCCCGCTGATCCTGGTGGTGAACGGGCTGCGACCGCTGCTGCTCGTGCACCTGCTCGACTCGGCTCGATCGGTGTCGCGCACCGTCTTCGCGGTGTGGGCGGCCTGCGCCGTGACCAGCGTCCTCGCGATGGCCGGTGCCGTCGCGGTCGGGGGACCGCTGCTCCGGCTGTCGATGGGCGACGGGTTCGAGATCAGCCGCGTCCAGGCGGCCATCCTCGTCGGCAGTGCGGGGCTCCTGGCGATGCTCACCGTCTCCGGGCTCGCGTTCGTCGCGATGGACCGGCACCTCACCGCGATGACCGGATGGGCGCTCGCCGTGCTGGCGACCGTGGCCGCGCTCCTGCTCCCGATGGGGCTGACCACGCGGGTGCTCGTCGCGGTCCTGGTCGGTCCGGGCATCCCCGTGCTCGTGCACGGTGTGTTGCTGTCGCGCACGAGGGCCTCGGCTCGGCACCATGGGTCCGATGGACCCGCACCACGAGCCAGGGTGCTCATGACCCAGGACGAACCGGCGTGACCGACCGCCCCGCCTACGACGCCTTCACGAGGCTCGAGACGAGGTCCGACCTGGCCGAGGCCATGGCCGGACAGGTGCTGTCCACCTGCGGCCCCTGGCTGCCGGCGCCCGAGGAGCAGCTCGAGGTGCTCGACCTGGGGTCGGGCTACGGCGGCACGGCCCTGGCCCTGAGCCGCCGGTGCCGGCGGGTGGTGGCCATGGAGCCGGCAGCACACCTGCACCGGACGGCCCAGGAGGCCGCCGCGGCCCTGCCGCACGGTGCCCTCGAGCACCGCGAGGGTGGCGTCGAGAGCCTCGACGACGTGGCCGCCTTCGATCTCGTCGTCCTCGACAACGTCTACGAGCACCTGCCTGACCACGACCTGGCCCTCACGCGCATCTCGGCGGCGCTCCGTCCCGGGGGCGTGGCCTTCGTGCTGGTCCCCAACCGCGCATGGCCCATCGAGGCCCACTACCGCCTGCCGTTCCTGGCCTGGCTGCCGCTGCGTTGGGCCGATCGCTACCTGCGCTGGTCCGGTCGAGGCACGAGCTACGAGGACGCGTCCTACGCCCCGACGTACGCGTCGCTGCGCCGTGACGTCGCACGGCACTCCGAGCTCACCGCGCACTTCGTGCTGCCCCACGACCCCGCTGCGACCATGGCCGGCACTCCGTGGCACTACCGGTGGGGGATGGCCGCGCTGCGGCGCTGGCCGTCGCTCTGGGCCATCTCCAAGGCGCTGCTGGTCGTGGTCGTGAAGGCTCCGGGCTCGACGGCCCGGCCGGACCGCGACGACTGACGAGCCGGTCTCGCTGCCCGGCCTGACCCGTCTACTTCTTGGCGCCCTTGACGACCTTGATCGTCACCTTGTCCGAGGACGGAGCCGTCGAGGCGCTGCCCAGGTAGGTGATGGTCAGCTTGTGCTTGCCCAGCTTCAGCTTCTTGAGCCGGATCGTCAGCACGCCGTCCTTGCCGGTCTGGAGCCCGGCGCTGGCGATGATCTTCGCGCCGTCCTTGACCTGCACCTGGCCCAGCGAGACGCCGAAGTCGATCAGGGCCACCTTCACGGTGAGCACCCCCCGCTGGCGCTGGGTGAGCTTCTTCTTGGCGGCCGTCGCCGTGGTCGTCGAGGTCAGCTTGGCGACCGTGACCGCGGCGCTGGTGGCGACACCCGGCTTCCAGTTGGTCGCGGAGGCAGTCACCCGCACCGAGACCGGCAAGCCGGCGTCGCGGCTGCGGACGACGTAGGTCTTGGCGGTCTCCTTGGCCACGGCCTCGCCGTTGACGAACCACTGGTAGGCGTAGGTCAGGCCGCTCGGGACCGACCAGGTGCCCGGGCCGGCGGTGAGCGTCTCCTTGGCCTTGGCGACGCCGGTGATGGTCGGCAGGGCCGACGCGACCAGCGGGTCGAGCGGGGCGACGACCACGGCGTTGCTGGTCGACGAGCCGGGCTGGTAGCCCGTCTTGGTCGCCGTCGCCTTGACGGTGACGGAGGCACCGACGTCGAGCTCGGTGAGCTTGTAGGTCGTGCCCGTGGCGCTGGTGATGGCCGCGGCGTCGCGGTACCACTGGTAGGTCGTGCTCCACCCGGTCGTCGACCACGTCGGCGCGGTCAGGGTCCACGTGGTGCCGACCTTGTCGTTGGCGCCGGCGATCGACACGTTCGTCGTTGCGTTCGCCGCGTCGCCGAGGGCGCCGGTGACAGGAGCGCTCACCGACGTGCCGGGGTCATAGCCGGCCCGCGTGCCCGTGGCCTTCACGGTCAGCGCCTTGGCGACGTCGGCCGAGGTGACGGCGTACGTCGTCTGGGTGGCGCCCGAGATCGACACGCCGTCGCGCTGCCACTGGTAGGTCGTGGTCGTGAAGTCGTTGTCCCACACCGGCGGCGTGAGCGTCAGGTTGGTCCCCACCTTCGCCGTGCCGCTGACCTGCACCTCGCTCACCGCGACCGGAGCCTCGCCGGCCAGGCCGTTGATGGTGTTGCTCGTCGACGAGCCGGGCAGGTAGCCCGCGCGCGTGCCGGTGGCCTTGACCGAGATGCCCTTGGCGACGTCGGCGCTGGTGATCGTGTAGCTCTCGCTCGTGGCGCCGCCGATCGCGACGCCGTTCCTGAGCCACTGGTAGGTCGTGGTGACCGCGGCGCCGAAGTTCCACGCCGGTGGGGTGGTGACCGTGAGGGGCGTGCCGACCCGGCCGGAGCCGCCGATCACGACCCCGGTCGTCGCCGCGACGGTGTCCACGACGGTGAACGGCCGCCAGGTCGACGGCGCGAGGGTGTTGCCCGAGGCGTCGACGGGCGTGACCCGCCACTCCCAGCTGCCCCCGGCGATGGCGAGCTGGGGAGCCCAGGAGAGCGCGCGCGTGGTGACCGGTTCGACGGACGTCAGGGTGCCGACCACCCGCCGCTCGAAGCGGTAGCTCTCGGCGCCCGCCGTCGGCTGCCAGGTGAACAGTGCGTCCGAGGGCGCGACCGAGGCGCTGTCGGGCGGCGAGGTCAGGGTCGCGGAGGGCTCGACGACCCTGAAGTTGCCCCACTCACTCCACGCGCCGTTGCGTCCCGCCGCGTCGATGCGCCGGACCCGCCAGACGTAGGGGTCCTCCCCGTTGGGCATCTGGGACAGCTGGGGGAGCAGCGCGGTCAGCGACACCATGCGCGACCGCACGGTCGCGGCCGGGAAGGCCAGGTTGACCGCGTTGGCGGCGGTGTCGTGGTTCTTGTAGACCTCGATGCGGTACTGCGAGGCGTAGGGCAGCGACGCCCACGAGAAGAAGAGGTCACCGCGCACCGGCGCGGTGCCGTCCGGGGACAGCAGGACCGGCTTCGGCGACACCTTGTCGAAGACCCCTGTCTCGCTCCAGTCGAGCTTGTTGGCCGACGCGTCGACGGCCTGCACCCGCCAGAAGACAGGGCCCTCGGGGTAGGTCGTCGCGTACGACGTGAACGTCGTCTGGTCGACCTCGATGTTGTCGAGCAGGCTCTGGAAGCTCGGGTCCGTCGACGTCTGCACGATGTAGCTGCGGGCCTCGGTGCGGGCGGGAGCCGCCAGCGGGGTGTCGGTGTCGCCGGCGTTGTCCTTCTCGGTCGTGCGGTAGTCCTCCCACGACAGGGTCACGTCGTTCTGGCACACCGCGCGGTTCGGTGGACCCGGGTCGACCGGGCAGTTGACCGGCGCCGAGGCGTCGACGGGGGTGTACTGCGCCGGCTTCAGGACGACCCTGCGGCTGAGCTTGTCGAAGGAGTGCTGGGCGTGGGTGAGCGCCTCGCACTTCTGGTAGGAGCACGGCACGACCTTGTAGTAGTACGCCGTCCCGGCCTGGCTGTCGGGGAGCGCGGCCGTCGGGGTCCACGCCGGCTGCACCAGGGTGATCGGCGTGAAGAAGCCGTCGTTGTCCCGGTCGAAGACCGGGTTGGTCATCTCCTTGTCGAAGGCGACGTAGAGCAGGTAGTAGCCGACGTTGGCCTTGTCCGCCCACCGGAGCACGGGCGTGTTGCGCAGGTTGTCGCACTCGCTCTGCCCGGCCGCGTTCAGGATCTGGGTGCGGCAGACGTCGGCGTCCAGGTCAGCGTCCGCGTCCTCCGGGTCGTCCGGCAGCAGCGTGCCCGCGAGGGCGGCGTACTGCTGGTCGTCGGGGATGACCTCGAGCGGGTTGATCGTGAAGGTGCCGTTGGCCCCGGCCGAGATCAGCGCCCCTCCGCCGTTGACTGCCTTGACGAACCAGTCGTAGGTGCCGGGGTCGAGGTAGGCGGCGTTCAGCGACTCACCGGTGGCGTACTCGAAGTCGTTGCCCAGCAGGGTGTAGGCCGCGCTGGCCGTCGGCTTGGCCCACACCTCGTAGCGGGTCGCGCCGGCCACGGACGTCCACCTGAGCGTCGGGAACCGTCGACCCGACGGCGAGTTGAGCGGGTCGGGATTGCTGCCCACCGCGGCCGGGAGCGCGTCGACGTGGAAGGACGCCTGGTCGAAGATGAACACCGTGCCGAGCCGGCCGTCCTGGGTCATCGTCTGGACCTGCCAGGAGTAGTCACCCGGGGTGAGCTTGTAGTGCGGGGTGTACGACGTCGAGGCCGTGATGTCGATGGTCGGGCTGCCGCCGGCGGTCGGCGTGATGGTGACCCGGTAGCGGGCGGCACCCGGGACCGGGCTCCACTTGAGCGTCGGGATCGTGACGTGGTCCCCGTTGACGGGCGAGATGAGGGTCGCCACGTCCGGCCGGTAGGTGAAGGTGCGCACCTCCGCGCTGGGCGCGTCGGTCGCCGGCCGGTTGCCGCCGAAGTCGTCGTGGCCGATCACGCGCCAGTAGTAGGTGCCGGAAGCGGTCGGGTAGCAGGCGCTGCCGCCCTGGGGCACGAAGGTGGTCAGCACCGTGTTGCAGCGGCTGACGGTCTGGAAGGTGGAGGAGGTGCTCAGCTCGATGGTGTAGCTGCTCGAGAGGGAGAGGTCCTCCTGCGAGGACGAGGTCCGCTCGCTGGGGCTCCACTGGTAGTAGAACGGGTCGCCCACGGTGGCGGCGTTGCCGGGGTACTCCAGGTGCACCTGGCCCGGCCACGCCCGCTGGAAGGTGCCGCGGTCGGAGGCCTGCCAGGCCCGGGCGTTGCCCGACGCGTCGATCGGACGCACCCGCCAGTAGTAGGTGTCGTTGCCGATGGTGCCCGGCGGCGAGTAGCGCGTGCCCATGATGTTGGTCTGGTTGACCGCGGGGCTGCCGAAGTTGATGTCGTCGTCGAGCTGCACCTGGTAGGTGGCCGCGCCCGGCACCGGCTTCCAGTCCAGGACCGCGTTGGTGACGACGCCGTTCTCGGTGGGGTAGGTGCGCTCCGCGGCCCGCAGGCCCTCGATCGTGTAGGAGATGGACTGGGAGAACGCGGTCGAGATGCTGCCGCTGAGCGTGGCCTGGACCCGCGCGTAGTAGGTGTTCGGCGCGACGAGGGCCGGGTTGATGGCCGAGGTGGTCTTGGTCGGCGTGTAGGTCGTGATCTTGGTCGGGTCCGTGAAGTTCTCGTCGGTGCTGACCTGCAGGTTGTACTGCAGGGCTCCGGGGACGCTCGTCCAGCTGATCAGCGGCGGGCTGTCCGGCTGCGCGAGGTTGCCGGACGGGCCGAGCATCGTCGGAGGCTGGATGGCACCACGCTTGAACGTGGCGGTGGCCCAGCCGGCGTCACCCGAGCCGGTCACACGCACCCGCCACCACAGGTCGCCGGCGGGGAGCTGCACGAGCGGGGTGTACTGGCTGTTGACCGTGTTGGTGTCGACCAGGCGCGAGGCGAAGGTGTCGGTGGTCGACAGCTGGACGTCGTACCTCGTGGCGTCGGGGAGCCGCTGCCAGCTGAGGTTGGGGATCTGGGGCACGGTCTCCCCGCCTGCCGGACCGATGATGTTCGGCACCGCCGCCTGGGCGGGGGCGGCGGCGAGCTGGCTCAGCCCCGCGGCCATGAGCACGCAGGCAAGCGCGCCAACTAGTGCGCGCACGCGAGCACGGACGACAGACACCACGAGACTCCTCCGGTAACGGGTCCAACCCGGTCGAGCAACGCTAGGTCGGTGCGCTCGCCCACCGCCGGAGAACGGGGGGACCAATGGCCCGAACGGGCCATGTCTCCTGACTGATCAGGGGAGGTTCTCAGCGTCCGCGGACGGATCGCTCACTCGAGGCCGAGGGAGAAGGCTGCCTCGAGGTCGTGGCGGGAGTAGGCCCGGAAGGCGATGTGGGTCTCGGTGGAGGCGACGCCGGGCACCTTGTTGAGCCGGTCGGCGACGACGTCGGCGACGTCCTCGTGGGCCCGGACGCGGACCAGCACGATGAGGTCGATCTCGCCGGTCACGGAGTAGACCTCGCTGACCCCGTCGAGCGCGGCGATCGCCTCGGCGACCTCGGGGATCCGGGCCACGTCGGCCTTGACGAAGACGATGGCGGTGATCACGGGAGCCAAACTATCGGCACTGCCTATCGCGCGGGCTGGTGCACGGTCGTGAGGTCGCGTCGGTCGGCGAAGGGGACGAGCGAACGCCGCGAGTCGGAGGCCGCGTCGTGGACCGCGAGGTGGCGGGTCGCGCCGGCGACGGGACAGGCCCACTCGCCCTCGACGTCGACGAGCCGGACGCCCTCGGACTCGAGCCAGCGCAGCACCTTCTCCGACTCCTCGGCGGTCGCGGCCGGCACCGGGCCGGGCGCATCGCCCACGGTCTCTGCGGACAACCTCAGCTCGGCGACGTACTGGTGGGCGTCGGCGCCGGGTGGGATCACGCCGGCGGCGGCCAGCCGGCCGTGGCGGACGATGTGGACCTCCCAGCGGCCACCCTGGCTGTTGGCTTCTGCTGCGCGGCGGGTGGCCACGATCTCGGGGCAGCGGGACAGCGCGGTCAGCCGCTGGGTGCGGGCCGCGGCCCGCACGAACGCCGCCAGCCGGTCGCGGTGGACGCCCGCCTCCTCGAACCGCTCGTCGGCCGCCAGCGACTCCATCCGGCGGTTGATCGCGTCGACCACTTCGTCGGGCCGGCGCAGCAGGGTGTCCTGGAGCAGCCGCACCACCGCGGCGTAGGTCGTGGCGTCGACGCTGCCGTCGCACGGCGACAGGCAGCGGCCCAGCTCGGCCAGGACGCACGGGGCGCGGGACGGCACCTTGCCGAAACGGTCGCTGCACTGGCGGACCGGGAAGGTGTCGTGGAGCGCGGCCAGGCACTTCTCGGCGGCCTTGCGCGACGAGAACGGCCCGAGGTAGTCGGCGTCGTCGCCCAGCACCTTGGTCACCAGGGAGAGCCGTGGCCAGGGCTCGCGGGTGAGCTTGACGAAGTGCATCCGCTCGGGAAACCGGGAGCGCCGGTTGTAGCGCGGCTTGTGCTGGGCGATCAGCCGCAGCTCGCGGACCTGGGCCTCGAGCGCGGTGCTGCACACGATGCCCTCGACCGTGGTCGCCAGCCCGACCATCTCGCCCATCCGGGACCGGGTCTCTGACGCGGTGAAGTAGGAGCGGACGCGGGTGCGCAGGTCGCGCGAGGTGCCGACGTAGAGGACCCGGCGGGCGTCGTCGCAGAAGAGGTAGACGCCGGGGGAGTGCGGCAGCCCCTCGGCGAGGTGGCGCTTGCGGCGCTGGGCGGTCGAGACGCGAGCGGAGAACGTCTGGAGCTCCTCGATCGTGTGCACGCCGAGGCCGCCGAGCCGCTCCATCAGCCCGTGGAGCACGTCGACCGTGGCGCGGGCGTCGGAGAGGGCGCGGTGGTCAGGCGTCGTGGTGGACCGGAACGCGCGCGCCAGCGAGGAGAGCTTGCAGTTGGGGGCGTCGTCGCGGGTGATCACCCGGCGCGCCAGCTTGGCCGTGTCGACGACCTCGAACCCCGGCCAGGCCCGGCCCTGCTGGGTGTTGAAGTGCTTGAGGAAGCCGACGTCGAACGGCGCGTTGTGGGCGACCAGGATGGTGCCGGCCGCGAACTCGAGGAAGGCCGGCAGCGCGGACTCGATCATCGGGGCGTCGGCGACCATGGCGTTGCTGATGCCGGTGAGCACGGCGATGAACGGCGGGATCTGGGAGCGCGGGTTGACCAGGGTCTGGAACTCGCCGAGCACCTCTCCGCCGCGCACCTTGACCGCGCCGATCTCGGTGATCATCGAGCCCGCCTCCGCGGATCCGCCGGTGGTCTCGAGGTCGACCACGGTGAAGGTGAGGTCGCGCAGCGGACGGCCCAGCTCGTCGAAGCTGCGCTGGGACTCCCAGCGGGAGGCAGCGTCGGGGACCGTCGTGCTCACACCAGCGACGGTAGGTGCGCACGCCGACAGTCCGGTGGACCACACGCGGCTCACGGCTGAGTAGGGTCGGGAGAGTGCCTCAGACCGATCAGAAACCACCGCCGCTCCCACCCGGGTTCCTCCGCGTCATCCCGCTGGGCGGGGTGGGGGAGATCGGCCGCAACATGACCGTCCTGGAGCACGAGGGCCGGCTGCTGATCATCGACTGCGGGGTGCTCTTCCCCGAGGAGCACCAGCCCGGCGTCGACCTGGTGCTGCCGGACTTCACCCACCTGCAGGACCGCTGGGACGACATCGAGGCGGTGATCCTCACCCACGGTCACGAGGACCACATCGGCGGCATTCCCTACCTGATCCAGGCGGGCCTGCGGGCGCCGCTGGTCGGGTCGCGGTTCACCCTCGGCCTGCTCGACGCCAAGCTGACCGAGCGCCGGCTCGACTCCGACGAGACCGAGGTGGCGGCCGGGCAGACCGTGCAGTTCGGGCCGTTCACCTGCGAGTTCATCGCCGTCAACCACTCGATCCCCGACGCCCTGGCCGTCGCCGTCACCACCGGGGCCGGGACGCTGTTCCACACCGGCGACTTCAAGGCCGACATGACGCCCCTCGACGGCCGGCTGACCGACATGGCGGCGTTCTACCGCCTCGGCGAGCGGGGCGTGGACCTGCTGCTCAGCGACTCCACGAACGCCGACGTGCCGGGCTTCGTGGCCACCGAGCGCGACATCGGGCCGGTCCTCGACCGGGTGATCGGCGAGGCGTCCGGCCGGGTCTTCGTGGTCTGCACCTCGAGCCACGTGCATCGCATCCAGCAGGTGCTCAGCGCGGCCCGCAACCGGCAGCGGCACGTGGCGATCATCGGGCGCTCGATGGTCCGCAACGCCGGGATCGCCGGCGACCTCGGCTACCTCAACGTGCCGCCCGGCCTGGTGCTCTCGGTCGAAGAGGTCGACAAGCTGCCCGACGACGGGATGCTCGTGCTCTGCACGGGATCCCAGGGTGAGCCCGCCGCCGCGCTGAGCCGGATGGCCCGGGGGCAGCACAAGGACTTCACCCTCGGCGAGGGCGACCTGGTGATCTTCGCCAGCTCGCTGATCCCGGGCAACGAGAGCGCGGTCTACCGGCTCATCGACCGGCTCGCCTACTCCGGGGTCGACGTCATCACCCGCCAGCAGGCGCCGATCCACGTCAGCGGCCACGCCGCGGCCGGCGAGCTCACCGGGGTGCTCAACGCCGTGCGTCCCCGCAACTTCATGCCGGTGCACGGGGAGGGCCGCCACCTGCGTGCGCACGCCAAGATCGCGATGAGCGTCGGCGTGCCCGAGGACCGCATCCTCGTGGTGCGCGACGGCGCCGTGGTCGACCTCGGCGACGGCAAGGCATCCGTGGTGGGTCGGGTCTCCGCCGGCTTCACCTACGTCGACGGCGGCGGCGTCGGTGACGTGGGCGAGGAGAGCCTCCGCGACCGGCTGATCCTCGGCGACGAGGGGTTCATCTCCGCCGTGGTCGTCGTCGACTCACGGTCGGGCACGGTCGTCGCCGGGCCGGAGATCTCGGCGCGTGGCTTCGCCGACGAGGACGCGCCCCTCGAGGACATCCGGCAGCGGGTGGCCGACGACATCGCCAGCTCGCCGCACTCGGAGCCGGTCGACCCCGACGAGCTGCGTCGGATCATCCGTCGCTCCATCGGCTCGCAGGTCAACCGCGTGCACCGCCGCCGGCCGATGATCCTGGTCTACGTCGTCGAGACGTGATCGTTCACCTCCGCTGGATACCCCCGCTGAATACCCCCGCGAGTTTCGGCCCCCAGTCCGTGGCGACGCTCGCTGGCGCTCGCTGGCGCGGTCGCTCGCTGGCGCTCGCTCGGCGCAGTCGCCCCGGCCCGGAGGCCGATCGCGGGGCGCGCGGGCTTCGCCCGCAAAGACCGGGTCGCTTCGCTCCCACCGCTCCCATTGCGTAGGCGTGGCTCAGGCGTCGAGCGGACGCTCGCGGGGCGCGCGGGCTGGCTGTCTACCCTCGCGAGCTTCGGCCCGGGCCCACGACGGACTGCTCGCTGCGCTGTGAGTGTTTGAGGTGGCCGACCTGGGGTTGGCTGGCAGGGTGGCTGCTGGTCTGCCGTGATGGTTGTGACTCTTCGCTGCGCTGACCCCCGCAGGGGGTGTCTTGTGCGAGACCTGTCCGATCGTGGCGGTGGGCCGGTGGTCGCCCTGCCCACCGCCTGGCCTGATCAGAAGCTTGTCCATCCTTGCGGATGTGACCCATCACAGTGATGCCGTGCAGTGACTTCCTCAGGGACGACCACCGGTCCGACGACGGGTCCCAACGAGTGGAAGGAACGCATCGCCATGCTCATGGTTACAGAACCCGCGAAGGCACGCCCTGTCGTGGTCGCCGATTTCTATCGGTTCGTGGTGGGGGTCGACACCCACGCCAAGGTCCACTGCTATGCCATCGTCGATGCCGGCACCGGGAAGATCATCGACGAGGCCAGGTTCCCGACCAGCCGGCCCGGTCTGGCCCGGGCCGCGGCCTGGATCGGAGGCCGCACCGCGGCAGCGGCCGGTGGTGATCTGGACGCGGTCCTCATCAGTTGCGAGGGCACCGGCAGCTACGGCGCCAAGCTGGCCAGGCTGTTGCTCCAGATCGGCTACCGCGTCGTGGACGCGCCCTCACCCAAGCGGGACCGGGGTGGGGACAAGAACGACACGATCGATGCGATCAAGGCTGCGCGCAGCCCGCTGGCCAAGCGCCCCGACCAGCTCGCCGATGTCCGCACCGGTGAGCTGCAGGAATGCCTCAAGGTGCTGCTGGCGGCCCGGGAGCGGATGGCCGGGGAGTCGACCCGGTCGATCAACGCGCTGACCGCGCTGCTGCGCGGCACCGACCTGGGCATCGACGCCCGACGCAAACCTGGCCTGAGCCAGATCAGCGAGATCAGCCGGTGGCGGACCCGCACCGAGCCACCAGCCACCGTCATCGCACGCGCAGAAGCCCAACGGCTCGCGGCCAGGATCCTCCAGCTACGGACCGACCTGGCCGCGAACAAGACCCAGCTGCGGCAGATCGTCACAGCCAACGCACCGGTCCTGATGACCCTGACCGGCCTGGGCCCGGTCAACGCCGCCACCGTCTTGTCGGTGTGGTCCCACCCCGGCCGGATCCACCACGAAGCCGCCCTGGCCAGCATCGGCGGGGTCGCACCCATTGAGGTCTCCTCCGGCGACAGCACCGAGCATCGGCTCAACCGCGGCGGCGACCGGCAACTCAACCGCGCGCTGCACTCGATCGCCAGAACCCGGATGATGCACGACCCCGACACCCAGGCCTACGTCAAACGACGCACCGAACAAGGACTCAGCAAACGCCGCATCCGCCGCTGCCTCAAGCGCTACATCGCCCGACAGCTCTTCCGCACCCTCACCGCCACCAGCACGACCCCAGACATCGTCAAGGAGCACCACCCGGCGGCTTGACACACATAGAAGCGTCTCGCGGCTTCGCCGTCCTTCGTGGCCACCGAGCCGATCGCGAGGCGCGCTCGCCCCGCGAGCGGGGGCCCGCAAAGACCGGGCCGCTTCGCTCCCACCGCTCCCATTGCGTAAGCGGGGCTGAGGCGTCGAGCGGACGCTCGGTCCGCGAGCGAAGACGGGTCGCTGCGCTCCCGCCCCTTCCATTGGGTGGAGGCGCGGGGTGGTGGCGCCGGCAGTCGGCGGCAAGGCGAAACCTCTCGGCGGCGTGACCGCTTGGGTGAGACGGTTGCCTCATGGAGCTCCCTGAGGCGGTGCGCGCGCGGCTGGTGTCGCTGGTCGCGGCGAGCCTCGGCGACGTGTCTCCGCTGCCCGCTGCGCTGAAGCAGGTCGCGGGCTTCGCACCCGCCCGCCGCGCCCGGCTCGGCGCCGCGGCGATCATGGCCGAGCTCGAGCGCGACGACGACCTGCGGGAGCGGGTCGCGATCCAGGTCCGGGTGCGCGCCACGGACGACGCCGGGGACGTGGCCGCGCTGGCCTGGCTGGAGCGCTCCGAGGGCTGGCAGGACGCCGTGGGCGCCGTTCCCGACCGGTCGCGCCAGGCGGCGAACGGCGTCCAGCAGGAGCAGCGCGAGCAGCGGCTCCGCGACCGCGCCGACCAGGCCGAGGAGGCGCTGCGGGAGCAGAAGCGCAGCCACAGGGCCGCGCTCGACGCGCTGAAGACCGAGGTGACCACGCTGCGGCGCACGCTCGGGGAGACCCGGACCAAGGAGCGCGCCGCCCGCGAGGAGGCCGAGGCGACCCGGAGCCGCTCCGAGGAGACCACTGCCCGGCTGGAGCGTGAGGTGCGCCAGCTCCGGGCGCAGGTCGCGAAGCTCGAGGAGCAGGCCGGCGCCCAGCGCCGGCAGGCTCGCAGCGACCGCGACGACGTCACCGTGCGCGCCCGGATGCTCCTCGACACGCTCGGCGACGCGGTGGCGGGCCTGCGCCGCGAGCTGGCGCTGCCCCCGAGCTCGAGCTCGCCGGGGGAGCGGGTCGAGGAGACCTACGTCGACGACTCGCCGACCGCGCCCGGACCGCCGCTGGTGCAGGACCCGGCCCGCCTGGCGCAGTACCTCGCCCTGCCCAGGCCCCGGCTGATCATCGACGGCTACAACGTCACGAAGGCCGCGTGGCCCACGCAGACCCTCGAGGCTCAGCGCACCCGCCTGCTGGGCCTGCTCGGCGCCCTCGTGGCCCGCACGGGCGCCGAGACGACCGTCGTCTTCGACGGGGCCTCCGCCGACGGCCGTTCGGCGGTGGCCGCTCCGCGGGGCGTCAAGGTGGTGTTCAGCCCGACGGGGGTGATCGCCGACGACGTCATCCGCGAGCTGGTGGCTGCGGAGCCACCCGGGCGGGTGCTGGTCGTGGTCACCGACGACCGCGAGCTCGGCGCCGACGTGCGCCGCGCCGGCGCTCGGGTGGCAGGAGCGCGCGCTCTAGGAGCGCACTGAACACACACTCCTGGCCGAACAGCGCCTGGATCAGCGCTGTCGGTGGTCGCTGGCAGGGTTCTCCACATGACGAGAATCGACTGCGACACCTGCGTGGTGCGCGGGCTGGCCTGCCACGACTGCGTGGTGACGGTCCTGCTGGGGCCGCCGCCCGAGCTGACCATCGACGACGACGAGCGGCGAGCCCTCGACGTGCTCGCCGAGGGGGGGCTGGTGCCACCTCTGCGGCTGGTGCGCCCGGTGGCAGGTCCCGTGGTCGAGTCCGCCTGACGCCTGTGACCTGTGTGACTCGTGTGACTCACGTGACAGGAGAGGCTGCACTGACCCTGATTGGCGAAAAAACCGGAAGACATGGTCGGTTGAGGTTTGGACGACCTGGCGTCAGACCCACTACGGTGCTGGATCAGGTGCTCGTGGAAGTGGTCCACCAGGTCCGCGCGAGCACCGCGTCGAGCTTCGGGTCGTCTTCGGGCGGCTTGGGGGCCGGGGAACCACCCGCTGCCGATGGCTGGCAGCACCTGGGGTGAATCACCAGTGAGGGCGCCGGAGGGCTGCACAGGCCTGCGGTGACGGAGTTGGTGTAGGGCAAGTCGTGCCCGAATCCGTCAGCTCACCCGGTAGGCGTACGACATGCAAGGAGACCTCCGCCTCGTGCTTCACGGACGGAAGCGACTGGCCACGGCCGTGTCGTGGCTGGCCCTCGTCGCAGGCGTCGGTGTGGTCGGGCTGATGCCCGCCCAGCCCGCCCAGGCGGAGCCCGACATCGATGACGTGCAGTCTCGCGTAGACACCCTGTTCCACGAGGCCGAGCAGGCCTCCGAGCGGCTGAACGACGCCAAGCTCGAGCTCTCCGAGCTGCGCGGCGACATGGTCTCGCTCCAGGCAGACCAGGACCGCCAGGACACCAAGCTCGACACGGCCCGCGAGGACCTCCAGGACTCCATCGTGAGCGCCTACGAGGGCCAGAGCCTCTCCGCGGTGAGCGTGGTCGCCAACACCGACGACGCCAACTCCTTCGTCTCGACGCTGTCGACGATGTCGGCCTACAACGACCTCCAGGCGCAGCTCTTCGACTCCTTCGCCACCGAGTCGAAGGCGCTCAACCTGCGCGAGAAGGCGACCGCGCAGCGCGCCGCGGAGATCCAGAAGAAGCAGGACCAGCTCGCCGCCGAGAAGGACACGATCGACACCAAGCTGGCGGCGGCCAAGGAGCTCCTCGCGGAGCTCAAGGCCGAGGAGCGCGAGGCGCTGCTCAGCCGCGGCTCGGTCACGATCCCCTCGGGCATCGACGCCTCCGGTGCGGCGGCCACGGCGATCCGCTACGCCATGGCCCAGGTCGGGAAGGCCTACGTCTACGGCGCCGCCGGCCCCAGCGCCTTCGACTGCTCCGGCCTGATGATGATGGCCTGGGCCCAGGCGGGCGTCGGTCTGCCGCACTCGTCCGGCGCTCAGTACGGCGTCGGTCACCACGTCGGCTCGAGCGACCTCCAGCCCGGCGACCTGGTCTTCTACTACTCGCCGATCAGCCACGTCGCGATGTACATCGGCAACGGCCTGATCGTCGAGGCGGCCAACCCCGGTGCCGGTGTCCGCGTGTCCGGCGTCTTCTCGATGCCGTACGTCGGCGCCACCCGACTGGTCGGCTGACCCTCCCGCTCCACCACGGCTGACACACTCGCCCGCATGGGTGGTCGCCGCACATGGGTGCTCGGCGGCGTCCTGACGACGGTCGTCGTGGTGGTCGCGCTGGTGACCTACCTGCTGGTCAGGTCCGACCCCTACGTCGCGCGGGTGCCGTCGGGCACCGCATCGAAGCCGGATCCGGCCGGCGCCGCGCACGCCCTCCAGGAGCTCCAGCACGCCGTCACCGCGCGCGACGGGACGGCGGCCACGACGCTCGCGCCCGGCGACGACCTCCGGGCGGCTGACCTGCTGGCCGCCGTGGTCGACAACGCGGACGCGCTCCGGGTGGCGGACTTCACCGCGCGCTACGTCGACGACGTCGGCGCGGTGGATGCCGCCGGCCGGTGGCAGGCCGCGGTCGACCTCACCTGGCGGTTCGAGGGCTTCGACCGGGAGCCTGTGCACGAGGAGGTGCTGGTCGGCTTCGACCTCGAGGACGGCGGGTCGGTCGGCATCACCTCGTTCGGTGGCGGTGACCGGCGCTCGCCGCTGTGGCTGAGCGGCCCGCTCGAGGTGCGCCGGGCGGCCCGATCCCTGGTCCTGGCCACGACCGCTGCCGAGGCCGACCTCGTCTCCGGCCGCGCCGAGGCCGCGGTGCCTGTCGTGCGTGACGTGCTGCCGCAGTGGGACGGAAAGCTGGTCGTCGAGGTGCCGGCGTCCGCACAGGCCCTCGAGGCCGCGCTGGCGGCGGCCCCGGGCAGCTACGCCGACATCGCGGCCGTCACGGCCTCCGTGGACGGCACCGTCACGCCCGACGCCCAGCTGCACGTCTTCGTCAACCCCGAGGTCTACGACGACCTCGAGCCGGTCGGCGGGCAGGTCGTGGTCAGCCACGAGGCGACGCACCTGGCCACGAGCGCGCCACTCACGAGCGGGGTGCCGCTGTGGCTGCTCGAGGGGTTCGCCGACTACGTCGCCCTCCACGCCGTCGAGCTGCCGATCACGACCACGGCCGGCCAGATCATCCAGCAGGTCCGCACCGAGGGCGCTCCCGAGCAGCTGCCAGGCCAGCCCGAGTTCGACCAGACCGACTCGCACCTCGGGGCGGCCTACGAGAGTGCGTGGGTGGCCTGCCTCGTGCTGGCCGACGAGGGAGGCCGTGACGCGCTGGTGCGGCTCTACGAGGCCGTGTCGCGCGGCCAGGAGCTGGAGGGACAGCTGGGCCGGCTGTTCGGCCTGACCGAGGCCGAGCTGACCGCCCGGTGGCGTCAGCGGCTCCAGGACCTGGCCGCCGAGTCCACGAACGGCGCGTGACCGATCCCTCACCAGCTTGCTGCCAGACTGACCGTCGTGCCAGCGAAACGCATCGCCGCGGCAGCGGCGGTCGTCGGCGCAGCCGCCTTCGTGGTCATCGCGGCGCTCCTCGTGCCGTGGGACCCCATCCCCGGCGGGCCGCTGCACCCGACGTCGGCGACCTCGGTCTTCACCGCCGAGCAGATCCAGCGCGCCGAGGACTACGCGGGGACCCAGCGGCTCCTCAGCTGGGCCTCGCTGGTGGTCTCGCTGGCGGTGGCGTGCGTGCTCGGTTTCAGTCGGATCGGCACCCGCCTCGTCGACCGGGTGAGCGGCCCCTGGTGGTGGCGGGTCGTGGCGGCGGTCGTGGGGCTCGCCCTGGTCGGCCGGCTCGCCACCCTGCCGTTCTCGATCGTGCTGCGGCACCGGGCCCTCGAGTTCGGCCTGACCAACCAGGCCTGGAGCGCCTACGCCGTCGACCAGGCCAAGGGGCTCGCGGTCAACGCGGTGGCCACCTCGATCGCGCTGGTCGTCCTCATCGGCGTCGCCCGTCGCTGGCCGCGGGTGTGGCCCGCCGCTGCCGGTCTCGTGCTGGGCGGGCTGGTGATGCTCGGCTCCTTCGTCTACCCGCTGCTGGTCGAGCCGCTGTTCAACCACTTCGAGCCGCTGCCGGACGGGCCGCTCCGCACCCAGGTGCTCGCTCTGGCCGACCAGGAGGGGGTGCAGGTCGACGACGTGCTGGTCGCCGACGCCTCGCGCCGCACGACGACGCTGAACGCCTACGTGTCCGGCTACGGCTCGTCCCGCCGGGTCGTCGTCTACGACAACCTCGTCGACGACGCCGATGACGCGGAGGTCCTCTCCGTGGTCGCCCACGAGCTGGGCCACGCGCGCCACGACGACGTGCTCACCGGCTCGCTGCTGGGTGCGGCCGGCGCCCTCCTCGGCATCGGCCTGCTGGGGCTGCTGACCGGACGGCTGACCGGGGGAGTGGCCGACCCGCGCAACGTGCCGCGGGTGCTGGCACTGCTGGCCATCGCCTCCCTGCTCGCCAGCCCGGTGGAGAACGGCATCAGCCGGCGCATCGAGACCCGGGCGGACGTCGACGCGCTGGAGGCCACCGGTGACCCATCGGCGTTCGTCGCGCTCCAGAAGGAGCTGGCGCTCCGGTCGCTGGCCGACCCCACGCCCTACGCCTGGTCGCAGTTCTGGTTCGGCAGCCATCCGACGACGCTGCAGCGCATCGCCCTCGCCGAACGGTTCGCCGGATGAAATGCACTCACCCCTCAGGAGCGTCAGCTCCGGAGGGGTGAAGGGGTCGGTGTGCTGGCGCTACGGCGGACAGGCACCCGTGCTCGTCTCCTGGTAGATCTCCGCGCAGCTTCCGTGGAAGATGCCCTTCGCGCCGCCGCCGAAGGCGAAGACGACTCCGGCGATCACGGCCGCGATGCCAGCGATGAGCAGGCCGTACTCGACGGCCGACGCACCGCGTTCGTCGCGATGTTCAAGCTCGTGCATGGGGCTCACCTCACCTTGCTGTGCAAATGTGGGACGGGGCGTCGCGACGTGTGCCGCGACGCCCCGTCGTGCGAAGGCTAGGTCAGTCCTTGGCGCAGGTGCTCGCGCTCGCGACGGCCTTGCAGGTGTCGCCGAAGACGTCCTTGATGTTGTCGCCGAAGGCGAACACCACGACGACGATCAGCGCGGCGATGCCGGCGATCAGGAGGCCGTACTCGACGGCGGAGGCGCCGCGCTCGTCCATCTTGGCGACACGAGCGTTGAGCATGATGCGGAGGTAGTCGAGCATGAGGTGTTTCTCCTTCAGAAGTGGTCCCACGAGACGGGGCGGGGGTGCCCCGGTGAGAACTATCTTGGAGAGGTCTGCGGGCCTTTGAAGCAGAATCCCCGAGGTCCAACCGAGCGGGTGCGGGCATAGCCCGTTCGGACTACTCGATGCCGCGCCGGTCGCCGGATCCGCAGGAGCGGTCGACTACGCCACAACCCGCTCTGAGCAGGTCTTTCTGTGCTCGATCGCCGCCTGGACGAGGCCGCCGGCGAGCCAGGTGCGGCAACGACGCAATGCCGATGCCTGCGGGCTCGTTCGTGCACCAGGGCCGGGACCCTGGCGCCGATGGAGACCTGGCTCAGTTGTCGACCGGGCGGACGCTGGAGAGCAGCCCGATCCGCATGGCGGTGACCAGGGCCTGGGCCCGGTTGGAGGCACCGAGCTTCTGGTAGATGCGGGCGATGTGCGACTTGGCGGTCGACTCGCTGAGATAGAGCTTCTCGCCGATGGCGGAGGCGCCGAGGCCGTCGGCCAGGAGCAGCAGGACCTCGTGCTCGCGGTCGGAGAGGCGCGTGGACTCGGCGGCACTGCGGCGCATCATCGCGCCGACCAGGCCGGTGCAGACGAAGGAGCGGGGGGAGACGGCGGCGTGCCGGGCCGCGCGGATGACCTCGCCCGAGGGCGCGTCCTTGCCGACGAAGCCGGAGGCGCCGGCCTGCATGGCGGCGAAGATCTGGTCGTCGCCGGAGTGCATCGTGAGCACCACCAGGCCGGTCGTGTTGCTGACCTTGCGGATCGACCGGACGATGTCGAGGCCCGTGCCGTCCTGCAGCTGGAGGTCGGCGACGACGACGTCGGGCCGGAGCTCGTCGTACTTCTTGAGCGCCTCGACGACCGAGCCGGCCTGCGCGACGATCGTCATGTCCTCCTCGAGGTCGAAGACGCCGGCGAGTCCGCTGCGGATGAGCTCGTGGTCGTCGACGAGGAGGACCGTGGTGGGGGTGGCGGTCATGCCGTGACCTTTTCATGGATGGCGTCCGTGACGGGGGATTCGGACGCGGGGCTGCCGGGGAGTCGCACGGTGACCGAGAGGCCACCGGTTGCCGTCTCCCCGATTTCGAGCGTGGCGTTGATGAGCAGCGCCCGTTCTTTCATGATGTGCAAGCCGTGTGAGGTCGACCGCGCCGTCTGGAGGCCGCGACCGTTGTCGGAGACCGTGATGAGGGCCTCCGGCGCGTGCACGACGCAGTGGACGTTGATCGCGGACGCCTGGGCGTGCCGCACGGCGTTGTTCATCGCCTCCTGGGCGATGCGGAACAGCTCCGCCTCCACCTCGGGACGAAGTCGTTGGGTGTGCTCGTCGAGGGTGACGTGGATGGGTACGCCGGACACCTCCGACAGGTTGCGGGCGATCGAGCCGATCGCGGTGCCCAGGCTCTCGCTCTGGCCCACGCTGGTGCGCAGCGTGACCACCGAACGGCGGATCTCCGCGACCACGGCCGAGATCCGGTCGCGCAGCATGTCGATCCGCTCGGCCTGCTCGGGGGAGGTGATCCCGACACGGAGCGTGTCGACGAGGTAGCCGAGGGAGGCGATGTCCTGGGCCACGCCGTCGTGCATCTCGCGGGACAGGCGGCGGCGCTCCTCGGCGGTGGCCGCGTCGCGGAACGCCGAGAAGAGCAGGGCGGTGTCGAGGTGCACGGCACTCGGGCCGAGTCGGCGCATCAGCTTGCGGATCCGGTCCTCGACGCCGATCCGGGCCGGGTCGACGCGGCCGGACAGCACGCCGGCCACGATCGCCGTGGTGCCGGCCTCGGTGTTGAGCGGGAAGGCGAAGACGTGGTCGTGCAGCACCGGCAGGCCGACGGCCCACGCCTCGACCGCGATGTCCTCGCACTCGTTGATGTTCACCGCGGCACCCATCGCCTTGGTGACGAGCGGGGTGAGGGTGTCTCCCCGCGGGACGCTGATCACCAGGGCCGAGCACGGCAGGTCGTCACGGACCGCGCTGAGGATCGACCCGCCGAGGGCCACCGGGTCGAGGCCGTTGTCGAGGCCGCCGGAGATGTCGATCAGCTGCCGGATGAGGCCCTGCGCGTAGTGGTAGGGCGCGAGCGGGTCCGGCTTCTCGTTGAGGGCCGAGTGCAGGAAGGTGCCGACCAGGCCCAGGCCCAGGCCGGTCATGCTCCAGCTGAACGCGCCGAAGCCCTGGTCCTTGTCGAGGCCTCCGAACGACACCAGTGAGACGACCACGACCGCGGCGAGCTGGGCGGAGAGCGCCAGGGAGACGCCCTGCAGCGAGCGGTAGAGGCCGGCGGTGAACGACGGGACGGCGAGCGCGCCCAGCACCGCCAGCGTGCTGTTGAGGGTGAAGCCGCAGACCGCGCCGATGCTTGCCGCCTCGACGGTGATCACGACGACGACCGGCAGCCGCTGGCGCCAGTCGGCCAGGGTGGCGAGGGTCCAGACGCCACCGATCGCGATCAGCGCGAACAGCGCGTGTTCGTCCCGCGCCCACAGCACGGGTCCGAGCAGCGCGATCAGGACGAATGCCCGTGCAGCGGCACTCAGCCTGACGTGCTGGCGTTCGCGGAGCCTCATTTCGAAAAGCTGTCCATGATGCTCAGTACGGCCGGTCCCATGACCGAGATGAACAAGGTAGGAAGGATGCAGAAGATCAGGGGGATCGTGATCTTCACGGGGACCTGCTGGGCCTTCTCCTCGGCCCTCTGTCGGCGCTTGACCCGCATTTCTGCGGACTGTACTCGTAGGACCTGCGCGACGGGGATGCCGAAGGAGTCGGCCTGCACCATGGCGCCGACGAAGGTGCGCAGGTCGCCCACGCTCGTGCGTTCGCCCATGGCCCGCAGGGCGTCGGCACGGCCCTGGCCGATCTGCATCTCGCGCATGACCCGGGAGAGCTCCTCGGCGAGGGGACCTTCGGTGTTGCGGGCGACCTGCTGCAGGGCGGCGTCGAAGCCGAGGCCGGACTCCACGCTGATCGTGAGCAGGTCGATCGCGTCGGGCAGGTCGCGCTGCAGCCGCTCGGAGCGCTCGTGCGACTTCTGGTAGAGGTAGAGGTTCGGCGCGAAGAAGCCGACGAGCAGGGCCCCGAAGACGACGATGATCCTGACCGCCGGGGCGGTGAGCATCAGCTGGAAGACCAGTCCGCCGAAGAGGCCGGCGACGGCGCCGATGACCTTGCCGGACAGGACGCGGTCGACGGTCCAGCCGGCGGGGTTGCCGGCGAGGTCGAGCTTGCGCCGGATCCGCTCCGCCGTGTCGGCGCCGGAGACCCGGCGGCCGATGCGCACGGCGCGCTGCTGCAGTGGCGCGAGCACCCGCTCGCCGAACGACTTCTCAAGCTCCTGGTTGAGCTCCTTCGGCGCGTTGGTCATCGCCTCGAGCACTGCCAGCGAGCGGGTGACACCGCTCTGGGTGCTCGTGCTGAGGGCCGAGCCGATGAGGACGATCGCCAGGAAGACGAGGCCGATGCCGAGAACGAAGAGGATGACCATCTCAGACCTCCACCTTGACCAGTCGACTCATCCAGAACACCCCGATGGAAAGGATGGTTGCCGAACCCACCAGCATCGCCCAGCCCAGGGGCTCCTGGAACATCACGATGACGTAGTCGTAGTTCGTCAACAGAAGGTAGACCATGAAGAGCGGGGGAAGACCGCCCAACACCCATGCGGAGAGCTTTCCTTCTGCGGCCAGTGCGGCGACCTGGCGACGGACGTACTCCCGCTCGCGCATGGTGGCCGCCACCGTGTCCAGGAGCTCGGCCATGTTGCCGCCGACCTGTCGCTGGATCTTGATGGCCATGACGACCCACTCGAAGTCCTTGCTGTCGAACCGCTCGGCGACTCCCTCGAGAGCGTCCTCGAGGGCGACACCGAGCCGGGTCTCCACGAGCACCCGGCGGAACTCGGACGCGATTGGCTCGGCACCCTCGCGCACGATGGTGTCGATCGACTGGGCCAGCGAGAGGCCCGCGGCCAGCGACCCGGACATGAGCTGCAGCGTGTCGGGCAGGTTGGCGTTGAACGCTTTGCGGCGGCGACCCCGCCGGAAGCCCAGGTAGATCCAGGGGGCGAACAGGCCCAGCGCGACGAAGGCGAACCCGATGAACAGGTTGCCGCCGCCCAGCAGCAGGCCCACCAGTCCGGAGAGGAAGAAGAGCCCGCCGTGCACCAGCAGCCACTCGGACGACTTGAGCTCGCTGCCCGCTCCCTGGAGCCGCGCGCTGATGCGGGCGTCGAGGTCCTTGTTGCGACGGAGCACGTTGGCCGCGGTCTCCTTCGCCGAGGCGAAGGTGACGTCGGCGTCGAAGAGCGGTCCGCCGCCCTCGGCGCTCCCGCCGGCGGCCTGGATCTCCGTGTAGCGGGTGACCCGGTCCGCCGCGCTGAGCTGCGCGGTCTTGCGGGGCACCATGAGGAACGCGAGGAGCGCCAGACCGAGCGCCAGCGCGGCCGGGCCGGCGTAGAGGGCCCAGGACGGCGGGGTCCAGGCGCGGGTGCGGGCGAGCTGCGCGGGGGCCGGCTCGATGGCCGAGAACGCCTCGGCGCTGACCGACCCCTTCGAGGTCGGGAGCGTGACCTTGATCGTGGCCTCGGTCTTGTCGAAGCCCGACGGCAGCGTCGCGGTGACCAGCACCTGGCGGGCCAGGACGTCGGCCTCGGCGGCGAAGGCGGCCTGCAGGGCCTCGGGGTCAGATGAGATGACCCGGCCCTGGCCGGCCGTGGCCAGCTGCTGCAGCGCCTCGAGCGCCTTGCCGTCCTGCTCGAGGGCGACGACGTCTGCGAGGACCTCGGCGTCGTCGATCTTGGCCGTCGCCGACGCGATCGGAGTCTGGCTGGTGTCGGCGCCGTCGGAGAGCACCAGCAGGCTGCGCTGACCCTCGGTGCCGGCGACGTCGACGGCCTGGATCACGCCGTCGTAGAGCCGGGTCTGCCTGGAGAGCGTCAGGCCGTCGAGCACCGTCTGTGCGGCGGAGCGGTCGATGGTCGGCTCGAGGACGGTGGTCACCTCGCCGGCGAACGTCACGATGCCGACGTAGACGTCTGCGGGCACCGAGGAGATGAACTCCTGCGCGGCCACCTTGGCGGCGTCGAACCGGCTGCCCTTCATCGAGTTGCTGGTGTCGATGGCCATGACGGCGGTACGCCGCACGGTGGTGTCGGTGCCGGCCGTCTCGGCGGAGGCGGAGGCGTTCTTGCCGTCCACGGTGACCGTGACCCCGTCGAGATCGACCTCGGCGTCGGCGGGGATCGAGACGAGCAGCTGCACCTTGCCGGGCGCGGTCTCGACGTGCCCGATCGAGCCGTCGGCAGCGAGCGCCGTCGACGGGGCGAGGGCGAAGCCGACGGCGGCCAGTGCGGCCAGGGCGCGGACCACGACGCGCTGCGCCCTGGTCATCCGCCTCTCGGGGTCCCGCGGGGTGCTCATGAGCGCTCCGGGGCGAAGAGCAGCGGGTCGACCGTGGTGTTCGCGTAGGCCATCTTCTCCAGGAACTTGGGGCGCAGGCCGGTGGAGGCCAGCCGTCCCAGGGTCCGGCCCTCGGCGTCGAAGCCGCGGGTGCCGTCCCACAGGAAGATGTCCTGGAGGGTGATGACGTCGCCCTCCATCTTCTCGACCTCGGTGACGTGGGTGATGCGGCGCGAGCCGTCCTTGAAGCGGGTCTGGTGGACGATCAGGTCGACGGCGGAGGCGACCTGCTCGCGGATCGCGCGCATGGGGAGGTCCATGCCCGCCATCAGCACCATCGTCTCCATGCGGGCGAGCGTGTCGCGGGGACCGTTCGAGTGGAGCGTGCAGATGGAGCCGTCGTGACCGGTGTTCATCGCCTGGAGCATGTCGAGTGCGGAGGCGTCGCGGACCTCACCGACGATGATGCGGTCGGGGCGCATGCGGAGGCTGTTCTTCACCAGGTCGCGGATGGTCACCGCGCCCTTGCCCTCGATGTTGGACGGGCGGGACTCGAGCCGCACCACGTGCTCCTGCTTCAGCTGGAGCTCCGCGGCGTCCTCGATGGTCACGATGCGCTCGTCGTGGGGGATGAACGACGACAGCACGTTGAGCGTGGTCGTCTTCCCGGCGCCGGTGCTGCCGGACACGATGATGTTGAGCCGGCCGCGGACGCAGGCGTCGAGGAACTCGGCGGTCCGCGAGCTCAGCGACCCGAAGTCGATCAGGTTCTGCACGGTGAGCGGGTCGGCGGCGAACTTGCGGATGGTCAGCGCCGAGCCGTCCACCGCCAGCGGAGGCACGACCGCGTTGACACGGCTGCCGTCGGGGAGGCGCGCGTCCACCATCGGGCTCGACTCGTCGACTCGTCGGCCGATGCGGGACACGATCTTGTCGATGGTGCGCCGCAGGTGCGCCTCGTCGGTGAAGTGCGCCGCGGCGGGCATCAGCCGGCCCGACTTCTCCAGCCACACGCTGTTGTGCCCGTTGACCATGACCTCGGAGACGTCAGGGTCCCGGAGGAACGGCTCGATCGGCCCATAGCCCAGGATGTCGTCGCTGATCTCCTGGGTGACGCGGGCGCGGTCGCTGCTGCTCAGCGGCCGGTCCTGCGAGCCGAGCACGTCGGCGAGGACCTTGCGGACCTCGGAGTCGAGCTCGTTCTGGTCCATGTCGGAGTCGTAGAGGCGCGGGCCCATCTGCTGGAGCAGCTGGACGTGGACGCTGCTCTTCAGCTCCTCGATCCGGTCCGACTGAGCGGTGCTCACGAAGCCGCGACGGATCTGCGCGTCGCCCGTGGCCGGTGCCGGCGTGGGCGTGCGGGGGACCGAGCCGGGCTGCGCGGAACCGCCGCTGCTGTTGGGCCCCATCGCTGCGGGGACGTCGGCGCGCCGCTTGCCGCCGCGCGCGGCCTCGGCGGCCGCGACCGCGGAGTCGACGGGCGACACCGGGTCGGGCAGGGTGTGGTCGGTCGGAGGCAGCCCCTCGTAACCCTCCGGGAGGTCGTCGAGCTGGAGGGCGCCGTCACCACGGGACTCGCGTGCGGCGGCGAGACGGTCGGCAAGGTTCATGGCTACTTACGCCTCCTCGAGCGGCGGCTCTTCGCCTCCGCCTCGCTCTGCGGGGTGCTGGGTTCGGAGCTCGGGCCGCTCAGGGAGCCGACGAACTCGCCGGCCAGCATGGCTGCGAGCTGGCGGACCGACGCGCTGAGCTGGTGCTCGGGATCGCTCACGATCACCGGGCTGCCCGCGTTGGTGGCCGCGGCGATCTCGAGCGAGCTGGAGATCTGCGTGTCGACGCTCATGCCGAGGATGCCCTCGACCTTGTCGGCGGTGATGCCGACCTCGTCGTCCGCGCGGTTGAGCACCAGGTGCCGGTTGTCGCGGGCGATGTGGAGCGCGTCGAAGGTCTCGACGGCGACCTTGACGTTCTTCAGCGTCGGGACGTCGAGCGTGGTGACCAGGACGATCTCGTCGGTCTCGTCGAGCGCCGTGAGCACCTGCTCGTCGAAGGCGGGGGCGAGGTCGATCACGATGTAGTCGAAGGTCTCCCGCAGCGTGCGGATGATCCGCGAGACCAGCAGCGGCGTGATCCGCTCACGGGTGTCGGGGTGCGGCGGCGCGGCCAGCACCATGAGCGAGTCCTGGTGCCGGGTGAGCAGCCCGTCGAGCATCTCGACGTCGATCGAGTCCTCGGAGCCGATGGCCTGCTCGATGGAGTGCGTCGGGAAGAGCTGCATGGTGATGGCCACGTCGCCGAACGCGAGGTCGAGGTCGACCAGGCAGACGCGGCGCGCACCCTTCTCGGTCAGCGCCAGTGCCAGGTTGACCGAGATCGTGGTCTTGCCGACACCGCCCTTGGGCGAGAAGACGGCGATCACCTTGCTCATGTGCATCGAGCCGGCCGGGCCGCGCAGGGCCACGAACAGCTCGAAGGCGCGGTTGAGGGCCTCGGTGATCGCGAAGGTGTCGGTGTGGTGCACGACGTCGCGCGCACCGGACCTCATGGCGGCAGCCATGAGCTCGCCGGTCAGCTCCTCGCGGGCGAGGATGGTGCTGATCGCCGGCGCCGCGGTCCGCAGCACCTCACACGTGACGACGGCTTCCTCGTCGGTCAGCGTCGGCCCCAGGATCACGACGTACTCATCAGAGTGCGCGTTGATCCACGCGTTGAGGCGGTCCACTGACTCGACGCCGTGGGAGCCCGCCGGCATGGACGCCAGCAGGGTCTCCACGACCATCGGGTCGGGGTCAACGACGACAGGCATCAGACCTCACTTGAAGAGATTCTCGAAGGTCATCGGGCCGCTGTCCGGGGTGACCACGCTCTGATCGGTCAGCAGGCCGAAGGCCAGCTCCCCGTTGCCCGAGGCATAGAGCAGCTTCTCCGCCTGCACCTGGTTGACGGACAGCGTCAGGAGCGTCCGGGGCAGCTGCTCGGTCGTCGCGACGCCGGTCTCGTCCGTGGTGGTGGTCGACACGGGGGTGGTCGAGCCGACACCGAGCACGGAGACCTTGTCGAGCAGGAGCCGCGAGAACGCCCCACCGCTGGCCGAGTCGGTGCCGCTCAGGAAGATCGCGACCGTGGAGCCCGGGTTCACGAAGCCGGCCACGCGGGCCGGGTCCGTGAGGTTCACCGAGACGGCCATGTTGCTCTCCGGGATCTGCAGGGTGTTCTGCACCGTGGCCGAGGTGCCCCACTTCGCCGAGATGATCTGCTCACCCGGGTAGATGGTGCCGAGCGACACGGTGCCGGCGAGGGAGTCCGTCGTGGTCTGGTAGCCGTCGAGCAGCGCGTCCTTGGACACGGCTTCCTTCGCCAGCTTGCCGGCGGCCGAGGCGTCCTCGAACGTCTCGCCCGGCGCGATGACGGCGGTGGCTTCGAGCACCTCGATGGTGTCGAACTTCTCCTCGGCCCGGGTGTCAGCACCCTTGGTGTAGAGGAAGACAAGTGCAGAGCCGACAGCCGCCACGAGCACGGCCACGACCAGAAGAATTCTACGACGGTCCATCGACGAGACCTTTCCGTCCCTTACGGGAGGCAGGCCGATGTGCCCGCCAGCCCTGTCCCACGAGTGCTGTCCCTCGGTCTAGAACTGTAGGAACGCGCGGGCTGGTCCGTACGTGTTTTGGCCGAACTCGTGGGACTGATGTGGAACCGGCCCGCGGAGCGCCGGAGCGTGCTAATCCGGATCAGGTCGGGGGGTCAGGAGAGGTACAGCGAGGCGATCTCGTCCTTCGCCTCGCGCAACACGACGTTGCGCTTGAGCTTGAGGCTGGGCGTGAGCTGCCCGCCCTCCTCGGTCCACTCATCGGCGAGGATCCGGAACTTGCGGATCGACTCGGCCTTGGACACGGCCTTGTTGGCTTCGTCGACCGCGGTCTCGATCGCCGCGTGCAGGTCGCCGTCGTCGACGAGGTCGCCGATCTTCGCGGACTTGCCGTGCTGCTCGGCCCAGGTGGCGACCGCCTCCCGGTCGAGGGTGACCAGGGCCGCGATGAACGGCTGCCCGTCGCCGACCACGAGGCACTGGTCGACCAGCGCGTGGGCGCGGACGCGGTCCTCGAGGGCGGCCGGGGCGACGTTCTTGCCGCCGGCGGTGACCAGGATCTCCTTCTTCCGCCCGGTGATGCGGACGAAGCCCTCGTCGTCGACCTCGCCGACGTCGCCGGTGTGGAACCACCCGTCGGGCTCGAGCACCTCCGCGGTCGCGGCGTCGTTGCGCCAGTAGCCCGCGAAGACCTGGCCGCCCTTGAACAGGAGCTCGCCGTCCTCTGCCACGCGCACGGCGGTGCCGGGGATCGGCCGTCCGACGGTGCCGATCTTGAGCGCGCCGGGCTGGTTGACGGTGAGCGCCGCCGTGGTCTCGGTCAGGCCATAGCCCTCGAGGACGGTGACACCGATGCCGCGGTAGAAGTGGCCGAGCCGGTCGCCGAGCGGCGCCCCGCCCGACACGGCGTAGTCGCAGCGTCCGCCGAGGGCCTCGCGGAGCTTGCCGTAGACGAGCCGGGAGAAGGCCGCGTGCTGGGCGCGGACGGCCAGTGACGGCTTGCCGTGGTCGAGGCCGCGGGAGTAGGCGATGGCGACCTCGGCGGCGCGGTCGAAGATCGCACCGCGACCGTCGGCCGTGGCCCGCTGGGAGGCGGTGTTGAACACCTTCTCGAAGACCCGCGGCACCGCGAGCACGAACGTCGGCCGGAACGCCTGCAGGTCGGCGACGAGGTTCTTGATGTCGGAGCTGTGGCCGAGCCGGGACCGGGACCGGACCGCGCCGATCTGGATGATCCGCGCGAACACGTGCGCCAGCGGCAGGAAGAGCAGGGTCGAGGCGTCCTCGGGCTCGAACAGCTCGTGCAGCTCGTCGACGGCCACGCCCAGCTCGACCATGAAGTTGCCGTGGGTGAGCATGCAGCCCTTGGGCCGGCCGGTGGTGCCCGAGGTGTAGATCAAGGTGGCGAGGTCGCCGGGGCCGGCCGTCGTACGCCGCTCCTCGAGCGCCTCGTCGCTGATGTCCTGGCCGAGCCGGGTCAGGATGTCGATGGCGTTGTCGGTGATCGACCAGACGTGGTTGAGCTCGGTGAGCCCACCGCGGACCTCGTTGACCCGGGCGACGTGGTCGGGGGTCTCCGCGACGACCCCGCGCGCGCCGGAGTCCTGGAGGATCCACTCGACCTGTTCGGTCGACGACGTCTCGTAGACCGGGACCGTCACGGCGCCCGCGAACCAGATGGCGTAGTCGAGGAGCGTCCACTCGTAGCGGGTCTTGGAGATGAGCGCGACGCGGTCGCCGACCTCGATGCCCGCAGCCACGAGCCCCTTGGCGACCGCGGCCACCTCGCCGTGGAAGGCGGCGGCGGTCACGCCGCCCCAGCCAGCGGGGCCCCGGCGGCTGAACACCACGTCGGCCGCGTGGTCGCGCGCGTTGGTCACGACGTCGTCGGTGAGGTTGCCGGACGTCGGGAGCTCCAAGGTCGGCGGCGTGGAGTACTCGCGCACGTCCGGCAGGTTACCGCCGGGTCCGGTGCGGCCACTTTCGGCCCCGGGCCATCCGGTACGCTCGCTGACCGGCGATCCGGCCGCACTTGCCCAGTTCTCGACGGGGTGTGGTCAGGGTCGGGGAGGACGAGCGCAGGGAGTTCGAGATGGCCGAGCAGACCACTTCCTCCATCATCGTCGACGCGCCAGCGTCCGCGGTCATGGACGTGATCGCCGACTTCGACGCCTACCCCCAGTGGGCCAAGGGCGTCACGAAGGCGGAGACCCGGGCGTCCTACGACGACGGGCGCGCCGAGCAGGTGTTCTTCGCCCTCGACGTGAGCCCCATCAAGGACGAGTACACCCTCGCCTACGAGTGGCGGGGCGACCAGGAGGTCACCTGGACGCTGGTCGAGGGCCGGATGCTGCGCGCCCTCGACGGCGCCTACTCGCTGCACGAGCTCGGTGACGGCACCACCGAGGTGACCTACCGCCTCGCGCTCGACGTCTCGATCCCGCTGATCGGGATGCTGAAGCGCAAGGGCGAGAAGATCCTCATCGACACCGCGCTCAAGGGGCTCAAGAAGCGCGTCGAGTCGCTCGGCTAGCCCCTTGCGGATCCTCCTCTTCACCGGCAAGGGCGGCGTCGGCAAGTCGACCGTCGCCTCGGGCACGGCTGCCCTGGCCGCGGCCGCGGGCCACCGCACGCTCGTCCTGTCCACCGACGCTGCGCACTCGCTGGCCGACGCGTTCGGCACGGCGGTCGGCCCCGAGCCGACGCCGGTCGCTGACAACCTCTACGTGCAGCAGGTCGACGCCCAGCTGCGCTTCGAGCAGTCGTGGGCGGAGATCCAGGGCTACCTGCTCTCCGTGCTCGACACCACGGGGATGGATCCGGTCGCCGCCGAGGAGCTGACCGTCATCCCGGGCGCCGAAGAGGTGCTCGCCCTCCTCGAGCTCCGGCTGCACGCCCTCTCCGACGAGTGGGACCTCATCGTCGTCGACTGCGCGCCGACCGCCGAGACGCTGCGGCTGCTCGCCCTCCCGGAGGCGCTCGGCTGGTACATGCAGCGCGTCTTCCCGGTCCAGCAGCGCGTGGTCAAGGCCCTGCGCCCGGTCCTCACCCGCGCGGCCGGAGTGCCCATGCCCGGCGGGGGAGTCTTCGAGGCGGTCGAGCGGCTGCACGCCGAGCTCGACGAGGTGCGCAACCTGCTCTGCGGGCCCGACGCCAGTGTCCGGATCGTGCTCACCCCCGAGGCCGTCGTCCTGGCCGAGGCACGTCGGGCCTACACGACCCTGTCCCTGTTCGGCTACCGCGTCGACGGCGTCGTCGCCAACCGGGTGTTCCCGGCCGAGGGCGCCGACGACTGGCGCGCGGGCTGGGTGATGGCGCAGGACGCCGTCCTGGCCGAGGTGACGCAGTCGTTCGCCGGCCTACCCCTCTGGCGCTCGGAGTACCGCCCCGCCGAGCCCGTGGGCGTCGCCGCGCTCGGGGAGCTCGCCCGCGAGCTCTACGACGGCGCCGACCCGGTCGCCACCTCCGGCGTCCGCAGCCCCTTCGAGGTGGTCACGGTCCGCTCCGGTGTGCAGCTGCGGCTGCGGCTGCCCTTCGTCACGCGCGACCAGGTCGACCTGGCGCGCAGCGGCGACGAGCTGGTCGTCACCGTGGGCTCCTACCGCCGGCTGCTCACCCTCCCGGCGGGCCTGGCCCGGCTCCAGGTGACCGCCGCACGGGTCGACGACGAGGGCGTGCTGCGCGTCGCGTTCCAGGATCCGTCATCATCCGACCCGAAGACAGCCACGAAGGAGCGAGTCGGATGAGCCCCCAGGACGACCCCGTCGGCAGTGTCGGCGACGAGGCGGCCAAGCTGCTCGGCGCGTTGACCGACTGGGCAGGCGACCACCTCAACGGCAAGCTCGGGGACCGGGCCCGGGAGGTCGACGAGCACATCGCCACGGGCGACGCCGAGTGTCTCTACTGCCCGATCTGCCGCACCGTGCACGCCGTGCGCGAGGCCAGCCCGGAGGTGAAGGCCCAGCTCGCCCAGGCGGCGTCGACGTTCCTCCACGCCGCGGCCGGGCTGCTGTCCGCGGCCGGCGCCGCGGACCCGGCGTCGTCGCGGGTGCAGCACATCGACCTCGACGCGGACGTTCCCGACGACGGCGACCCGGGTGAGGCGCCGTGACCCTCTCGTGCGGCATCGACGTCGGCGGCACCAAGATCCTCGGGGGTGTCGTCGACGACGGCGGTGCGATCCTGGAGGAGCTCCGCGTCGAGTCGCCGGCGACCGACGCCGAGGCCATCGAGAAGGCCATCGAGGAGCTCGTGACCGAGCTCAGGTCGCGCCACGAGATCACCGCGGTCGGAGTGGGCGCGGCGGGCTACATCGACAAGGCCCGTTCCACGGTGATGTTCGCCCCCAACATCGCCTGGCGCGACGTGACGCTGAAGGCCGACCTCGAGGCCCGGGTGGACCTCCCGGTCGTGGTCGAGAACGACGCCAACGCCGCCGCGTGGGGCGAGTTCACCTACGGCGCCGGCCATGACGTCGACGACCTGCTGCTGGTCACGGTCGGCACCGGCATCGGTGGCGGCATCGTCCACGACGGCGAGCTGCTCCGCGGGGCGTTCGGGGTCGGCGCCGAGATCGGCCACATGCGCGTCGTACCCGACGGCATCCTGTGCGGCTGCGGCAACCGCGGCTGCTTCGAGCAGTACGCCAGCGGCAACGCCCTGGTCCGCGAGGCCCGCGCCGCGGCCCGAGCGGGGTCACTGCTCGCCCAGACGCTCCTGGACCGCGCCGGGGGCGACCCCGACGAGATCACCGGCCCCCTGATCACCGAGTCGGCGCGCGGCGGCGACCCGTTCGCCGTCGAGCAGCTGGCCGGGGTCGGACGCTGGCTGGGGGAGGGCATCGCCTCGCTCACCGCCGTCCTGGATCCTGCCGTCGTGGTGATCGGCGGCGGCGTCGGCGAGGCCGGCGACCTGTTGCTGACGCCCGTGCGCTCGGCGTTCCAGTCCCAGCTGACCGGGCGGGGCCACCGGCCGGTGCTCGAGATCCGCAAGGCCCGGCTCGGCAACCGTGCCGGCCTGATCGGCGCCGCCGACCTGGCCCGGCGCTGAGGTGGAAGAGACCGTGTCCGAACGCGCCGCCGCCCGTGCCGCCACTCGTGCCAGCCGGCGCGCCCGGGTCAACCTCTGGGACCCGCTGACCATCGGCATCGACATCGGCGGGACCAAGATCCTCGCCGGTGTCGTCGACTCGAGCGGGACGGTGGTCGAGCTGCGCCGCCGGCCCACCCTGGGCCACGACATCATCGGCGTCGAGAACACCATCGTCGAGCTGGTCCAGGAGCTGCAGCAGCTCTACGACGTCGCGGCGGTCGGCATCGGTGCCGCGGGCTTCGTCGACGCCAGCCGGTCGACGGTGATGTTCTCCCCCCACCTCGCCTGGCGCGACGAGCCGCTGCGGGCCCGCGTCTCCAGCCGGCTCACCATCCCCGTGGTCGTGGACAACGACGCCAACACCACGGCGCTCGGCGAGAGCCGGTTCGGCGCCGGCGCCGGTCACCGGTTCGTCCTGTGCGTCACGCTCGGCACCGGCATCGGCGGCGCCATCGTCATGGACGGCCGGGTCTACCGCGGCGCCAACGGCATGGCCGGCGAGTTCGGGCACATGCAGGTGGTGCCCGACGGGCATCGCTGCCCCTGCGGCAACCGCGGCTGCTGGGAGCAGTACGCCTCCGGCAACGCCCTCGAGCGCGAGGCGCGCGAGCTGATCGTGGCCCGCTCGCCGGTGGCGCACCACCTCACCGAGGTCTGCGGCGGCGACCCGGCCAGGCTCAGCGGCCCGCAGGTCACCGAGGCCGCCCAGCAGGGTGACCCGCTCGCCATCGAGCTGCTGGCCGACGTCGGTCGCTGGCTCGGCACCGGCGCCGCCGGCCTCGTGGCTGCCTTCGACCCCAACTGCATCGTCATCGGCGGTGGGGTCTCCGACGCCGGGGAGCTGCTGCTCGGTCCGACCCGCCAGTCGATGCGCCGCTCGCTGGTCGGCCGTGGCTACCGGGCGGAGCCGCCGATCCTCCTGGCCAGCCTCGGCCCCCAGGCCGGTTTCATCGGCGCCGCCGACATGGCGCGCTCGGCCGCGCGCAGGTCACGCCGGGCCGACCGCAAGCGGGAGCGCCAGCTCGAGCGGCAACAGCTGCGCCAGCAGCTCCGCGAGCAGCGCGGTGAGGGCTGGTTCCGCCGGTCGGACCGGCCGGGGGCTTGAGCGGCACCTACAGGCGCGCGCCGTCGTCCCAGGGGTCGATGTCGGTGCTGCGCGGCATCTTCACGACCAGGAAGACGAACCCGCCGATGAACGACGCCACCAGCAGGTAGGCCATCCAGGGCAGGAGCCGGAGGTCGAGCACCAGGCAGAGCAGCAGGATCGCCGGCGACCCGAACAGCCCGAGCCAGGCGAGGAAGCGGTCCGGGGGCAGCTTGGGCAGCGGTGGCGGTGTGGGCGGCACGAACTCTTCGAGCTCGTCCTCGACGGTGTCGTCCTGGCGCGGGGGCTCGGGCAGCGGCCGGAACAATCGCGCCAGCCCGGTGTTGCTCGCGGTGTCGTGGCCCTGCGCCTCCCCGAGGTCGGGGCCGGGGTCGACCACGGGTTCGTCGTCCAGGGCGGGCCGGTCGCCGTAGTTGTCGACGATGGAGCGCCAGGCGTCCTCGTCGCTGTCGCGCTGCACGAGACCGAGGGTACGCCGGTTGTGGAGAGGGCCGGCTCGATCGGGGGGCTAGAGTCTGGCCGACGGGCAGTCCGGTTGGCGGAGAACGTGGGAGGTCAGCGGGGTGTTCTACTGGTTCCTCAAGTGGGTCGCACTCGGACCGGTGCTCAGGCTCGTCTTCCGTCCGCAGGTCTCCGGCGCCGAGCACGTGCCCGCGTCCGGCCCGGCGATCCTCGCCAGCAACCACCTGTCCTACGCCGACTGGCTCTTCATGCCGCTGACCCTGCCGCGCCGGGTCACCTTCGTCGCCAAGGCGGAGTACTTCAACACCCCCGGCATCAAGGGCTGGTTCCAGAAGAAGTTCTTCTCCGGCGCCGGCCAGGTGCCGATCGACCGGTCCGGCGCCAGCGCCGCCGAGGGCGCGCTGTCCGCGGCCAAGCGGATCCTCACCGAGGAGGGTGACCTCTTCGGGATCTACCCCGAGGGCACCCGGTCGCACGACGGCAAGCTCTACCGCGGCAAGACCGGCGTGGCCCGGCTGGCCCTGGAGTGCAAGGTCCCGGTGATCCCCGTGGCGGTCGTCGGCACCGACGTCGTGGCGCCGCCCGGACAGACCTTCGGCAAGTTCACCCGGCCGATCGTGCGGTTCGGCAAGCCGCTCGACTTCTCGCGCTACGAGGGCATGGAGAACGACCGCTACATCCTGCGGTCGATCACCGACGAGATCATGTACGAGATCATGCGGCTCTCCGGCCAGGAGTACGTCGACATGTACGCCAACCGCGCCAAGGAGGAGTCCAAGAAGGCCGCCGACGCGGCGGCGAACGCCGCCGAGGACGCCGCGGTGCTGGACGAGCTGAACAGGAAGGCGTCGTAGCCGCAGTGCTCGGCGTGCCGGCGCCGATCCGTCGGGCAGCGACGTGGTGGTTCGGAGCCCACGGGACTGTCGAGGACCGGCTGTTCTCGTGGCTGGCGGTGCTGCGGCTGCTGGTGCTGGCCCACGCGATCGCCCTCAACGTCTACCGCCGCGACAACTTCGTGCACCCGCTGGGCGGAGCGGCCTGCCTGGCCGCGATGGCGGTCTGGACGGCGTACTCGATCTGGGCCTACGACGACCGGACGCGCCGCGGGCCGTGGCTCCTGGTCGCAGACCTGGCCGTTGCGGTGGGCGCGATCCTGGTCTCCCCGGTGCTCAAGGGCGAGGGCCTGTCTGCCACGGTGCCGGCGTTCTGGGTGATGGGTGCCCTGATGGCGTGGGCGATCCACTGGCGGTGGCTCGGCGGCCTGGTCGCCGGCGTGTGCATCACGGCCTCGGACCTGACGATCCGCGAGCACGTCACCCAGGCCAACTACGGCAACGCCTTCCTGCTCCTGGTCGGTGGGCCGATCGTGGGGTTCATGGTCGAGTCGCTGCAGCGGATGGCCGACGAGCGGGACCGCGCCCAGCGCGACGCGGCCGCCGCCTCCGAGCGGGCGCGGCTGGCCCGGGCGGTCCACGACGGCGTGCTGCAGGTGCTGGGCCTGGTGCAGCGGCGCGGCGCCGACCTCGGCGGGGACGCCGCCGAGCTGGGCCGGCTGGCCGGCGAGCAGGAGGTCGCGCTGCGCACCCTGATCCGCGAGCAGGACCAGGTCGGGCCGGGCGCGGCCGGCGCCACGGACCTCGCCGCGGCGCTGGTCCACCTCGAGGGCCGGCCCGGGGTCCAGGTCGTCACCGCGGGCACGGTCGAGCTGCCGGCCGAGGTGGCCTCGGAGCTGGTCGCCGTCGTCGCCGCCTGCCTCGACAACGTCGCGCAGCACGTCGGCCCGGGGGCCAGCGCGTGGGTGCTGCTCGAGGGCTACGCCGACCGGGTCGAGATCTCGATCCGCGACGAGGGACCGGGGATCCCCGAGGGCCGCCTCGAGCGGGCCGCCGCCGACGGGCGGCTGGGGGTCAGCCAGTCGATCCGGGGACGGATCGCCGACCTCGGTGGGACGGCCAGGATCACCACGAGCGCCGACGGCACCGAGTGGGAGCTCGTGGTGCCCCGGACGGTGACCGGTTGACCATCCACTCGTCGCATCCCTTCGCCGACCCGGACCCGGACCCGGCGCGGCGGTTCCGCGGCCGGCTCGGCGGCGCCGCCACCCTCTGGACCGCCGGCCGCGACTCCGGTCGGGCGGGGCTCACCCTCACCTCGGTCCTGGTCGCGCTGGGCGAGCCCGCCCGGGTGCTCGGACTGGTCGACCCCGACTCCGACCTGGCCGAAGCGGTCGCCGACACCGCTACGGCGGTCGTCCAGCTCCTCGGCTGGCCGGACCGGGACCTGGCCGAGGGGTTCGCCGGGACCGCGCCGGCTCCCGGTGGCGTGTTCCGCCAGGCCGACTTCGTCGACACCGAGTGGGGACCCCGGCTCGCGCACGCGACCACCTGGGCCGGCGTACGCCTCGAGAGCGCCGAGGAGGTCGGCTGGTCACGGCTGCTGACGTGCGTGGTCGAGCACCTCGAGATCGGCGAGGAGGACGACCAGCTGCTGCACCGCCGCGGGCGGTGGTGGCGTCCCTAGTCGGGCGCCGCTCGACCAGCCCGGTCGTGGCCGGATCCTGGGTTCGGTGCCGTGATTGGATTCGTGCGTGAGTGACGCCGAGCCGCAGCCGCAGGTCAGGGTGATGGTGGTCGACGACCACCCGATGTGGCGCGATGCGGTCGAGCGTGATCTGCAGGACGCCGGCTTCGACGTGGTCGGGGTCGCGGCGAACGGCAGCGAGGCCCTGGCCCGCTTCCCCGCCTGCCGCCCGCACGTCGTCGTCCTCGACCTCCAGATCCCCCCGCCGAACGGCGTCGAGGTGACCGCCGAGGTGCTGCGGCAGGACCCCTCCGCACGGGTGCTGATCCTCTCGGCGTCCGGTGAGCAGGAGGACGTGCTCGAGGCGGTGAAGGCGGGGGCGACCGGCTACCTGGTGAAGTCCGCCTCGCGCAAGGAGCTGCTCGACGCCGTACGCCGGGTCGCGAACGGCGACACCGTCTTCACGCCCGGCCTGGCGGGGCTGGTGCTGGGGGAGTACCGCCGTCTCTCCGAGCCGGCCACCACCGATCCCGACCAGCCCACCCTCACCGAGCGCGAGACCGAGGTCCTGCGGATGGTCGCCAAGGGGATGTCCTACAAGCAGATCGCCGAGCGGCTGGTCCTCTCGCACCGCACCGTCCAGAACCACGTGCAGAACACGCTGCGCAAGCTGCAGATGCACAACCGCGTGGAGCTGACCCGCTACGCGATCGCCCAGGGGCTCGACGAGGATCCGGACGCCGGGGACGACGATGCCGCTGAGTGAGGCCGCCGCGGCGTACCTGCGCCGCCTGGGCGTCGACGGCGATCTGCCACCCACCTTCGACACCCTGGTCACCCTCCACCGGGCGCATCTCGACGCGGTGCCCTACGAGAACCTCGGCATCATGCTCGGCGGGCCGCCGTCGGTCGACCCGGGCGAGAGCCTGGCGCGGGTCGGGGAGGTGGGGCGGGCCGGCTACTGCTTCCACCAGAACGGATCGCTCGGCGTCGTCCTCGGTGAGCTCGGCTTCGACCTGAGCCGTCGGCACGGGCACGTGTGGACCGGCGAGGACGACCGGGACAACCCGGAGCTCAACCATCTGGTGCTCGTCGCCGATGGCCTGCCCACCGCCGACAACCCGGACGGTCGGTGGTGGGTCGACGTGGGCCTCGGCGACGCGTTCCGCGACCCCGTCGCGATCTGCGTGGGCCGCCACGACCAGGGCGGCTTCCGCTACGAGATCACCGAGGTCCGCGACGACGGCTGGTCCTTCCGGCACGATCGCGCGGGGACGTTCACCGGCATCGAGATCTCGACCCGGTCCACGGAGCAGCCGGTCATCGAGCAGGCGCACGCGCGGCTCTCGGCCCCCGCGGACGGCCGGTTCGCCAAGGTTCTGGTCGTGCAGCGCCGGGACGTCGACGGGATCGACACGGTCCGCGGCTGCCTGCACCACCGGATCCTTCCCGACGGCGGCACCGAGACCGAGCTGGCGTCCTACGACACGTGGCGCGAAGCGCTCGCTGACGGCACCCGGCTGTCGCTGGAGCGCGTCGACGACGCCGAGCTGCGTGCGTTGTACGACGCCCAGTGGGCCCAGCACCTCACCTGGACCGCGGCCGGACGCCCGTGACGCTGCGCTTCCTCGAGCGGGCCGCGGACCTGGTGGGGCTGGCTCGGCAGGGCGTTGCGCTGACCCTGCGAGAATCCGCGCATGGCTGAGGAGCTGCTGGAGATCGCGGACGAGCTCTACGCGCTCTCGCTGCCCGACTTCACCCCGGCGCGGGACGCGAGGGCCAAGGAGCTCAAGGGCACCGACCTCGCCAAGCAGGTCAAGGCGCTCAAGAAGCCGTCGCTCGCCGCCTGGGTGGTCAACCTCCTGGTCCGCCACGAGGCCGAGCAGGTCGAGCAGCTGCTCCAGGTCGGGGCGGCCCTGCGGGCCGCGCAGGAGTCGATGTCCGGCGACGAGCTGCGCCAGCTCACCCGGCAGCGGCGCCAGGTCACGGCCGCGGTCACCACGCAGGCCCGCCGCCTGGCGCGCGAGAACGGGCAGAAGGTCACCGAGGCCGTGGCCGGCCAGATCGAGGCCACCCTCACCGCCGCGATGGTCGACGAGCAGTGCGGCAAGGCGGTCCAGAGCGGGATGCTGCTCACCGCCCTCGAGTCCACCGGCGTCGACGCGGTCGACCTCGACCGGGCCGTTGCCCTCCCCGACGCGCTCGGCTTCGTCGCCACCACCCACGAGGCCACCCCCACCAAGCCCGACCTGCACGTCGTCCCCGATCCCGACCGCGACGAGAAGGCCCTGGCCGCGGCGCGAGAGGCCCTGGACGAGGCCGAGGAGGAGCTGACCGAGGCCACCCAGGCCTACGAGGCGGCAGCCAGCGCCGTGAAGGACCTCGAGGCCCGCTCGATGCAGGTGCAGGCCGAGATCGACGAGCTCAAGCGCAGGATCGCCGAGCTCGAGGAGGCCGGCGACGAGGTCGACGACGAGACCGCCGAGGCCGAGGAGGCCCGCGACGAGGCTCAGGAAGTCGTGTCGGAGGCGACGAAGGCCAGGGACGCTGCGGCCAGGGCGGTGGCGAGGCTGGAGAAGTAGCCCCACACGTGGGTTGAGGAGGGCGTTTGTCGAGACCTCCGCAGCGTGGGGTGGGAGACGATCGTGGAGTCTGCGTCGACCTCGATGGACGGCGTGCTCGAGTGGCACCCGCAAAAGTTTTCGAGATTCTTCGGCGATCCCTGTGGATATAGGGGATGTGGGGCTCCAAGTGTCGGTGCTCGATGGTTGAGTGGGTCCCACGATGACCTCGACCCTGGACCCGATCTCGCTCGATGGAGCAGACGACCCCGCGAGCCTGTTGGCCTACGCGCGGGCTCGCAAGGCGGCCGAGGAAGACGAGGGTCGCGAGGTCTTCAAAGCAGCCGCCGCCTGGGCCGCGATGCACTCCCTCGACTCCCTGGTGGGCCCGGCTCCTGGCCGGCCAGCTGCCGGCGTGGAAGCTCGCTGCCATCGCCGAACAGACCTTGTGCCTGCCCCCGGAGGCGGCGGCCTTCGTCGACGGCGCGGTCGCGCCGTTCGCGCACACGATCGGCCCCGCCCAGCTCGACCGGCTGATCCAGGAGGCCAAGGCCAGGTTCGACCCCGAGCAGACCGAAGCAGAACGGCAAGCGGCCGCCGAGCAGGGCCACTTCGACATCGCCCTCGACAACGTCGGTGTCGACGGCCGGGTCCGGGTCGAGGGCGACGTCGACCTCGCCGATGCCCTCGACCTCGAGGCCGCCCTCGCCGCGGACGCCCACGAGCAGCTGCTGCTCGGCTCCAGTGATTCTCTCGACGTACGCCGCGCCAAGGCCGTCGGCAACCTCGCCCGCCACTCACCGGCACCGGGGGGATCGCCCGAGTGCAGGAGACCCGCGGACCGGTCACGGCCGAGCAGGTCCGCGAGTGGTGCGGCCACCCCGACGCCCAGATCACTGTCCAACCGGTGCTCGACCTGGCCGAGCACCTCCACGTCACCGCCTACGAAGCCTCCGCACGGCTCAAGGCCCAGACCCAGCTCCGCGACCTGGTCTGCGCCCATCCCTTCTGCTTCCGACCCGCCGAGCGCTGCGACTGCGAACACCGCGTCCCGCACGCGGACGACGGACCCACCTGCAGCTGCAACCTGACGCCGGCCTGTCGTGGCCACCATCGCGCGAAGACCACCGGCGCCTGGTCCTACGTGACCGTCGAGCCGGGGGTCCACCTGTGGCGGAGTCCGCTGGGCTATGAGTTCCTCAAAGACCCCTCCGGCACCCTCGACGTCACACCAAATGCAGAACGCCGCAGGTTTGCCCGCGAGTTCCGCCACCACTTCGGCGAACCCTGACCACCGCGCCCCGCACCCCGCTCAGGCAAGACGAGCGGGGACATCGGCACGCGCCGGGTCCTCGCTACGCCGCGTGCACCTCCGCTGCCTGCTCGCCCTGCCGAAGATCGATCCGCAGCAGCCGGCTCGTCAGGTCCACGACCGGGCCGAGCAGGAGGATGACCGCCAGGGTTCCGGGGCCGATGGTGGCGCCGAGAAGCCACCCGACGACGGCTCCGGTCAGCTGCACCGCGCTGTAGCTCCAGCGGAACGGCACGGGCGGGTCCCAGGCCAGGGCGAGGGACTCGGCGGGGCCGGCGCCGAGGTGTGAGCCGAGGTAGCAGGCGATCCCCAGGCCGAGCACCGGGAACGACGCGATCAGCAGGAGTCCTTGTCCCACCAGGGAGCCCGGGACGTCCATGACCGGCAGCAGCAGCGACACCATGGAGCCCACGACCACGACCTGCACCAGCGTGCCGACGCCGGGTCGCAGCTGCCGGGCGGCGGCGACCAGGAGGCAGACCAGGCTGACCGCGGCGTTCGCGAGCACGAACGGGGTGTCGACCGCGATCGAGATGCCGTTGACGAGCGTGGAGAAGCCGTCGGAGCCGAGGTCGGCGGTCAGCAGCATGGCGACCCCGACGCCGAGGGTCACGCATCCGGCGACCAGCAGGGCGGCGCGGCGCAGCAGGGGAACCACTCAGCGAGCATCACAGACGGCGCGGGGCACGCAGGTCAGAGGTCGGCTCCGAAGACGAGCGCGTCCCCGCCGTTCTTGAACACCGTGCGCTCCCAGGTCAGCCCGATCTTCGCCGCGACGCGCTGTGAGGGTGCGTTCTCCGGTCGGATGATCGCGATGAGGTGCGGTATCCCGGCGTCGCGCGCCGCATCGCGGACCGCGGCGGCGGCCTCCGTCGCGATGCCGTGGCCGCGGAGCCCGCCCTTGACGTGGTAGCCGACCTCGACGAGCGGCTCACCCTCGACGTCCTGGATGGTCAGCCCGCAGTCACCGACGACCTCACCATCGTGGGTCTCCACGATCCAGAGGCCGTAGCCGTGCTCGGCGTAGTTGCGGATGTTCCACGCGATCCAGCGCTCGGCGTCCTCGCGCGTGCGGATCCGCCGCTCCGGCCGGGCCGGATCCGGTCCACCGAGCACCGCGGTCATCTCGTCGAGGTCGCCGTCGGTCATCTCGCGGAAGCGCAGCCGCGCCGTGGGGAAGGGCAGCACGGTCAGGTTGCCCAGCCCTTGGACCGCTCGACTGCGTCGATCCAGCGGGCGTGGGCGGCGTCGGCGGCGGATCGATCGGCCCCGGGGGTGAAGGCCCGGTCGAGCTGCCAGGTGTCGCGCAGGTCGTCGGTGGAGGACCAGACGCCGGTGCCGAGGCCGGCGAGGAACGCCGCGCCGAGCGCCGTGGTCTCGACGAGCTCCGGCCGCTGCACCTCGACACCGAGCTGGTCGGCCTGGAGCTGGCAGAGCAGGTCGTTGGCCGACGCGCCGCCGTCGACGCGCAGGGGAGCGCCGTGGTTGGGCATGGTCTCGAGCACGTCGCGGACCTCGAAGGCGATCGCCTCCAGCGTGGCGCGGACGACGTGCGCCCGCGTCGTGCCGCGGGTGATGCCGATGATCATGCCGCGCGCGTGAGGGTCCCAGTGGGGGGCGCCGAGCCCGGTGAGGGCGGGGACGAAGACGACCCCCTCGGTGTCGTCGACGGTGGCGGCGATCGCCTCGGTCTCGGCCGCAGAGCCGACGATCTGAAGCCCGTCGCGCAGCCACTGCACCGCGGCGCCGGTCACGAAGATCGCGCCCTCGAGCGCGTAGGTGAGCTCCCCGGACGGCGACCGCCACGCCGCCGTCGAGAGCAGCCCGGCGTCCGAGCGCTCGAGCGACGTGCCGGTGTTGGTCAGGATGAACGACCCGGTGCCGTAGGTGCACTTGGCGTCACCGGGGTCGAAGCAGGTCTGCCCGAAGAGGGCGGACTGCTGGTCTCCGGCGATCCCGGCGATGGGGAGCGACAGGTCGAGGAACGTCGACGGCTCGGTGGTCGCGACCTCGCCCCAGTTGGGGACCAGCTCGGGCAGGGCGTCGCGGGGCACGCCGAACAGCTCGCACAGCTCGTCGGACCAGTCACCGGTGTTGAGGTCGAAGAGCAGCGTGCGGCAGGCGTTGGAGACGTCGGTGACGTGGTAGGTCCCGCGGGTCATCCGGGCGATCAGGTAGGAGTCGACGGTGCCGACGGCGTAGCGCCCCGACTCGACCAGCGCCCACGTGTTCGGCTCCTCCTCGGCCAGCCACATCAGCTTGGTGCCGGAGAAGTAGGGATCCAGGCGCAGCCCGGTCAGCTCGGCGACCCGCTCCTCGTGGCCCGCGTCCTTGAGCCGCGAGCAGATGTCGGCCGTACGCCGGTCCTGCCACACGATCGCGCGTCGCGGGGAGCCGAGGGTCTCGCGGTCCCACAGCAGGATCGTCTCGCGCTGGTTGGTGATGCCGACGGCCTCGAGCTCGGACGCGTCCACCTGGTCGATCGCCTCGCGGGCCGCCGAGAGGGTGGCCTGCCAGATCTCCTCCGGCGAGTGCTCCACCCAGCCCGGCTTGGGGAAGTGCTGCCGGAACTCCTCATACCCCTTGGCCGCGATCGCGCCGTCCGCGGTGACGACGACGGCGGTGACGCCGGTGGTGCCGGCGTCGATGGCGAGGACGGTCACGCGTGGGTGGACGGCGTGCCGCGCACGATGTCGAGGACCCGCTGGTCGATCCAGGACAGGTCGGGCGCCACTCGCATCTCGTAGTTCTCCGTGCCGACCCAGGCCTGGAAGTCGCGGGCACCCTGGCCCTGCGCGAACGCCTCCAGCTCCTCCTCGAGCTCCTGGGTGACCGGCACCCTCTCCTCCTCGGTCGAGGCGGTGAGGAACAGCTCGCTCAGCGCGAGCAGCCGGGTCAGCTCGGGGATGGGCTCCGTGTGGTCGTCGACGCGGAGGTCGACCGCGACGTCGTCGTGACCGCCGTAGCCGGCTCCGTCCTTGACCACGAGCAGGGCCGCCGACTGCCGGCCCCGCGCATCACCACCGGCCAGGTCGCCCGCCGTGAGCGCCTCGAGCAGCCGCGTGGCGAGCGGGGCCTCCGGGTCGGAGGTCTTCCAGGCCGTCTCCATCGCGTCGACGACGTCCTCGCCGGTGAGGATGTTGCCCTGGATGGCGTAGCCGTCACCCGTGATGCTCCCGGCCCAGTCGAGGCAGGCGTGCCCGGTGTGCGAGGCCGCGCCGCCGTCGACGTCGACGATGCCGACCTGGCGCTCCTCGCGCCTGTCGTCCTCCTCGAGCAGCCGGATCAGGGCGACCGAGGCCGTCGCACCCTCGTCGAGGTGGGCGAGGGCGATCCCCTTGTAGGCGACGTTGGCGTCCGCCTGGGTCGCGATGGCGCCGACACCGGCCACGGCGGCCGGCACGGCGGAGCCCACGGCGAGGAACTTCGAGGCCACGGCCACCCCCCACGACTCTCCGTCGGCTGACCGGGCCACGATCGAGAACGTCATGGTCCGCACCATAGCGAGCCACGACCCGATATGCGCTTGCCCTCAACCACGGTTGAGGTCCCACAATCGACCCGTGCTCCAGCGGCTCGGCTTCCCGTCCGTCGGCCGCCATCGCCGTTTCGTCACCGCGATCGCGATCGACGCGGTCGGGAGCGGCGTCTTCATGCCGATCTGCATGCTCTACTTCCTCGTCGCGACCGACCTGTCGCTGGTGCAGGTCGGTGCCGCCATCTCGCTCGCCAGCCTGATCTCGCTGCCCACCGGCCCGCTGATCGGCTCGGTCGTCGACCGGATCGGCGCCAAGCAGGTGCTGCTCGCCGGCAACGCGCTCCAGGGCGTCGGCTTCGTCGCCTACCTGTTCTCCGACTCCTTCGTCGCGGTCACCGCCTGGACCGTCGTGGTCGCCGTCGGGCGCACGGCGTTCTGGGGCTCCTACGGCAACATCGTCGCCGCGATCTCGGTGCCGGGGGAGCGGGAGAAGTGGTTCGGCTTCCTGGGTGCTCTCCGCAACGTCGGCTTCGCGCTCGGCGGCCTGGTCTCGGGTCTGGCGATCACGATCGGCACGCAGCCGGCCTACGCCGCGGTCGTGATCGCCAACGCGGTGTCGTACGCCGTGGCGTTCGTGCTGCTGCTCGCGGTGCCGGCGACCGAGCGCAGCGAGCACGAGGCGCAGCCCGGCTCGTGGGCCACGGTGCTGCGAGACGGTCCCTACCGGGTGCTGTGGTGCGTCCAGTTCGCCTTCTCGATGTCGATGATGGTGCTCAACTTCGCGATGCCGGTCTACGCGACCACCGTGCTCGGGCTGCCGGGCTGGGTGACGGGCGCCGTGTTCACCGTCAACACGATCATGGTCGGGCTCGGCCAGGGGCTCGCCGTGCGCGCGATGACCGGCCACGTGCGCTGGCGGATCCTGCTGCTGACCAACGTCTTCTTCGCGGTGTCCTTCGTCGTCCTGCTCGGCGCGACGGTGGTGGGCATCGCCCTGGGCGTGGGCGTGGTCCTGGTCGGCTCGGTGATCTACACGCTGGGCGAGCTGACCGGTGGCCCGGTGACCTCGGCGCTGGAGGCCGAGGCGGCACCCGAGCACCTGCGAGGCAGGTATCTCTCGCTGATCCAGCTGGCCTGGAACCTGGCCGGCACGATCGCCCCGGTGTCGTTCGCCTGGCTGCTCGACCGGGGCGAGACCGCGCTCTGGCTGGTGCTGCTGGCCCTCACTCTGGTCGGGGCCGCGGTCTCCGCACTGCTGGGCCGGGTGCTGCCGCTCGCCGCTGCCCCCGTCACCAACCAGGCGTTCGACGCGAGCGTCCCGGACCCGGTCCACGAAGGTGGTCCGGCACTGGCACTCCGACAAGAAGGTCACTAGGGTCGTCCGCGACTTGAACGATCCAATTTCAGGAGAACCCATGCGTGTCGGTGTCCTGACCGGTGGCGGCGACTGCCCCGGTCTCAACGCGGTCATCCGGGCGGTGGTCCGCCGCGGTGTCCGCGACCACTCCTTCGAGTTCATCGGGTTCCGCGACGGGTGGCGGGGCCCGCTCGAGGGGCTGACCATGGAGCTCGGCATCGCCCAGTGCCGCGGCATCCTGCCCCGTGGCGGCACCATCCTCGGCTCGTCGAGGACCAACCCGTTCAAGATCGAGGGCGGCGTCGAGCAGATCCGGGCCAACCTGAAGGCCAACGGCGTCGACGCGCTCGTGGCCATCGGCGGCGAGGACACCCTCGGGGTGGCGACGAAGCTCGCCGAGCTCGGCGTCGACGTGGTCGGCGTACCGAAGACCATCGACAACGACCTGTCCGGCACCGACTTCACCTTCGGCTTCGACACGGCCGTCAACATCGCCACCGAGGCGATCGACCGGCTGCACACCACCGCCGAGTCGCACCACCGCGTGCTGGTCGTCGAGGTGATGGGCCGGCACGCCGGCTGGATCGCGCTCCACGCGGGCATCGCCGGTGGCGCCACCGAGGTGCTCATCCCCGAGCAGCCCTTCGACATCCAGGCGATCTGCGACCGGGTCGAGACCCGCTTCCAGACCCACTACGCGCCGATCATCGTGGTCTCCGAGGGCGCGGTCCCCTCCGAGGGCGGCGACATGACGCTGGTGTCGGGGGAGAAGGACGCCTTCGGGCACGTCCGCCTCGGCGGCATCGGCGACCGGCTCGCCCACGAGATCGAGACCCGCACCGGCAAGGAGGCCAGGGCCGTCGTCCTCGGCCACATCCAGCGCGGCGGCACGCCGACGGCGTTCGACCGCTGGCTGGCCACCCGGTTCGGCCTCCACGCGATCGACGCCGTGGCCGACCAGGACTTCGGCACGATGGTCGCGCTCCGCGGCACCGACATCATCCGGGTGCCGCTCAGCGAGGGCACGGCCGAGCTCAAGCTGGTCAGCGCCAAGGAGTTCGCGGAGGCCGCGGTCTTCTTCGGATAGGGCGCGCGTCGACTCGACCCCGTCCGGGTCTGGTCCTGGCTGAGCCGCGCCTCGCAGGTTGCGTGCATGTGGCTGCGCGGCGCGGGGTATGGGTACGGCGAGCCGTTTCGCACGAACCCGGAGGCCCGCGATGACCGCGACTGCAAGCGAGCCCGTTGACGTCAATGGACCCGAGCCCGACCTCAAGCGGGTCATGGGGCCCAAGCTCCTGCTGCTCTTCATCGTCGGCGACATCCTCGGGGCGGGGGTCTACGCCGTCACCGGCCAGCTCGTCGGGGTCGTGGGGGGAATGGCCTGGCTGCCGTTCCTGGTGGCGTTCGTGGTCGCGTCGCTGACCGCGCTGTCCTACCTCGAGCTCGTCACCAAGTACCCCCAGGCGGCCGGCGCCGCGCTCTACACGCACAAGGCGTTCGGGATCCACTTCGTGACCTTCCTGGTCGCGTTCGCGGTGATCTGCTCGGGGATCGCCAGCGCCTCGACCTCGTCGAAGGTGCTGGCCCAGAACCTCACCGGCGGCCTCGAGGTCAACGGCTGGATCGACGCCACGCCGGGCACGACGACCATCACGATGATCGCGCTCGGCTTCATGGTGCTGCTGGCCCTGATCAACCTGCGCGGCGTCGGGGAGTCCGTGAAGTTCAACGTGGTCCTCACCCTGGTCGAGGTCACCGCCCTGACGATCGTGATCGGGGTGGGGTTCTACGCCATGACGCAGGGCGAGTCCGACTTCGGCCGGATCACCACGTTCCAGGACTCCGGTGACAAGGGGATGTTCCTCGCCGTGACCGCGGCGACGTCGATCGCGTTCTTCGCGATGGTCGGCTTCGAGGACTCCGTCAACATGGTCGAGGAGACCGAGGAGCCCGAGCGGATCTTCCCCCGCGTCATGCTCACCGGCCTCGGCATCGCGGTGATCATCTACATGCTCGTCGCCGTCTCGGTGGTCGCGGTGCTCTCCAACGAGCAGATCGCCGACGCCCCCGAGGGAGGCGCGCTGCTCGAGGTGGTCAAGGTCGGCACGCCCGACTTCCCGATCGACAAGGTGTTCCCCTTCCTGGCGGTGTTCGCGGTCGCCAACACCGCCCTCATCAACATGCTCATGGCGAGCCGCCTGATCTACGGCCTGGCCAACCAGGACGTGCTGCCGCGCACCCTGGGCAAGGTCTCTGCGAACCGCCGGGCGCCGTACGCCGGGATCGTCTTCTCGACCGTGATGGCGCTGGCGCTCATCGTCTACGTCACCTCGCGCGGCGAGAGCGAGGTCGTGGTCAACCTCTCCAGCGTCACCTCGCTGCTCCTGCTGTGCGTCTTCACGGTCGTCAACCTCGCCTGCCTGATCCTGCGCCGCGACCACTCCGCGGAGAGCCGGTTCCGCTCGCCCGGCGTCACTCCGGCGGTCGCCGCGATCCTGTGCGCCTTCCTCGTCGGCCCCTGGGCCGATCGCGACACGCTGATCTACCAGATCGCCGGCATCCTGATGCTCATCGGCGTGGCCCTCTGGGCGCTCACCTGGGCCACCAACCGCGGTGTCCGGGCGAAGAAGACCGGGTTCCGCGACATCGACCACCTGGAGTAGCCCGCTCCCGGGTCCTGAGAACGATTGAGGGCGCGGACCACCGCGCCCGTACGCTTGACCAGTGAGCAGCACCGTCCCCGACCTCGAGGCCCTGCGCGCCCTCGGCCCGGCCCAGCAGCCGGACTACCCCGACCGCGCGGCCGTCGACGCAGCCGTCGCCCGGCTCCGGACGATGCCGCCGCTGGTCTTTGCGGGGGAGTGCGACGAGCTCAAGGACAAGATCGCCGCGGTGTCGCGGGGCGAGTCGTTCATGCTCATGGGGGGCGACTGCGCCGAGACGTTCGCCGGCGTCACGGCCGACAACGTCCGCAACAAGCTGCGGGTGCTGCTCCAGATGGCGGTGGTGCTGACCTACGCCGCCTCGGTCCCGGTGGTGAAGGTCGGGCGGATCGCCGGTCAGTACGCCAAGCCCCGCTCGTCCGACCTCGAGACCCGCGAGGGCGTGACCCTGCCGGCCTACCGGGGTGACGCCGTCAACGGCTACGACTTCACCGCCGACTCGCGGGTGCCCGACCCGCAGCGGCTGGTCGACGTCTACAACTCCTCCGCCTCGACGCTCAACCTGGTCCGAGCCTTCGTCACCGGCGGCTACGCCGACCTGCGCCAGGTGCACACCTGGAACACCGACTTCGTCCGCGAGTCGTCGGTCGGCCAGCGCTACGAGCTGGTGGCCGCCGAGATCGAGCGGGCGCTGACCTTCATGCAGGCCATCGGCGCCGACCCCGACGAGTTCCACCGGGTCGACTTCCACACCTGCCACGAGGGTCTGCTGCTCGACTACGAGCACGCGATGACCCGCATCGACTCCCGCACCGAGACGCCCTACGACGTCTCCGCGCACTTCGTCTGGATCGGCGAGCGCACCCGCCAGCTCGACGGCGCGCACGTCGAGCTCTTCAAGCACATCCGCAACCCCATCGGCGTGAAGCTCGGGCCGTCCACCAGCGCCGACGACGCGCTGGCGCTCGCCGCGCAGCTCAACCCCGACAACGAGCCCGGCCGGCTCACGTTCATCACCCGATTCGGCGCGGGCAAGATCCGTGACGGCCTCCCCGACCTCGTCGAGAAGGTCACCGCCTCCGGTGTCGAGGTGGCGTGGGTCTGCGACCCGATGCACGGCAACACCTTCGAGGCGTCGTCCGGCTACAAGACCCGCCGCTTCGACGACGTGATCGAGGAGGTGCAGGGCTTCTTCGACGTGCACCGGTCGCTCGGCACCTGGCCCGGCGGCGTCCACGTGGAGCTGACCGGCGACGACGTGACCGAGTGCGTCGGCGGCGGTGAGGAGCTCGCCGAGGTCGACCTGGGCTCGCGCTACGAGTCGGTGTGCGACCCGCGGCTCAACCGGGTGCAGTCCCTGGAGCTGGCGTTCCTGGTCGCGGAGATGCTCCGCACCGCCTGATGACGGCGTCCGTGGTCGACCTCCGCTCCGACACCCTGACCCGGCCCACCGAGGCGATGCGCGCCACGATGGCGCGCGCCGAGGTCGGCGACGACGTCTACGGCGAGGACCCCACCGTCAACGCGCTCGAGGAGCGGGTGGCGGGCCTGTTCGGCCACGAGGCCGCGCTGTTCACTCCCACCGGGTCGATGGCCAACGTCCTCGCGGTCGGCTCGCTGGTCGCGCCCGGCCAGGAGGTGCTCTGCGAGTCCTCGGCACACATCGCGCGCGCCGAGCTCGGAGCGCACGCCGCGATCGGGGGGATCACGATGCGCACCTGGACCCACCCGCGAGGGCGCCCCGACCTGCCGGCGATCCGGTCGATGTTCGCGCCGGAGATGGGTCCGTTCTTCGTGCGGACCGCCGCGATCTCGGTCGAGAACTCCCACAACTTCGCGGGCGGTGCGGTGCTGCCGCTCGAGGAGCTCCAGGAGCTGCGGGACTGGGCGACCGGCGTCGGCGCCGGCGTGCACCTCGACGGGGCCAGGATCTGGAACGCGCACGTGGCCACCGGCGTACCCCTCGCGGACTACGGCGCCGTCGCGTCCGTGCTGTCGGTCTGCCTGTCCAAGGGGCTGGGCGCACCGGTCGGCTCGCTGGTGGTGGGCTCGCGCGACGCGATCGACGAGGCGCGCGTACGCCGCAAGCGGATGGGCGGCGGCATGCGGCAGGTCGGCATCCTCGCCGCCGCGGGGCTGCACGCGCTCGACCACCACGTCGAGCGGCTCGCCGACGACCACGCCCACGCCAGGCTGCTGGCCGAGGCGTGCGGCCTCGACCCCTCCACGATCGACACCAACATCGTGGTGGTCGACCGCAGTGACGCCGCGGCGTTCGTCGCCGCGGCCGCCGAGGCGGGCGTGCGCGTCGCCACGGTCGGACCGACGGCGGTCCGGATGGTCACCCACCTCGATGTGTCCGACCGGGCCGCCGAGGAGGCAGCGGCGGTGCTCTCGAAGCTGTCCCGGGGCTAGGCCCTTTGCACTAGTCCGCCACGTGGGCGGAGTTCTCGATCCAGTGCCGGATCAGCTCGAGATCGCCCTCGACGCCGACCCTGCCGCTCTCGTCGGCGAGCTCGCGGCGGCGGGTCAGGATGAGCAGCAGGGCGCTCGCCGGTCCGGAGACGGAGACGTCCGCCTCCCCGGCTCGCGCGTGCCAGGCCGCGCCCTCGGGCCCGCGCTCGATGAACCAGTCGCCGCCGTCATCGGTGGCGTGGAGGTGGAGCGTCTCACCGGCGCCACGCAGGGCGTGGGCGGACTCCGGGCGCTGGGCCGCCCAGGTGGGCGAGGTGAGCATCGCCAGGTGGTTGGTGATCAGGGCTGCGGCGACGTCCGCGTCGACGTCGTAGTCGCTGCCCGCTGCGGCGGCGGCGTCGGCGCCGTGGATGACCGCCTCGTTGAGCAGGCTCGAGAGCCAGAACTCCCCTCCGGTGCGGTCGTCGGCCGCGGCGTTGAACACCGGTGCGGCGAGCGCCTCGTCGGTGCAGGCCGCGACGGCACGGGCCCCACCGTCGTTCAGCCAGGTGGGCCACTGGTCCGGCTCGCTGGGCACGCTCGCCATCTCGGTGGGCAGCTCGGTCGGGTCGACGATGCGCCTCTCGATGATCTCGGCCACCCAGTGCTGGGTGTGGCCCACGTGCGCGACCAGATCGGCGACCGTCCAGCCCGGACAGGTCGGGACCGGCGCGTCGCTGTCGGTCGCCGCGACCTGCTCGGCCAGCCGTTCGGTGTGCGCTCGCAGGGCCTCACGCCTGCGTTCGCTGGTCACCCCGGTGCTGTTCCCTGACATCGTCACGCTGCCTTCCCTGGATCCCGAAGCCGGTCGATGGTCAACGTAGGGGCGCCGACGGCATCGGTCTTGTACAGAAGTGACAACGGCTCCTCCGCCATCGGCTGGGCCAGCTCCGCGGGCGTCCGGCCCAGGTAGCGACGCACGGACCGGGTCAGGTGCGGCTGGTCGTAGTAGCCGAGCTCGTGCGTCACCTCCGCCGGGGTCGCACCCTCGCGCAGCCGCACGGCGGCCCGCCTGGCCTGCTCGATCTGCCGCACCGTCCGGCGAGCCTGACCGGTGGCCAGGTGGAACCTGCGCTGCAGCGTGCGTAGGGACACCGTGGTGGCAGCGCCGTGCAAGGCGTCCTCGACCAGTGGCTCGCGCCCGATCAGGCCCTCGCGCGCCAGCCGCGCGACCAGGCCCTCGGCGTTCTCGTACGTCGGACGCTCCCAGGTGCCGCCCTGCCACCAGAACGACCGGTGGCTCGCGTCGGGCAGCACGATCCCGCCGTCGACCAGCTGGGGGATCGGCAGGTCCTGCAGCATGACCCCGAGGCGGAACCGGATGCCGACCCACGTCCCCTCAGGCGGCAGGGAGGTGGCCACGGGCCTGCTCTCCGGGCCGTGCACACTCACCTCGACCCGGCCGGCCAGCTCGCTGACCACCAGGTGCCAGTGGCTCGAGGCGACCGAGTTGAGGGGGCCGGCACCGGTGCTGCGACCGCGCCACACGCAGTCGACCAGGGCTGTGTCCGACGCACGCACGTCGATCTCGAGCGTCACGAGTCACCCGCCGTCGAGTCAGGACTCGGGGATACCGACGAACGACACCTCGCTGATGGCGGTGAAGTCGCGGGCGGCCTTGCCCTCGCCCGGCGGCGAGACGGTGTCGAGCCTGAGCACCACCTTCTTGGTGACGACGTCGGGGACCTCGACGGCCTGCAGGTCGCGCGTCTCGGTGAGGTCCTGGGTGACCTTGCTCCCGTCGTCGAAGATCCAGGTCGCCGACTGGATGCGGCGGTTGCCGGCGTACCAGTCGAAGGTGCGGTTCTTGCCGTCCGTCGAGGTCTTGGCGTAGCCGTTGATGAGCCCGACGCTGTGCAGCTCGGTGGGTTCGCGGAGCTTGAAGGTGAGCTTCAGACGGCTGCCATCGCCCGGTGCGCGCCACGCGGTCGTGGCGACGCCGTCGAGCATGTTGCTGGCGTCGTAGGAGACCTGGTCGCCGTTGACGTCCTCGTTGGGCGGAGCGGTCCTCGGCGCCTTGGCCGACGCGCGGCCGGCGACGTCGACGCCGTCCTGGCCTGCGGTCTCGGACTTCTGGGGCGACTGGCCGGTGGTGTCCTCGGCACTCGGGTCGGAGCCGTCGTCGCGGACCAGGAACCACCAGCCGGCGGTCACCAGGGCCAGCACCACCGCGGCCGCGAGCACCCAGAGCACGGGGCTGCGGCGCTCCTCGTCGTATCCGTAGTCGTAGTGCGCGTAGTCGGGCTCGACCGGCGCGGGCTGGGCCGAGGCGAACATCGGCTCCGGTCCAGGCTGTGGCGTCGGCTGTGGCATCGGCTGTGGCATCGGCTCGGACGTGGTCGTGGTGAGGGGGCCGTACGGCGTGTACTCCGGCACCTCGTCGGCGAAGAGCGGGTAGCGGGGCGGCGGGGGCGGCGCCACGACTGCTGGCGGGGTGCGTGGGTCGGCGGCGGCCTGCGAGAGTCGCCGCTCGGCGGTGTCGGTGCGCCAGTCGCCCTCGGTCGGGGCCGGGACGGTCGGAGGGGCGGCAGGCGTGGAGGAGTCGACGGGCGCGCCGCAGTTGTTGCAGAACCTGCCCACACCGAGCTGGGCGCCGCAGGACGTGCAGCTGCTCATGGTCACCTCCTCCGCACCGGATGTTATCGGCGCACGACCGAAAGACGCAGGTCAGGACGTTCGCACGAGCGTCGACGCGTCGACCCGGCCCACCACCGGGGGCAGCCGGCGCACGGCGGTCGCGAGCTCACGGAGTGCGCCGCCGTCCAGCGCCTGGGGGCCGTCGCAGAGCGCGAGCTCGGGATGTGGGTGCACGTCGACGAGCACGCCGTCGGCACCGACCGCGATCGCCGCGCGGGCCAGGGGCACGACGAGGTCCTTGCGGCCGGCGGCGTGGCTCGGGTCGACCACCACCGGCAGGTGGCTGGTCGCCTGGACCGCCGGGACGGCGGAGAGGTCGAGGGTGTTGCGGTAGGCCGTCTCGAAGGTCCGGATGCCGCGCTCGCAGAGGACGACGTCGAGGTTGCCGCGCTGGGCGACGTACTCCGCGGCCATCAGCCACTCCTCGATGGTGGCGTTCATGCCGCGCTTGAGGAGCACCGGCTTCCCGCAGCCGCCGACCGCCTGGAGCAGCCCGACGTTCGCCATGTTGCGGGTGCCGATCTGGAGCATGTCCGCGTGCTCGGCGACGACGCCGACGTCGCGGGCGTCGACCACCTCGGTGACGACGGGCAGCCCGGTCGCCAAGCCGACGTCGGCGAGGATCTGGAGGGCCTCGAGGCCGAGCCCCTGGAAGGCGTACGGCGACGTGCGCGGCTTGAACGCACCCCCACGCAGCAGCGTGGCGCCGGCGCCCTTGGCCATGTGCGCGGCCTCGAGGGCCTGGTCCCGGCTCTCGACCGCGCACGGTCCGGCGATGAAGGTGAACGTCTCGGGGCCGATCGGCACCTGGCGGCTCGACCCGACCCAGACAGTCGAGCGCTCGCGATGGTGCTGGCGGCTCACCAGCTTGTAGGGGTCGGAGATGCGGTGCACGTCCGCGACACCGCGGAGGGTGCGCAGGTTGAGGTGGTGGAAGGAGTCGATGTCGCCGACCAGGCCGATGATCGTGCGGACCATCCCCTTGGAGACGAACGCCTCCCCGCCCACTGCCTCCACGCGAGCGACGACGGCGGCGATGTCCTCGTCGGTCGCGTCGGGCGCCATGACCACGACCATGGCGGCGAATCTAGGTCCGCGCGCCGTCTCCGCCCCCTCAGAACTCAGAGTGCGGACAAGGTGTGACGCAATCGTGACGCCCGGGATCACACGGCGAGGTGCTGGACCTCGCCCTCGACCTTGCGCCGCGGCCCGAGCTCGACCACGAGCATCGCGGCCAGCACCAGCGCTCCGCCCAGCAGCATCCGTGAGGTGAGGCCCTCGCCACCGAGGAGCACCGCGAAGAACGCAGCGAACACCGGCTCCGTGCTCATGATGACCGCGGTCCGGGTGGGGGAGAGCTGTGACTGCGCCCAGGTCTGCGCGACCAGCGCCAGCGCGCCGGCGACCAGGGCCATGTAGACGATGGCCAGCCAGTCGTGGCCGGTCTCCGGGAGCACCACGCCGTCCGGCGCGGTCGCGACCAGGCAGATGACAGCGATGACCAGCAGCTGCACCACCGACATGCCCAGGGCGTCGCGCGCCGTGGACCAGGCGCCGAGGGCCACGATGTGCAGCGCGTAGAGCACGCTCGCCACGAACGTCAGCGCCTCGCCGTACCCCACCGAGAAGCCGTCGAGGGTCAGGACGCCGAGCCCCACCGTCGCCAGCACCACCGCGCCCCAGGTGATCGCGGTGATCCTCGTCTTGAGCAGGACGGCGGCGAGCAGCGGCGTGCAGACGACGTACATCCCCGTGATGAAGCCGGACACGCTCGCCGCGGTGTGCGCCAGCCCGGCGGTCTGGAGGATCTGGGCCACGCCGTAGATCCCGCCGACCAGGACCGCCCGCCGCAGCGCCTGGCGCGACATGGCGAGCACCGCGCGGTGGGCGACCGCGAACATCACGACGCCGGCGATCGCGAACCGCACGGCCAGGAAGTCGAGGGTCGGCACCCGGTCGAGCAGGTCCTTGATCAGGAAGAAGGTGCTGCCCCAGCTGGCGGTGGTGAGCAGCAGCGCTCCGGTGGCGAGCAGCTGGGCGCGGCGGGTCGTCATGCGCGCAGCCGCTCCACGAGCGCCTCCAGCCCGAGCTCACGGGCACCCTTCAGCGTCCCCTTGACCGGGCCGGGCCCGATCTTGACGTGCGTGCCGACCGGGTTTCGCAAGGTCCTCACACGAGGTAGATCGTGACGGTCGAGCCGAGGGGGAGCTCGGTGCCGGCGCCGGGGTCCATGGAGAAGACGTAGCCGATGCCGATGTAGCCCGGTGCCTCCTGGACGTCGACCTCGAACCCGACGCCCTGGAGGGCGGCGGTGGCGTCGTCGACGCCGTAGGCAACGACGTCGGGGACCTCCACCAGCTCGGGGCCGAGCGAGACGAGCAGGGTGACCGTGTCGCCCTTGAAGAGGGTGCCGTCGGCGGGGTCCTGGGAGACGACGAGGCCTTCAGCGACGCTGTTGGAGTACTGCTGGGAGACGTCGACCTTGAGGCCGCGCTTCTTCAGCGCCCGCTCCGCGTCGTCGGCGTCCTTGCCGGCCCACGTGCCGACCGGGATGGGCTGGCGGCCCTTCGAGACGACGAGGTCGACGATCGTGCCGAACCGCTGAGAGGTGCCCCCCTTCGGGTCGGAGGAGATGATGATGCCCTCGGGGACGGTCTCGGAGAACGCCTTGGTGGTCTTGCCGAAGGCCATGTTGGAGTTGAGGATCCGGTCCTGTGCCTCGTCCTCGGTGATCCCCGTCAGCTTGGGCAGCTGCTGGACCGCCCGGCCCAGCGAGAGGGTGATCGTCACGTCGGTGCCCTTGAGCACCCGCTTGCCGGCCGTGGGGTCGGTCCTGAGCACCAGGCCGGCGTCGACGGTGTCGGAGTACGTGGACTCGCCCGTCTTCACGTCGAGCCCGGCGTCCTCGAGCCGCTGCTGCGCCTCTTCGGGGCTGAGCTGCAGGACCGCCGGGGTGGTGGTGTAGCGGGCGTAGCCGAAGTACCACGCACCGGTGCCGACAGCGGCGGCGACGAGGAGGGCCAGGACCAGCAGGATCGGCCCGCGGCGGCGGCGCCGAGGCCGCTTGGGCGGCTTGGAGGGACCTCCCGGTGGTGGGACCGGGCGCGGGCGCTCGGTCGCGGTCGTCGGGACGCGCTCCCGGTCGATCGTCGAGGTGACGTCGCGGGGCGGCGCCAGCAGCCCGGCCATGCCGACGCTGTCCCACGCCTCGCGGGTGGTCTCGCCGTCCGACGGGCCCTGGCGGACGATCACCTCGGCGGTGTCGAAGGTCTTGCGCGGCAGCAGGTCCTCCACGAGGTCGCGGTCCGAGCGCGCGCCCGAGGCGATGGCCTGGTTGACCCGGCGCAGGTGGTGCAGCAGCACCCCGGCGTCGGCGGGCCGCTGCTCCCGGTCGCGGGCCGTGGCGCGGGCGACGAGCGCGTCGACGTAGTCGGGGATGCCCGGCACGCGGCGCGAGGGCGGCGGGACGTCCTCGTGCACGTGCTTGTAGGCGACCTGGATGGGGGTCTCGCCCTCGTGGGGCTTCTTGCCGGTGAGCAGCTCGTAGAGGATCACGCCCACGGCGTAGACGTCGGCCCGGGCGTCGGAGCGTCCCTCGACCACGAGCTCCGGGGCGACGTAGGAGACCGTGCCGATGAGGACGCCGGTCGCGGTGTGCTGGGTGGTCGCGCTCATGGCCTTGGCCAGGCCGAAGTCGGCGACCTTGATGCGGCCGTCGTCGGCGATGAGCACGTTCTCCGGCTTGACGTCGCGGTGGATCAGGCCGGCGCGGTGCGCGGATGCCAGCGCGGAGACCACCGGCTCGAGCAGTGCGAGGGTGCGGGCGGCGGAGAGCGGCGCCTCCTTGCCGATGGTGTCGCGCAGGGTGTGGCCGGGGATCAGCTCCATGGCCAGGAAGACCGTGCCGTCGTCGTTGCCCTGGTCGAAGACCGCCACGACGTTGGGGTGCGACAGCTTCGCCGCCGCGCGGGCCTCGGCCACGAAGCGGGCGGCGAACTCGTCGTCGTCGCCGAGCCCGGGGTGCATCACCTTGACGGCGACGGTGCGGTCGAGGCGCAGGTCGGTGGCTTCGTAGACCGTCGCCATGCCGCCGCGCGCGACGCGGGACCCGATCAGGTAGCGGTTGTCGAGGACCCGACCGGTGAGGTGGTCGGTGCTCGGCTCCGGGGGCGGCGCGTCCTGGGCAGGGCCGTTCGCCTGCTGGTCGGCGCCCTGAGGGGCATGCCGGTCCGACGCCACGGCGACCTCCTGCACCCGGACGGGGAAGGATCCGGATGCTCCATCGTACGGACCGGTGACGGATAAGGGCATTTTCGACGCTCCGGGCGAGCCGCGGGGCTCCCGTGGTGGATCGACGTACTCCCGGATGCCAGCATGGGGACATGACGCTCGCCGAGGCCGACCTCGCCGCTCTGGTCGAGGAGTGGCTCGACTGGGACCAGGCCGCCGCACTGCTGGGGGTCACCCCCGCCAAGGTCCGCACCATGATCCGCGACCACGAGCTGGCGGCTGCCGTGTCCGGCCCGGGGGCCGGGCCGCGCGTGCCCGCCGCCTTCATCGACGCCCACGGGCAGCCGGTCAAGGGGCTGGGCGGGGTGCTCACGCTGCTCCACGACGGCAGGTACGACGACCGCGAGATCATCGCCTGGCTCTTCACCGACGCCGACCTGCCGGGCCGGCCGATCGACGCGCTGAGCGAGAACCGCGGCGCCGAGGTCAAGCGGCGCGCGCAGGCGATGGCGCTGTAGGCACCCCGTGAAGTGGAACCGGGCCACCATCAAGGCGGTGGTCATCACGTTCGTGACGATCATCGCGACGTCGTTCTTCATCAAGTGGACGATGGACCACGACGGAGAGACCATCACGCTCGGAGGGAACGACCCGACGAGCAGCGCCACCACCGGCCCCGGGTCGTCCCCGACGGTGGAGAGCGGGGACCTCGACCCGGAGAGCGACCTGCCCTGGGTCCTCGAGCAGGAGCTCCCCGTCGAGGGCCAGGGCACGCTCGCGCTGATCGACCAGGGCGGCCCGTTCCCCTACCCGGACAAGGACGGCTCGACGTTCGGCAACTTCGAGCGGCTGCTGCCCGACCATCCCCGCGGCTACTACGCCGAGTACACCGTGGTCACCCCCGGCTCGACGGACCGCGGCGCCCGGCGGATCATCGCCGGTGACGGTGGTGAGTTCTACTGGACGCAGGACCACTACCGATCCTTCGAACGGATCGCGCGGAGGCATAAATGAGCGGACTGGCATGAGCGGACTGGCCGGGATCCTCGCCCACCACCACGACCCGGGCCTGTACCGCTGGCACGCCGCCTTCCCGGCCGACGAGGTGGCCCACGCCGTCGAGCACGCCGGCTGGCGGTTCGGCTACGTGGACGGCTGGCACCACCAGACCCGTCACGAGTTCCTGATCGCCGTCGGCGAGGCACTGTCCTTCGCCGACCACTACGGGCAGAACCTCGACGCCCTCAACGACTGCCTTCGCGACCTTCCGAGCTCCACGGTGCTGCTGTGGGACGGCTGGGGCACGCTCGCCCGTGAGGACGAGACCGCGTTCGGCTCGATCCGCTCGATCCTGGCCGACCACCACGCCTCGCTGACCACCCTGCTCCGCGGCGACGGCCCCGACCTCGACGTACCCTCCCTCGACTGACGCCGCCGAGTCGTCGTTACCGCTGAGCGGTAACGCCGACTCGGCCGGTTACTCGTCAGCGGGAACGCCGACTCGGCCGGTTACTCGTCAGCGGGAACGCCGACTCGCGCTCAGACGGAGCGGTGGGTGACGGCTGAGGCGAGGCCGCGCAGGACCTCACGGGCGCCGCTGTCGACCGACGCGCGGTCGAGGGCCGCGAGGGCGACCTCGGAGAGCTGGTCGATGACCGCCTCCACCTGCGCGTGCGCTCCGGAGGCGTCGATGACCGCGCGGAGCCGTTCGACGTCCTCGGTCGACAGGGGAGTGCCGAGGGCGCGGTCGAGGAGTGCGGCGTCGGAGGCGGGGGCGGAGTCGAGGGCCAGGGCGACGAGCACGGTGCGCTTGCCCTCGACGAGGTCGTCCCCAGCCGGCTTGCCGGTGGTGGCCGGGTCGCCGTAGACACCGAGCAGGTCGTCGCGGAGCTGGAACGCCTCGCCCAGCGGGAGCCCGAACGCCGTCAGCTCGGCCAGCGTCGCGTCGGGGGCGCCGGCGAGCGCGGCGCCGAGGTGGAGCGGCCGCTCGATGGAGTACTTGGCCGACTTGTAGCGCAGCACCGTCATCGCCGTCTCGACGTCCGCGTGACCCCTGGCCTGGGCGGAGACGTCGAGGAACTGGCCGGCGATCACCTCGGCCCGGCACAGGTCGAACACGTCGAGGGCCGGCGCCACCGCCGACAGCGGCAGCCCGCAGCGCCGCAGCAGCTCATCGGACCACGACAGCAGCAGGTCGCCGAGGAGGATCGCCCCGGACGCGCCGTACTGCTCCGGGTCGCCGCGCCAGCCCGCGTCGCGGTGCTCGCGCTCGAAGGTGCGGTGCGACGACGGGCGGCCCCGGCGGCTGTCCGAGGCGTCCATGTAGTCGTCGTGCACCAGGGCGCTGGCGTGCAGCAGCTCCAGCGAGGCGCAGGCCCGGACCAGCGCGTCGGAGTCGTCGGGCGGGGCCACCGCGTGGTGTCCCCACCAGCAGAACGAGGCCCGGAACATCTTGCCCCCGGCGACCGACGTCCGCGCCTCGGCCACCAGCCTCGCGGCGTCGAGCCCCAGCGGCTCCAGGCGCCCGGCCTGCTCGTCGAGGAAGGCGTCGAGCGCGGCCTGGACGCGAGCCCGGAAGCCGTCATGGTCCCACGTCCCGGTCACGCACAGAGGCTAGTCACGCCCGGACCGCATGTCGGGAATTGGGGTGCGCACCCCCTGCCGAACCTAGAATCGGTGGCTATGGCCACGGGACGAGGACGCAGCATCAGCGAGCTGCTCGACCAGGGCGAGCGCTCGTTCTCGTTCGAGTTCTTCCCTCCGCGCGACGAGGCGGGCGAGGAGCAGCTCTGGGCGGCGATCCGTGCCCTGGAGCCCTACCGCCCGACGTTCGTCTCGGTGACCTACGGCGCCGGCGGCACGACCCGTGACAAGACGGTCGGCATCACCGGCCGCATCGCTCGCGACACCGCACTGACGCCGGTGGCCCACCTCACCTGCGTCGGCCACACCCGGGCCGAGCTCGAGCGGATCCTCGAGACGTACGCCGCCGAGGGCATCGAGCACGTGATGCTGCTGCGCGGAGACCCCAGCGACGGGCCGCGGGCGGAGTGGACGCCGACCGACGGCGGGCTGACCTACGCCGTCGAGCTGGTCGAGCTGGCCCGCTCGAAGGGCGACTTCCGGATCGGTGTCGCGGCGTTCCCCGAGGGCCACCCCAGCGCCGGCTCGCGCGACGCGGACGCCGACGTGCTGGTCGCCAAGGCCGAGGCCGGGGCGGAGTTCGCGGTGACCCAGATGTTCTTCCGCGCCTCCGACTACTTCGAGCTCGTCGAGCGGGTCCGCGCCCGCGGCGCCGACATCCCGATCCTGCCGGGGATCATGCCGATCCTGAACCTCAACGCCATCCGTCGCCAGGGCGAGCTGATCGGCACCGACGTCCCGGCCGACCTCGTCGAGCGGATCTCGGTCCACGAGGGCGACCCGGCCGCGATGCGCGCCGAGGGGATCGCCATCGCCGCCGAGCTCTGCGAGGAGCTGCTCGCGGGTGGGGCGCCCGGGCTGCACTTCTACACGCTGAACCGCTCCAAGGCGACGCTGGAGATCTTCGCCGCGCTCAACATGACCGTCTGACGCGGCTAACGTCTCGAGGGTGCGCACCCTCACCGTCACAGGGACCGGCTCCGCGCCGGCCGTGCCCGACACCGCCCTGGTCCGCCTCTCCGCCGTGCACCGAGCCGGCTCGCTCGCCGAGGCGCTGGCGGGAGCCGAGTCGGCCCGCGCCGAGGTGGTCGCCGCGGCCGGCGACCTGGTCGTCTCCACCGTCAACCTGTCGGTCTGGCCGTTCCACGAGGACCGGCAGCCGGCCGGGTTCGAGGCGCGGCACTCCCTGACCATCGCCGCCGGCGACCTCGCGACCGCCAACGACCTCCTCTCGCGGCTGGCCGCCGAGGTCGGCGACCGGCTCGTCGTCGACGGCGTCGACCTCACCGTCCGCGACCCGACCGCGGCGTCCGGCCGGGCCCGCGAGGCGGCGTTCGCAGACGCACGGGCCAAGGCGGAGCACCTCGCCGCCCTCGCCGAGGCGACGCTGGGTCAGGTCGAGGCCCTCGCCGAGGGCGGCGCCTCGGCGCCGATGCCGCACGGCGGCATGGCCCTGATGGCCAAGGCCGACGTCGGCCTCCAGCCGGGCGAGACGACGATCTCGGCCGGCCTCACCGTGACCTGGTCGCTGGCCCAGGCATAGGCTCTCGCAGATGGGATCCCGCACATCGCTCCTGGCACCCTTGGTCGGCATGGTGCTGTCGTCGGCGCTGATGGTCCCCGCCGAGGCAGCGACACCGATCCAGGGGCGGGACGCCCGGGGAGATGTCGCGGAGAAGCGCGGCCTGACCCATACGGAGCGCGTCTCGATCGACCTGTTCGCTGTCCGCATCACACCGGACGAGCGACGAACCACCTTCCGGATCGCCTTCCGGGCGGTGTCGATACGACCGGACTTCGACCAGATGTTCTTCGTCGTCCTGAGTCCTCGTGCTGGAAGCGGCGAGACCTGGCAGTCCAACGTCGGCACCACGACGAAGGGCCGTGGCTATGCCTACTTCACGGCTGACGACTCCTACAACGGCCTGGAGAACTGCCACGCGAGGACGACGGTCGACGCGGCCCGTCATCGCCTCACCATCCGGGTTCCCCGCCGATGCCTGCCGTCCACCGGCGCGAGGATCAAGGTCGTCTCGGCGACGGGGATCTTCGAGTCCGATGCGCCCGCCTCGTCGCGCGACTCGCTGAAGCTCGCGGGTGTGCACACCGTCAGCGGGGCCTAGCTCAGGCTGGCCCCACCACCTGCGCCACGAGGGCCGCGGAGAGCCCGACGAAGGGCAGCCCGGCTCCGGGGGTGGCGTGCGCTCCGGCGGCGTACACGCCCTCGATCGGGGTGCGCGGGCCGAGCCGCTGCCGCACCGTGCCCCGGCCCTCCCACAGCAGGCCGTACGGCGAGGTGCTGCCACTGCTCCACCAGGTCTCTCGGGCTCAGGTCGACGCGGGTCACCAGGTCGGTGCGCAGGTCGAGCCGGTGGCGGGCCAGGGCCTTGAGGATGTCCTCGGCGAGGTTGCCGCGGCCGTGGACGGTGTACGCCGCACCGCCCTCCGGCGCCCGGCCCCCCGAGCGCACCACGAGCATGGGGTCGCCGTGCACCACCACCTCGTGGGGCAGGTCGCGCACCGGCGCCGACAGCCCGACGTGGCAGACGACCGGCGGCATCGCCGGCATCGTCCGCTCGACGTACGGCGCGAGCGCGGGCAGCATCCGCGGGTCGATGGCGCAGACCACCACGTCGGCGTCGACGCTGCCGGACGCGGTCGCGACCGCCACCGCGCGACCGTCCCGCACCACGACGTCCTTGGCCTCGACCTCGAGCGCGACGGTCACTCCGCGGGTGGCCATCCGGGCCGTCAGCGCGGCGGTGAGCGCCGCCATCCCGCCGGTGACGGTCCACGCGCCGAACCGCTGCTCCAGGTAGGCGACCAGGCCGGCCCACGCCGGCACGTTGCGCGGGTCGTGACCGTCGGCGAGGAAGGGGTGAGCGGCCACCTGCCGGAGCCGCTCGTCCTTGAACGTCTTCTTCAGCCGCTTGTGGAGCATCTCCCGACCGTCGAACCGCTCGGCCAGCTCGCGCGAGACGTCGGCGGGGTCCCAGGCGTTCTCGAAGTAGCCCCGCCGCAGCACCTCCCAGTCCTCGTTGAAGGACGTCGACGTAGTCGACCCACTGCCGGCCCAGCCCGGCCCCCAGCCCGTCGACGGCGCGCAGCTGGTCGGCGCGCGAGTGGCCCGGCAGGCCGAGCACCGAGCCGTCCTCGAACCAGTGCTCGCGCACCAGGTCGAGCGGCTCGATCTCCAGCTCCCGCTCGACCGGCCGGCCGCTCTTGCGGAACAGGTCGCGGATGACCGCCGGCACCAGCGTCGACGTCGGACCGGCGTCCCACTCGAAGCCGTCGGCCGACACCGTGGACACCGCCCCACCGAGCATCGCCCGCCGCTCCAGCACGGTGACCTCGTGGCCGAGCTTGGCCAGCCGGGCCGCTGTGGCCAGCCCTCCGAAGCCGCCGCCCACCACGACCACCCTGGCCATGTCAGGCCACCGTGCGCACGTCGGGCGCGGGCTCCATGGGCCCGAACGACGTGCCGTAGGACGGCGTCGAGCAGCCGAAGGAGGGCGGCGTTGACCGGCGCCAGCCGCGTGGCCCGGGACGACGGCCGTGCACGGCTCCACCCGGGCGAACAGCCCGCTCGCGGAGGAGCCGATCTGGAACAGGTTGCCCGGTCTCCTCGTCGGTGCGGGCGAACGACCGGCCGTCCCACGTGACCGGGTAGCTCTCCTCGGGTGGCTGCGCCGCGCCCTCGCGGAACGCGAGGACCTTGCCGACGCGGGCGGCGTCCATCGCCGGCACCAGGGCCTCGACGTCGGCCGCCGTCAGCCCGGTGTCGACGCCGGCGACGAGCGCGGCCTGCAGGAACGTGAAGAACCGCCGGTCCACCTCGCTGACCACCGTGGCGCCGGCGGACATCCGGGTGTTGAGCTCGGTGGGCCGGAACCCGTCGGCGGTGAGCACGCCGTCGATGCCGAACGCGCCGCGATAGCCGTGGTCGCGCTGCAGGTGAGCTCCCACGCGTCGCGCGGCGGCGCGCATCGCTTCGCGGTCGGCCGGCGGCGGGTCCCAGGTCGTGCCGAGCCCGGAGTAGGTCATCGTGCGGGTCGCCGGGTCGCGCAGGGTGACGATCTCGACCGGCCGCAGCGCCGCCGTGGCGTCCGGCAGCACGAAGCCGTGGATCGAGCACGGCACGCCGTCGAGGAACGGCAGCACCCGCACCCGGTCGCAGCGCGGGCGGAAGAACGCCGCGGCCACTGCCCGGTCGCGATCGTCGCGCACCCAGCGCACGAAGTTGCCGCCACCGTTGAAGCCGTCGCGGGCGTCGCCGGACCACACCGCCCCCAGCTCGCTCCCGAGCTCGGCGGTCGCCGCGTCGAGTGCGACGTCGTCGGCCAGGTCGACGATGCGGTACGGCGCCCGCTCGACCCCGGAGGCGTCCCAGACGGCGTCGGCCACCAGCTTGTCCTCGAGGGCCAGGAACGACGCGGGCCGGCCTCCGGTCACCGGCCGGCCGTCAACGGGCTCGTCGGCGGTGACGAACGGCGTGGTGTACCAGAGCCCGCGACGTCCCGGGTCGAACGCGTCGACGGCGGCGCGCAGGTCGTCCTGGGCCCGGTGGACCATCCGGTCGTGGAGCCGGACCTCCTCGGTGAGCGACGCGGTCGCCGGCTGGTCGAGCCAGACGACGTCGTAGCTGCCCTCCGGCGGGAGCGGGCCCACACCGCGGCTCGTCGCGACGACGAGCACCGGGCAGCCGAGGTCGTGGAACCACTCGACGACCTTCGCGAACCCGGCCAGCACCACCGGGCCGACGATCACCGGACGACCCGCCCAGACAGCTCCCAGCCGATCGGTCACCTCTGCGCGCACCGCGTCGTCGAGCAGGTTCGTCGTCGAGGTGGTCACGGACCGGCTCCGGCGGGCGACGTACGCCGGCCCTTCCAGCGCCGCCAGCCGCGGCGGACGAACCGCGCGATGAAGAACAGCAGCACCAGCCCGATCGCGAGCAGCACCGCGGCGACGGCGGCCGCGGCCCGTGGGTGCTGGACCGCGAAGGCGACCAGGCCGAGCACGGCCACGTCCTCGAGGATGCTGATGCCGATGTTGGTGACGGGCTCGGGCGAGGTGTTGACCGCGAGCCGGATGCCGGACTTGGTGAGGTGTGACAGCAACGCCGTCCCGCCGCCGACCGAGGCCAGCACGACCTGGTCGAGCGAGGTGTCCTCGGGGACGTTGCCGGCGAGCAGCGCGCCGATCACCGCGCCGGCGGTCGGCCGGATCAGGGTCGAGATCGCGTCCCAGGTCGAGTCGACGTAGGGGATCTTGTCGGCGACGAACTCCATGGCGTACATGAACCCCGCGATGGCCAGCACGTCCCACCGGCCGAGCACGTCGGGGATGTCGGAGTAGTCGCCGACCCGGTCCGCGATGCCCAGGACCAGCACGACCAGGTAGGCGTTGACGCCACTGGCCCAGCCGCTCGAGAACGCCAGGGGGAGGGACTCCACCCGGTGACTCTAGTGAGCGGCCTCCGAGGACTGATCCGCAGTCGGAGCCAGTGGCGGGAGTCGGCCCAGCCGCCCGAGCACCTCAGTCCACGTCGATGGTGGGGGCCCCGGTCATCCGGGCGAGCTCGTCGTACGTCGTGGAGTAGACGGCCGCCGGGTGGCCGGCGGCGGCCCACACGACGTCGTACTGCTGGAGCTGGGAGTCGAGCCAGGTCGGCACGGGCGCGGGATGGGCGATGGGGGAGACGCCCCCGATCACCTGGCCGGTGTGCTCGCGCACGAAGTCGGGGGCGGCGCGCTTGAGGGCGGGGACGCCGATCCGCGCTGCGGTGGCCTCGGTGTTCACCCGGTGCGAGCCCGAGGTGAGGATGAGGACCGGCGTGCCGCCGGCGTCGAAGAGCAGGCTGTTGGCGATCGCGCCGACCTCGCACCCGAGCGCTTCGGCGGCCAGTGCGGCAGTGTGGACCGAGTCGGGCAGAATGACGATCCGGCCGGTGCCGCCGAGCCGCGTGTGCTCCTCCCGGAACCGGACGATGGACGGGTGTTCCGTGGTCGACTCGGACATGGGCACAGCGTAGGAACTCACGGACGACCAGCGGGAGAGGGGCACCAATGAGCGCGGAGCAGGCTGGTCAGCCTGGGTCGGTGACGCGGGCGCGACAGCTGCTCGCTGCCCTCGTGGCGGTCGGGGCGGTGGTCACCGTCCTGATCGTGGTGCTGCAGGACCAGCTGATCCGGACGTGGGCCCAGGGTCGCGCCGACACGCGCAAGGTGCTGCGGACCCAGGGGCTCGACGCGGTCAAGGACGGCGAGGTGCACGTGCCGGCGTTCATCCCGGTGGCCCTGGTGCTGTTCGTGGTCGTGGCCCTGCTGATCTGGGTCCTGGCGGCGTTCCTGCGCGGCGGCTACGGCTGGGCGCGGATGTCTCTGACGGTGACCCTCTTCTTCCTCGCGGTCGGCACCATCGCCGGGCTGCGCACCGGAGCGCCGGCCACGTTCATGGCCCTGTCGATCGCGTCGTTCCCACTCGAGGCGGCCGCGGCCTACTTCCTCTGGCACAAGGACACCAGCGCCTACCTGCGCGGCACATGGACGACGCCGGAGCCGCAGGACGCCACCGCGTCCTGACCCTCGTCCGACCCGACCCCGGATCCCCGTGGATCCGGGGTTGACCTGCTGTCCGTGGGGCGGTGTACCTTGGTGTTGTTCGAACAGGTGTTCGAACGACTGCCGGAGGAGAGGACACCCCGCATGAGGCGTTACGCCGACCCCGTCGAGGTCCGCCAGGGTCCCCTGGAGGACGACACCCGAGGTCTTGGTGCCCAGGGTGCCACCGAGGGCCCCCAGCAGTTCCTGTGGCGCGGTCGGCTGTGGAAGGTCCGGGCGGTGCTGGCGCACTGGGTCGAGACCGGCCCGTGGTGGCAGTCCGTCGGCGCCCGGGCGGCCGTCGGCACCGAGGACGCCGTCAGTGAGACAGAGACACGCGGCCGGATTCCCCTTGGTGACCTGCTCACCGAGCGCGAGCTGTGGCGGGTCGAGGCCGGTCGCGGCCGCCCCCGCACACCCGAGCAGTCCCCTGACGGCGAGCCCGACGGCGGCGGCGTCTTCGACCTCGCGTTCGACTGGGCCGACGGGCGCTGGACGCTCGTCGGCTGCACGGACTGAGAGCCCGCACCATGACCACGACACCGACCAACCCTCACGTCCTTCCCGCGACCACCCACTCCTACCTCGCGCGCGCCGCCGAGTCGCTGAGCGAGGCGGTGACCTCGACCGAGGTGACCACCCGCTACGCCTGCGCCCACGTCGCCGCGCTGCGGGCCGCGGCGGCGCTGCTCGCGGCGCGCGCCAAGCCGGCCGGCCCGACCCGGCGCAAGCCGCAGAAGAACGCCTGGGTGCTGCTCGCCGAGGTCGCCCCCGAGCTGGCCGAGTGGGCCGGCTTCTTCGCGGCCGGCGCCGGCAAGCGCGCCGCGGCCGAGGCCGGCTCCCGCCGCGCGGTCACCGAGCGCGAGGCCGACGACCTGGTCCGTGACGCCGACCGGTTCCTGGCCGTGATCGAGCAGTCGCTGGGGCTGGTCGCCCACGAGCCGACGTTGCCCTACCTGGTCCTGCCGGCTCCGGTGGTCCACCTCTCCGCCCGCCGCGTCGGCTAGCCGAGCGCAGGACGCTTCCCCATGTCAGACCCGTTCGTGCACCTGCACGTCGCCTCGGGCTACTCCCTGCGCTACGGCGCCTCGCACCCCCACACGCTGGTGGAGCGGGCCGCCGAGCAGGAGATGGACACCCTCGCCCTCACCGACCGCGACGGCACCTACGGCGCGGTGAAGTTCGCCCGCGCCTGCTACGCCGCCGGGATCCGCCCGGTGCTGGGCGTCGAGCTCGCCCACCACCCGACGTTGCCTCCTCACGCAATGGGCGAACCCCGCCAAAGCGCGACACCACCACGGCTTCGCACCCCGGTCCGCGGCGGCAGCTACCGCGACCCCGTCGTGGGCGGGCTGCCGCGGGTGACGTTCCTGGCCAGCGCGGACGGCGCCGGGCGGTGGACGGGCCGGCTGGGCGGCGCTGTGCCGGCTGGTCTCGGCCACCCACCTGTCGGGGGAGCGCGGTCAGCCCGTCGTCGACTTCGCGGTCCTCGCCGAGCAGCTCGGTGAGCAGCTGGCGGCCGGCCACCTGCTCGTGCTGCTCGGCCCGCACTCCGAGCTGGCCCGGGCCGCACTCTGCCCCTATGAGGGCCGCCGCGACGACCTCGCCCTGGCCACCCTCGAGCCGTGGCGGGCGCTGGTGCCGCGCACCCACCTCCAGGTCGAGCTGGTCTCCCACCGGCTGCCGGGCAGCGCCGCCGGTGGCCAGGGACAGGAGTGGGGTCCCGGCACCACCGCCCACGCCGCCCGGATGGCGCGGATCGCCCGGCAGCCCGGGCTCGGCACGGTGCTCAGCAACGCGGTCCGCTACGCCGACCGCCGCGACGCCGCCACCGTCGACGTCCTCGACGCCGCCCGCCGGCTGGTCGCCCTCGACCGGCGCCACGTCGACCGCGGCAACGCCGAGGGGTTCCTCAAGTCCGGCAAGCAGATGGCCGAGGTCGCCGAGGAGATCATCCGGCAGTCCGGCCTGGCCGCCGACTCCGGCGCGGGAGGCGCAGCGGCTGCTCGCCCACACCCGGGCGGTCGCCGACCGGTGCGCCATCGACCCGCGCCGCGACCTCGGCCTGGGCGAGGTGCACTTCCCGGAGTTCGAGCTCACCACGCGGGGTGGCTCGCGGATGACCCCCGGCGCCACCGAGGCCGACGGGCTGCTCCGGGCGCGGTGCGAGGGCGCGATCGGCGACCGCTACGGCTCGGGCCCCATGGCCGTGGTCTGGAAGCGGCTCGACGACGAGCTGGAGCTGATCCGCGGGCTCGGCTACGCGTCCTACTTCCTCACCGTCGGCGACGTCACCGACCTGATCCGCGAGATGGGGGTGCGCTGCGCGGCCCGCGGCTCGGGCGCGGGCAGCCTGGTCAACTACCTGCTCGGCGTCTCCGGCGTCGACCCGATCCGGCACCGGCTGCTGATGGAGCGGTTCCTCTCGCCGCTGCGCGAGGCGCTGCCCGACATCGACGTCGACGTGGAGTCGGCCCGGCGGCTCGAGGTCTACGAGCGCATCCTCGACCGCTACGGCGGCGAGCGCTGCGTCTGCGTCTCGATGATGGACACCTACCGCGTCCGCCACGCCGTCCGCGACGTCGGCGCCGCGCTCGGCATGCCGCCGGGGGAGACCGACACGATCGCCAAGGCGTTCCCCCACATCCGCGCCCGCGACGCCCGGGTCGCGCTGCGCGAGCTCCCCGAGCTGCGGGCCAGCGGGCTCGACGACACCCGGCTCGACCTGATGTTCCAGCTCGTCGAGCGGCTCGACGGGCTGCCCCGCCACGTCGCGGTGCATCCCTGCGGCGTGCTGCTCTCCGACGCCACGCTGCTCGACCGCACCCCGGTCGAGGCCAGCTTCGCCGGCTTCCCGATGAGCCAGTTCGACAAGGACGACGTCGAGGACCTCGGCCTGCTCAAGCTCGACGTGCTCGGCATCCGGATGCAGTCCTCGATGGCCCACGCGGTCGCCGAGATCCGGCGCACCGACGGGCTCGAGATCGACCTCGACGACGAGGCGCAGGTGCCGCTCGACGACCCGGCGACCTACGAGCTGATCTCCTCGGCCAAGACCCTCGGGGTCTTCCAGATCGAGTCGCCGGGCCAGCGCGAGCTGGTCGGCAAGTCGGGGCTCGACTCGTTCGAGGACATCATCACCGACATCTCGCTGTTCCGGCCGGGGCCGGTCAAGAGCGACATGGTCACGCCCTACCTCGAGGGCAAGCAGGGCTGGAAGATGCCGACGCTACCTCCACGACGACCTGCGCCCGATCCTCGGCAGCACCCAGGGCGTGGTGGTCTTCCACGAGCAGGTCATCGAGATGATCGCCCAGTTCACCGGCATCTCCTTCGCCGAGGCCGACGAGCGGCGCCGCGCGCTCGGCGACGTCGAGGGGATGGCCGAGACCAGGCTGTGGTTCTTCCCGCGGGCGCTGGGCCGCGGCTACCCGCTGCCGGTGGTCGAGAAGATCTGGAAGGTGCTCGAGGCGTTCGCGTCGTTCGGCTTCTGCAAGGCCCACGCCGCGGCGTTCGCGCTGCCGACGTTCCAGTCGGCCTGGCTCAAGACGCACTGGCCGGCGCACTTCCTGTCCGGGGTGCTCACCCACGACCCGGGGATGTATCCCAAGCGGCTGATCCTCGACGACGCCCGCCAGCTCGGCCTGGCGATCCTCGGCCTCGACGTCAACGCCAGCGAGAAGGACTACGTCGTCGAGCGGGTCGGTCCCGACGCCGCCTCCGGGACCGACGCGATGCGCGACGGCATCCGGCTGGCGCTGGCCGAGGTGAAGGGGATCAACGACGGCGAGGTCGAGCGGATCGTGGCGGCCCGGCCGTTCCACTCGCTCACCGACTTCTGGCACCGCGCGCGGGTCTCCCGGCCGGTCGTGGAGCGGCTGGTGCTGGCCGGTGGCTTCGACGCGGTCTACGGCATCGACCTCGTCGAGGGCGTGCACCGCCGCAGCCGGGTGACCCGGCGCGACCTGCTGCTCCAGGTCGCCGAGCTCGACCGGCACGCCCGCGCGGTCGAGCGGGCCGGTGGGCGGTCCCTGGCGAGCCGGGGGCTGGCCGCTCGATCGCTGCGCTCGGGCAGCCGGGCCGGCTCGGTGGCCCGGGCCACGGCCGACGACGCGGCCGCCCGCAACAGCACCGACCCGCGGGTGCGCGAGAGCGTCGCCGAGCTGGAGCGGCACCCGCTCGGGCAGGCCGGGGTCTGGGCGCGCGCGGCGGCGCAGTCGAAGGCGACCCCGGCGCCGCCGCCGGTCGACTCGGTCCAGCTCACCCTCGAGCTCGGCGACGCGCCGGCCGAGGGCGAGGTGTCCGGGCTGCCCGAGATGACCCCCGAGGAGCGGATGAAGGCCGAGCTCGAGATCCTCGGCCTCGACGCCAGCCGGCACGTCGTCGACTCCTACGCCGCGTTCCTCGACGAGCTCGGGGTGACCCGCAGCCGCGACCTGCTGACCAGGCGCAGCAAGTCCGAGCTGCTGGTCGCCGGGGTCAAGGTCGCCACCCAGACCCCGCCGATCCGCTCCGGGCGCCGGGTCATCTTCCTGACCCTCGACGACTCGACCGGGCCGGTCGACGCGACGTTCTTCGAGGACGCCCAGGGCCCCTACGCCGCCACCGTCTTCCACTCCTGGCTGCTGGTGGTCCGCGGCGAGCTGCGCCGCACCGGCTACAAGGGCGTCTCGCTGCGCGCCACCGGCTGCTGGGAGCTGCCGGTGCTGGCCGCGCTCTGGCAGCGCGCGGGCATCGAGGCGGTGCGCGAGGAGATGGCCGTCGTCCCCGAGGGGTTCGGCGAGCAGGGCGGCCACTACACCGCCGGCGGCATGGGCCGGCGCCGGGTGCTGGTGCACTCCAGCGGCTTCGCGATGTCTCCCTACTCCGACATCAAGCCGGCAGGGGAGGACACCAAGGACGTCGCCAGGAAGCTCTGGCACCGCAGCCCCGGGAGCGCGGGATGAACCCCCTAGGGTTGGAGCCATGCCCGGGTCCGCCAGCGAACGCCGCGACAGCGCCCGCACCGCCGTGGTGTGGGAGGCGCTCGGATCAGTCCTCGCCACAGCCCGGGCTCGACGTCCTCGACATCGGTGGCGGCACCGGCGGCTTCGCGGTCCGGGTGGCCGGGCTCGGCCACCGGGTCACCGTGGTCGACCCCAGCCCCGACGCCCTGGCCGCGCTGGCCCGACGCGCCCGCGAGGACGGCGTCGAGGTCGTCGGCCAGCAGGGCGACCTCGGCTCCCTGCTCGAGCTGGTCGGTCCCGCCGGTGCCGACGTGGTGCTCTGCCACGGCGTGCTCGAGGTGGTCGACGACCCCGCCGCCGCGCTGGCCACGATCCGCGAGGTGCTCCGCCCCGGCGGCCGGCTCTCGCTCCTGGTCGCCCAGCGGCACGCCGCGGTCATCGCCCGCGCCATGGCCGGCCACGTCGCCCAGGCCCTCGCCCTCCTCGACGACCCCGCTGCCACCGGTCGGACCGGCCGCCGGTTCACCGCAGGCGAGCTCACCGCGCTGCTCGCCGAGGCCGGCTTCGAGGTCGGCTCGGTCCACGGCGTCCGTGTCTTCGCCGACCTGGTCCCCGGCGCCCTCCTCGACCTCGAGCCCGGCACCACCGCCGCGCTGCTCGAGCTCGAGAAGACCGTGGCCGATCGGCCGGAGTACCTCCCGCTGGCCACGCAGCTGCACGTCATCGCGGAGCGGTGACAACGCCGACGCGTCGCTACTGCTGCCCGCGCCCGAAGGACCCGACCACGGGGTGAGCGGGGACCCATGACGGTCTCCACGCCGATCCTGCACGTCGACATGGATGCCTTCTACGCGTCAGTCGCAACCCGTGACAGACCAGAGCTCAAGGACGTCCCGGTGATCGTGGGCGGTGGCTACCGCGGGGTGATCCTGTCGGCCAACTACCACGCCCGCGCCTACGGCGTCCGTTCCGGCATGCCGTCGGTCCGCGCCCGCCGGCTCTGCCCCCACGCGGTCCGGGTCTCGGCCGACTACGACATGTTCAGCACGGTGTCCGCGGCGGTGATGGAGAACTTCCGCCGGGTCACGCCGCAGGTCGAGGTGGTCTCGCTCGACGAGGCGTTCCTCGACGTCCGCGGTTCGACCCGCCGGCTGGGCTCGCCCCTGCAGATCGCCGAGCAGCTGCGCGCGACCATCCACGACGAGCAGGGGATCGACTGCTCCGTGGGGGTGGCGGCCTCGATCTCGGTGGCCAAGCTGGCCAGTCGCCGGGCCAAGCCCGACGGGGTGGTCGTGGTGCCGCCCGAGGAGATCACCTCGTTCCTGCACCCGCTCGACGTGGGCGAGCTCTACGGCGTCGGCGAGAAGACCCAGGCGATGCTGCACCGGCTCGGCCTGGTCACCGTGGGCGACGTCGCGCACACGCCGCTGCGCACCCTCCAGCGCGCCGTCGGAGAGGGGCTCGGCCGCCAGCTCCACGACCTGGCCTGGGGGAGCGACTCCCGCGAGGTGGCCCCCGGCCGGGTCAGCGTGTTCGGGATGGGCGGTGACCCCGACAAGTCGATGGGGGCGCAGGAGACCTTCGGCCGCGACATCGACGACCGCGAGGTGATCCTGCGCGAGCTGCTCACCCTCACCGCCAAGGTCGCGAGCCGGATGCGGGTGGCCGGGGTGGCCGGCCGGACCGTGTCGATCACGGTGCGGTTCGCCGACTTCACCACCATCACCCGCTCGCGCACGATCCCCGAGGCGACCGACGTGACCCAGGAGATCTACCGCGCCGCGGTCCGCCTCTACGACGCCCTCGGGCTCCAGCGCGCCCGGCTCCGGCTGGTCGGTGTCCGGGTCGAGGGGCTGGTGTCGCGCACCACCGTGCAGCGGCAGGGCGTCCTCGGCGAGCGCGAGCGCGGCTGGTCCGACGCCGACCGCGCGGTCGACCGCGCGACCCGCCGGTTCGGCAGCTCCGCCGTACGTCCGGCGAGCCTCATCGACCGCTGAGGCAGACCGCGAGACCCACCGGCGAGGAGCGCCCGGTGTGGTGCCCGATACCCGCGGGTACTAAATCTTGTGAACACCGCTAGTGAAGCGGGGAGCCCCTGCCTACACTTGGCTGACATCCACCCGTCGCGCAACCGGCGCGCCCGGACCCCTGTGGAGGAACGGTGCCACTCTCCGAAGAGGAGTTGCGACTGCTCGAGCAGATGGAGCACGCCCTCGCGGCAGAGGACCCCAAGTTCGCCTCCACCCTGCGCGGCACGTCGCTGCGTCGCTCGGCCCGCCGTCGCGCCATCGGGTCAGGCGTCGTCTTCGTGCTCGGCATCGGTCTGCTCATGGGCGGGGTGATGAGCGGCAAGGGTGCGATCGGCTTCGCGATCGGGATCGCCGGATTCGTGGTGATGCTCGGCTCGGCCACGGTGGCGCTCACCGCGGTCCGCGGCCAGCAGCACGCCTCGGCCCCCGCCGACCCCCA
>CAWHLI010000005.1:0-9334 GCA_963830145.1 uncultured Actinomycetota bacterium
ATCCGGCTGCCCAGGAGGGAGACGAGCAGCGACAACGCGCCGCTGAGCAGGATCGCTCTCATTGCCTCCCTCTCTGTGTGGACCCGGGCCGGACCGCGCGCCCATGATTCCGTACGCCGCTCCGGAGTCCGACGCGGCCCGCCGACGACCGGTTGCCCGATGACGCCGGCGCTAACCAGTCGGGTGGCGACCGAGCAGGTCGCGGACCACGTCGCGGTCGTCGAAGGGGTGCACCACCCCGTCCACCTCCTGACCGGTCTCGTGCCCCTTGCCGGCCACGACCACGATGTCGCCGGGGCGGGCGAGGTCGAGCGCGGTCGCGATCGCGGCCCGCCGGTCACCCTCCTCGACCACCCGGGCGGTGCCGGCCCGGGTGCCCTCGAGCACGGCGGCCCGGATCGCGCCGGGCGACTCGGTGCGCGGGTTGTCGTCGGTCACCACGACCACGTCGGCCAGCCGTGCGGCGAGCTCGCCCATGATCGGCCGCTTGCCCGGGTCGCGGTCACCACCGGCCCCGAGGACCACGATCAGGCGTCCGTCGGTGAGCGGCCGCAGGCTCTCCAGCGCGGCCTGCACCGCGTCGGGCTTGTGCGCGTAGTCGACGACCACGGTGAACGCCTGGCCCGCCTCGATCCGCTCGAGCCGGCCAGGCACTCCGGCGCCCGTGGCGATGCCGCGCGCGATCGCCGCCGCGTCGAGCCCGGCCTCGCCGCAGGCCGCCACGGCGGCCAGGGCGTTGCTCACGTTGAAGGCCCCCGGGAGCGGGACACCCCCCGCGACGTCGACGTCGGGGCCGAGCAGGCGGAACGTCGAGCCGTCCGGCCCCGGGCGCACGTCGGCCACCCGCCAGTCGGCGTCCCGGCCCTGCGTCGAGAAGGTCCGGACCGGCAGGGTCGTCTCGCCCGCGAGCCGTCGACCGTGCTCGTCGTCGACCCCGACGAGGGCGAGCCGGGCCCGCTCGGGGGTGAACAGCGAGGCCTTCGCGAGGTAGTAGTCCTCCTCGTCGGTGTGGAAGTCGAGGTGGTCGCGGCCGAGGTTGAGGAAGGCCGCGACGTCGAAGACGACGCCGTCGACCCGGCCCATCACCAGCGCGTGGCTGCTCACCTCCATCGCGCACGCGGCGACGTCGCGCTCACGCATCACCGCGAACAGGGCGTGCAGGTCGGGCGCCTCCGGAGTGGTGAGCGCGGTCTTGACGTCCTCGCCGGCGATGCGGGTGCCGACGGTGCCGATCACCCCGGCCGCGATCCCGGCGCCCTGCAGCCCGCCCTCGGCCAGCCGGGTGGTGGTGGTCTTGCCCTGGGTCCCGGTCACGCCGATCATCCGCATGCCCGTGGCCGGCTCGCCGTAGACCCGCGCCGCCAGCCGGCCCAGGACCTTGCGGGGCTCGGCGACGACCAGCAGCGGCACTCCGTCCGGCGCGTCGGCGACCCCGACCGGGTCGGTGAGCAGCGCCACGGCTCCGGCGGCCAGCGCGTCGGCGGCGTAGGCCATCCCGTGCGCCCGCGAGCCGGCCACCGCGGCGTACAGGTCGCCCGGGAAGGTGCGCTGCGAGCTGAGCGTGAGTCCGCTGACGACCGTGTCGAGCGCGCCCGCCACCGTCACGTCGTACGACGCGGCGCGCAGCCAGTCCGCGAGGTCATCGAGCCGCGACTCGGGTGGCCGCGCCGGCCGGGTCTGTGCGCTCACCACAGGGTCTTACCACTCGACGGGAAGGCGGGTCTGCTTCTTGTCGATCGGGGGGACGCCGTAGCGCTGGAGCGCGTAGCCCATCAGCTTCGAGAACACCGGCCCCGCGGTGGCCCCACCGCCGGCTCCCTCGATCTTGGGCGCCTGGATGACGACGTAGATCGTGAACCGCGGGTTCTGGGCCGGGGCGAAGCCGGCGAAGGAGACGGTGTTGGTGCCGTCGTAGCAGCCGTGCTTGTCGGCGCCGGTGCCGCAGGTGCCGACCCGCTGCGCGGTGCCGGTCTTGCCGGCGACCACGTAGCCCGGCACCTGGGCGAGAGGGGCAACGCCGTCCTCGGGGTCGACGGTGCGCTCCATCATCAGGGTCATCTGCCGCGCGGCCTCCGGCGAGATGACCTGGCGGGTGGTGGAGACGTCGGTGCCGATCTCCATGCCGTCGTCCCGCTTGGCCTGGCCCTGGATCAGGGTGGGGTCGACGCGGAGGCCGTGGTTGGCGATGGTGTTGACCGCGGCGACCATCTGCATGGCGTTGACCGAGAGCGACTGCCCGAACGCGATCCGGTCGCCGATCTGGCTGTTCCACACGCTCGGGTCGGGCAGGTTGCCCCGCGACTCGGCGCCGAGGCCGACGTGGGTGGGCTGGCCGAGTCCGAACTTGGCGAGGTAGGCGCGCAGCTCGCCCGGCGCGAACCGGTCGGAGGCGAGCACCGTCCCGACGTTCGACGACTTGGCCAGCACCCCTGCCAGCGTCAGCTTGATGAGGTCGTGCTCCCAGTGGTCGTGGATGACGCGGTCCTGACGGTGCAGCTCGCCGGGCACCAGCATCTGGGTGCGGGCATTGACCTTGCCCGCGTCGATGAGGGCCGAGAGGGTGAGCACCTTCTCGACCGAGCCGGGCTCGTAGGAGAGGTTCAGCGACCGGGCCCGCCGGTCGGTGACGTTGGAGGCCCCCGGGTCGTCGGCGTCGTACGTCGGGTCGTCGGCCAGCGAGAGGACCTCGCCGGTGCGCGAGTCCATGATCACCGCGATCGCCGAGGTGCCGCCCGAGGCCTCGCGGGCCTGGCGCAGCACCCGCTGGGTGTACCACTGCAGGTCGCGGTCGATCGTCGTGTGGAGGTCCTGGCCGTCGACGGCGGGGACGGTGGTGTTGTCGCCGAGCGGGATGCGGTTGCCGGCGCCGACCTCGTACTTCTCGCTGCCGTCCTTGCCCGAGAGCGCCCTGTCGAAGGCCTCCTCGAGCCCACCGAAGGGCTTGTCGGTCCCGACGAAGCCGACCAGGTTGGCGGCGATGTCGTGGGCGGGGTAGGTGCGTACCGGGTCGCGGCGGGTCGAGAGCCCCTCGTAGCCGCGGTCCTCGGCCTCGCGCAGCGCGTCCTTCGCGAGGGTCGACGGCACGTGCCGGGCGAGGTACTCGAACCGGCTGCCGTCCTTCAGCCCGCGGAGCCGCTTCAGGACGGCGAAGTAGTCGACGTCGAGCTTCTGGCTGAGGAAGCGGGCGATCTCCGGCGCCTTGTCCTCGGTCATCCGCGGGTCGCCGACGATCATGAGCCCGTCGATGGAGGCGGCGAGCGGCTGCCCGTTGCGGTCGAGGATGTCGCCACGCTGGGCGGGCAGCACCACGTCGACGGTGCCCTCGGCGGCGGCCATCGCGGCGTAGGAGCCGGGGTCGAGCCCCTGCAGCTGCACCAGCCGGGCCCCGAACAGCGAGAGCACCATGGCGATCATCACGAACCCCACGCGCAGGCGGACCTGCGGCGAGCCCCGCCTGCTGCCGCGGCGGACCGTGGTCACCACGGCGCGGGTGGGCCTGGCGGCCGAGGAGCGGGAACGGTTGCGGGGCACGGTCTCTCTTGTCGTCTCGGTGGTGCTGGCCTGTGATGGATGTGACTGGAGTGACGGGTGGGGCTATCTTGCTCGGTCCGCACCAGGAATCGGGTCAGCCGCGCGTCGTGTCTTGCTGGCCCTGCTGCCCGCCCTGGCCGCCTCGGCCGCCGTGGTGGCCGTTCCCGTGGTGGCCGTTCCCGCCGTTGCCGGTGCCGTTGCCGGTGCCGGTCGCTGCGCTGGGCGGCAGGGTGACGACGATCGGGGCGGGGTCGAGCACCGCCGGCTTCTTGGGCTCGCGCGGCAGGAGCGGCGGGGTGTTGGCGTTGTCGGCCGGCACGCAGCCCTTCGCGGTGGTCTGCTCGGCGAGACGGACGGTGCACGAGCTCTGCGCCACGACCATCCCTGCCCCGACCGCCTGCGCCGCGAGGTTCTGCGGGTCGCGGAGGTTCTGGAGCTCGTCGTGGAGGGTCTGCTCACGGGCGGCCAGGTTGTCGGACTGGGCCTCCAGCGAGGTCGCCGCGAACGACGCCTGCTGCATCTGGGTGTTGAAGCAGAGCAGGCCGACCACGCCGCCGAGCAGGACGAGGCTGACCAGCGTCACGAACGGCATCCGGGCCGCGCGGACCCGGCGTCGCGGTACGACGGTCAGCCGGGCGCGGGCCAGGGCCTCGTCGGCCAGCCGTGGCAACCGCTCGCGGAGCTGGAGGGCTGGGGTGCTCATGCTTTCGGGGCCCCGTCGGGATCGTGCGCCGTCCGCGCGCAGCGACCGCGTGCAGAATCTCGGTGGGTGTTCATGCTGACTTCTCCTTGATGCGTTCGACCGCGCGCAGCCGGACCGAGGCGGCGCGCGGGTTGGCCTCGACCTCATGTGTGTCGGCCTGCTCGGCGCCGCGGGTGAGGAGTCGGTAGGCCGGCTGCAGCTCCTCGGGCACGATCGGGAGGTCCGGCGGGGCCAGCGACCGGGTGACGGCGGTGAACGCCTGCTTGACCAGCCGGTCCTCGAGCGAGTGGTAGGACTCGACGACCACGCGGCCACCGACCCTGATCGCGTCGATGGCGGCAGGGACGGCTCGGCGGAGGACGGCGAGCTCGTCGTTGACCTCCATGCGAAGCGCCTGGAAGGTGCGCTTGGCGGGATGGCCGCCGGTACGGCGGGCGGGTGCCGGGATCTCGGCGTAGAGGAGCTCGACGAGCCGGGCCGAGGTGGTGAACGGCGACTGCTCCCGCTGGCGCACGACGGCGGCCGCGATCCTGCTCGCGAACCGCTCCTCGCCGTACTCACGGAGCACGCGGGTCAGCTCCCTGGCCGAGTAGGTGTTGAGCACGTCGGCGGCGGTCGGGCCGGTGGTGCCGTCCATGCGCATGTCGAGCGGCGCGTCCGCGGCGTAGGCGAAGCCGCGCTCGCGCACGTCGAGCTGCATCGAGGAGACACCGAGGTCGAAGAGGACCGCGTCGACGGCGGCGAGGCCGAGGTCGTCGAGGACGTCCGGGAGCTCGTCGTAGACCGCGTGCACACCGGTGAAGCGGTCGCCGAAGCCGGCCAGCCGCTCGCGGGCCAGGGTGAGCGCGTCCTGGTCGCGGTCGATGCCGATCACCCGGGCCAGCTCGCAGCGGGTCAGCACCGCCTCCGTGTGCCCGCCCAGGCCGAGGGTGGCGTCGACCAGGACCGAGCCCTCGTGGTCGAGCGACGGCGCGAGGAGGGCCACGACCCGGTCGAGGAGGACGGGGGCGTGGGTGGGGCGCTCCATGGTCAGCCCTGCTGCCCGAGTCGGCCGAGCATCACGACCGCGGTCGCGAGTGCCACCGAGGTGAACGCCGAGAAGGCCATCAGCACGGCGGCCTCCCGGGCCTGCTCGCGCACCCGGCGCGGTGCCGGCGGCGTCTCGGTGGTGGCGGTGTTCATCGATCGACCCTTCGATGACTTGGTGCTGCTACGGGGAAGTAGTGGTGCGAGGTGGGTTCGCAGGGCCAGGTCTCAGGCCGCTCCGCTGCCGTCTGGGGCCGGGGAAGGTGTCCCAGATGACGTGCACGCGAGGTGGGAAGTCGCCTGGCACCGGGGAAGGTGTGACAGGTGACGCTCGGGTGCAGGGAGCGGGCCGAGACCTCGCCCTGCGAACCGCTGTTCAGTTGTGTTTCTGCTGCTGCCGGGTGCCGGCGTGCTGTGGTGCTGCCGATCAGTCCTGCGGTCGGCCGTCCTCGTCGAGGTCGGCGAAGTTCTCCTGCGCCGCGGCGTTGTAGTCGCGCCAGCGGGTGGGCTCCCAGATCTCGACGCGGTCCATCGCCCCGATGACGATCACGTCGCGGCTGATGGCGGCGTACTCGCGCAGCGGCACCGGGATCGGGATCCGGCCCTGCTTGTCGGGCACGACCTCCTCGGCGCTCGCGAAGAGCATCCGGATCTGGTCACGCCCGCTGCGCGAGGTCATCCCCTTGGCGCGGGCGCGGCCGGCTTCCTCCATGAAGACGTCCGAAGGGAAGACGTCGAGGCACTTCTCCTGCCCCTGTGTCACCACGAGCCCCTCCGACAGTCGGTCCCTGAACTTGGCCGGAAGGATCAGCCGCCCCTTGTCGTCGAGCTTGGGGGTGTAGGTGCCCATGAAGAACATCGAGCGCCTCCACAGTTCCTGCTAGATCCTCCACTTTCCCCCACACTACTCCACTTCACTCCACCGTCAACCACAAATCACCACAAACACCCCGGCGAGCTGCGCGCGGAAAAACCGGGTCGCGTCGCTCCCATCCACTGGCCGATGACCGACGTGGGTTGGGAGCGCTACGTCACCCCGGTCGCCAGCCAGGTGACGGGAGCGCAGCGACCCGGTTTGTCGCGCGCAGCGCGCGCCCGGCGATCGGTCCCCTGGCCGTGACGACTGCGCCGCGGCGAGCGCCAGCGAGCCAGGCGCTCGCGAGCGAAGCGAGCGTCGTCGCGGACTGGGGCCGAAGCTCGCCGGGGTAGACAGTCTGAACCGATGCCGAACCGTGATCGTGGAAGGGGCGTGGGCTTCGCGCTCGAACGCGTAAGTTGCCGGGACGCCCTACGGTGGTGACAGACAGGGAGCGGAAGGAACGTACGTGGAGACGCCGACTGCGGCAGCCCCAACAGGTGGCGCCGATCTGGAGACACTGGCCCGAGTCACGGGCCGGATCCGAACCAACATCGAGAAAGTCATCGAGGGCAAGGCCGACCTGGTGTCATCCACCATCGTCGTGATGCTGGCCGAGGGGCACCTCCTCATCGAGGACGTGCCCGGCGTCGGCAAGACGATGCTGAGCAAGGCGCTGGCCCGGAGCATCGACTGCTCGGTGCGGCGCATCCAGTTCACTCCGGACCTGCTGCCGTCCGACGTGACCGGCGTGTCGATCTACAACCAGAGCAGCCGCGAGTTCGAGTTCCGTCCCGGTGGCGTCTTCGCCAACATCGTGGTCGGCGACGAGATCAACCGCGCCTCCCCCAAGACGCAGTCAGCACTGCTGGAGTGCATGGAGGAGCGGCAGGTCACGGTCGACAACGCGACCTACCAGCTCGAGGCGCCGTTCATGGTGATCGCGACCCAGAACCCCATCGAGATGGAGGGCACCTACGCCCTTCCCGAGGCGCAGCGCGACCGGTTCATGGCCCGCGTCTCAGTGGGCTACCCCGTCGAGGCGGCCGAGATCGCGATGCTCGACTCGCACACGCAGTTCAACCCGCTCGACGACCTCGAGCCGGTCGCCGACGCCGCGGAGATCCGCAAGCTCATCGGCATCGTCGGTCAGGTCTACGTCTCGCAGGCCGTGCAGCGCTACGCCGTGGCGATCACCGCCGCCACCCGCCGTTCCGACGAGCTCTCGCTCGGCGCGTCGCCGCGCGCGACGCTCCACCTGGTGCGCGCCGCCAAGGCGATGGCCGCGATGCAGGGTCGCGACTACGTGCTCCCCGACGACGTGCACGGGTTGACCAAGCCGGTGCTCGCGCACCGCCTGCTGCCCAGCGTCGAGGCCTCGATGAGCGGTCGCTCGACCTCGGCGATCCTCGACGGGATCGTGGCGAGCGTTCCAGTGCCGGCCGGCTCCTAGTCAAGGACGAGCCCCCCATGCGCGAGGCACTCTCCGGGCTCACCGTTCGTGGTCGCGCGTTCGTGGCCGCGGGGATCACCGCGATCGTGTGCGCGATCGTGCTCGGCCAGTCGTCACTGAGCCGGGTCGGCGTGCTCGTCCTGGCCCTGCCGCTGGTCAGCGCGTTCTTCATCGGCCGCAGCCGCTACCGACTGGCCCTGGTGCGCACGGTCAACCCCCAGCTGGTCGCGGCCGGACAGCCCGCCTCGGTCAGCCTCTCGCTGGTCAACGAGGGGCGTGCGCCCAGCGGCGTGCTCCTCCTCGAGGACCACCTCCCCTACGTGCTCGGCACCCGGCCCCGGTTCGTGCTCGAGGGCATCGGCCACGGCTGGCACCGCGACGTGACCTACCAGATCCGCTCCGACGTCCGCGGCCGCTTCGAGATCGGCCCGGTCACGGTGCGGGTCAAGGACCCGTTCGGCCTGGTCGAGCTGGGGCGCGCGTTCCGCACCACCGTGCCGCTGACCGTCACACCGCGCACCGTGCCCCTGACCCACATCCCGCTGGGGGGCGCGTGGACCGGCTCGGGCGACAACCGGCCGCGCGCGTTCGCGATGGGCAGCGCGGAGGACGTCACCGTCCGTGAGTACCGCCGGGGCGACGACCTGCGCCGGGTCCACTGGCGCAGCTCGGCCCGGGTGGGCGAGCTGATGGTGCGCCGTGAGGAGCAGCCGTGGGAGTCGCGGGCCACGCTCTTCCTCGACAACCGCGTGGTCGCGCACCGGGGCCAGGGCATCGCCTCGTCGCTCGAGGCGGCGGTCTCGGCGGCCGCGTCGATCGCCGTCCACCTCAGCAGGCGCGGGTTCACCGTACGGCTGGTCACCGCGGCCGGCGAGGACAGCGCCAACGACTGGCACACCCGCGAGACCGACCTCAACACCGGCCCGCTGCTCGAGGCGCTCGCCGTGGTCCAGCCGCTCCCGCGTCCGGCCCTCGACACCGGGTGGCTGACCGAGGCCGGCGGTGACGGACTGCTGGTCGCCGTGCTCGGCCACGTCGACCAGCGCGACGTGCCCGTGCTGCGCCGGATGCACGCACACAGCGGCTCGGCCCTCGCGGTGGCCGTCGACGTCGACGCGTGGCTCTCCCCCGACGGCGCCGGGCGCGACGCGTCCGGGATGCTCAGCCAGCAGGGCTGGCGCGCGGTCTCGCTCGGTCCGGCGGACCGGCTCGAGGCCGTCTGGGACGAGCTCGGCCGACGTCACACCCAGAGCTCACGGTCGCGCGGTGCCGCGCCCGTGGCGCCGCCGTCGGTACCGGTCGGTGTCGCACCCTTGACCGAGGGGGTCCAGTAGTCATGCCCGCTGTCCGTTCCCATCCCATGGCCCTGGCCGGCCTCTCCGCCGTCGCCGCGACGACCACGCTGGTCTCGCTGCTGACGTGGCAGGGGTTCACCGAGGAGTTCGGCCGGACCCTCGGCCCGCTCTTCGTCATCGCCGTCGTCGTGGCCGGCACCGGCGCGGTGGGCCGGTGGTGGCGGCTGCCGCGGACCCTCCTGGTGCTGGCACAGCTGCTCCTCGTGGCCATGGTCGTCTGCGCGTTCGTCAGCGGTTCGCCGCTGCCGATCGGCGACGCGTGGGACCGGCTGCAGACCGCCTTCCAGGACGCCACCCAGAGCGCGAACCGGTTCGCTCCCCCGGTCCCCAGCGAAGAGCCACCCGTGCACCCGCTGCTGATCGCCGGCGGCGCCGCGTGCCTCCTGCTCGTCGACGTCCTGGCCTGCACG
>CAWHLI010000006.1:0-5725 GCA_963830145.1 uncultured Actinomycetota bacterium
GGCGGACTCCTCCGAACCCCGCTTGACCGCCTCGAACGCGACGCTGGCCGGGTCGCCGCCCTCGGGTCCGCTGACCACCTCGACGCCGACCCGCTCGCCCCAGGTGGTCAGCTGCTCGGCGGCCGCGGCGCGGAACGTGTCGGCGGCACCGAGGATCACCTTCTTGTCCTCGGCCACCAGGATCCGGGCCAGCTTGCCGACCGTCGTGGTCTTGCCGGTGCCGTTGACGCCGACCATCAGCACCACGCCCGGCTTGCCGTCGGCGCCGGTGACACCGAGCCGGCGGTCCATCGTCGGGTCGACCAGGGTGAGCAGCTCGTCGTGCAGCACGCTGCGCACCATCGCGCTGTCACCGCCCTCGACCCGGAGCCGGGTGCGGAGCCGCTCGACCAGCTCCTGGGTCGGTTTCACGCCGACGTCGGCGGTGATCAGGGTGTCCTCGATGTCCTCCCACGTGTCCTCGTCGAGCCGGTCGCGCGAGAGGAGGGAGAGCAGGCCGCGGCCCAGACCGCTCTGGGTGCGCGAGAGTCGCTGGCGCAGCCGGACCAGCCGACTGGCGGCGGACTCGGGACGCTCGAGGGTGGCGGTGCCGGCACCCGGCTCGGACTCCCGCGGGATGCCGTCGACGGTGCCCGGGTCGGTGGTCTCGGGGTCGGAGACGCCCGCTTCCGCCTCGCGGGTGATCACCGGCCCGTCGGCGCGCGGCGGCACCTTCGGCTGCGGTCGTCGCCGTACGAGCGCGACCAGGCCGACGGCACCGGCGAGGACGACCGCCAGAACGGCGATCAGGACGATCAGGGTGAGAGTGGCCACCGGATCATCCAACCATCCGCGAGCCGGTCAGGGCCCGCGGCAGGGGACGGGTCAGCGCCGCTGTGCCTCGCGCACCTCGTCGGCGTCGAGCCTCGGGATCGCGTCGGCGGCGTACCTCATCGCGTCGCCGAACGCGGGCACGACCGGCATCTCCTCGCCACGGTGCGGGTAGGCGACGTAGAGCACCACGAGGCCGGCCACCACAAGGATCAGGAAGAGGGCCACAAGCATCCACAGCATGGAACGGAACTCCGAGTCGTCGTCAGGTCGAGCATGGGTTGAACGATCCAAGGATACCCAGTCGGGAGGGCCGCCCAAACCACCCGCGGGAGGGTGGGACAACCCGGACCCCCGGTGGACTCAGCCGACGAACTGCCGGCCGGTGAGCCGGAGCACCAGGTCGGCGGCGCTCCCCCGCAGCGGCTCGCCGGTGCCCGAGCTCCAGTCGAGATCGGTCGCCGCCAGCCCGTCGGGCAGCGCGACGCCGAAGTGCTGGTGCGCACCGTCGACGAGGCTGTCGAGCAGGGTGCGCATCGTCTCGTCGGTGAACGGCCGGTCCAGGCCCAGCGGGACGGTCGCGTCAAGCCCGTGCACGACGACGTGGTTGAGCGCGCCGACGTGTCCACCGCCCGGCGGTGTCCAGGCCTGCATCGCAGGCTCGCGCAGCTGACCGACCAGGGTCTGGGTGGGGAGGGCGCCGTCGCGCACGGCGATCGTGTTGGAGAGCGTCGTGAAGTCACCGCCGGCCAGCTCGAGCTCGGCCAGGTACGCCGGCCCGTCGTACCTCGCGGCCATCGTCACGTGCGCGACCACCTCACGGACCCGCCAGCCGGCGCACAGCGACGGCGTGTCCCACGCCCGCTCGTCGAGCGGCTCGAGGGCGTCGGCGAGGGCGTCGAACGCCGCTGCGACCTGGTCGGGAAGTTCGGTCATGGTCACTCCTTGTCGGCGACGAGCGTCGCGAGGTGGTCGTCGAAGCGGTCCAGCGACGAGAGGAAGCCGGCCCGGGCGCCGGGGTCGTCGAAGCCGGGGGGTACGTCGGTCTGGCGGATCCGGACCGCCGTGCGCCCGTCGCCCAGGTCCTCGAAGGTGACCTCCGTGCGCATGCCGGAGCCGAGCTCGGTCCAGGAGAGCCGGTGCGGAGGCGCGACCTCGTCGTACGTCGCGCGCACCGTGTAGCTGCTGCCGTCGGTGTCGCTGATCATCACGGTCGTGAACGCGCCGCCCGGACGGGGGTCGGCCTCGATCGTGGCGAGCGGCGTGCTCGTGCCTTTCGGCCCCCAGAACGCGGTCAGGTGCTCGGGCGACGTCAGGCAGCGGAACACCAGGTCGGGCGGGGCGGCGACGGTGCGGTCGAACACCAGCTCCCGCGTCATCGCTCGGCCAAGGTGCGCAGGTGGGCGTCGAGCTTGTCGAAGCGCTCGGTCCAGGCCCGGGTGTTGGCCTCGATCCAGCCCACGGCGGAGTCGAGGGCGGTCGTCTCCAGCCGGCAGGGGCGGGTCTGCCCGGCGCGGGAACGCGAGACCAGCCCCGCCCGCTCGAGCACAGCGATGTGCTGGGAGACGGCCTGCACGGTCATCTCGAACGGCTGCGCCAGCTCGGTCACGGTGGCGTCACCGCTACTGAGCCTGGCCACGATGCCGCGCCGGGTGGGGTCGGCCAGGGCGGCGAACATCGCGTCGAGGTCCGCCTCGGGGGCGAGGGTGCCGGTCATGCGGACATTCAAGCATCTACTTGATCAAGCGTCAACTTGAACAAGTCGGGTCCCAAGTATCGGCGTATCCGGGGTGCCGGGGTCAGCCGGGAGGTCGGAGCAGCGGCTGGACGGCCGCCCGTACCTCGTCCGGCAGCGGCGTGACCGGTCGCGCCGGGTCGGTGTTGTCGACGTACACGTGCACGAAGCGGCCCTCTGCGGCCGCCTCGTCGCCCTCGCCCTGGAACAGCCCGACCCGGTAGACGACGGAGGACGTGCCGACCCGGTCGACCACCAGCCCGAGGTCGATCGGCTCGGGGTAGCCGATCTCGCGGAAGTAGCGACAGGACACCTCCGCGACCACGCCGATCGCCGGGAGCGTGCGGATGTCGCGGCCCAGCGCCTCCGCGAGGTGCACGTTGACCGCGGTGTCGATCAGCTCGAAGTAGACCGCGTTGTTGAGGTGGCCGTAGACGTCGTCGTCGGCCCATCGTGTGGTCGCCTGCCGCCAGACGACGAAGTCGGACCGGATGGGGCGGTCGGAGCGTTTCGATGGCTGGCGATTTACCACGTTCACGTGGTAAATCGCCGCTTCCCCATCGAGATCTGGCTGGTGGAGCGGGTGGTTACCACGTGAACGTGGTAATCGCGTGGCACGAGGGACTGGCGACCCGCCACCTACGCCGACTCCTGCTCGCGGAGCCGCTGGCTGATCACGGCGGAGACGCCGTCGCCCCGCATGGTCACGCCGTAGAGCGCGTCGCCGACCTCCATCGTGCGCTTCTGGTGCGTGATCACGAGCAGCTGGGAGTTCTCGCGCAGCTCCTCGTAGATCTCCAGGAGCCTGCCCAGGTTGGTGTCGTCGAGCGCCGCCTCGACCTCGTCGAGGATGTAGAACGGCGACGGCCGAGCCTTGAAGAGAGCCACCAGGAACGCCACGGCCACCAGCGAGCGCTCGCCACCGGACAGCAGCGAGAGCCGCTTGACCTTCTTGCCCGGAGGCCGCGCCTCGACCTCGACACCCGTGGACAGCATGTCGTCGGGCGAGGTCAGCACGAGCCGGCCCTCGCCGCCGGGGAACAGGCGCGCGAACGTGGAGTCGAAGGCCTTGCTGACGTCGGCGTAGGCCTCGGTGAAGACCTGCTCCACCCGCTCGTCGACCTCGCGGACGATGTCCATCAGGTCGCGCCGGGTCTTCTTCAGGTCCTCGAGCTGCTCGGTCAGGAACTTGTGCCGCTCCTCCAGCGCCGAGAACTCCTCCAGCGCGAGCGGGTTGATCCGGCCGAGCTGGGCCAGCGCACGCTCCGCGGACCGCAGCCGTTTGCTCTGCTCCTCGCGGTCATACGCATACGGTGCGCTCTCGCCGTCGGTGACGTCGTGGTCGCCCTCGGCGGCAAGTCTCGGGATGAGCTGGTCGGGGCCGTAGTCGGTGACCAGCGCGTCGGCGTCGAGCCCGAGCTCCTCCAGCGAGCGCTCCTCGATCTGCTCGATGCGCATCCGCTGCTGGGTACGGGCCATCTCGTCGCGGTGCGCGGAGTTGACCAGCTGGTCGAGGTCACGGGCCAGCGTGCGGAGCCGGTCGCGCACGGCCATCAGCTCCTGCTCGCGGCCGGCCCGGCCGTCCTCGACCCGGGTCCGCGCCACGGTGGCGGCGGTGACCGACTCCTCGAGACAGGCCAGCACGGCGGCGGCGCCGGCGACGACAGCCTGTCCGGCGCGCCCCTCGCGGAGCACGCGCTCCCGGCGCACGATGGCTCGGGCGCGGGTCTCTCGCTCGGCCTGCGCGGTGCGGCGCAGGCTGTCGGCGCGACCGTGCAGCGCACGGGCGCGTTCCTCCGCGGTGCGCAGCCCCAGCCGGGCGTCCATCTCGGTCTGCCGGGCGGTGCGCGCCTCCTCGGCCAGCCGCTCGCGGGCCGAGGTGTCGGGCTCCTCCTCCGGAGCGTCCTCGGCGGCGGCGAGCCGCTGCTCCAGCTCGGTGAGCCCGGTGCGGGCCTGCTCACGGGCGGCCTCGGCGGCCGCGATCTGGGCGGCCAGCCGTTCGGCCTCGCCCCGGGCGGAGCGGGAGACGGAGCCGTACTGGGCGAGCTCCTCCGCGACGGCTGCGAGAGACGCATCGGACTCGTGGAGCCGGGCCAGCGCCACGTCGACCCGGTTGGCCGCGTCGAGCCGCTGCTGCTCCACCGTCTGCGCCTCGAAGGTGAGCCGCTCGACGCTGTGGGTGGCTCGGGCCAGCTGCTCGGTGGCCTCGTCGACCGCGGCCTGCACCTCGATCAGGCTGGGCACGGACGAGGAGCCGCCGGAGGCGAAGTGGGCACCGAGCAGGTCGCCGTCGCGGGTGACCGCGGTCACGTCGGGCAGCTCGTCGACCAGCCCCTTGGCCGCGACCAGCTCCTCGACGACGGCGGTCTTGAACAGCAGCCGCGACAGCGCGGGACGCAGGTCCTCGGGGCACTCGACGACGTCCATCGCGTAGACGGCGCCCTCGGGCAGCCCCGGCCACGCGGCGTCGTCGACACCGGCCCCGCCGAGCAGGATGCCGGCCCGGCCGAGGTCGTCGGTCTTGAGGTGGTCGATGGCACCGATCGCGGCGTCGACGTCGCGGACGGCCACCGCGTCAGCGGCACCGCCCAGGGCGGCGGCGACGGCGGCCTCGTAGCCGGACCGCACCGAGAGCAGCGCGGCAACCGAGCCGAGCATGCCGGAGACCGAGTCGGTGGCGGCGAGCAGGGCACCGGCGCCGTCCTTGCGGTTGAGGCCCATCTCGAGGGCCTCCTTGCGGGCGGCCAGCGAGGAGCGCTCGCGGTCGGCCGTGGTGGCCTGCTCGCGGATCCCGGCAAGCCGGTCCTCGAGGTCGGCGAGCAGGGTGCTGGCTTCCTCGTGCTCGGCGTCGAGCCCCTCCTCACCCTGGTCGAGCCCGGCGACGCGGCTCTCGAGCGAGGTGAAGTCGCGCTGGGCGTCACCGGCGCGGGCCAGTGCCGCCTCGCGGGCGGTGGCCAGCCGGCCGACCTCCTCCTCGGCGGCGGCAGCGCGGCTGCGCAGGCCGTTGACCTGGCCGTGCAGCCTGGCCATGCCCTCGCGGCGGTCGGCCGCGGCGCGCTGGAGGCCGGCGACGTGGCGCTCCTCGTCGCCGAACTGCTGCTCGGCCAGCTGGCGAGCCTCGACGGAGCGTTCGAGCCGGGCGCGGTTGCCCTCGACGTCGGCCAGGATCCCGGCCTCCTC
>CAWHLI010000007.1:0-59528 GCA_963830145.1 uncultured Actinomycetota bacterium
ATGAGGAAGTACGCCGGGATCAGCGTGGCCTCGAAGACGACGTAGAAGAGGAACACGTCGGTGCTGAGGAAGACCACGAGCGACAAGGCCTCGAGGGCCAGCGCCCACGCGAACCAGGGCGTGCACTCCTCGTCGGGGCTGTCGTGCCAGGCCGCGACCAGCACGATCGGCACCAGCACCACGGTCAGCAGCACGAGGAGCAGGCCGAGCCCGTCGAGACCGAGCGCGTAGTGGACGCCGAACGCCGAGATCCAGTCGTGGGTCTCGGTGAGCTGGAAGCCGGAGCCGTCCTGGTCGAACCGGGCCGCGGCGATGACGCCCACGACGAGGGTCACCAGCGAGGCGACCACCGCCACCTGCTTCGCCAGCAGGCCCTTGGGAGCGAACGCCGTCGCGAGCGCGCCGACGAGCGGGACCACCCAGAGGACGGTGAGGACAGGAAAGTCGTTCATGCGGTTGCGGAGCCCCCTCGGAAGGGTGTGCGGGAGGAGCGCAGCGGGAGGAGCGCAGCATGGCTTGGGGTGGTCATGCGAGGTTCACCGCCAGGAGGGCCAGGACCACGAGGAGGACGCCGCCGAGCAGCGACAGGGCGTAGGAGCGGACGAAGCCGTTCTGGGCGCGTCGCACCAGCTGGCCGATCCCGCCGACCGTGAGGGCGCCTCCGGAGAACAGCCCGTCGATCACCGTGCGGTCGAAGGTCAGGAGGCCTGCGACCAGGCCCTTGCCGGGCTTGACGACGAGCTCGTCGTTGATCGCGTCGCCGTAGACGTCGGCACGCGCTGCCCGCGTGACGAACGAGACGTCCTCGGGCGCCGTGCGCGGCACCTCGCGGCGCTCGATCAGGAGGAAGGCGATGGTCACGCCGACCGCCACGACCAGCACGGCCAGCCCGGTGATCGCGAGCGCCGGGATCGGCGGATCGTGCTCGACCTCCTCGCCGACGACGGGGCCGAGGAAGTCCTGGATCCAGCCGCCTGCGGTGAGCAGTCCGCCCAGCACGGAGAGCGCGGCCAGCACGATGAGCGGGTAGGTCATCACGGCGGGCGACTCGTGTGGATGGACGTCCTTCTCCCACCGCTCCTTGGTGAAGAACGTCATCAGCATCAGCCGGGTCATGTAGAAGCCGGTGATGCCGGCGCCGAGCAGGGCACAGAGGCCGACCACCCAGTTCTCCGCCAGCGCGACCTCGATGATCTTGTCCTTGGACCAGAAGCCCGAGAAGCCCGGGAACCCGATGATCGCGAGATAGCCCATCGCGAACGTCAGGAAGGTGACCGGCAGCATCTTGCGCAGCGCGCCGTAGTGGCGCATGTTCACGTCGTCGTTCATCCCGTGCATGACCGAGCCGGCGCCGAGGAACATGTTGGCCTTGAAGAAGCCGTGGGTGAGCAGGTGGAAGATCGCGAACGCGTAACCACCGACACCGAGGCCGGCGCCCAGCATCATGTAGCCGATCTGGCTCATCGTGGAGCCGGCCAGCGCCTTCTTGATGTCGTCCTTCGCGCAACCGATGACCGCACCCCACAGGAGCGTCACCGTCGCGACGATGACCACCACCGTCTGGGCGTCGGGCGCGCGCTCGAAGACGAAGTTGGAGCGGGTGATCAGGTAGACACCCGCGGTCACCATGGTCGCGGCGTGGATGAGGGCGGAGACCGGGGTCGGGCCCTCCATCGCGTCGAGGAGCCAGGCCTGCAGCGGCACCTGCGCCGACTTGCCGCAGGCGCCGAGCAGCAGGAGGAGGCCGAGCGCGGTCATGGTCTTGTCGCTGGCGCCGTCGGCGTTCGCGCTGATCACCGCGAAGCTGGTCGAGCCCCAGGTCGCGAAGGCCAGCATGATGGCGGCCGAGATGCCCATGTCGCCGACCCGGTTGATCACGAAGGCCTTCTTGGCCGCCTTGGCCGCGGAGTGCTTGTGCTGCCAGAAGCCGATCAGGAGGTAGGACGCGAGTCCGACCCCCTCCCAGCCGAGGAAGAGCATCAGGTAGTTCTCGGCCATGACCAGGATGAGCATCGCGGCGACGAACAGGTTGAGGTAGCCGAAGAACCGGACCCGACGCGGGTCGTGCTCCATGTAGCCGATCGAGTAGATGTGGATCAGCGAGCCGACACCCGTGATCAGGAGCAGGAACAGCGCGGTCAGCGGGTCGTAGAGCAGGTCCATGCCGACGTGGAGTCCGCCGATGTCGATCCAGTCGTAGACGTGCTGGACGACCTGGCGGTCCTCGCCGTCGCGGCCCAGCAGCGAGAAGAACATCGCGAGGCTGATCGCGAACGAGCCGATCGGCAGCAGGGTGCCCAGGACGTGGCCGAACGGCGCGAACCGCTTCGGCGCGATGGCGCCACCGATCAGCAGGATCGCCGCGCCGGCCAGGGGCAGGGCGATGACCAGCCAGGCCAGGGAGAAGATCCCGTCCGCCGCGGTCGGGTCGACCACGGGGACGTGTCCTCCCTCGTGCATGAGAAACATGGGGATCCTGGTCCTGTCGTCAGTACTTGAGCAGGCTGGCGTCGTCGACCGAGGCCGAGCGACGGGTGCGGAAGATGCTCATGATGATCGCGAGGCCGACCACGACCTCGGCGGCGGCCACCACCATCACGAAGAACGCGGCGATCTGGCCGTCGAGGTTGCCGTGCTGCTTGGCGAAGGCGACCAGCGCGAGGTTGCTGGCGTTGAGCATCAGCTCCACGCACATGAACACCACGATGGCGTTGCGCCGGGTGAGCACCCCGACCGCCCCGATGGTGAACAGGATCGAGGACAGCACGATGAACGGCGTCACGCTGTGCATCAGTGGCCACCTTCCGGCTGGTTCTTCGTGTGCGGGTCGTGGTCCTCGGCAGCGTCCGGTGCGTAGTCGACCGAGCGGTGCACGGCCTCGACGTCGCGGGGGGCGGGGCGGGTCGTGCCGCGCGCCTCGAGCACCCGGGACAGGGAGGCGTCGGCGACGCTGCCATCGGGCAGCAGGGCCGGGGTGCCGACCGCGTTGTGCCGCGCGAACACGCCGGGAGGAGGCAGCGGGCCGAGGTGCTGCCCGGTCTCGGCGTAGTCGCGGACTCGCTGAGCCGCGAGCGTGGCCTGCGTCGGCTTCGGGGTGAGCCGCTCGCGGTGGGCCAGCACCATCGCGCCCACGGCGGCGGTGATCAGCAGCGCCGAGGTGACCTCGAAGGCGAAGACGTAGCGGGAGAACAGGATGTTCGCCAGGGCCTCGACGTTGCCGCCCTCGTTGGCGTCCTCGAGGCCGGTGACGGTGCCCAGCGTGATCTGGCTGACCCCCGCCACGAGCGTCACGCCGAGGATCAGCCCGCCCACCGTGGCGAAGAGGCGCTGGCCGCGGATCGTCTCGACGACCGAGTCGGAGGCGTCGACCCCGACGAGCATGAGGACGAAGAGGAAGAGCATCAGGATCGCGCCGGTGTAGACGATGATCTGCACCGCGAAGAGGAACGGCGCCTCGAGGGCCAGGTAGAGCACGGCCAGGCTCAGCATCACCACTGCCAGGAGGAGCGCGGCGTGCACGGCCTTGCGCACGAAGAGGATCCCGAGGGCGGCGAGCACCATGACCGGCGCCAGGACGTAGAAGGCGATCACTGCCCCGTCCCGCCCTGCTCGGCACTCTTCTCGTCACCGGCGGCCACCAGCTTCTCGCCGGCGGCCAGGTCGCGCAGCGCCGACTCGGCGAGGTCGAAGCCCGCGACCTCGTCGGCCGGCTGCCGGGTCTTGTAGGTGCCGCGGTAGTAGTCGCCCTCGTCGTCGCCGAGCCGCATCGGGTGCGGGGGCTGCTCCATGCCGGGCAGCAGCGGGGCGAGCAGCTCGTTCTTGGTGTAGATGAGGTCGGCGCGGTTGTCGTCGGCCAGCTCGTACTCGTTGGTCATCGTGAGCGCCCGGGTCGGGCACGCCTCGATGCAGAGGCCGCAGAGGATGCAGCGCAGGTAGTTGATCTGGTAGACCGCGCCGTACCGCTCCCCCGGGCTGAACCGGTCGTCCTCGGTGTTGGAGGCGCCCTCCACGTAGATGGCGTCGGCCGGGCAGGCCCAGGCGCAGAGCTCGCACCCGATGCACTTCTCGAGCCCGTCGGGCCAGCGGTTGAGCTGGTGCCGGCCGTGGAACCGCGGAGCCGTCGGCAGCTTCTCGAAGGGGTACTGCTCGGTGACCACCTTCTTGAACATCGTGCGGAAGGTGACCCCGAACCCGGCGACCGGGTCCCAGAACTGTTCCTTCAAGGTCGGCATGGCTCAGACCCCATCTTGTGTCTCGGTCTTGGTGCCCGCGGGCACCGAGGTGGTCTCGAAGGTCAGCGGCTGGGCCGCACCCTGGACGGCGCCACCGGTGGGCATCGGCGGGGTCGGGAAGCCACCGTCGAGCCGGCCGGCCGGCACCGCCTCGGCGTCCTCCTCGTCGGCGTCACCCGCAGGCCAGAAGGAGAGCGCGACCAGCATGACCAGCGCGACTCCGATGCCGATCAGGAGCCACTGCCGGTCCACGCCACCGTCCAGCGAGATCGCCCGGATCGTGGCCACAGCCACGATCCACAGCAGCGACACGGGGATCAGCACCTTCCAGCCCAGGTGCATGAACTGGTCGTAGCGCAGCCGGGGCAGCGAGCCGCGCAGCCAGATGAACAGGAAGATGAAGAAGAAGACCTTGCCGAAGAACCACAGCAGCGGCCAGTAGCCCTGGTTGAAACCGGCGTAGAGGTGGTCGATCCAGAACGGCGCGTGCCAGCCGCCGAGGAACAGGGTCGTCGCGATCGCGCTGACCGTGGCCATGTTGATGTACTCCGCGAGGAAGAACAGCGCGAACTTCAGCGAGCTGTACTCGGTGTGGAAGCCGCCGACCAGCTCGCCCTCGGCCTCCGCGAGGTCGAACGGCGCGCGGTTGGTCTCCCCGACCATCGAGATCATGTAGATGACGAACGACGGCAGCAGGATCAGGCCGTACCAGAGGTTGTCCTGCGCGGCCACGATCTCCGAGGTCGACAGCGAGCCGGCGTAGAGGAAGACCGCGACGAACGAGAGACCCATCGCGACCTCGTAGGAGATCATCTGCGCGCTCGAGCGAAGCCCGCCGAGCAGGGAGTACGTCGAGCCGCTCGACCAACCGGCGAGCACGATGCCGTAGATGCCGATGGAGGCCACGGCCAGCATGAAGAGCACCGACACCGGCATGTCGGTCAGCTGGAGTGGCGTCGTGCGGTCGGTGAAGGGCACGTCGACCTCGGGGCCGAACGGGATCACCGCCCAGGTCACGAAGGCCGGCACCACGCAGACCACCGGTGCGAGGAGGAAGACCACCTTGTCGGCGGCCGTCGGGATGAGGTCCTCCTTGAGCGCCAGCTTCACGCCGTCGGCGAGCGACTGGAGCAGGCCGAAGGGGCCGTGCACGTTGGGGCCGATGCGGTGCTGCATCCGGGCCACGACGCGCCGCTCCCACCAGATGTTGAAGAGCGTCAGCAGCACCAGGATCACGAAGATCAGCAGCGTCTTGACCAGGATCAGCCACCACGGGTCGCGGCCGAACTGCTCGAGCACCATCGGTGCGATCGCGGGGGCGGTCATGCCTGTGCTCCCTTCACGGTGACCCGGCTGCCGGGCGAGGCGAGGTCGGCGAGCACGCCGTTGCCGGCGTTGTTGGCCGGCACCCAGACCACGCCGTCGGCGAGGTCGGCGACCTCGGCCGGCAGCGTCCACTCGCCGCGGTCACCGCTGATCGTGACGGTGTCGCCACACGCGTCGAAGACGGACCGGCTGACCCTGGCCACGGCGTTGCGGGCGGTGGCGCGCAGGTTGTCGTCGCCGTCCTGCATCGAGCCGTTGTCGAGCAGCTGCTTCCAGGTCGCGAGCGCCAGCGACTTGGCGGCGGCCTTGGCGGGCTTGGGAGTGGTGACCGGCTCGTGGGGGGCGCGGTCGCCGTCCCAGGGGCCGAGGTCCTCCATCTGCGCTCGCACCTCGGCGACCGTGCGGAAGCCGAGCGGCCGGCCGAGCTCGTCGGCGATGCCGGCCAGCACCCGGCTGTCCGGCAGGGCCTGCGGGTTGGTGAAGACCGCGTCGAACGTGCGGGGCCGGCCCTCCCACGTCACGAACGTGCCGGTCTTGTCGACCGCCGCGGCGACCGGGAAGACGACGTCGGCCGCCCGGGTCACGTCGGTCTCGCGGAGCTCCAGCGACACCACGAACGACGCGGCGTCGAGCGCGGCGCGGAACGCAGCCGGGTCGGCCGTGTCGTCGGGGTCGACCCCGCCGATGACGAGCCCGCCCCGCCGGCCGGCGTTGACCGCGGCGATGATCTGGTCGGCGTCGAGCCCGGGTGTGCCCGGCAGCGCCTCGAGCCCCCAGGCGGTGGCCACGTCGACCCGCGCCGAGGAGTCACCGAACGGGCGGCCTCCGGGCAGCAGGTTGGGGAGGCAGCCGGTCTCGAGCGCGCCACGGTCACCGGCCCGGCGCGGCACCCAGGACAGCCGGGCGCCGGTGCGCGACGCCAGCCCCAGCGCGGACGACAGAGCGCCCGGCGAGGTCGCCAGCCGCTCGCCGACCATGATCACCGAGGTCGAGTCGAGCGGGTGGTCACCGGTCATGCCGAGCGCGTCGAGCGCCGCGGCCTCGCCACCGGGGGCGGTCGCAATGAGCGCGCCGCCCATCTTGCGCAGCCCGCGGGAGGCGAACGGCGCGATGGAGACGACCTGGGTGTGGGAGGACTGGTGGGCCTTGCGCAGGCGGAGGAAGACCACGCCGGCCTCGTCCTCGGGCTCGAAGCCGGCCAGCACCACGGTGTTGGCGCGCTCGAGGTCGGCGTACGTCGCCGCGCCGTTGCCCGGCCCGGTGAGCACGACGTGGGCGGCGAGGAACGACGCCTCCTCGGCCGAGAGCGGGCGGGACCGGAAGTCGATGTCGTGGGTGCCGAGCGCGACCCGGGCGAACTTGGCGTAGGCGTAGCCGTCCTCGGCCGTGATCCGGCCGCCGGGCAGGACCCCGACGCCGCCGGCGTCGCTGAGCCCGCGGGCCGCCACGGCGAACGCCTCGGTCCAGGAAGCCGGGCGCAGCTCGCCTCGCCCCCCGTCCGGCAGGGTGTCGCGGATCTGGGGGTAGGTGAGCCGGTCACCGGCGGTGGCGTAGTGGAAGGCGAACCGGTCCTTGTCGGTGATCCACTCCTCGTTGACCTCGGGGTCGTTGCCGGAGAGGCGGCGCATCACCTTGCCGCGCCGGTGGTCGACGCGGATCGCGGAGCCGCACGCGTCGTGCTCCCCGATCGACGGGGTGGAGACGAGGTCGAAGGGGCGGGAGCGGAAGCGGTACTCCGCCGAGGTCAGGGCGCCGACCGGGCAGATCTGGATCGTGTTGCCGGAGAAGTAGCTGTCGTAGGGCTCCTTCTCGTAGATGCCGACCTGCTGCAGCGCACCGCGCTCGATCAGCTCGATGAACGGGTCACCGGAGATCTGGGAGGAGAAGCGCGTGCAGCGCGCGCAGAGCACGCAGCGCTCGCGGTCGAGGAGCACCTGCGCGGAGATGTTGATCGGCTTGGGGAAGGTGCGCTTGAGGCCGCCGGACTCGAAGAAGCGGGACTCGCCACGGCCGTTGGACATGGCCTGGTTCTGGAGCGGGCACTCGCCGCCCTTGTCGCAGACCGGGCAGTCGAGGGGGTGGTTGATCAGGAGGAACTCCATGATCCCCTGCTGCGCCTTGTCGGCGACCTCGCTGGTGACCTGGGTGTTGACGACCATGCCCTCGGCGACCGGCAGGGTGCACGAGGCCTGCGGCTTGGGGAAGCCGCGGCCGTTGCCGGCGTCGGGGATGTCGACCAGGCACTGGCGGCAGGCGCCGACCGGGGCCAGCAGCGGGTGGTCGCAGAACCGCGGGATCTGGACGCCGACCTGCTCGGCGGCGCGGATCACCAGGGTGTTCTCCGGGACGTCGACCTGGATGCCGTCGATGGTGAGCGACACCGTCTTGACGTCGGGCACCACGGCGTTGGCCGGGGTGTCTGAGTTCTTGGCGGGGGCAGTCGTCATGTCTGTCAGGCCATCTCGAGCTCGTCGGCGAAGAGGGTGGACTTCATCGGGTCGAAGGGGCAGCCGCCCTCCGTGAGGTGCTGGAGGTACTCCTCGCGGAAGTACTTGATCGAGCTCTGGATCGGGCTCACGGCACCATCGGCCAGCGCGCAGAACGACCGGCCGAAGATGTTGTCGCACTGGTCGAGCAGCAGGTCGAGGTCGCCCTCCTCACCGATCCCCTGCTCGAGCCTGGTGAGGGTCTGCACCAGCCACCAGGTGCCCTCGCGGCACGGCGTGCACTTGCCGCAGGACTCGTGCTTGTAGAACTCGGTCCAGCGCAGCACCGCCCGCAGCGCGCAGGTGGTCTCGTCGAAGAGCTGGAGAGCGCGGGTTCCGAGCATCGAGCCTGCCGCGACGACCTCCTCGAAGCCGAGGGGTACGTCGAGGTGCTCGGCGGTCAGCAGCGGGGTGCTGGAGCCGCCGGGCGTCCAGAACTTGAGGGTGTGGCCCTCGCGCATGCCGCCGGCCAGGTCGATCAGCTCGCGCAGGGTGATGCCGAGCGGCGCTTCGTACTGACCGGGGCGCGTGACGTGCCCGGACAGGCTGAAGATGCCGTAGCCCTTCGACTTCTCGGTGCCCATCGAGGCGAACCACTGCGCGCCGTGCTCGATGATGCTCGGCACGGACGCGATCGACTCGACGTTGTTGATCACGGTCGGGCTGGCGTAGAGGCCGGCGACCGCGGGGAACGGCGGGCGCAGGCGCGGCTGCCCGCGGCGACCCTCGAGCCCCTCGAGCAGCGCGGTCTCCTCGCCACAGATGTAGGCACCCGCACCGGCGTGGACCACGATGTCGAGGTCGTAGCCGGAGCCGTGGATGTCCTGGCCGAGGTGGCCGGCGGCGTAGGCCTCGTCGACGGCGGCCTGGACGCGGCGGATGACGTGGAGCACCTCGCCGCGGATGTAGATGAACGCCTTGTTGGCCCGGATCGCGAACGAGCTGATGATCACGCCCTCCACCAGCACGTGGGGGTTGGCCATCATCAGCGGGATGTCCTTGCAGGTGCCCGGCTCCGACTCGTCGGCGTTGACGACGAGGTACTTCGGGTTGGGGTTGTCCTGCGGGATGAAGGACCACTTCATGCCGGTCGGGAAGCCGGCGCCGCCACGGCCGCGGAGGCCGGAGTCCTTGACCGCGGTGACGATGGCGTCGGGCGCCATGGCGAGGGCGGTCTCGAGCGCGCCGTAGCCGCCACGGTCGACGTAGGTCGCGAGCTTCCAGGACTGCTCGGCGTCCCAGATGTCGGTGAGGACCGGGGTCAGCATGTCGGTCACTTCGCCTCGTCCTTCTCTGCCGCGGTCTCCGAGGAGCTGGTGTCGTCCTCGACCGCGGCCTGCTCGGCCTGGTCGTCGTCGGCCTGGTCGGCCGCGCCCTGCTTGGTCTCGGCGGTGCCGCTGTCGATGGCCCTGTCGGACCGGGCGCCGGTCTCGTCGGCAGCGGGGGCGGTCCAGGAGTTCTCCCGCGCCAGCGCCAGCCCGGCCAGCGAGGCGTGCCCGGCGCCGGGCCCCTCGTCGACGCGGCCGTCGGGGTAGCCGGCGAGCACCCGCCCGGCCTCCTTCCACGTGCAGATCCGCGGGCCGCGGGTGGAGGTGACCTCCTTGCCCTCCCGCAGGTCGTCGACGAGCTGGACGGCCGAGGCGGGGGTCATGTTGTCCATGAACTCCCAGTTGACCATCATCACCGGCGCGTAGTCGCAGGCGGCGTTGCACTCGACGTGCTCGAGCGTGACCTTGCCGTCTGCCGTGGTCTCGTCGTTGCCGACGTCGAGGTGGTCCTTGAGCCGCTCGAAGATGGCGTCGCCACCCATCACCGCGCACAGGGTGTTGGTGCAGACGCCGACGAGGTAGTCGCCGACCGGCTTGCGCTTGTACATCGTGTAGAACGTCGCGACGCCGCTGACCTCGGCCGCGGAGATGTCGAGGATGCGCGCGCAGGCCTCGATCCCCTCGGGCGTGATCCGCCCCTCCACGGACTGCACGAGGTGGAGCATCGGCAGCAGGCCGCTGCGGGCCTCGGGGTAGCGCGCGGCGATCTCCTCGAGCTCGCCGAACGTCTCCTCGGTGAGGGCGGTCATCTGTCTACGCCTCCCATCACGGGGTCGATCGAGGCGATCGCGACGATGACGTCGGCGACCATGCCGCCCTCGCTCATCACGCTGGTGGCCTGGAGGTTGGTGAACGACGGGTCGCGGAAGTGCGCGCGGAACGGCTTGGTGCCGCCGTCGGAGACGACGTGGGCGCCGAGCTCGCCGCGCGGCGACTCGACCGGGACGTAGGCCTGGCCGGGCGGGACCCGGAAGCCCTCGGTCACCAGCTTGAAGTGGTGGATCAGGGCCTCCATCGACTCACCCATGATGTGGCGGATGTGGTCGAGGCTGTTGCCCATGCCGTCGCTGCCGATCGAGAGCTGGCTGGGCCACGCGATCTTCTTGTCCGCGACCATGACCGGCGCACCCTCGAGCCCTGCGAGCCGGTTGGCGGCCTGCTCGACGAGCTTCAGCGACTCCCACATCTCGTTGAGCCGGACCCGGAAGCGACCGTAGGAGTCGCAGGTGTCCCAGGTCTGCACCTCGAAGTCGTAGTCCTCGTAGCCGGAGTAGGGCTGGGTCTTGCGCAGGTCCCACGGGTAGCCGGTCGCCCGCAGCGGCGGGCCGGAGATGCCGAGCGCGAGGCAGCCGTCGAGCTCGAGGTGGCCGACGCCCTCGAGCCGACCCTTGAAGATCGGGTTGGCGTTGCACAGGGCGGCGTACTCGGGCAGCCGCTTCTTCATCAGCGCGATGAAGGCACGGATCTCGTCGAGGGCACCGGGCGGCAGGTCCTGGGCCACGCCGCCGGGCCGGATGAACGCGTGGTTCATCCGCAGCCCGGTGATCAGCTCGAACAGGTCGAGCACCAGCTCGCGCTCACGGAAGCCGATCGTCATCACGGTCAGCGCGCCGATCTCCATGCCGCCGGTCGCGATGGCGACCAGGTGGGAGGAGATGCGGTTGAGCTCCATGAGCAGGACCCGCATGACCTGGGCCTTCTCGGGGATGTCGTCCTCGATGTCGAGCAGCCGCTCGACGCCGAGCACGTAGGTCGCCTCGTTGTAGAACGGCGAGAGGTAGTCCATCCGCGTGCAGAACGTCGTGCCCTGCACCCAGGAGCGGTACTCCATGTTCTTCTCGATGCCGGTGTGCAGGTAGCCGATGCCGCAGCGGGCCTCGGTCACCGTCTCGCCCTCGAGCTCGAGGATCAGCCGGAGCACGCCGTGGGTCGACGGGTGCTGCGGGCCCATGTTGACGACGATCCGCTCGTCCGCCTCCTCGGCGACGCCCTGGGCGATCTGGTCCCAGTCCTGGCCGGTGACGGTGAAGACGCGACCGTCGCTCGTCTCGTTGGCGCCGGCGAAGATGTCCTGCTGGGTCGTCTCCTGGGTGGCCATCAGCTGTAGCTCCGTCGCTCGTCGGGCGGAGGGATCGTGCCGCCCTTGTACTCCACGGGGATGCCGCCCAGCGGGTAGTCCTTGCGCTGGGGGTGACCGGGCCAGTCGTCCGGCATGAGGATGCGGGTCAGCGCCGGGTGGCCGTCGAAGACGATGCCGAACATGTCGAAGGTCTCGCGCTCGTGCCAGTCGTTGGTCGGGTAGGTCGCGACGATCGACGGGATGTGCGGGTCGCTGTCGGGGCAGCTGACCTCGAGCCGGATCCGGCGGTTGAAGGTCATCGAGAGCAGGTGGTAGACGGCGTGCAGCTCGCGGCCGGTGTCGTCGGGGTAGTGGACGCCCGAGACCCCGGCGCAGAACTCGAAGCTCAGGGCCGGGTCGTCGCGCAGCAGCTTCGCGACTGCCGGCAGGTCCTCGCGCCGCACGTGGAAGGTGATCTCGCCGCGGTGGAGGACGACGTTCTGGACGGCGTGCTCGACGTCGCCGCCGGAGAGCGCGGAGTCGAGCGCCGCGGCGACCTCCTCGTGCCAGCCCTCGAAGGGCCGCTGGGCCGGGCCGGGGTAGACGATCGGCTGGACCAGGCCGCCGTAGCCGCTGGTGTCGCCGGAGCCGCTGACCCCGAACATGCCCACCCGCTGGCCGACCTGCTGGACCTCGGGGTCGAGGGTCGCCGGAGCGTTCTCGGGCGACTGGTCGGTCGCCGGCTGATCGGGTCGCTTGTCCGTCACCGGAGGAGGCCCTTCATGTCGCTCGTCGGGAGCGCCTTGAGGGCGTCGTTCTCGCGCTGCTCGATCTGGTCGCGCATGTTGACGCCGAGCGGGCGGTTCTGGACCTGGTCGTGGAGCTTGAGGATCGCGTCGATGAGCATCTCGGGCCGCGGCGGGCAGCCGGGGAGGTACATGTCGACGGGGACGACGTGGTCCACGCCCTGCACGATCGCGTAGTTGTTGAACATCCCGCCGCTGCTGGCGCACACGCCCATCGCGAGCACCCACTTGGGCTCGGGCATCTGGTCGTAGATCTGGCGCAGGACCGGCGCCATCTTCTGGCTGACCCGGCCGGCGACGATCATCAGGTCGGCCTGGCGCGGGCTGGCGCGGAAGACCTCCATGCCGAACCGGGCCAGGTCGTACTTCGGGCCACCGCTGGTCATCATCTCGATGGCGCAGCAGGCAAGGCCGAAGGTGGCCGGCCAGAACGACGCCTTGCGCATGTAGCCCGCGACGCCCTCGACCGTCGTCAGGAGTACGCCGCTCGGCAGCTTCTCCTCGATACCCACAGTGCTATCCCTGGCTCTCTGGTCCTAGTCCCAGTCCAGTCCGCCGCGGCGCCAGACATAGGCGTAGGCGACGAAGACGGTGGCGATGAAGATGACCATCTCGACGAGGCCGAAGTACTTCATGGCGTCGAAGTGCACGGCCCACGGGTAGAGAAAGATGATCTCGATGTCGAAGACGATGAAGAGCATCGCGGTGATGTAGTACTTCACCGGGAACCGGCCCCCGCCGACCGGCTGCGGCGTCGGCTCGATGCCGCACTCGTAGCTGTCGAGCTTGGCCCGGTTGTAGCGCTTCGGACCGACCTGGCTGCTCATGACGACAGACCCGGCCGCGAACAGGAACGCCAGGGCCGCGAGCGCCAGGACTGGGATGTAGAGGTCCACCGCCGCGCCTTCTCTCCGTCGTGCTGCCCGGCTCTCTCAGCCGCTGCGCGCCGCCCGTGCTGCCCGTGGTCCAGGTCGCACTAGTGAACTTGTGAACGCAATCACTAAGTGGCGCGACGCTCATACTGCCACTCCCCATCCGAGCCGTGAAGTCGGGGGGTTTCGGGCTCTGACCTGCACAAATACGTGACGAGGACATGCCCTAAATCGCTGCGTGGCGCTCGGTGGCCGGCGCCCGCTTCACGAGGCGCGCGCCCGGTGGAGGGCGACGATGCCGCCGGACAGGTTGCGCCACTCGGGGCGGTGCCAGCCGGCCTCGGCGATGAGGTCGGCGAGGCCCCGCTGGTCGGGCCAGGCGCGGATCGACTCGGCGAGGTAGACGTAGGCGTCCGGGGAGGACGAGACCGTGCGGGCGATCGGCGGCAGGGCCTTCATGAGGTACTCGACGTAGACGGTCCGGAACGGCGCCCAGGTCGGGTGGCTGAACTCGCAGACGACGAGGCGGCCGCCGGGGCGGGTGACGCGGAGCAGCTCGCGCAGGCCGGCGAGCGGGTCGACGATGTTGCGCAGGCCGAAGGAGATCGTGACCGCGTCGAACGTGCTGTCCGCGAACGGCAGCCTGGTGCCGTCACCAGCGGTGAAGGGCAGGGCGGGCCGGGCCTCCTTGCCGACCCGGAGCATGCCGAGGGAGAAGTCGCACGGCACCACGACCGCGTCGCGGTCGGCGAACGGCTGGCTCGACGTACCGGTGCCGGCCGCGAGGTCGAGGACCCGCTCGCCGGGGAGCGGCTCGACCGCGTCGATGACCTCCTGGCGCCAGCGCCGGTCCTGTCCGAGGGAGAGCACGTCGTTGGTGAGGTCGTAGCGCTTGGCGACCGCGTCGAACATCCGGCGTACGTCGGCCGGCTGCTTGTCGAGGTCTGCCCTGGTCACGGCCACACATTAGGGGCGGCGTGTCGGCAACCCGAAGCCCTCGCCACGCGTCAACCTTGTGACCGACTCCCCCTTCCCCACTACACAGCTTCTTGGGAGCCCTAGATGACAACCCTTCGCCGCGCCGGCCTCGGCCTGCTCGTGGTGCTGCTCCTCGCCGTGTCGGCGACCGCCGTCGGCTTCGCGATGAGCAGGTCGACCGGACCCGACATCGACGGGGCCGCCACGGTCCACACACGGCCGGTCGCGCAGGACGCCCCAGCGCAGCCGGACGTCGACCCCGCGGCCGAGCCGGTCGCCGAGACGCCGCAGACCGTCTATCCACCGCGCTCGCAGCAGCAGCCGATGCGCGGCATGGAGCCGGGCCGCGTCCTGCTCTCGAAGGGCGACACCGGGATGAAGGTCCGCGACCTCCAGGCCCGGCTGGCCGCGCTGGCGTGGTACTTCGGCCGCGCCACGGGCCGCTACGACGCCGAGACCGTCGAGGCCGTCCGCGGCTTCCAGGACAAGCGCGAGATCCCGGTCACCGGCAAGGTCGACCAGCGCACCCTCGACCGGCTGCACGCCATGACCTCGGCGCCGTCTCGCGACGCGATGGGGCTGCACAACAAGCCCGGCCCGCTCGACGAGCGCTGCCGGACCGGCCGGGTGCTGTGCATCGACAAGTCGAGCCAGACGCTGCGCTGGCTGGTCGACGGGAAGGTCCTCAAGACGGTCGACGTGCGCTTCGGGTCGTCGTCCACCCCGACCCGCGAGGGCGTCTTCTCGGTCTACTTCAAGAGTCGCGACCACGTCTCCCAGCTCTACGACTCGTCGATGCCGTTCGCCATGTTCTTCTCCGGCGGCCAGGCGGTGCACTACTCCTCCGACTTCGCAGCCAACGGCTACGGCGGCGCCTCGCACGGCTGTGTCAACGTGCGCGACTACGACGGGGTCTCGTGGCTCTACGACCACGTGCAGGTCGGCGACAAGGTCGTCGTCTACCGGAGCTGACGGGGCGACCGGAATCGGCGGTCGCGCCTACCCGTGGGTACGCTCGACCCTTGTGACGGGTGGCCCATCGACCGACGTCTCCTCGGAGACGCCGACCGCGCCCCTCGTGGTCCGCACCGTCGAGCTCGAGCTCCCAGCGGACGCCTCGCTCCTGGACATGCTGCCGGAGGACCACCCGGTCACCTGGCTGCGGCACGGCAACGGTCTGGTGGGCTGCGGGGTCGCGGCCGAGATCCGGACCACCGGCGCGGGCCGGTTCGAGGAGGCCAACACGTGGTGGCGCGACCTCACCGCCCGGGCGATCGTCCGCAGCGACGTCGACGAGCCGGGCAGCGGCCTCGTCGCGTTCGGCTCGTTCGCGTTCGCCGACGAGCCGGGTGACTCGGCCCTCGTCGTCCCCGAGGTGATCCTCGGCCGACGTGGCGACACGGCCTGGCTGACCACCGTCTCCTCCGTCGGCGGCCTCGACCAGCTGGACCGCCGGCTCGAGCTGGCCACCGCCCCCCGCCCGCCGGTCGACGTCAGCTTCACCGACGGCGCGCTGAACGGCGAGCAGTGGATGGGCCAGGTCGCCGAGGCGGTGGGCCGGATCAACGCCGGCGACCTCGAGAAGGTCGTGCTCGCCCGCGACCTCGTCGCCACCTCCGCCGAGCCGATCGACGTGCGCTGGCCGCTGCGCCAGCTCGCCGAGCAGTACCCCACCTGCTGGACCTTCCACGTCGACGGCATCTTCGGCGCCACCCCGGAGCTCTACGTGCGCCGCGAGCTGGGCCTGGTCACCTCGCGGGTGCTGGCCGGCACCATCCGCCGCACCGGCGACGACGCCCGTGACCTCACCCTCGCGGCCCGGCTGGCCCGGTCGTCGAAGGACCTCGAGGAGCACGAGTACGCCGTCCGCTCGGTCGCCGAGTCGCTCGCGCCGCACTGCTCGTCGATGAACGTGCCCGAGGCGCCGTTCGTCCTGCACCTCCCCAACGTCATGCACCTCGCGACCGACGTGACCGGCGTGGTCCACGACTCCGCGACCGTGACCTCGCTCGAGCTCGTCGCGGCCCTGCACCCCTCCGCCGCGGTCGGCGGCACGCCCACCGCGGTCGCGACCGATCTGATCGCCGAGATCGAGGGCATGGAGCGGGGCCGCTACGCCGGGCCGGTCGGCTGGATGGATGCCGACGGAGACGGCGAGTGGGGCATCGCGCTGCGGTCCGCCACCGTCTCGGGCAACACGGTGCGGCTCTTCGCCGGCTGCGGCATCGTCGCCGACTCCGACCCCGAGGCCGAGCTGGCCGAGACCCAGGGCAAGTTCGTGCCGGTCCGGGACTCGCTCGGGCACTAGCGTCCCGGGCACCCGGTGCCGGTGCGCTCCGGCGTACAGGCGAGCTCGAGGTGCAGGCCGCGCCACCAGCCGATCGTCAGGTCTGCGGGCTGACCGGTCGCAGTCACCAGCAGCCCGGGGTCCTGCGTCCAGATCAGGCTGACCACGTCGCTCGACTCGGTGCAGAACAGCCGGCCAGCGGCTTCGCCCGCCGGGTCGAGGCCTCCACCGGCCTGCGCCTCGATCGTGATGTCGCGCCGCTGGCCGAGGTCGAGGTCCCAGGTCCGCTCCCCCTCGACCTCGCTGCCCGTGCAGGCGCCGACGTTCTCCGGGACGTCATCACCGGAGAGCGCCCGGACCGCGTCGGTGTAGGCGTCGTAGAGCTTCTCCTGCGAGTCGTAGGGCCGGAGCACCGCCACCTGGATGTTGGACGCCGGGTTGCGGCAGGTGACCCGGCCCTCGCCGGCCGTGCACGCCGAGGCCGGCAGCCGGTCCGAGCCGGCCGCGGAGATCGCGGCCAGCAGCGCCTGGGCGGGGCTCGCGGTCGCGCCCTGCCCCGGCTGGGAGGGCGCGGCCGGTGAGGGACCACCTGCGGTCGGGTCGGCGGCCGTGATCTCGAGGGCCTGACCGCTGTCGTCACCGGCTTCGTCTCCGCGCATCTGGAAGGCCACCAGGGCGTTGATGGCGAGGGCGACGACGACCATGGCGCCCGCCAGCGCCAGCGCCGCGCGCCGGCCGTGGCCCCGCTCCTCGTCCCCCGGGGCGTCCGGCGCTGCCACCGGTGCGGCACGGGGTGCGGCAGGGCGTGCAGCAGGGCGTGCAGCAGGGCGTGCGGCAGTGGGCGTGGCAGTGGGCGTGGCAGTGGGCGTGGCAGACGGTGTGGCGGGCGGTGCTGCCGGCCGCCCCTCCCCTGGCTCGGGTGCCTCAGACCGGTTGCCGGACAGCGCGTCGTCGAGTGCTTCTTCGAACAGCGCCGGTCCCAAGGGGTCGTCGGGGTCGAACCGCACAGCCGGTGCCGTCAGCACGACGGGGTGGAGCCCGGTCTTGGGCGGCTTGCCGCCGAGGTCGACCCGAACGATGGGGATGCCGATGGCGGCAGCGTGCTTGGCCGCCAGACGACACGACTGCGCCTCGCTGTAGGCCGGCGAGGCGACGGCGACGAACACGTCGCTGTTCTCGACCCGGCCGACGACCTCGTTCCACCACGCCCTGCTCCGGGCGTCGTCGCGGTCGTCCACGGGTTCGTGACCCAGCGCGCGCACGACGACGCCCAGGCACTCCGCCACCGCTCTGTCACGGTAGGCACTGCTGATGAAGACGCGACTCATGAATCCCCCGAAAGCCCCATGCGCAAGCGGTCCAGACCAGACAACGTCGCGTGGCCCGACCATTCATCGCCAACCTGGGGGACGTTTCCCTACATCTGGCCACCAGAGGGGTGAATGTCACGCTCTAGGGTCGGCGCATGCCATCGGGCGCCCACGACCACAGCCACGACCCACGCAACGACGAGATCCTGATCTGGGTCAACGGCGAGCTGAAGCCACGGGCGGAGGCGACCGTGTCCGTCTTCGACTCGGGCTTCGTGCTCGGCGACGGGATCTGGGAGGGGCTGCGGATCCACGACGGGCATCCCGCGTTCCTCGAGCAGCACCTCGACCGGCTGTGGGAGGGCGCGGCGGCGCTGATGATCGACCTCGGAGTCAGCCGGGAGGACCTGACCCGCGCGGTCTACGACACGCTCGCGGCCAACGAGATGAGCGACGGCGTGCACGTCCGGCTGATGTGCACCCGCGGGGTGAAGTCGACGCCCTACCAGGACCCGCGCGTCACCGTCGGCCCCGCGACGATCGTGATCATCGCCGAGCACAAGCTGCCCACCCCGGAGACGGTCGAGCAGGGGCTGACGCTGTTCACCACCCACGTGCGCCGCGCGACGCCCGACACCCTCGACCCCAAGCTCAACGCGCACAGCAAGCTCAACGACATCCTCGCCTGCATCCAGGCCTACCAGGCCGGCGCGGACGAGGCGCTGATGCTCGACCCGCACGGCTTCGTGGCCACCTGCAACAGCACCCACTTCTTCATCGTGAAGGGGACGCCGGACGAGCCCGAGATCTGGACGTCCGACGGGCGGTTCTGCCTCGGCGGGATCACCCGCGGCAACGTGCTCGCGATGAGCCGCGCGCACGGCATCACGGCGCTGGAGAGGACCTTCAGCCTCACCGACGTCTACAGCGCGCAGGAGGCGTTCGTGACCGGGACCTTCGCGGGCGTCGCGCCGGTGCGGTCGATCGACGGCCGCACCATCGGGTCGGGCGAGCGCGGGCCGACGGTCACCCGGCTGCAGGAGCTCTACGCCGAGTGGGTGGCTGCCGACGTGGCCGGGCGGACGGCTCCGTGACCGGGCACGAGGTGCGGGTGGCCATGTGGTCGGGCCCGCGCAACATCTCGACCGCGATGATGCGGGCCTGGGAGAACCGGCCGGACACCGTCGTCGTCGACGAGCCGCTCTACGCGGCCTACCTCTCCCGCACCGGCCTCGACCACCCGGGCCGCGACGACGTGCTCGCCGCACAGCCGACCTCGCTCGACGACGCGGTCGCCACCCTCCAGGTGCCCCTGGCGGACGGGATCGCCGTCCACTACGCCAAGCACATGGCCCAGCACGTGGAGACGAGCGCGGACGCCGGTTGGACCGAGGCGTTCCACAACGTGCAGCTGATCCGCGACCCGGCCGAGGTGGTCGCGTCCTACGTCCGCTCGCGCGAGGCCTGCGAGCCCGCGGACATCGGGCTGCTCCAGCAGGAGTGGCTGCATGGAGCGCTGGGACGCGGCCGGGCTCGACGTGCCGGTCATCGACGCCGCCGACTTCCTGCAGGACCCGGAGCTCCACCTGCGGTGGCTGTGCGACTGGCTCGGCATCGACTTCACCGACCGGATGCTGACCTGGGCGCCCGGCCCCCGCGACTCCGACGGTGTCTGGGCGCCCCACTGGTACGACGCCGTGCTCGCCTCGACCGGCTTCGCGCCGTACCGCCCTCGAGAGCTGTCGCTGTCGCCGCACGACGCCGCCGTGGCCGAGGCGTGCCGGCCGGCGTACGACGCGCTGCACGAGCGCCGCCTGCGGGTCTAGTGCCCCACACGTCCTAGCGGTTCACCCACAGCTCGAGCACGGCGTAGGCCGCGAGGTAGACGACGGTGACCTCGATGACGAGCGTCGAGATGATCCCGCCCCACAGCCACGCGGAGAGCACGCCGGTGAACTGGCCGTCCGGCCCCGGCCTCACCGAGTAGGGGAACATGCTCACCTCCATGGCGCGGCTCGGCTTGCGGGAGTCGGCCAGGATGATGCCCTGCTGGTACTGCAGCCCTCGCCACTCCAGCGAGGCCGTCGCTCCGTCGAGGGTGTAGTCGGCCCTGTTCTTGTAGGCCGGGCCGCTGTACCAGATCGTCTTCGCGTCCCAACCGGTCGCGGTGCGCTTGCGCATGTTGCTGTAGGTGAGGCCGCTGTAGTAGGTGCCCTTGCTGAGGGTGTCGTTGTTGGTGACGGTCACGACCTTGCCCCACTTGAGCATCCCGATCCGCCGGACGTACCTGGTGCCGCGGAACCACACGATGACGAGGACGGCAGCGATCAGCACACCGGGGATCACGATCGGGAAGAAGGCCCAGACCGCGATGGGGGCGACGGTCCCCATCACCATGATGAAGAGCTCATAGACACTGAGGTTGAACGTCGCGAGCCGGTAGCTCATCGGCACGTGCCGCGGCGGCTCGGCCAGCGGGCCGACGGCCTCCGGGGGCTCGGGCGGCGCGGTCTGCCCGGCGGGGTGGCCGAACATCGCGCCGAGGCTCTGGTCGAGGCCGAGCGCCTGCAGGGAGCTCGCGATCCGCTGGGTCACCTCGGGCGTGAGGTACGACGACATGTCGACCATCTGGCCGCCCGACACGTTCTGCCCGTTGATCAACACGACCGGAGGGGTGCCGGTGGCCCTCGCCTGGGTGAGCTGCTGCAGCATCGCGGCCAGGTTGCCGCTGCCCGGCGTGAGCTGCTCGCCGTTGATGGTGACGACGTGCGGACCGCCCCCGTCGGCGTACGGCGCCGGCGGGATGGTCGACCCCGGCTCACCGGTCGGCGGCTGTGGCTGCTGGGCCTGCGCGAGCTGGGCCTGCACGCGCGCCACCTCGGCCGCCGCGTCGGCCAGCTTGTGCTCCAGCTCGGCGACCTTGTCGGCGCTGAGGCCAGGGGCCTGAGTCGGGTCCTGCGTCATCCACTGCTCCCCATGTCCGGCCTCCTGCGTCGAGGGTGAGTATGGACCCGACTCAGAGGTCCTGTCTGTCGGCCACCTGCAACCACTGGAGGCCTCGCGGACCGACCAGGGTCTCCATCTGCATCGCCAGGAAGGCGTGGCCGGCCTCGGAGTAGACGCGGTCGTGGATCGCGAGGTTCCGGGGTGCCCCGACGGCACGCACGAACTCGATCGCCATCTCGCTGCGCAGCCAGGGTGCGGACGACGGGCAGAGCAGTACGTCGACCGGCACCTCGGGCAGCGCCAGCGCGTCGCCGGGGTGGTAGACGACCTGGTCGTCGAAGCTCATCAGGTAGCCCGAGTTGTAGGGCTGCGGCAGCTCGGGGTGGATCACGTTGTGCAGCTCGCCGACCGCACGCACGGGAACCCCGACGTCGAAGGCGGCCCCGACCGGGACCGTGGTGGTGCGCTCCGCCACGTCGGGTGCGTCGGTCACGAGCTGTTCGGCGACCTGCCCGACGGTGAAGACCGGCGCGTCGGTGGCTCGCAGGTTGTCCGGGTGCAGGTGGTCGGGGTGCACGTGCGTGACCAGCACCGCGGTGGCGCCGTCGACCGCGTCGGGCTCGGTGAAGACGCCGGGGTCGAGGACGACCACATGGCCCTCGTGCTCGATCCGGACGCAGGCGTGGCCGAACTTCGTGATCCGCATGAGTCCGAGCGTAGACAGCGATCAGTCCGGCCCACCCCGCGGATCACACCAGTTGAGGACGGCCACAGAGCCAGCCACGGGACTTCGACGAGGAGTGAGAGATGGACGAGAAGAGACGACTGCGCTGGATCATCGTGCTGACCGGCATGGGGTCCTTCATGGCGGCGCTCGACACCCTGGTGGTGGCCTCGGCGCTGAACACCATCCAGCGAGACCTGGGTGCTTCCCTGACCGACCTCGAGTGGACCGTCAACGCCTACAACCTGAGCCTGGCGGTGCTGCTGGTGCCGGCCGCGGTGCTCGGCGACCGGCTGGGCCGGGCACGGACCTACGCCGCCGGGCTGGCGTTCTTCGCGCTGACCTCCGCCGGCGCCGCGCTGGCCGGGAGCGTGGGCGCCCTGGTGGCACTGAGGGTGCTCCAGGGAGCCGCCGCCGCGGTGGTGATGACGCTCGGGCTCGCGCTGCTCTCGTCGGCGTTCCCACCCGAGAAGCGCGGCGCGGCCGTCGGTCTCTTCAGCGCGGTCACCGGCGTCGCGGTCGCCTGCGGCCCTCTCGTGGGCGGCGCGGTGATCCAGGGGCTGGCCTGGCAGTGGATCTTCTGGCTCAACGTGCCGATCGGTCTCCTCGCTGCGCCGCTCGTGCTGCGGCTGATCCCGGAGTCCAGGGTGCCGGAGAGCCGGCTCGACCTGTGGGGCGTGGTGCTGCTCGGCACTGGGGTGCTCGGTGTCGTCTGGGCCGTGGTCCGTGGTGAGGATGCCGGCTGGACCAGCGCGGAGGTCCTGGTGCCCGCCTCGGCCGGCCTGCTGCTGGTGGCCGGCTTCGCGGCGTGGCAGCGCCGAGCCCACCACCCGCTCCTCCCGCCGAGGCTGCTGCGGGTCCGCGGCTTCGCGGCCGGCAACCTCGCAGTCGCGCTGACCGTGGCACCGCTGTTCTCGGCCGTGTTCTTCTACGGGCAGCTGCTCCAGGTCGTGATGGGCCACGACGCACTGGGCGCCGGGGTCCGGCTGATGGCGTGGACGGGCACGCTGCTGCTGGTGGCCCCGGTGGCCGGCGCGCTCGGCGACCGGATCGGAGAGCGCCCCCTCATCGTGGCCGGCCTGGCCCTGCAGGCCGCCGCCATGCTGTGGTTCGCCCTCATCGTCGATGCCGACGTCAGCTTCCTCGACGCGCTGGGACCCTTCGTCCTCGGCGGCCTCGGGGTCTCGCTGGCGATCCCTGGCGGACAGAGCGCGGCCGTCGCCTCGGTGGCCGACCGCGACGTGGCGACCGCCGCAGGAGTCAACAGCACGGTCCGACAGCTGGGCGGTGTCCTGGGGATCGCGGTCACCGTGGCCGTCTTCGGAGCCGCCGGGGGGTTCGCCACGCCGGACGACTTCGTCGACGGGTTCCGCGCGGCGATGCTGACCGCTGCCGGGCTGTCGGCGCTCGGCGCGGTGGTCGGGCTCGCGCTGCCCGCCCGGCGGGCCAACGCGCGAGACGGCGACACCCCGGCAACCGGATCGATCGGGTCCGGATCGCTCGAAGGAGCAGCGGCATGACGGCACGGATGGTGACCTACCGGGTCAAGGACGGGCGCGCTGAGGAGAACTCGGCGTACGTTCGCGACGTGATGGCGGACCTGGCGGCGCGCGAGACCGCGGGCCTGACCTACTCGGTCTACCTCCTCGACGACGGCGTGACGTTCCTGCACGTGGTCGACGAGGTCGGGGAGGACGAGGATGACGGGGAGGGCGGCAAGCTGCAGGGCTCGGAGGCGTTCCAGCGGTTCACCGCCACCCTGGTCGAGGACCGGTGCGCCACCACTCCCGAGCTGCACGTGATGAGCCTCGTCGGGAGCTACGCGGGATGACGCTGGCATCGGAGGAGTTCGCCCGCGACGAGTTCGCGGAGCAGGTCGCGCCCCTGCGGCCGGGGCTGCTGCTGCACTGCTACCGGATGCTCGGCTCCTCCCACGACGCCGAGGACGCGGTGCAGGAGACGCTGCTGCGCGGGTGGCGCGGCGTGGACCGGTTCGAGGGCCGCAGCACCCTGCGGACCTGGCTCTACACCGTCGCCACCAATGTCTGCCTGCGCGAGATCGAGCGGCGCGGGCGGCGGCTGGTCCCGGTCGACCTCGGGCCGGCCGCCGACCCGGCCGACGGGCTGGGGCCACCGCTGACCGAGACGGTCTGGCTCGGGCCGCTGCCGGACGCGGGGCTGACGTGGGGCGCCACCCCCGCGGAAGCGGTCTACGAGCAGCGCGAGGCGGTCGAGCTGGCCTTCATCGCCGCGCTCCAGCACCTGCCCGCGCTCCAGCGGGCGGTGCTGGTGCTCCGCGACGTCCTCGCCTTCTCGGCGGCCGAGACCGCCGAGATCCTGGAGACCACCGTCGCGTCGGTGACGAGCGCGCTTGCTCGCGCCCGCGGGTCGGTGCGCGCCGTACTGCCCGAGCGCAGCCAGCAGGAGGTGCTCCGCGAGGTGGGCGACCGCCAGGTGCGGGCCACGGTCGCGGCGTTCATGGCGGCCTGGGAGCGGAACGACGTCGACGCCGTCGTCGCGCTCCTGGCCGAGGACGTCGAGATGTCCATGCCGCCCTACGCCGAGTGGTATCGCGGGCGCACCGCCGTCGCGGCGTTCCTCTCCGAGGTGCCGCTGGCGCAGGGGCGGCGCTGGCGGGTCGAGGCGACCACGGCGAACGGCCAGCCCGCCCTGGCCTTCAGCACCTGGAGCGAGGAGATCGGTGCCTTCCTCAGCCACGGCCTGGCCCTGCTCACCTTCGAGCCCGGCGGCGGCGTCACGGCGTTCACCACCTTCCTCGAGCCGCGGGTGGTCCGCACCTAGCGTCCGCTCGGAGCCTCCTAGGCTGCTCGTATGGCACTTCCTGAAGGCGTGCGGATCCGGCGCGGCGTGCCCGAGGATGCCGAGGCGATGGCGCACCTGCACATCGACGTCTGGGACGACGCCTACACCGGGCTGGTGCCGCAGGGCATCCTCGACGACCGCCGCGACAAGGTGGCGGAGCGGGTCGAGCGGTGGCGCGACATCTTCGGCCAGGAGAACCCGAACTGGCTGGCCGAGGACGCGAGCGGACTGGTCGGGTTCGCCGGTGCCGGCGTGCCGAGGGACAACGACGTCGACGTCGACCTCGAGCTCTACGCCCTCTACGTGCGCGCGTCCTACTACGGCACCGGCCTCGGCTACGCGATGTTCGAGCAGGTGGTCGGCGACCGGGCGGCTTACCTCTGGGTGCTGGCCGGCAACGACCGCGCCATCCGCTTCTACGAGCGGCAGGGGTTCCGCCTCGACGGCACCGAGGACGAGCACGACGAGGGGCTCCACGTCCGGATGGTGCGCGCCGGGACCTGAGCGACTACCGGGGCAGGGGCGTCCGGCGACCCTGTCCACCAAGCGTCAGCACGTCACGCCACTGCCCGCGTGGGCCGGTACCGCAGGGCGACCGCCCCCGACCCGAACTCTTGGCGATCCACGAGCTCGAGCTGGATGCGCTCGCGCAGACCGGCGAGCAACGTCGGTCCGTGTCCGGCAAGGACCGGCTGCACAAGGAACACGTACTCGTCGATCAGGCCCAGCTCTGCCAACGCCAGGGGGAGCGTCACGCCACCCACGAACAGGCCCTCGCCCGGCTCCGACTTGAGGCGCTGAACCGCTTGCCCCACGTCGCCTCGCACCAGCTCGGCATTCCAGTCGACCTGGCTCAGCGCGCTCGACACGACGTACTTCTTCGTCTGGTCGATGGTCTCGGCGAACGGGATCTCCCGCTCACCCATCCAGTCGGGCCACGTGCCCGTGGCCGGCCGCCGCCACGCCGACTCCATCATCTCGTAGGTCACCCGGCCGAACAGCAAGGCATCGGCTCGTTCCAGCTCAGCGGTCCAGTAGCGCATCGACTCCTCGTCGGGGGGAAGCCCTGCCTCGTGATGGCAGCAGCCGTCGAGTGTGACGTTGATCGAGTAGCGAAGTGATCTCATCTCGTTGCTCCCGCTTGGTGCGCGCAGCACATTTCCCACTGGACCGTAGTCGGACCGCGTCGGCGCCAGTTCTCATCGGCGCCCGATCCCCCTCGACACCGTCATCTTGGACGCGTCCCGCTCGACCGCCTCATCGCCTGGCCCTTGTCCGCTGGCGCCGTGCTGGGGCACTCGCGAGACCCAAGACCATCCACGGCGAAGGGCAGGAGCGGAACGTCGTCTGGCAGGCGACCGAAGTCCTCGAGGCCCTCGACCAGTTCGGTGAGCGTGCACGCCGCAACCCCAGAACTGATTGACCTTCATCAGTCGGCCCGTCGTGGACCCTCACCGACCGCCTCGGGGGCAACCAGTGCATCCAGCACGAGGGCGGCATCAGTCCGGGCGAGAGCTGACGGATACTCGGAGTCATGCGCATCTTCTTCACCGGAGGCAGCGGCAAGGCCGGCAGGCACGTCGCGCCGTACCTCGCCCAGCAGGGCCACCACGTCACCAACGCCGACCTGGTCCCGCTGAAGCATCCGGCGGTGGCGGATCTGCGGGTGGACCTGACCGACGCGGGCGAGACCTACTCGGCGCTCGCCGGACTGGCGACCTTCGACGAGCTGGACCTGCCCGAGAAACCCACCTACGACGCCGTCGTGCACTTCGCCGCGGTACCGGCGATCCTGCTCACGTCGGACGCAGCGACGTATGCGACGAATGTCCTCAGCACCTACAACGTGCTCGAAGCCGCGACTCGGCTGGGGGTGCGCAAGATCGTGTTCGCCTCCTCGGAGACGACCTACGGGATCTGCTTCGCCCAAGGCGAGCGGCGACCGCTCTACGTGCCGGTCGACGAGGACCACCCGACGGTCCCGGAGGACGCCTACGCGGCGTCGAAGGTGGCTGGCGAGGTGACGGCTCGCTCCTTCCAGGCCCGCACCGGGGCCGACGTGTACGGCCTGCGGATCAACAACGTCATCGAGCCGCACGAGTACGCCGAGATGTTCCCCCCGTTCCTCGCCGACCCGTCACTGCGGCGCCGCAACCTCTTCGCCTACATCGACGCCCGCGACCTGGGCCAGATGGTGCAGCGCTGTCTGGAGACCGACGGGCTGGGCTATGAGGTCTTCAACGTCGCCAACGCCGACATGTCGGTTGCTGCGACGACGAAGGAGATTCAGGATCGCTTCTACGACGGGGTGGAGGCGCGCCGGGAGATGGGCCGCGACGAGACCTTCTACGCCATCGACAAGGCCCGCGACCTCCTCGGCTTCGCGCCCCAGCACTCCTGGCGCGACGTCCTGCCACACCCCGGAGCTCGGCCCTCCTGACGGGCGTGCTGGCCACTCCCGCGCTGAGGGTGATCCGCCAGGAACGGACCCGATGACGCGCTGCGTGCAGACCATGTCCACGAGTTCGGGGCCGACCCGGTTCGCGGGTCACTCGATCGGCTCGACCCAGCGAGATCGCCATGGTGGCGGCTCCGAGTATTGCCCGTAGTAGCGCGTGTCTCGAAGAATCAGTCCGTCCTGATCTAGCTCGAGGATCAGGACGACACTCCACACGTCACCGCCGTAGTCGTTGACACCCTCGATCACCCAGGTCTGGCCAGAACCAATGACCCTGCGGAGCCGGACCTGGGGTGGGGTCGGGAAGGCCTCCTGCATGGCACGCATTGCCTCGCGCCCGCGGATGCGTTCGTTCGACTGCGGCATCTCCATCACATAGTCGGGGTGCCGGAGGAGGTACTCCTGCTCGGCCGACAAACCGCCGCCATCCCTGAGGCCGAGCATCGCCTCGACGCCATCACGCATCGCTGCGTCGTCATCGTGGGCAATCGCCTGGCGGAAAAGTGCTCGGACTCCGATGTCGTCCACGTTTCTCCCCATGGGTGAGGTCTGCCCTGCGGTCGGTTGCTCGCAGTACCAGTCCACTTGCCTTCGACGGATCGTGCAACAGTTCGGTCGGAGGAATCGAGCCACCCACGGGGTCGGGTCGACAGAACCTCCGCCAGGCGACCATCCACAGCCCTCTACGCTCAACGACGTGCCGCTGTACTCCTTCGAGGGCAAGACCCCCTCCATCCACCCCACCGCCCGGGTGATGGGGCCGATCGAGGGGACCAGCGCCGAGTCCTGGGTGACCGGCAGCCCGGGGGCCCACCAAGACCTCGCCCAGCGCGACCTGACCGGCTTCGCCGAGGCCTGAGCCGCGAGGATGGAGCGCTTCGACCTGGGAGACCCGGCCTTCGACGTGACCTCGGAGAGGGTGCACGAGGCCCGTGAGCAGGACTGGTACGTCGAGACCACGTGGGGCTGGGCGGTGCTGCGCTATGCCGAGGTGAGCGCGCTGCTGCGCGACCGCCGGTTCCGCCAGGGCAACGCGCGGTGGCCGGCGCAGAACGGCATCCACTCCGGCCTGTTCTCCGACTGGTGGCAGGAGACGCTGCTCTCGCTGGAGGGCGACGACCACGCGCGGATCCGGAAGCTGATGGTGCCGGCGTTCAAGAACCGCGTCATCGCCGAGATGCGGCCGACGTTCCAGGCGATCGCGCACGAGCTGATCGACGGGTTCGCGGCGAAGGGCCGGGTCGAGTTCGTGCACGAGTTCGCCGAGCCGTACGCCGCCCGGATCATCTGCCTCCTCCTCGGGCTGCCGCAGGACCACTGGCCGCAGGTGGCGCGCTGGGCCGACGACCTCGGGGCGTCGTTCTCGATCGACGTCGGCAACCAGGTGCCCAAGATCGAGGAGGCACTGGCCGGGTTGGCGGGCTACGTCGAGGAGGCCGTCGCCGAGCGGCGGGCCCATCCCCGCGACGACCTGGTGACCAAGCTCGCGGCGGCCGCCAGGGATGAGGACGGCCTCAGCGACCACGAGCTGTCGGTGGCCCTGGTGTTCCTCGCGTTCGCCGGGATGGAGACCACCCGCAACCAGCTCGGGCTCGCGCTGCAGACCCTGCTCGCCCATCCCGACCAGTGGCGGCTGCTGGGCGAGCGTCCCGACCTCGGCGGCAACGCGGTCGAGGAGGTGATGCGGGTCAACCCGACCGTCACGTGGGTGACCCGCGAGGCGCTCGAGGACGTGGAGTTCCAGGGGCTGCACATCCCGAAGGGCGGCATCGTGCAGATGCTGTCCCACTCGGCCGGCACCGATCCGCGCGCCATCCCTGACCCGTCGTTCGACATCACCCAGCAGCGGCCGCCGCACCACGGTTTCGGCGCGGGCATCCACCACTGCCTCGGCCACTTCGTCGCCCGCACCGACATGGCGGTCGCGCTGCCGCTGCTGGCGCAGCGGATGCCGGACGCGGAGGCCGACGGACCGGGCACGTGGCTGCCGGTGTCGGGCAACACCGGTGCCCTGTCCTTCCCGATCCGGTTCCGTCCGCAGGTCATCGTGGAGTGACGCCGAACTGCTGCTCGTGAGCGGGTGCGGGGCCTCTTTCACATCACTCGACGGGGCCTCAGGCGGTCGTGTGGTGCACGAAGCACCAGCGCCAGTCCTCCCCGGGCTCGGCGGACTCCATGACCGGGTGCGTGGTGTCGTGGAAGTGCTTGGTCGCGTGCTGCATCACCGAGGAGTCGCAGCAGCCGACGTCGCCGCACTCCAGGCACTGGCGCAGCGAGACCCACTGGTAGCCCTCGTCGAGGCAGCGCTGGCAGACCGGCTCGTCGACGGTGACGACAGCCGGGTAGCGCTCGAGGTCGGCGCAGCTGCCGCCCGTACGCCGGACCGAGGCCGTCTCGCGCTCGCTGCGCCGCTCCGCGGTGGCGATGTCGAGCATCGACTCCTCGACGTCGAGGAGCGCCAGCACGTCGGCGACCACCTCCGAGGGCACGGTGCCGGCGTCGCGGATCTCGAGCACCCGCTCCCGCTCGGCCTCGAGCATCGACAGCCGCACGCGGGCGTAGAGGTCGCTGGGCGACTCCTGGTCAGAGGCGGTGCTGAGCCGTTCCCATGCCGCGAAGTTGCGCTGGTCGAGCCGTTGCCGGATCAGCTCGACGACGCCCTGGGAGTCGTCGTACTCCAGCTCGTCGAGCCGGTGCAGGGCCGCCTTCGACGCCTGCTGGAGCAGGGTGGCGCGGGCCAGTGCATCCTCGGCGGGATCGGGGCCGGGCACCCGGAGCCGCCTGGCGAGCCAGGGCAGCGACATGCCCTGGAGGAACAACGTCCCGGCCACCACCGTGAAAGCCATCAGCAGCAACACCTCGCGGTGCGGGGTCTCCTCCGGGATGACGAAGGCCGCGGCGAGGGTGACCACGCCCCGCATCCCGGCCCAGCCCAGCATGAAGGTGTAGGTCCACGGCGGCCGGCGGCCGCTGGTCGGGTCGGGACCGGGCCGCACGATGAGGTAGCGCGCCGGGAAGACCCACACCAGCCGCAGCGCGACGCACGCAGCCAGCGTGGCCGCGCACAGCCCGATGATCCGGCCCCCCGACAGGCCGCCCTCACCGGCACCTTCGACGATCGAGCGCGCCTGGAGGCCGATGAGCAGGAAGACGGTGTTCTCCAGGACGAAGGCGATGGTGCGCCAGTTGAGGCGCTCGGCGATCCGCGACTGCGCGGACTGGAGGATCGGCGCCTTGTGGCCGAGCAGCAGGCCGGCCACCACCACCGCGATCACGCCCGACGCGTGCACCTGCTCGGCGGCGACGTACGCCGCGAACGGGACCACCAGCGACAGGCCGCTGTCGATCACCGGGTCGGCCAGGTGCCGGCGGACCTTCGCGACGACGAGGAAGAACAGGAAACCGAGGGCCACCCCGCCACCCGCGGCGAGGACGAAGTCGAGGCCCACGTCGAGCGGCTCGAACCCGCTCCCCTCGGCGACCGCCACCGCGGTGCCCAGCGCGACCAGCGCGGTGGCGTCGTTGAGCAGCGACTCCCCCTCGAGGATCGTCACGATCCGCCGCGGCAGCCCGATGCGTCGGCCGATCGCGGTCGCCGCCACGGCGTCGGGCGGTGCGACGACGGCGCCGATCGCGAACGCGATCGCCCAGGAGACGCCGGGCAGCAGCAGGTGCGCCACCAGCCCGACCCCGAAGGTGGTGAACGCCACCAGCCCGACCGAGAGCAGCAGGATGGCCCGCCGGTTGACCTTGAAGTCGACCAGCGAGGTGCCCTGGGCCGCGGCGTAGAGCAGCGGTGGCAGCAGCCCGAACAGCACGATGTCCTCGGACAGCTCGATGTCCGGGACTATCGGGACGTAGGACGCCACGACCCCGACCAGGATCAGCAGGAACGGCGCCGGGACGTCGATCCGGTCCGCCACCCAGGTGCACGCCAGCACCCCGACCGCCAGGCCGCACAGCAGCAGGGTGATGTCCACGCCGGTCATTCTCCCGATCGAGGAGTCGTGCTCCTAGTCCGGTCTCGGCGCAACGCGGATCAAGCGAGAACACGACTCCCTGGCCCACGATGGCGGAGTGACGACAGCAGCGGACACCTTCGCCGAGTTCGTCGACCACCTCACCGAGGTGCTCGACGAGGCGCCCGACCTGTCCGGCGACGAGCTGGCGGCGCGGTTCCACTTCTCGCGCTTCCACTTCGACCGGATGATCCGGAGTGTGGCCGGTGAGCCGCCGCAGGCGTTCCGCCGCCGCATCCTGCTGGAGCGCGCGGCGTACCGCATGGTCACGACGAAGGCACCACTGATCGACGTCGCTGTGGAGGCCGGCTACGGCTCGCACGAGGCGTTCACGCGTGCCTTCACCCGGGCCTACGGCGTCGCGCCGGCGGCCTGGCGCAAGGCGCCCGGACGGATCCGCATCGCCGCACCGAGCGACGTCCACTTCCACCCACCCGGCAGCCTCCGGCTGCCCTCACGAGACAAGGTGTCCCCGATGGACCTCATGACCCGCATGGTCGAGCACCACATCTGGCTGACCGGCGAGATGGTGCGGCTGGCCACCCGGCTGACCGACGAGCAGCTCGACCAGGTGATCGGGCTCGACGTCGACGACGACGAGCAGACGATCCGCTCCCTGCTGTCACGGCTGGTCGGCCAGATGGGGATGTGGAACGCCGCCGTGGCGATGCGCGACTACGACTGGTCGGTCGAGGAGCACGAGTCGCTCGCCTCGATGCGGGAACGGCTGGCCGCCGAGGGGCCGACCTTCCTCTCGCAGGTCCGCGAGGTGGTCGAGCAGGAGCGGCTCGACGACACCTTCGTCGACGCGCTCTGCGAGCCCGCGGAGGTGTTCACCTACGGCGGGATGATCGCCCACGTGCTGACCTTCGCCGCGCACCGGCGGACCCTCGTCGCACTGTCCTTCGCGAAGCACGGCGTCGAGGAGCTCGGCTGGGGCGACCCGATGACCTGGGTGGCGACCCCTGCTCAGTGATCAGGGCCTGAGCGCGCGGATCGCGAGGTCGAGCTCGCGGCGGCGGCTGCGGTCGACGACCGCCTCGACCACCTCGATGCCGCCGTTCGGGCTGCTGAGGGCGTGGTCGAGCTCGGCGGCGGAGTCGACCCGCCAGTGCGGCGTCCGGGTGGACTGGCAGAGAGCGGCGAGGTCCACGTGGTGCGGCGTCCCGAAGAGCCGCTCGTAGGCGTGCGCGTGCTGCTCGGCGCCCTGCTCGAGGGTGGCGAAGATCGAGCCGCCGTCGTCGTTGGCGACCACGATCGTGAGGTCCGGGCGTGGCTCGTCCGGCCCGATCACGAGCCCCGTGGAGTCGTGCAGGAAGGTCACGTCGCCCATGAGGGCGAGGTTGCGGTTGCCCTCGCGCCGCGCCAGTGAGGCGCCGATCGCGGTCGAGACGGTGCCGTCGATGCCGGACAGCCCGCGGTTGGCGATCACCTTGCGGCGGCTGCCGACGTCGTAGGCCGTGGCCATCAGGTCGAGGTCGCGGATCGGGTTCGAGGCGCCGACGACGAGGTGGCCGCCGGGCGGCAGCGCGCGGCTGACCGCACCGGCGACGTGGTAGGCCGTGAAGCCGGCCTCGTCGACCAGTCGGTCGAGCTGGCGCGAGACGGACGCGTCGGCCTCCTGCCAGGCCGCCAGCCACGTGGGGTCGTCCTCGTCACCGGCTGTGGCGCCGGGCTCGATCGGCACGACGTCGTAGGGCCGGGTCCAGGACGGGGTTGCGTCGAGCACCTCCACGTCTGCCCGCGAGAGCAGCCGCTGGACGGGGCGCGACAGTGTGGGATGCCCGAAGACCACCACCCGCTCGACCCGGTCGGCCAGCTCGGTGGCCAGCAGCAGCCGGTAGGTCCGCAGCGCCGGTCCGGTGCGTGCCCCGCTGGACGGTTCGGCGAGCAGGGGCCAGCCGGCCCCGGCGGCCAGTGACCGCGCCGCTGGCCCGGCGTCGTCCCCGGCGACCACGACCGTGCGCGGGCCCATCGGCAACCGGGGCAACATGCCCGGCCTGGACCTCTGCCCGCCCTCGGGCCCGGTGACTTCGGGCACCCAGCGCTCGGGCGGCACCAACGGGTCGTCGAGCTGCACGTTGAGGTGAACCAGGCCGGCCGGCAGGCTGCCCGGGCCGGTGTCGAGGTCGAGGGTGGGCACCAGCGGTCCGAAGACCCCGACCTGGTCGGTCGTCTGGTTGGCGTCGGTGCCGCGCAGCCGCAGCGGTCGGTCGGCGGTGACCACCACCATCGGCACGCGGGCGTGGTGGGCCTCCAGCACGGCGGGGTGCAGGTTGGCGACCGCGGTGCCCGACGTGCACACGACCGCGGCGCGAGAGCCGCCCTTGGTCAGTCCGAGGGCGAGGAAGCCGGCGGTCCGCTCGTCGATCCTGGTGTGCAGGCGGAGGAGGCCCGCCTCGGCCGCGTCGAAGGCCGCGAAGGAGAGCGGCGCGTTGCGCGACCCGGGCGAGACCACGACCTCTCGGACGCCGAACGTCACCAGCGTGGCGATGACCGAGCGGGCGACCTCGGTGGCGCTCACAGGGCACGCACCTCCGCCAGCCGGGCCTCCCAGTGCGCCACGCGGTCGGCCGTGGCGGCGAGGAGGTCGGACGCGTGTGGATCCACGGGCGGCAGCCCCACCGGCAGGGTGCCGTCGACCGGCACCAGCGGCTCGCCCACCACGTCCGCGGTCAGCAGCCGCACGGTGGCCAGGCCGCACGCGTAGGGCAGCGACGGCAGCGCCCCTGCCAGTGCGAGCCCGGCCGCGATGCCCACCGAGGTCTCCAGCGCCGAGGACACGACGACCGGCAGCCCGATCTCCTCCGCGATCCGCAGGCAGGCGCGCACCCCGCCGAGCGGCTGCACCTTGAGGACCGCGATGTCGGCCGCCTCGAGGTCGCGGACGAGGTAGGGATCCGAGGCCCGCCGGATCGACTCGTCCGCCGCGATCGGAACGTCGACCGAGCGGCGGACGGCGGCGAGCTCCTCGACCGTCGCGCAGGGCTGCTCGACGTACTCCAGCCCGCCGGCGGCCTTGTCGAGCGAGCCGATCGCGCTCACCGCGTCGTCGACCGACCACGCGCCGTTCGCGTCCACCCGCAAGCGGCCCGACGGTCCGAGCGCGGCACGCACCGCCTCCACCCGCGCCTGGTCCTCGGCCAGGGACTGGCCCGGCTCGGCCACCTTCACCTTGGCCGTGGCGCAGCCCCCGTCGAGCACGATCTGGTGCGCCTGCTCCGGGCCCACCGCGGGCACCGTCACGTTGACCGGCACCACGTCCCGGACGGGTGCGGGCCAGTCGCCGGCGGCCGCCTCCTCGGCGCAGCGCAGCCATGGTGCGGCGACCGAGGGCGCGTACTCCAGGAACGGGCTCCACTCCCCCCAGCCGGCCTCGCCGCGGATCAGCATCCCCTCGCGGACGGTGATCCCCCGGAACCGGTGGTGCAGCGGGATCGCGAACACCCGCGTCTCGGCCATGAGTCAAACCTAGGGCGTGGGCGTGTTCCGCCATGGACCCGCGGACCGGCCTGAGCGATGATCCCCCGGTGAGGCTGCTCCGGGACCCCACCTGGCGGAGCAGCCTCGTGGTGCAGCTGCGGCACTACACGGCGTACGCCCTGGCGCTCGGGTTCGGCTCGGCGGCCCTGACCATCGCGGTGCTGTCCGGTCGCCCCTTCCTCGATGCCGCGGACGTCGCCCTGGTCCGCGACCGGCTCGACGCCATACCGGCGACCGCGTCGGCCGACGACCAGGGACGGGTCCGCGCCGCGGTGACCGACGGGTCACCGCCCCGGGTCGAGAACGCCGTCGCCTCGGCCATGGGCGCGCTGGAGGGGGGTGCTGCGCCTCAGGAGATCCGCCGGCCGGTCAGCTTCCTCAACCCCAAGTCGCAGCTCTCGCCCTACGCCGTGAACCCGGCCACCGGGGAGCGCACCGTCGGCGTGCTCTTCGAGGCCACGGGAGCCCTCGAGGCGCTCGTCCCGGCGGCCGGCTCGCCCGCGACGGCCACCTCCGGACTGTGGCTGCCCGACAGTGTGGCCGGCCGGCTGCACCTGGCCCCCGGCGACCCGATCGGGGTCCAGCTCGCCTTCCCCGGCGGCGATCCCCCGCCGACCATGGCCACGGTCACCGGCGTCTACGTGACCGACCCCGAGGGCGCACCCCGGGACGCCACCGGGCGCTGGGCGGACCTGACCGACGAGCTGCCGATCTGGCCGAGCCACCTGGTGCCGACGGCGGAGCGCGTGCCGCTGCTGGTCGCCGACACCGACACCTACCGCGCCCTGGCGAGCGGGATCGGTGAGGTCACCGTGGTCACCTGGGACGTGGGCGTCGGAGCCGAGCCTCCGCGGATCGCGGACCTCAGCCGGCTCCTCGCGTCCACCGACGACCTGCGCGATGAGCTGAAGGACCCGAGCTCCGACCTGCGCAAGAAGGTCAAGCACCGGGGGAACAACCCGGTCACGCTGTCGACCGGGCTGTCGATCATCGTCGTCAACACCCGTGACGGGCTGTTCGCCACGGAGGAGGGCATCACCGCGGTGCGCGTCCTTGCCGCCGGCCTGTCCTGGGTCGTCGTCGCCCTGGCCGGGGTGGCGCTGCTCATACGCCGCCGCGGCGAGCGTCAGGTGCTGGTCGAGCAGGGCCGCTCCTCGGCGGAGCTGACCGTGCTCAGCCTCCTCGAGAGCGTGATCCCGATCGGGCTGGGCCTGCTCGTCGGGTGGTGGGCCAGTCCCCCGTTCGTCGCTGCGATCGTGGGGGTGGACGCAGCGGCGCCCCGGGCGCGAGACGCCGCGCTCGTCGGCCTCGTCGTCCTCGCCACGGTGGGGGTGGCGTCGGGTGCCGACGCCCTGGCCCGGCACCGCCGTACGTCGGGCCGCACGGTCATCTCGGCGAGCCGCGTCCCGTGGCGCAGCGCCGTCCTCGCGCTGGCCGGCGCCGGAGCGATCAGCGCCTACCGCGGCGGCCGGGGGTTCGACGCAGTCACGGCGGCGTTCCCCCTCGCAGCGGTGGCAGCCGCGGCGATCGTGGTGTCGGCGGTGGCCACCACGGCGCTCGCGTGGCTGGTCCGGCGCTGGCTGCCGCGCCGGCTCGGACCTCGGCTCGTGATGTCCCGGCTGGCGCGAGACCCGTCGTCCGCCGCCGCCTTCCTCGCGGCCACGATCGCCTTCGGCGCGGCGGGCTACGGGCTGCTGGTCCACGCGTCCGCGGACGACGCGACGACGGACAAGGTCGCGACCGCGGTGGGCGCCAACTCCGTCTTCAGCGTGGGCGACCCGTTGCCGGCGAAGGAGCTCGCCGCCGAGGTCGGGAGCTCGACCGTGGTGCTGCGGACGGTCCCCCGGATCGACAACTTCACCGGCGACCGCCTCTACGCCGTGGACGCCGAGACCTTCGCCGGGGCCGCGAACTGGTCGCCGCGGTTCTCCGGCCGCGACGTGTCCGACCTGGTCCGCCAGCTGCACGGCGGGCCGGATCTCGATGCGGTGCCGGTGCTGCTCGCCGGCGACGACACGCACGTGCCCGCGACGGGCACCCTCGCGCGCGGCGACCAGTTCTCGGTCCCCTACCGCGTGGTGGACCGGATCGCGGGCTTCGCCGGGTCGGGCCCCAGCCAGACCGTGCTGGTCGTGGACCAGGACGCGCTGCTCGGCCTGGCCCCGCCCGGTGCGATCGACACGCTCGAGGCCGAGCTGTGGAGCGCCAAGGACGCCGACACCGTCACGCGCGCGGCCCGCCAGGCCGGGCTCGTGGTCTCGCTCGACGGCACGTCGGACGAGGTGCGCGCCGAGCACGCCAGCCTCGTGGCCAGGTCGTGGGTGACTCAGTACCTCCAGGCGTTCATGGCCCTGGCGCTGGCCCTCGGCCTGCTCGTGCTGGCCGGGCTGCAGCGGCGCGACCGCGAGCTGCGCCGGCTCCAGGACCGGACCCTGGCCGATCTAGGCCATTCCCGGCAGATCGTCTCGCGCGCCGCCGGAGCCTCCCTGTCGCTGGTGGCCCTGCTCGGCGCGGCCGCCGGCGGCGCCGCGGCGTACGCCGTCACCGCCTCACTGGCCACCAGGCTCGACCCCGAGCCCGCCCTCCGGCCGGCGCTCGCCGTCACGGGGACGGGGACGCTCGTGGTGGCGGCGCTCGCCTTCGGCGCCGCCGCGCTCCTCCTCACCCTGGCCAGCGCGGCCTTCGACCAGTGGCTGGGCAGGTCCCGGTCCGTCAACGAGCTGCTCCACGATGAGTGAGGACATGAGGACACGCGTCGTGGCCACCCAGGTGGTCAAGGTCTACCGGGGCCTGACCGAGGAGGTGCAGGCGGTTCGCGGGGTCGACCTGGTCCTCGAGCCGGGCAGTCTCACCGCGGTGCTCGGCCCCTCGGGCAGCGGCAAGAGCACCCTGATCCGGCTGCTCGCCGGGCTCGACCGGCCCTCGGCCGGCACCGTCACCCACGGCACGACGGTGCTGACCGAGCTGAGCTCGTCGAGCCTGCGGAGGTGGCGCCGCCGCAACGTCGCGTTCGTGCACCAGCGGCCCCGGAGCAACCTCATCGAGCACCTCACCGCCGTCGACCACCTCCGGATGGTCGGCGCCCGCGACACGGACGAGGTGCTCGGCTCGCTCGGCCTCGCAGAGCAGTCGCGACACCGGGTCGACCAGCTCTCCGGCGGCGAGCAGCAGCGGCTCGCCCTGCTGGCGGCGATGGCGACCAGGCGCTCGCTGCTGGTCGCCGACGAGCCGACCGCGCACCTCGACGACGAGCGCGCGGGCCAGGTGCTCGACCGGCTCCGGCGCACGGCCGAGCGCGACGGCACCACCGTCGTCTACACGACCCACGACCCACGGATCACCGAGCAGGCGGACCGGCTGCTCCACCTCGACCACGGCGTGCTCACCACCGAGCACGACGTGCGCGCGGCGACCCGGCTCGGTGTCATCGACGCGAGCGGGCGGGTGCAGCTGCCGGCCGAGGCGCGCGCCCTCTTCCCGACCAGCCGGGTCGCGATCGAGATCGAGGACGGCCGGGTCGTCCTTCATCCTCCCGAGAACGGGCCGGACCATGGCTGAGCCGCTGCTCGTGGCCCACGAGGTCTCGAGGTCCTACGACGTCCGGGGCCGTGCCGTGCTGGCGCTGCGGCCCACCAGCCTGGAGGTCCACGCGGGCGACGTCCTCGTGGTGACCGGGCCCTCCGGCACCGGCAAGAGCACGCTGGTGTCGATCCTCGCCGGCTGGGACCGGCCCACCTCGGGCACCGTCGGCGGCGAGGCGCAGACCGTGTTCGTCCCGCAGCGGCTGGCCCTGCTCGACACCCTGACCGTGCTCGACAACATCGGCGTGGGCGCCATGGACCGTGCCGACGAGGTGCCGGCGTTGGCCGCGGCTCTCGCGGTCGACCACCTCCTCGACCGGTTCCCCGGCGAGACCTCGCTCGGCGAGCGGCAGCGGGTCGGTCTGGCCCGCGCCCTGCATGCGCGGGCACCGGTCACGATCCTCGACGAGCCCACCGCCCATCAGGACGGTGACCACACCCGGCTGGTCCTCGAGGCCCTGGCCGCCCTGCCCGCCGACCGGGCCATCGTGATCGCCACCCACGACCCCGTCGTGGTGGCCGTGGCGACGGACGTGGTTCACCTCGAAGCGGCCGCGGCCAGCTGAACGCGGTCGACCTTGCCGTTGGCCAGCATGGGCAGGGCGTCGACGACGACCACCTGCCGCGGCGCCCACGACCGCGGGTGCTGCTCGGAGACCCACGCCCGGGCGTCCTCCAGGGGCAGGTCGCCGACGACGAACGCGACCACGCGCGTGCCCCACTCCTGGTCGGGGACGCCGAGCACCTCGACCTCGCGGACGCCGGGGTGCGCCCTCAGCCGCCGGGCCACGGCGAGGGCCGGGACGTTCACTCCTCCGGTCACCAGCATGTCGTCGAGCCGACCCAGGACGTGCAGGCGTCCTTGCTCGTCGATCCGCGCGGCGTCCTCGGTGCGGAACCAGCCGTCGACCAGGACCCGGGCCGTCAGCTCCGGGTCGACGTCGTAGCCGTCGAAGAGCATCGGCCCCGAGACCAGCAGCCGCCCGTCGGCCTCGGTCGCGAGCCGGACCCCGTCGAGCGCGACCCCGTCGTAGACACAGCCACCTGCCGTCTCCGCCGCGCCGTACGTCGTCACCACCGTGATGCCGGCGTCGTGCGCCCGCGACGTCAGCGCGGGGTCGATCGGGCCGCCTCCCAGCAGCACCGTCCGCAGCGAGCCGAGCGCGACGACGTCGTCCGGATCGTCGAGCAGCCGGAGCAGCTGGGTCGGGACCAGGCTCGCGTAGTCGGGTGCCGCCGCGTCGACCGCGGCCGCGAACGACGGGTGCTCCTCGAGCAGCACCGGCGCATGTCCCGCCACGACGGAGCGGCAGACGACCTGCGCTCCGGCGATGTAGGACGCGGGGAGCGCCAGCAGCCAGCGCCCCTCGCCGCCGAGCCTCCGCGCGCTGGCGGCCACCGACGCGAGGAACGCCGCACGGGACAGGACCACCCGCTTCGGCCGGCCCGTGGAGCCGGACGTCTCGATGACCAGGGGCTCGTCGCCGGACCCCGTGACCCAGGCGGTCAGCGAGGCCACGATCCCGGCCGTCGGACCCCTCACATCCACGCGACGCACGCTAGCGGGACGTGGGAGGGTGCCGGGCACCTCGGGAAGGAGATTCGACAGGTTCCTCCCACCGACCCGGCCGGCCCGCTCGGCCACGGGGCATGGGGCCGGCGGGCCGCTCGGCCGAGCGGTTCCTGGCCCGCGACACCGTGGCCGCGGCCGGGCCTGCTTGAATCCTTGGTCGTGGTCTCCCCCGCCCAGTGGCTCGCCGGCGCTCGCCCGCGCACCCTTCCCGCAGCGATCTCGCCTGTCGTGGCCGGCACCGGCGTCGCGGCCTATGGAGATGGGCAGGGCGCCGGTGACGCGGTGTGGTGGAAGGCGCTGCTCGCGCTGGTCGTGAGCCTGGCGCTCCAGGTCGCGGTCAACTACGCGAACGACTACTCCGACGGCATCCGCGGCACCGACGCGGACCGGGTCGGCCCCATGCGACTGGTCGGCTCCGGCGTGGCCCGGCCCGGGTCGGTCAAGCGCGCGGCGTTCCTGGCGTTCGGGGTCGCCGGCGTGGCCGGGCTGGTGCTCGCGGCCTCCACCGCCTGGTGGCTGGTGGTCGTCGGGCTGGTCTGCGTGCTGGCCGCGTGGTTCTACACCGGCGGCTCCCGCCCCTACGGTTACCTCGGCCTCGGCGAGGTGATGGTCTTCGTCTTCTTCGGCCTGGTCGCCGTGGTCGGCACGACCTACGTCCAGACCGAGACCTTCGACGCCGACTCCTTCCTGCCCGCGGTGTACGCCGCGGTGGGGGTCGGGTCGCTCGCCTGCGCGATCCTGGTGGTCAACAACCTGCGAGACATCCCGACCGACACGGTCGTCGGCAAGCGCACCCTGGCCGTCGTCCTCGGCGCCGACCGCACGCGCGGCCTCTACCTTCTGCTCGTCCTGGCCGCGGCCGCCGCGTGCGTCGCGGTCGCCGTCTCCACCACGTGGTGGGTCCTGGTCGGCCTCGGCTTCCTGCTGCCCGCGGCGAGAGGTCTGCGCACCGTCCTGTCCGGCGCGGTCGGCCCGGCGCTGGTGCCGGTGCTGCAGTCGACCGGCCTGGCCGAGCTGGCCTGGGCGGTGCTGGTCGCCGTCCCGCTGGTCGTCGCGGGCTGAGCTCTGGGCGCGCCGACGTAGGCTCGCCGCATGCTGACCTTCCTCATCATCGTGGCGATCGTGGTCGCCGGGATCGTCGTGTGGCGCCGCCGGGTGCCGCTGCTGGCGAAGCTGCTCGGCCAGTCCGAGTCACGGATCCGGCAGATCAACCGCAAGCGCTGAGCTAGTGCCCCGCACACGAAGTACGCGGCATAAGTCGCACCCCCAGCACGCACCTCGCTTTGTTGGCGACGCTGGGAAGACGCCCAGTCTGCCTGCGCGCCGCCGCCTCGCGATGCGCGCACTGGGGGCACGACTTATCTTGCGAACTTCGCGCGCGGGACACTAGTCGACGTCTTCCTTGGCCTTCCGCTGCTCGAAGGCCTTGGTGGCCCGGTCGGCGCGGACCTCGACGCGCCGCGCAAGCGCCTCGCGCTGTCCGTTGAGCAGGAAGTAGGAGCCGATCCCGCTGACGACGAAGGCGACGAGCACGGCCACGAGGACGTTCGCCTTGTCGCCCACGAGCAGCCAGACACCGACGACGATCCCGAACGTCGCGGCGAACATCAGCAGCCGCAGGCCGGTGTAGACGACGAACTCCTTCATGGGGTCAGCCTAGGGTCCTGCGTTCTCACCACCGGGCCCCTACGCTGGAGGAGTGCTGAAGGTGCTCATGGTGGTGGTGCTGTTCGCGGTGGCGACGTACCTCCTCATCCGGGTGATCGAGCGCCGTGGTGTGTCTCGCCCGGTACGCCGGCGTCCGCAGCCGAGGCCCGAGCAGCGGTCGGTGGCCCCCGACGACGACGATGAGTTCCTGCGCGACCTCGACCAGCGACGCCGTCACCCGGAGGACCCGGACGGCGGCTGACCGGCTCTTTCCGGCGACGCTGCAGACTGTTACCTAGTCTTTGACGCACCGAGGGTCAGGCGTGCCCTGACTCCCCCTACGGTCGTCATCGGAGACGGTCCCACGGGGGTGGCCGACTCCCGTGGAAGCAGGCTCGACGCCTTCGGGGGTTGACGTCGGAGCCGCCCACAACAGAAGCCCGCCGGACGCCTTCAGGGAGGCGGCCAGCGGGTTCTTCTGCGTCCGGAGCCGGCCGGCGCCGGATCAGCTCCGAGCGCGCGGGCCCTTGCCCGGGACCCGCACCCAGTCGCGCACGTGGCCCGGCTCGACGAGGCTGCCGCCGGCGTACTTGCAGCGGACGCGGTAGCGGCCCGGGTCGACGTCGACGAACCGCGCGACCGCCTTGCCCTTCTTCACCTTGAGGGTGCGCGCGTGGGACCCGACCTTGATGAGCACCGTGCCGTCGGGCTCGAGGACGCCGGGTGCGCTGACCTCGAAGTGCACGATCACCTTCCCGCCCGGCTTGCGCTGGGTGCGTGTCGTGCAGACCGGCATCGAGCGGACCGGCGTCTCGAGGTCGATGCCCTGGCTGACCGGGGCGACGTTGGGCAGGCTGCCCGTGACGATCGCGCCGATCCGCTGCCCGACGTCCTCGGTCGCGAGCGCGTAGGTCGAGGCGACGGCACCCGGGATGGCGACGCCGTTGCGCAGCCACTGGTAGGTCACCGTCGCCGTCCTCGGCTTGAACTTGCCGTCGGCGACCGTGAGCGTGTGGCCCACGACGCTGCGGCCGCTCAGGGAGAACGGCGCCTTCAGCCTGAGGGTCGCCGCCGTGATGACGCCGGCCGCCGCCGCGCGCACGGTGCCGAGCTGCGCGTAGAGGTTGCCGCCCGGGCACGCGGTGTCGTTGGTGTCGCGGTGGCCGTCGATGACCGGCAGCGTGACGACCTTGCCCTTGGGGAACTTGTCGCTGCCTTCGGACGCGACCTGGGTCCAGCCCTGCGGGTCGCGGCCGTAGAGGGAGAGCTTCCAGGCCGCGAGCGAGGCCAGCGAGTTGAGGGTCGGCGACGTGGGCACGGCTCCGTCGAGGTTGCCGATGACGCAGAAGCCGGTGGAGGAGGCGTTGAAGCCGAGGGTGTGCGCGCCACGGACCGGCCGGTCCATCCCGCCGTAGCGGCCCTCCCAGATCGTGCCGAAGGAGTCGATGAGGAAGTTGTAGGCGATGTCGGACCAGCCCAGGCTGTGGGTGTGGTACTTGTAGAAGCTCCTGATCAGCGCCGGTACGTCGCCCTGCGCGTAGCCGTTGCCGGAGGCGCTGTGGTGCACGTGGGCCTGGAGGATCGTGCTGTTGTAGCGCGGTGAGCCGTCGCGCCAGGTCTCGTTGGCGCCCCACTGGGCGCGGGTGTAGACCAGGGGCACTCCGACGCCGGCCGCCCGCTGTCGGGACCGGGAGGTCGAGCCGGCGAGCAGCCGCGCATCGCTGGCGATCGCGGCCGCGTGGATGAGGGTGATGCTGAGCTCGGGCGGGAGCGAGCCGACCACCTGGACCTGGACGCCGTCGGACGGCTCGACGACCAGCGGCGCCGTGCCGGCCTTGCCGATCCCCTCGCCGGTCGCCGGGTCGGGCAGGTCGCGGAGCAGCGGCGCGGTCCGCCACAGCGACCAGCCGCCCTTGCCGCGGAACCGCACCAGGATCTTGGGCGCCCGGACGCCGTCGCGCCACGTGAAGCCGACCATCGTCACCAGCGCGGTGTCGAGGACCGGCGTCTGCCAGAGGTCGGTGCCGTTCTTGGCGAGCCCCAGGTCGGAGAGCTTCTTCTCGAGGATGCCGACGCCGGAAGTGGCGTCGGTCTGGAGCAGCAGCCGGCCATCGCCGCTGCCGTCATCGTCGTTGAGGGCGCGCAGGATCCCGGCGCCGGTCCCGGTGACCACGCCGGCCCCGAGGACGGTGACCGTGGCGGCACGCAGGACTTGTCGGCGTCGGGGGCGCGGCGCGCCCGAGTCGTCGTCAGAATTCACTTCAGTCTCACCCGCCACACATCAGATCACATCGACCCAAGCGAACCCACGTTGCACGCGCCGCGCACGACCTTCCTGAAAGCGCTCACGCGGACCCGCTCGCCGCCGTACCGTTTTGTCATGGCTGCGGACCCCCAGCGCCAGGAGGCGACGTCGGACGACCTGTTCGGCCGCTGGCTCGCGCACCACGAGCAGCAGACCACCGAGCAGGGCGACGCGGCCGGCGTGGACGACATCACCGCCGACTCCTCGCCTCCTCCCCGCGGTTCGCGCCGGATGCCGGCAGCCGCCACCGCGTCCTCTGCGCTGGAGCGCGATCCGATGATCGGCAGCCGCATCGCCGCCCCGTCGACGTTCGGCGTCCGGCGCCCCTCGGCCACCGCGCCGAGCAGCGGGACCGTCAACGAGCTGGACCGGGAGCCGCCCGCGGGCTGGGAGCCCATCGTCATGCGCTCGGTCCGCAAGAAGACCGAGCAGCCCGCCAAGCCTGCCGACGGACGCAGCCGCCTGCAGCGCCTCAAGGCGCGCCTGGTCGACCCGCCCGAGCCCGACGTCGAGGTCGTGGTCCCGCAGGTCCCGCTCACCCCGCCCACGGCCCGCGCCGTCGCGCTCCCGGTCGTGACCCCCAAGCCGCCACTGCCGACCCGCACGCCCGCCGCACCGGCCGCCCCCGTCGCCCCCGCTGCGCCGTCGGTCGAGGAGACCGTCCGCGCCGCGGTGCCCCTCGAGCCCGCCGTCGAGCAGATCGAGCCCGAGGTGCCCGCGGACCGGCACCGCGAGCCCGAGGACATCGCGGCTCCGGCTCCGGTCCGTGCCTTCATCGACGCCACGCCGCCGGCCGGCTTCGAGCCCGAGCCCTACGTCGCGCCGGGCGGTGGGCGGCGCATCAAGCGGGCGCCCGAGCCGCTCGCACCGGAGCCCGCGCCCTACGTCGCACCCGAGCCGGAGCTGGTCGCCGAGCCCGTGGTCGCCGAGCCCGTGGTCGCCGAGCCCGTGGTCGCCGAGCCCGTGGTCGCCGAGCCCGTCGTCGCCGAGCCCGTGGTCGCCGAGCCCGTGGTCGCCGAGTCCGTGGTGGTCGTGGCCGAGCTGGAGCCGGTCCTCGCCGCCGAACCCACGATCATCACTGCGCCCGATCCGGTCGAGGTGCACGACACGGTGGACACTGTGGACACGGTGGAAGCGGTCGACGCCACCAACGCCACCGACGCCACCGAGCCCTCCGTGGAACCGGAGGACCCGCCGGCCGCCCGCCGCTCGTTCCTGTCCTTGCCCAGGCGCCGGCCCCAGCAGCCGAAGCGTCGCGGACCCCGCACGGGCGACGCAGCGCGCGACCTCGTCGCGGCCAAGGCCCGCGCGCGGGCCTCGACTCCGGCCACGCTGCCGCTGCAGGAGCCGGCGCAGGAGCAGGGGCAGGAGGTCCAGTCCGCCGCGGTGGCGGTTGCGGCCCCACCGGAGCCCGAGCTCGACCACCAGCTCGACCACCAGCTCGAGCACCAGCAGCGAGCAGCACGAGCACCAGGACGAGCCCGAGCCCGCACACCAGGGGATCCCGCGGCATGGCTCGGCGATCACCGAGATGCCGGGTGTCTACACCTTCGCGCCGAAACGCACCTCACGCCGCCTGCTGACGATCTCGATGCTCATCGGTCTGGTCGCCTCCGCCTACTTCGTGCGCGAGGCCGCCACCATCAAGGACACCCAGTCCATCGGGCTCGCCGCGATCGGGATCCTGGCCACCGCGATGGTCTGGGCGATCCGGGCCGGGGCCAGCGTCACCAGGCTCGAGGTGCACCAGGGCCAGCTGCAGGTGATCCAGCAGGGCGGCCGCTACATCTTCGACCTGGCCAGCCAGTACACGCGGTTCGAGGTGCACGGGGAGCCCGGCCACCGCGGCTGGAAGGTGCTGTTCCCGCGCCGTGGCATGGACCCGTTCACGGTCGACGCGACGATGGTCGACCCCGACGACTTCATGCGGGTGCTGAGGTTCTTCCGTCCGCAGCTCGTGAGCCACTGAGCCTGGCGTCGATCCAGTAGCGGCGCTTGCCCGCCACCCGATTCCGCCGCCGGGACGCGAGAGCGAGAACTGGAACGTGTTCTAGAGTGCGGGCGTGGACTACCGGATGGACGAGCTGAGCCGCGAGGAGGTCGAGGCCGAGCGCGAGCTCTACGGCCCGTTCACCGCGTCGCTGCGTGGGCTGGTCGATGCGGCGATCCGGACCACCGTCCCCGACGACGAGATCCGCCGTGCGCACGCAGAGATCGAGGCGATCGCCCAGCGGCTGCGCAGCGCACCGATGCGGACGACCTACGGCGTCGACCTGCGCACCGACGGCCGCGGCCGGGCCTGGGGAAATGCGGTGGTGGGCCTCCGCAACGCCGTCGCTCCCCCGCTCGCGATCCTGCCGGAGGGGCGCGGCGTGCGGTCCTCCTTCACCCTCGGTGCGGCCTACGAAGGACCACCGGGCAGCGTGCACGGCGGCGTGCTGGCGCTGGTGCTCGACCAGATGCTCGGTGAGGCGGCGGGCGCCGGAGGCAAGCCCGGGATGACCGCGACGCTCACCCTCAGCTACCGGCAGCGCACGCCCCTCGGCGACCTCTCCGCCGAGGCCTGGATCGAGCGGTCCGAGGGCATCAAGACCTGGGCCCGGGGCGAGATCCGCGGCGCCGATGGTGTCACCGTCGAGGCCGAGGGGCTGTTCATCCTGCCGAAGTGGGCGCGGGAGGCGCTGGCGAGCGGAGACCGGAGCACGCCCTCACCGCAGTTCTTCGAGTGAGCGGCTGACAGCCGGGCTCGGCTCAGCTGGAGCCAGGCTCAGCCGGCCCGCGACTCGGGCTTGACGCCGCGCTCGCCGTCGTCGGTGAGCCGGGCCTCCTCGACGGCGATCGCCTCGAGCTCGGCCCGGCGCTTCTCCAGCGCCGCGTTGTGGTCCACCGTCGGCGGCGACACGAGGTCCTGGGCGCCGTGGTCGAGCCGGCCGAGCGCCTGGCGGCCGAAGATCTGCTGCTCGGTCGCGGTCCGTTCCTGCCGGCCGCGGCCGACGAAGGAGACCGCCCAGTGCAGCACCGCCGTGACGCGGTTCTTGAAGCCGGTCAGGTAGAGGATGTGCACGCCGAGCCAGAGCAGCCACGCCAGCACGCCGGTGAGGCGGAACCGGCCGATCAGCGCCACCGCCCGGAACCGGCTGATCGTCGCCAGCGAGCCCTTGTCGAAGTACTTGAACGGCTTCTGCGGCGGCTTGCCCTCCTGCCGGCGGTCGATCGCCTTGGCGGCGTACTTCGCCCCCTGGATGGCGACCTGGGCGACTCCCGGCAGGTGGTCGAGGTCGATCATGTCGCCGACGACGAACACCTCGGGGTGCCCGGGCAGGGTGAGGTCGGAGTTGACGGCGATCCGGCCGGCGCGGTCCAGCGGGGCACCGGTCTGCTCGGAGAGGGTCCTGGTCAGGGCGTTGGCCTGGACGCCGGCCGCCCACATCTTGGTGACCGCCTCGATCCGCTCGACCGTGCCGTCCTTGAGCTTGACCTCGATGCCGCCCTCGTCGACGTCGGTCACCATCGCGCCGAGCCGGACCTCGACACCGAGCTTCTCGAGCTGCGTCTTGGTCTTGGCGCCGAGCTGGGCGCCGAACGGCGGCAGCACCTGGCCGGCGGCGTCGACCAGCACGACGCGGGCGTTGCGGGAGTTGATGGCGCGGAAGTCGCGGCTGAGGGTCCGGCGCGACAGCTCCGCGATCTGCCCTGCCATCTCGACGCCGGTCGGACCCGCGCCCACGACCACGAAGGTCAGCAGCGCATCCACGTCCTCGCCACGACGAGCCCCGAGCTCGGCGAGCTCGAAGGCCCCGAAGATCCGGCCGCGCAGCTCGAGCGCGTCGTCGACGCTCTTCATGCCGGGCGCGAACTCGGCGAAGCCGTCGTTGCCGAAGTAGGACTGGCTGGAGCCGGCCGCCACGATCAGGGAGTCGTAGGAGGTCACCGTCTCGCGGCCGAGCACGTGCGAGGTGACGGTCTGGGCCTCGAGGTCGACGTCGGTGACCTCGCCGAGCAGGACCGTGGCGTTCTTCTGCTTGGCCAGGACCTCGCGGGTCGGCGGGGCGATCTCTCCCTCGGAGAGGATGCCGGTCGCGACCTGGTAGAGCAGCGGCTGGAAGAGGTGGTGGGTGGTCTTCGCCACCATCGTGACGTCGACGTCTGAGCGCTTGAGCGCCTTGGCGCCGAAGAGGCCTCCGAATCCCGAGCCGATCACCACGACCTGGTGTCGACGCCCACCTGTGCTGTCCGTCATCGCCTCACTCACTCCCTGCGGCCCCGGGCGCCGTCTTGCCGGTCCCATTCTGTCGTGGGCCGCTGGGCGGCGTTGCGGGGGCCGATTTCGGTCCTTGCAGGGGTAACCACCAGAGCTCCGCAACGCATCCGTTCCCCGGTGTGGTGCGCGACACGACCGATATCGTGGCGATACGCTTTTCTGTCAACGCCAGCCGTGGCGGTGCCGTTCCTGCTCGGGGGTTTGGTGGGCCTCGGACCGGGTAGACGCCTCTCAACTGCTCGACGCCTGCCGACCACAGACCCGATGGAGACCCTGTGCCGCTCAACCGGCCTCCCCTCGCCCTGGGTAGGGGTGCTCGTGGCGTGCAGGACGCACGCCGCTGGGTGGCCGGCCTGTGCACGGAGATCGGCCGACCGGAGCTGTCGGAGTGTGCCCAGCTGGGCGTGTCCGAGCTGGTGACCAACGCGCTGCTCCACGGAGAGCCGCCGCTCACGGTCCGGATGCGCGGCACCGTCGAGCACCCCCGGGTCGAGGTGCGCGACTCCTCGGTCGAGGCGCCGATCCTGCCGACCGAGCCCCTCGACCGGCCCGAGATCGACGGGTTGCTGCTCACCTTCGGCCGCGGGCTGAGCATCGTCGCGAGGTGCTGCGATGCCTGGGGCGCGGAGATCGAGGACGACGGCAAGGTGGTCTGGTTCGCGCCCGCCGCGGAGTTCGCCGACGGCACCGGCGTGCCCGGGGTGATCACCGGAGTCGACCACGCCCGGCTCCGGGCGACGGCGACCCGCGACCGGCTGCGCGTCCACATCCTCGACGTACCCGTGGCCCTCTACGTCGGCTTCCAGCACCACTTCCGCGAGCTGCGCCGTGAGGTGCGGCTGCTGGCGCTCGCCCACGAGTCCGACTACCCGCTGGCCAAGAGCCTGTCCGACCTCTTCGGCACGCTCGAGCGGCAGCTGCGCGACGGCATGGGCGTCGAGCAGATCGAGGCTGCGCTGGCCCAGGGCGCGGAGTCGGCCGACCTGGTCGTGCACATGCCGAGGGCGACCGCCGCCACCCTGGTGCGCTTCGTCGAGCTGCTCGACCTCGCCGACGAGTTCTGCCGGGCCGAGAGGCTGCTGTCATTGGCCCGCAGCGTGGAGCAGCGGAAGTTCCAGGCGTGGTTCCTCTCGGAGTTCGTGCGCCAGGCCGAGGGCAACGCTCCCACGTCGTGGCTCGAGGCCCGGTCCAACGGCCGCGCCGACGTCGTCTCCTAGGCACCCCTCTAACCTCGGCGGGTGGTCTATCTCGCGGTCGCGCTGGGCGGCGCGCTCGGTGCCGTGCTGCGCTGGGCGCTCGGTGACGCGGTCCACGACGGGGCCGGGTTCGCGTGGACGACGTTCGCCATCAACGTGACGGGCTCGCTCGTGCTCGCGGCGTTGCCGGTCCTCTCCGCCGTACGCCGACGCAAGGTGCTGGCCGCCGGGCTCGGTCCGGGGCTGCTCGGCGGCTTCACCACCCTGTCGGCGTACTCCGAGCAGACCCGCGCACTGCTCGCGAACGGGCAGCCCGCGACCGCCCTGCTCTACCTGCTCGGCACCCTGGCCGCCTGCCTGGTCGCGGTCGCCCTGGTGAGCCGGCTGTATCCGCCGGCCGCCGGTGACGAGCTCGCGGCCGCGGGTGGTGACGAGTGACCCCGCTGCTGGTCGCGCTCGGTGCTGCGCTCGGTGCCCCGCTGCGCTACCTCCTCGCCACCACGCTGGACACGGAGCGGTTCCCGCGCGGCACCCTCCTGGTCAACGTCGCCGGCTCGTTCCTGCTCGGCCTGTCCCTCGCAGCGGGCGCGACCGGCCACTGGCTGGCCCTGCTCGGCACCGGCTTCTGCGGCGGCTTCACGACCTACTCGGCGTTCGCGGTGCAGACCCATCGACTCGGTGCACTGCGCGGCTCGACGTACGCCGTGGTGACGATCGGCGTCTCGCTCGCGGCGTGCGCCCTCGGCGTGGTGGTCGCTCAGCCGTAGCCGAGCGCGTGCAGCCGGTGGTCGTCGATCCCGAAGTGGTGGGCGATCTCGTGCACGACGGTGATCCGGACCTCCTCGACGAGCTGCTCCTCGCTGTCGCAGAAGTCGAGCAGCGGGCCACGGAAGATGAAGATCCGGTCGGGGAGCTGCACGGTGAGGGTGCCGTCGCGCTCGGTGAGGGCCACTCCGTCGTAGAGCCCGAGCAGGTCGTCGGGCTCGTCCTCCGGCGGCTCGTCCTCGACGAGCACCACGACGTTCTGGACCAGCCGTGCCAGCTCGTCGGGGATCCCGTCGAGGGCCCGGTCGACGAGGGCGTCGAACTGCGCGGGCTCCATGTCCATCGCCACCCCGGCATTCTCTCGCGCTCCCTGGCCCACGGGCCCCAGGAAATGACGGAGGAGCCGGCTGAGCCGGCTCCTCGTGGCTGAACAGTGGTGCTGTGGCGACCCCGACGGGACTCGAACCCGCGGCCTCCGCCGTGACAGGGCGGCGCATGCTCGATCTGTCGTTGTTGGCAATCAGTGAGAGTCGACGAAACCGCAGGTCAGCAGGGCTGTGGGCGTGTTGGTCGATGCGAGCCGATACCGGCTGTTGCTGACACTGTGACGGGACACAGACGGGACGCGGGGTAGTTTCGCCACTCTGCTCGACATCGCGACCACCCTGAGCCAACTCGAGCAGGAGACCGGGGGGAGGTCTGGTGGACGCACAGCAACCTGGCCGGCCGCCGCGAGTGACTGAACAGGATTGCGTACTGCCGGGCACTCGCTTCTATGGACAGCGCACCTTATCCACAGAAATTCGCAGGTCCGGAGCCGACAACCTCACGCATCCGGCAGCCTGATGTGGCGCCTGAAAACTCAGGCGGCCCCGGCCGGTGCTAGAACACCGACCGAGGCCTGGGCACACGTGCAACGGAGGCACGAGCACCGTGAACCAATCATCTACCAACCGCGACAACAGACCGATCCGGACCGGATCGGCGCTCGTTGAGATCACCTGCCCCATCTGGTGCGGCATCAGCGCCGACGAACACGCTTCGCGACTCTGGGCCAACGAAGGTCGCTGCATTCACCAGACGGTGGTCACAGTCGCCGATCCAATCGGCAAGCTGGCCACGGATGAGGCACCGAGATTTTGCGAGCCGATCGAGCTCGTCCTACTCGTAACTACCGACCCCGCCGGTCGGGAGGTCGAGACCGCGGACGTGCTCATCAACGGCCAGGAGTCGAACCTCGAGCAACTCGCACGGCTCTGCAACGCCATCGTCGACGTTGGCGGTATGTACCGGACCACGCCTGGCCAGCGCACCGAGCTCTAACAGGCCATGGGTCGGGCAATGCGCCCGACGCGGCATGGTCGGGCAGCCGCAGATACGCGCCGCCTAACTGGTGGGGTAGGTCCCCAAGGCGCCGGACAGCCAACAAGCCAGCTCAGTTGGGTAGTCAGGTGAGGGGGCCTGGGCCCCGGTGCTCCTGCCGCTGGTCGCAGACCTCGATAGCCAGGCCCAGCAGCCCGTACACGTACTCCGAGACGCCCTTGTGGAGGGCCCGCAGGCGCTGCTCGAGAGTTCTCCACGACGGAACCATCTCTGTGCCGTCGAGTGACGGCACCAGTTGGACGTTGGCGACCTCGGGTTGGAACTCGGTGTGTCCATCGAGGTGGTCCTGGGAAATTGCGTCCTTGCCAAGCCACGTGAAAGTAGCCAGGGTGCCGTCGGCCGCGACTGGACCGGGGTGTACCTCGACGTCTGTGACGAGCGTCTTGTCGAACTTCAGCCAACCCTCCTGAGCCGAGGAAGTGACGAAGTGGACGGCGCGGTGCCGGTCGATGCGCGCCATTTCGTTGAGGATGCGAAGCGGGTTGTGACCGGGAACTTCGGCTTGGAATGGCTGGATCGTGTGCAGGGCATCCTGAAGTGCGGGGTCTAGGTACTTGAGGCGCCGTCGGCGCGTGCTTTCCCACAGCTCGGGGGTGTCGCAGATCGGCCACTCGAGCTGGCCGGCACCAGGCGGAGGGTCTTCACCCGAGTCGATCATCGCCACCGCGTACAGAGTGTTGTCGAGAGCAGCTCGTAGCTCGTAGAGGTACTCACCGAGGATGATGGAAAGGACGGCTGGCGGGTCCGCGCGGCGAGTGAAAACGATGCGACCGGCGCCGCCCTGGCCGACCTCGACGCCGACACTGTGCGGCTCGGTGTCCAGGTGTTCAGCCCACCTGTCGCGAAATGCCCGGAAGTGCTCGACCGCGCGGTCGAGTCGGGCTCCTACGACTTCGACCTCGTCGGCGGCGATGCGTGGAACGTCCATGAGCTCAGGTTAGAAACCCGCCCTTGCCCGGCCGGCGTGGAGCATCAACGGGTTGCTCGGAGCCCGGGGTGATGGTCGGGCGGAGCCGACTGCGGCATGGTCGGGCTCCGCCCGCAGTGCGGCATGGTCGAGTGGGTCGGGTCGGGCGCGCGCACGGTCGCATGGTTGCGCTCTACTTTGTCGAGAATGGGCGCGCGAGCGAGATCTCGACGAAGGCTGACTCGCTTGCTCGGACCCTTCAGTGATCTGACCTTCGACGCCGAACACGACACTCTCAGCTATGGAGACGCGGATGGACGTGCTTTCCAGGACCGTGTCGATCCGCAGAAGCTCATCCGGCACCTAGAGCGCGCTGGGGCTAGCGCGACCTTCGTCATGGCTGGCAGCCCTTTGCAGGCAGCGGCGAAGTTGCTGCTGGTTCACATCGACGAGGACCTCGCTACGGGTAAGGATCCGTTCCGGCACTTCCGATAGACAGTGGACGCCGACGGGTCCCCCGAGAACATGCCCGCAAGCTGATGGTCGGGCGGTGCTTGCTGGGTGATCACCTGCGCGTACTCACGGTTCATCCTCGCTCGGATGATCCCGACCCGGCACACAGCTGACCTGCTGCTGGGCAGTGGACTGCAACGCCTGGGTCGGGTCCGCGGCGGCTGATCTGGGACAACGAGTCTGGCATCGGTCGCGGGAAGCGGCATGCTGAAGGGGTCGGTGCGTTCGCCGGCACGCTGGCCACCACCTGCAGCGGCTCAAGGCGTACGACCCTGAGTCCAAGGGGCTCGTGGAGCGACGCAACGGGTTCTTCGAGACCTCCTTCATGCCCGGCCGCGACTTCACGTCCCCAGCGACTTCGACACCCAGTTCGGCGACTGGCTGATCAAGGCGAACGCCCGGATCGTGCGGACCATCAAGACCCGACCGGTCGACCGGCTCGATGCTGATCGGGCAGCGATGCTGGCCTGCCGCCTGTGGCGCCGGTGGTGGGGTGGGTCAACCGGGTCAGGTTGGGACGCGACTACTACGTCCGCCTCGACTCCTCGGACTACTCAGTCGACCCGGCGGTGATCGGCCGGTTCGTCGATGTGACCGCTGACCTGTCCCGGGTCGAAGTCCGTCACGAGGGACGCCTGGTCGCGGCGCATGACAGGGTCTGGGCGCGTGGGATGACGATCACCGATCCCGTCCACGTCGCGGCGCGAAGGTGCTGCGCGAGCAGTTCCAGCAACCCCGACCGACACCCGATCCTGCACGACGGGGCTGGAACGGGACCTGGCCGACTACGACCGCGCGTTCGGCCTGGTCGACGCCTGGTCGACGCTGGTCGACGGCGGCTGAGGTAGACGGCGAGGTGGCCTGATGGCAGCCAAGACCAAGAGCGACTCCAGCGAAGCGCTCAAGCAGCTGACCTACCTGGCCGGTGCGTTGAAGGCACCCCGGATCACCGAAGCGCCGCTCGGCTCGCTGATCACGCCCGCGACGCCGGCTGGACCCATGAGGAGTACCTCGCCGCGGTCCTCGACCGTGAGGTCGCCGCCAGCAACGCATCCGGTGCCAGCTGCGGATCCGGGCTGCCGGGTTCGCGTGCTAGGAAGACGATCGAGGAGTTCGACTGGGACGCCCAACCCGCGTGCGTCAGCAGGTCGCCGCCTCGCGTCGGGCGGGTTCCTCACCGAGGCCCGCAACGTCGTGCTGCTCGGCCCGCCCGGCACCGGCAAGACCCACCTGGCCACCGGCCTGGGCATCGCGGCCGCTCACCACGGCCACCGAGTCCTGTTCGCTACCGCGACCGAGTGGGTCACCCGACTCACCGACGCGCACCGCGCCGGCCGACTGCCGCAGAGCTCACCCGGCTGCGGCGCTACGGGCTGATCATCGTCGACGAGGTCGGCTACCTGCCCTTCGAGCAAGACGCCGCGAACCTCTTCTTCCAGCTCGTGTCCAGCCGCTACGAACACGCCTCGCTGATCCTCACATCGAACCTGCCATTCAGCGGCTGGGGCGGCGTCTTCGGCGACAGGCCGTCTGCTCACGCTGCGACCCCGACCTCGATGAGTTTGAGCCATAGGTCAATCTCCCGGAACGTCAGGCGTAGACAGACGACTCCCTGCATCTCGTTGTAGGCCGGATCCCAGTCAGTCAGGCGAGCGTAGGGGCACCGGCTCGCGGACGGCTCACACCAAGCCAGCTGGTGCTCTGTCGCCTAGTGCATCGGTCATTGACCGGATCCCTATCGACGTATCGGCCGAAACCGCGTTCGAGAGTTTGACGCGGCACACCGACCGACACAACGAGGAGCGTGCAAAATTGGTCTGATCCAGGGAACCTTTTGTGGATGCTGGGGGATCGTAGGGATGTGACCGCCGCCGACGACGACTTCTCGGGCTACGTCTCGGCGCGCTGGGCCACGCTCGTCCGAACGGCGATCTACCTGGGCAGTGATCCGCCGGACGCGGAGGATCTCGTGCAGACAGCGCTCATGCGCTGCTACCAGGTCTGGTCACGAGTGGCCAAGGCGGATGAAGTCGACGCCTATGTATACAGAGTCTTGGTCAATACGCGCGCAAAGGCCAGGCAGCGTCGTTGGCGTGGCGAACTTGCGAGCGATGCCGTGCCCGAAAACGGGAAGGCCTTCTCGCAAGCGAGCGACGCCCGCGCGGACTTGACCAAGGTCTTGGCTGATCTCAGTCGCGACCACCGTGAAGTCCTTGTTTTGAGATTTGTCACTGACCTATCAGAACGCGATACGGCTGAGGTGCTCGGCGTACCCGTCGGCACCGTTAAGAGTCGAGTAGCGCGTGCACTCGCACAGATCGATCCGGCCAGATTGCAAGAGGAGTCGGCATGAACACAGAAGAACTGATGGACCTGATCGAGCGGGCTCGCGCTGAAGAGGGTCCGGTTCGCCCCCCGACCGATCTGTTGCGCCGCGCTCAGAGTGCCACCGCTCGACGGCGGCGGCTCAGAGGCGGCCTCGTCGGCCTGGGGCTCGCCGCGCTAGTCGCGGCCGGCTCAATCGGGGTGTATCTGGTCGATCGACCAGATCGGCCAGCACGGCCCGACCCATCGTCATATGCCGATCAAGACGGCCCGAAATCCCCGGCCGGTGCGCCAGCTATTTGGATGGTCGACCCTACACAGGCGCTCGACTCTTCCTCGACGGCGTTCGTCGCGCTGGTGACTCCGCTGGATTGCATGGGTGCAGATCTCCCCGTGGTGAATGAACCATCGATCGAGTACACGAGTTCACGGATCACGGTGACAGTCACCGTGGCACCCCCTAGTGAGTCAGGCTCCATCCTCTGTATCGGGAGGCAGCCTGTCCCGCTCAGGGTAGAGTTGAGTGAGCCGCTCGGTGGTCGCGAACTATTCGATGGCGCGTGTTCCCCGGGCCGACCCACAGCGAGAGAGGCGCCCTGCGAATTTGTCGATCCAGTGCGCTGGTCTGCCAGCAGCCGGGGGGAGTGAATTCGGCGCGGCGACGCCGGTGCGGGCCGGAAGAGACTGGCAGACGGCAGGCAGGTCAGGCAACAACTGGCGCGCTCTAGCGCCTCCGGCATGGGAGAACGAGCTCGTCACCGCCTCCCCCAAACGCGCATCTCGTGTGGGCGTCTACTGCTTGGCTACGGGCCAGTTACCAGTGTTGAACCGTAGAGGTAGGTCGCCACGCCGAGGTCGGTGAATTCACAATAGGATACTCCTCCTACTGCCACGGCTGCATGGATGATTCCGGTCGCGAATACGGAACTAGAGGTGTTGTAGCCGAAGACTGGACCGCCGCTGTCCCCTCCCTGACAAAGCCTTCCAGGGCCTGTGGGAGCAGCCATCCAGAGGTTGCATGAGTATCCGCCCTCGTTGTCGCCGGCACAGTAAGTTTGGGGTGACACTATCTGGCCGTTCACCTGGCCCGTGTAGGTGCCGGAGAAGCCGAACTGCCCGTTGTTCACAGGAGCCTCATACCCGACCACGGTGGCTTCCGAAGTACCGATACAAGGCTGCCCAGTCCACATGTTGGCCTGCTTCAATGACCCTCCGGTGACGGCCGCTATGTCGGCGTTGTACGCCGTCTTGTATAGGTCCGACGTCAGGGTCCCGATAGGTTGCGTGCCATTGAGTCCCGTGCCGCAACGGAGGTCAGAGCCGTTGTAGACGGTGCCACCTGGATGCACCACATGGTCTGTCCCCAGCGCACAGTGGCCGGCAGTGACCATGAAGTTCGTGTTGTTGGTCGGGTTATGCAGTTTGAAGTTCAATGTGCAGTATCCGATCGCCGAGACTGGCACAAACAGAAAGATGGCATCCCCAGCGCTGAACCCGTTGGTGTCGTTGCTCCTGTGGGCAGTCGTCAGTTCCCTAACGCCGTATTTGTCTTGGGTCACGATGACTTCGTCCGGATACTTGTCTACGAGGGACTTCACCGCAGCACTGGCCTCGCCGGTGATACCGATTTCGACCTGACCAGAGATCAAGTTGAGAGTCAGCGTTACGAATGGCAGGGACCCTGGCCCACTCGCCGAAGCCATCAGTGAGTCGGCCGCTAGGTATGCGGAGCATGTCTGCGCAAACGATGGGGTGGCCGGGGCATCCACGAACCGCGCCGCTTGGCCGATCATGGCCTGTTCCCACTCGGGAAGCTGAGCCCTGCTCGCCTCGAGTAGCGTCTGCGCCTTTGCGACCGAGTCTGGGGTGCCAATCGTGAGCGAGTCGGCCCACCGTTGATCCGTGCTTTGGAGTGCCAGAGTCGCTACCGTCTCCGGGGCATCGCTCAGCAGCTGCAACTCGAGATCGCGTAGGGCGCGATCCAACTTCACCTCAGGCGCCGACTCACTGGCGATCGGCGCGGAGCCGGGAAATACACCAGCACGTGATCGGCACAGCGCCAAGGCCTGCTCGTCGGGTCCCGATTGATTCCCGGTAAGACCGTCATGGGCAGCGGGGATCGGTGCGCTCCGCGCGGTCGTATAGGCATTTGACTCCGAATTCATGCCTGTTATGGAGGCTGTTAGCGCAAATACCGTTAGCGCGATCCACGTGGCGCGTAGGGGAATGCTGGACACGTCAAGTCACCGAGCCTTCGCAAGATAGAGAGCACACCAGCCGTTTCCCCGTGGAAGATGCCTATCTGTCTGTCCATGTCGCGGTCAAGCATGTCTAGACGAAACGCGTAATAGCCCCAGAACGGTCTCGCGTCCCGTGGCCAACCTGTAAGCAGGCACGGACGGTTCGCGTCGAGGCAGCGCCGATCCGCTCGACCATGACCGCGCGGATCGCGGCATGGTCGGGCTCGGACACGCGGAGAGGTCGAGATCACGCTGGAGGCGACACGTCGGGTCACCATGTCCGCGGTCGGGGTCGCCAGTGCCGACATGTCGTCGACCAGGCGCTCCGCCTCGCGCGAACGCGGCATGGTCGGACTCTCGACGCACGCTCTGGTCGGTCACTGGCCCCAGTGCGCCGCCTGTTCCTTGACCGAGCCAGCAGTACCTGTCGTGGTCCGACTCCGCTAGCGTCGAATGTCGGCTGCCGAGCAGACCGGATGGCCAGCAACTCGGACCACGGGGCTTCCACGCTGGCCAGCCCGGATAGCGCGGGTCGCTCGCGGTCATCGCGCAGTGAGCGGGACCCGAGCGGTATCGGCACACACGAGGTGCGAGCGTGGCCGTCATGCCGCAGGCTGTCGCGAGCCCGCAGGCCGTGCGTCTGCTCGCCAGTGCTGAGAGCTCGTCAGCCCGCATGACGCGGGCGTCGTCAGTGAGCATCCTTAAGCCCGCAGCAGACAGCCGAGTTGAGATCGGAGGCTCACGCCTGGATGCACTGGAAGCCCGTCACGGTCAAGCCGAGCTCATGCTCGTCGAGGCAGATGCGTGACTCTTGCTCTGCCCCAGTCCCATCGGTTGAGGCTCGCCGGCGGCTCGCCATGCGTTCGGGGTTGAGGGGCCGACACGCTGTGCGCATTCTGGTCGAAATGAGCGCCGTTCGTGCGTCGCTCCGCTGACCGCACTGCCGGTGAGCGGCACGGTCGGGCTCCGCCCGGCCATCGGCATGGTCGGGCGGAGGCCGTCAGCGGCAGGACACTTGACTTCGCGACGGTCGCCCCTGAGCGGCGACCAACGTTGTTCGCGTCGCTCCCAACCGTTAGGCCACCAACTCCGTCAATACGTTGAGAAGATCTCAACGAAGGGCGACCCGTGTGAGTACGTGGCTTGCGCAACAACATCCCTCGCGTGGTGGCGACAAACAGAGGAAAACGATCAGGAAGAGCCATGTTCCGAACCGAACCGAACGAGTAGGCTCCGCGCATGGCACCGCGAAACGTCCTATCCCGTTATGTCGTGTTCGCCGCAATTGCGGTCCTTGTCATGTCCATGCAACAGATTCTCGCCTCGCCATCACAGGCCGTGGGTTGCGGCGGCATGCCCCTAAACGTCGTCGGCCCAGTGTGGAGAACGCAAGGCGGGTCGCAACCGCGCAGTTTTATCGGCAGCAAGGCCATCATCCTGGACCGCCCCGGATATTCCCTTTGCACTACGAACCCATCGACCCAAGTGTGGACAGGAGTTGAGGTCGGAGGGGATACGACTGGCTACAGTCTTGCCGGGACCTCCTTGGATTGGAACTCAGGTTACTGCGTGAAGCGCTTTGCGGAAATGACACAAGGCCATGGCATACCGATCAACACTTTCTATCTCGGCGGATGCTCTCAGCCCGGCGAAGCACACTTCTTTTGGAACCAATATATTTGGGTGGCAGCCGCTGGCGCCTATCGAATAAGGGCAAACTACGACTTGACCGTCATCCATCAAAGCGCCTTCGATCCGTACCTCTCGTTCTGGGACACGCCATTCCACGTTGCATTTCAAGCTAGGGGCTACCACCCACAAAATACCATCCCCGGTTCTCCTTCGCATCCACTGGAAATGTCTGGCATGGAAGTGCAGGATTCGACGAATCTCAACTGGTACAACGCGTGCGGCTCGGCGTCGCTGAGCATGACCAACAGCAATTGGCCGCAGTCGCAGACAGATGCTTTGGCTTGTAATCACGTCCGATTTTGGACTCAATAGGAAAGACGTGTAGACAATGAGAAAACCAGGGGCCTTCCGGTACTCAGTTCTACCCACCATTGTCATGCTCGGCGTCGCGTTCTCTGCGTGCGGTCAAGATCGCGGCGACCGCGGGCAAACCGGTGGCGACTCGGTCAACGAACCTGGGGCATCGGTGTCGTCACTGAAGGACGGCGCGACGGGAGAGCAGACTGGATCTGCTCGCAACTACGTCCTGGTCTCGGAGCCTTTGAGCTACCCGGGCTCGGGCATCAAGCTTGATCCACCTACGAACCCAGCGGCTGCCTCGGTCGATCCGGCTAAGGCCCTAGCGACCTGCGAGACCGGCGAGTCGGTCTGCCCCGCCTCTAGCGGCTCCTCGCGGGTGTTGCTCGCCGATGTGACGATCGACGAGGCCGGGCAGGCAGCACCCGATGGATCCCTCATACCTCTGGCAAGTCGCGAGTTGTCCTTCGTCCTTGAGTGGAAGGGTGCGCCCTGTCCACCTCCCAAGGTCGTTCAGGCAGACACACCAACACTCGGTGCGGAATGTACGTTCGTCAGCGTTGTGAATGCGCGCACAGGCAACGTTGTCTACGGTTTCTCCGGTCCAACCGATCAATAGCAGCCGAGCATCCGAACGTTCGCCGGAGGCGAAGGGTCAGACCCGCATTTGGGCATCGTCGCCTGACGGCAGAGACGCCCGACCATG
>CAWHLI010000008.1:0-214410 GCA_963830145.1 uncultured Actinomycetota bacterium
TTGAACCTGCGGCCTCCTCGTCCCGAACGAGGCGCGCTACCAAGCTGCGCCACAGCCCGACGTGAGCAGGGCTCACAAGGTCGGGAGCATACCGGAGCAGATGGGGCCGATCCCAATCGGTTCGGAGCCCGGGTCGGCTACCTCGTGGTGCGCGAGACCAGCGTGAGCAGGGTGGCCTCCGGGCGGCAGGCGAGGCGGATCCGGGCGTACGGCGAGGTGCCGATCCCGGCGGACACGTGCAGCCACGAGGAGCCGGGGTCGCCGTCGCGAGAGCGAGCCGGGTGCCGGTGCAGCCCCTTGGCCCGGGCCGGCTCGAGGTCGCAGTTGGTGGTGAGCGCGCCGACGCCGGGCAGGCAGACCTGGCCGCCGTGCGTGTGCCCGGCGAGGATCGCGTCGTAGCCATCGCCGGCGAGCTGGTCGAGCACCCGGAGGTATGGCGCGTGGGCCACGCCCAGCCGCACGTCGGCGGCCTGGTCCGCCGGGCCGGCGACGTCGTCGAGCCGGTCGCGGCGCAGGTGCGGGTCGTCGACGCCCGCGAAGGCGAAGGAGAGCTCACCGACCTTCACCACCTCGCGGCGGTTGGTCAGGTCGACCCACCCCGAGGCGGTGAAGGCGTCGCGCAGGTCGGGCCACGGCAGCTGCTCGGACTCGGTGTTGCGGCGCCCGTCGTCGGGCAGCAGGTAGCGCAGCGGGTTGCGCAGCGTGGGGCTGAAGTAGTCGTTGGAGCCGAAGACGAAGACCCCGGGTGCATCGAGCAGCGGACCGAGGGCGTCGCGGACCACCGGGACGGCCGCGGCGTGCGACAGGTTGTCGCCGGTGTCGACCACCAGGTCCGGTCGCAGGGTCGCCAGGCCGGACAGCCACTCCTGCTTGCGGCGCTGGCCCGGCGTCATGTGGATGTCGCTGAGGTGCAGCACCCGCAGTGGCCGCGCGCCATCGGGCAGCAGGGGTACCTCGACCCGGCGCAGGGTGTACTGGCGCGCCTCCCACGCGGCGTAGGCCGTCAGCCCGGCCCCCGCGGTCGCTCCGGCGCCGAGCAGGCCGCCGAGAGCTCTGCCGAGAACTGGGAGGAGGGGCATCCCTCAAGGCTGCCACAATCAAGGTCATGGCCATGCTCAAGGACCGACTCCGCTCAGACCTCACCGCCTCCATCAAGGGGCGTGACACGGTCCGGTCGTCGACGCTGCGGATGGTGCTCACCGCCATCACGAACGCCGAGGTGTCCGGGAAGGAGGCCCGCGAGCTGAGCGACGACGAGGTGATCGGCGTCCTGTCCACCGAGGCGAAGAAGCGCCGCGAGGCCGCCACGGCCTTCGACGACGGCGGCCGCGCCGAGATGGCGGACAAGGAGCGGGCCGAGGCCGAGGTGATCGCCGACTACCTGCCCGCGCAGCTCTCCGAGGACGAGATCGTCGCGCTCGTGACCGCCGCCGTCGAGCAGACCGGCGCGGCAGGCGAGGGCATGAAGGCGATGGGCAAGGTGATGGGTGTCGTCCAGCCCCAGGTCAAGGGCCGGGCCGACGGTGGCGTCGTCGCCGCGGAGGTACGCAGGCAGCTCGGTCAGTAGCCGGAGCCAGGCGCTCAGCGACCGCCGTGCCCGCCACCCTGGCCGCCGCCGTGGCCGCCACCGTGGTGGCCCTTGGGCGGCTTGGGAGGCTTCGGCGGGTTCGCGGCCGTGACGCCCACCCCCTCGATGCCGACTGGGTAGGTGAAGTCCACGTAGGGCTGGCCGGCGGTCAGCGGCTTGAGCGCGTCGCCCCAGATCGGCGCCGCGAAGCCGGAGCCGGTCGCGTCGTAGATGACGCTGCCGTCGACGGTCTTGCCGACCAGTGACTCGGGCTGCCCCTGGGCGTTGATGCCGGCGATGGTGGCGGCGGCGGCGTACTGCGTGGTGTAGCCCGCGAACCACACCGCCTTCTGCTCCTGGGTGGTCCCGGTCTTGCCCGCGGCGGCGGTCGGCAGCGCCTGGGCCGAGGCGAAGCCACCCTCGATGACTCCGCGGAGCACGTTGCTGACGGCATCGGCGACGTTCTCGGGCATGACCTGGGTGCACTGCGAGGCGTAGTCCTTGAGCACGTTGCCGGTGGAGTCGAGGATCTGGGTCACCGGCCGGGACGCGCAGTGCATCCCCCGCGCGGCGAAGGTCGCGTAGGCCTCGGCCATCTCCAGCGGCGAGGCGTCAGCGATGCCCAGCGTGAACGACGGGTAGCGCTCGGCGCCCGGGTCCGTGAGCCGGACACCCATCTCCTGTGCCAGCTCGTAGGGGGCGCACACACCCGTCAGCTCCTCCAGCTGGAGGTAGAAGGTGTTCACGGAGTTCCGGGTTCCGGAGTACATGTTGTACCAACCGGTGCCGGTGGAGTTCCCGGCCGTGTAGGACCCACCGAAGAAGCCCTCGCCCGGGCAGTTCGTGAAGTCCGCCTGGTCGAAGGTCATCGGCGACGGCGAGTCGAACTGCGTGGTGAGCGGCAAGCCCTGCTCGAGGGCGCTGGCCAGCGTGAAGACCTTGAACGTCGAGCCGGGCTGGAACCCGTTGGCGCCGCCGTACTCCTTGGGCACCGTGAAGTTGATGTAGGTCTGCCCGAGCTTCTTGCGGTTGCCCATCGGTCGCGACTGGGCCAGGGCCAGCACGTTGCCGGTGCCGGGCTGCTCGATGGCCAGCGCCCCGATCGCCCCGTCGGTCTGGCCCACGTGCGCCGCGACCGCGTTGTCGGCAGCCCGCTGCGCGGTCATGTCGATCGTGGTCTGGATCGTCAGGCCGCCGTTCTTGAGCACGTTCTCGCGCTCCAGGGGAGTGGCACCCAGCTGCGGGTCCTGGAGGAGGTAGGACAGCACGTAGGCGCAGAAGAAGGGTGACGTGGAGTTCACGCAGCCGCTGCTGACCTCCTGCACGTTGAGCCCGAGATCCTTGAGCTTGTTCTTCTCCGCCTTCTCCCGTGGGATCACGTTGAGCTCGGCCATCCGGTCCAGCACGACGTCGCGACGCGCGAGCGCGCGGTCGGGCGAGTTCGTGGGGTCGTAGCCGGTGGGGTTCTTCACCAGCCCGGCGAGCAGGGCCGACTGCCGCACGTTGAGGTCACGGGCATTGACGTCGAAGTAGTGCTTGGCTGCCGCCTGCACGCCGTAGGCGCCGTCGCCGAAGTAGGCGGTGTTGAGGTAGCGCTCGAGGATCCAGTCCTTGGAGTGGGTCTGCTCGAGTGCGATCGCGTAGCGCAGCTCCTTGAGCTTGCGCGCATACGTGTCGTCGGTGGCGGCCTTCTTCTCGGCCTTGGTCTTGGCCTGGGTGAGCAGGGTGAGCTTCACCAGCTGCTGGGTGATCGACGATCCACCCTGGACCACGCCGCTGTTGGCCTTGTTGGTGACCAGCGCGCGCAGCGTGCCCTTCAGGTCGAGTGCGCCGTGCTGGTAGAAGCGGTAGTCCTCGATCGCGACCAGGGCCTTGACCATCGTCCGCGAGATGCTCTTGAGCGGGACCGTCGTGCGGTTCTGGTCGTAGAGGGAGGCCAGCCGGTTGCCGTTGGCGTCCAGGATCGTGGTGCGCTGGGAGAGGTCCTCGGTCTTGAGCTCCTCGGGCAGGTTGTCCATCGTCTTGGCGACGTTGCGGGCGCCGAGGCCGGCCAGGCCGGCGAACGGGATCGCGAGCCCTGCGACCACCACGCCGAGCACCGCCGCGACGGCGGCCATCACCACGAGGTGGGAGAGCACGCGGTGGGCCGGGAGCCGCTCCTGGCGTGGCATGGACACGCTCACATGGTACGGACGCCGGTTCACCCCCGCGAGTTTCGGCTCCCGAGGCGCGCTCGCTGAGCTCGCCCGCTCCAGCTGCGTGTGGCCAGGCCCATGGTCCTGGAGGAAGAGCTGCACAAATTGCTGGCGGCCGGCTGAAGGCCCTCAGGGAAGGGCGTCAACCGGCCGCGAGCGTGTCCTGACGCGAGTCAGGAGCTGTGGGGGATCTTCAGTTGTGGGGATTGAAGATGTGCGGTTGAAGCTGTGCATGAAGCTGTGGGGGTGATCGTGCGGTGCAGCTGAGCGGTGGTGCGGGGTCGTGCTGTGGTGCGGTGGGTCAGGCGGAGACCTGCTGAGACTCCTGCTCCGCCTTGATGCGGGCGGCCTCGAGCACGGCCCGCCAGGAGGCGTTCGGGCGGCGACGCAGCAGCGCACGGCGCTCCCGCTCGGTCATGCCGCCCCACACGCCCCACTCGATCTGGTTGTCGAGGGCCTCGGCGAGGCACTCGGTGCGCACCGGGCACCCGGTGCACAGCTGCTTGGCCTTGTTCTGCTCGGCACCACGGACGAAGAGCTCGTCGGGCTGTGCCTTCCGGCACGCCGCACTGGGGGTCCAGTCCTCGATCCACATGTCTCTGCCCTGCCATCTCCGAGAGAAAAAAGCCTGTTGCCCTGTCGTGTTGCTGGGCGCCTGTCCCGGGGGCCCGAGTGTTCCCTCCCCGTGGGTATGAAGTTACGAATATGCGCCGCGGGCGTGTACGGGTGAACGCTTCAACCTCCATAGCCCGAAATGACTAGTCATTCGGGACCATTGACCCCCCTAGGGGGAGGCCGAAATGACGACGCTCAGGCGGCGGGGACGCCAGAAATCGCTCGGAACGGGCGTGTCGGGGTTGCACGCGCCACGTCGACCGGTTTCGCCCCCAGCCCGTCCGGGCCGACCCTAGGGAGGACCACTGGGGGCACGGTGAGCGGGCAAGTCCCGGCAAGTACGGCGGGTGTCCGGGCCCGGATCGGCCCCTCGGACGGGCCTGACAGGACCCGGGGTTCTCGTGTGCGGGGCGCTAGGAGGGCTGGTCCGCCAGCAGCTCGCCGATCACCCGCAGGCCGTCGAGGTCGTGCACGTCTCCGGCCAGCGCCGGCACGACCGCGGTGGCGACGCTCGGGTGCGCCGCCGCGAACCGCTCCCGCAGCACCGCCTCGCGCTCGACCATCCGCTCCCGGTCGGCGTGCAGCCGCAGCAACCCGGCGGTGAGCGGCGCCGTGGGTGACGGGGTCTCGCGCCTGAGCCGCGCCGTGGCCGCCATCGCCTCGTCGGCCGAGAGCGACCCCTGGCCGGCCGGGCTGGCGCGGTTGACGACCAGGCCCGCGAGCGGCATCCGGTCCTCGCCCAGCCGCTCGACGAAGTACTCCGCCTCGCGCAGCGCGTCCGACTCGGGCGACGCCACGACCAGGAACGCCGTGCCGGGCGCCTGCAGCAGCGCGTAGGTCTTCTGCGCGCGGGCCCGGAAGCCCCCGAAGACCGTGTCGATGGCGGCGACGAAGGTCTGCAGGTCCGTGATGAACTGGCCGCCCAGGATCTTCGAGAGCGCGCCCGTCACCAGCCCGAGGCCCGCGGTCATGATCCGGGCCGGACCGCGCGCCGGTGCGAGCAGCATCCGGACGAAGCGGCCGTCGAGGAACGACGACAGCCGCTCGGGGGCGTCGAGGAAGTCCAGGGCCGAGCGCGACGGGGGCGTGTCGACGACGATCAGGTCGTAGGTCCCGGCCTCGCGGGCATCCCGCTGGAGCTGGCCGAGCTTCTCCATCGCCATGTACTCCTGGGTCCCCGCGAACGACGACGACAGCGCGATGTAGAAGGGGTTCTCGAGGATCTGTCTCGCCTTCTCCGGCGTGGCCTGGGCCTCCACGACCTCGTCGAAGGTCCGCTTCATGTCGAGCATCATCGCGTCGAGCGAGCCGTCGCCACCCACGCCGGTGACCGGCCGCGGGGTGTTGTCGAGCGCCTCGATGCCCATCGACTGCGCCAGCCTGCGGGCGGGGTCGATGGTGAGCACCACCACCTTGCGGCCGCGCTCGGCGGCCCGGAGGGCCAGGGCCGCTGACGTGGTGGTCTTCCCGACGCCACCCGAGCCGCAGCAGACGATGATGCCGGTCTTCGGGTCGTCGATCAGCGCGTCGACGTCGAGGGTGCGGACGGAGGCCGGACGGGAGGCCAGCGGGCCCACGCGGGCGCGAGAGCGAGTCACTTCCGGGGGCCCCGCGTCATGGCGCGCGCGCCCGCGCGCAGCGTGCCCACCGAGGAGTTTCGTGGGGTGGGAGTCATGCCATCCCCTGGTCGCGCAGGCCGCCGGCCAGCTCGTAGAGGCCACCCAGGTCGACGCCGGCGGCCAGCCGAGGCAGCTCGTAGACGGGGACCCCCATCCCCTTGACCAGCTTTCGCTGGGCATCTTCCAGGGCCCGGCGGATCGCGTGGTCGCGACCCTCGGCGAGCAGCCCGTCCAGCAGCTCGTCCGTCACGTCCACCCCGGCCGTGGCGAGGTCGGCGCCGATCGCCGCCCGGTCGAGCCCGCCGCTGCGGGCGGGGGAGAGGTCCTTGACCCGCAGGTCGCGCGGGCGGACCAGGTTGACCACCACGCCACCCACCGGGAGCCCGGCCTCGCGCAGGTGCTCGATCCCGTCGGCGGTCTCCTGGACCGGCATCTCCTCGAGCACGGTGACGAAGTGCACGGCCGTCCGGGGTGAGCGGAAGAGCGTCATCATCGTGTCGGCCTGGTTCTTGACGGGTCCCACCTTGGCCAGCCCGGCGAGCTCGTCGCTCACGTGGAGGAACGGCGTGATCCGGCCGGTCGGCGGTGCGTCGAGCACGACCGCGTCGTAGTCGATCGCTCCCTTGTTGCGGCTGTTGCGCTGCACCGCCTCGTAGACCTTCCCGGTGAGCAGCACGTCGCGCACGCCGGGTGCGATGGTGGTCGCGAACTCGACGACACCGAACCGGTCCAGCGCGCGGCCCGCTCGGCCGAGCCGGTAGTACATGGCGAGGTACTCCATGAGCGCGGACTCTGCGTCGATGTGCAGCGCGTGCACGACCCCCGGCGGCCCGTCGGTGCGGAGCCCGGTCGCGATCCGTCGCTCGGCGTACGGCAGCGGGTCGACGTCGAACATCCGGGCGATTCCCTGGCGCCCCTCGACCTCGCACAGGAGGACGTTCTTGCGCTGCGAGGCCAGCGCCAGCGCGAGCGAGGCGGCCACGGTGGACTTGCCGGTGCCGCCCTTGCCGGTCACCACGTGCAGCCGCACGCGGGACCAGTCGGGGCTCATGCCCAGAACCCTAGGTGTCACCCGGCTGACTCAGAGCTACGGTTCATCCAAGGGACGGCGGGCAACCCTGGTCGATGGTGCGCGACGTGCTGGCGCCGACCCGCCGCGCGAAGTTCGCAAGATGAGTCGTGCTCCCAGTGCGCGCATCGCGAGGCGGCGCGCAGGCAGACTGGGTGTCTTCCCAGCGTCGCCAACAAAGCGAGGTGCGTGCTGGGGGTGCGACCCATGCCGCGAACTTCGTGTGTGGGGCACTAGGTTCGAGTCCGGTGATCGATGAGAGGCGACGGATGGACAAGGTGGTGGCGTCAGCCGCCGAGGCGGTGGCCGACATCGCGGACGGCGCGACGATCTCGGTGGGCGGCTTCGGACTGTGCGGGATCCCCTCGGTGCTGATCGCGGCGCTGCTGGAGGCCGGCACCAAGGACCTCGAGGCGGTCTCCAACAACGCGGGCGTGGACGACTGGGGGCTGGGCCTGCTGCTCGGTGCCGGTCGGCTGCGGCGGATGGTGGCGTCGTACGTCGGGGAGAACCAGGAGTTCGCCCGGCAGTACCTCTCCGGCGAGCTCGAGGTCGAGCTGACGCCGCAGGGGACGCTGGCCGAGCGGATGCGGGCCGGCGGCTCGGGCATCGCGGCGTTCTACACCGCGACCGGGGGCGGGACCCAGGTCGCCGAGGGCGGGCTGCCGTGGCGCTACGACTCGGAGGGCAACGTGATCCTGGCCAGCCCGCCGAAGGACACCCGGACCTTCGAGACCAAGGACGGGGCGGGTGGGTCGGTGGCCAGGGAGTTCGTGCTGGAGGAGGCGATCGTGGCCGACTTCGGGCTGGTGCGGGCCGCGAAGGGCGACCGGCACGGCAACCTCGTCTACCGCGACTCCGCGCGCAACTTCAACCCGCTCGCCGCGATGTGCGGGCGGCTCACGATCGCGGAGGTCGAGGAGCTGGTCGAGCCCGGTGACCTGGACCCCAACGAGGTCCACACGCCGGGGGTCTTCGTGCAGCGGGTCGTGCCGCTGACCCCGGAGCAGGCCGCGGACAAGCGGATCGAGAAGCGGACCGTCCGTCCGAAGGGGGACTCCTGATGGCGTGGACTCGTGAGGAGATGGCCGCGCGGGCCGCCTCGGAGCTCACCGACGGCTCCTACGTCAACCTCGGGATCGGGCTGCCGACGCTGGTGCCCAACTACGTCGACGACGGCGTCGAGCTGGTCCTGCAGTCGGAGAACGGCATCCTCGGCGTCGGCGCCTACCCGTTCGAGGGCGAGGAGGACGCCGACCTGATCAACGCCGGCAAGGAGACCGTCACGCTGCGCCGTGGGGCGTCGTTCTTCGACTCGGCGACGTCGTTCGGGATGATCCGAGGCGGCAAGATCGACGCCGCGATCCTCGGCGCGATGCAGGTCTCCGCGGCGGGCGACATCGCCAACTGGATGATCCCCGGCAAGATGGTCAAGGGCATGGGTGGAGCCATGGACCTCGTGCACGGCGCCAAGCGGGTGATCGTGCTGATGGAGCACAACGCCAAGGACGGCTCCTACAAGATCGTCAACGAGTGCTCGCTGCCCTACACCGGCCGCGGAGTGGTGCAGCGGATCATCACCGACCTGTGCGTCATCGACGTCACGCACGAGGGGCTCGAGCTCGTCGAGCTGGCGCCGGGTGTCACCGAGGACGAGGTCCGCGAGAAGACCGAGCCCCAGCTGATCTAGCGGCCATTCGCTCTCGCGCGGCCGATCGTCTCGGCCACCCTTGTTCGGGTCGAGGGCGAACGTGTCGTTCCACAGCTGCGCATCGACCACCGGAAACCGACGCGGCCGGTGTCGGCGCGGCCCTCTAGTTTTGGTGCGTGGCCATCGCGACGTTCAAGGACCTGTGCATCGACGCTGTCGACCCGGTCGCCATGGGCGACTTCTGGGCACCGACGCTCGGCCTCTCGCTGACGCGGCTCAGCGACGGCGACGTCCGGCTGGACGGTCCGACGCCGCAACACTCCGTGTGGATCAACAGGGTGCCCGAGCCGGTGACGGTCAAGCAGCGCGTCCACCTTGACGTGCACGCGGCGGGCACCGACGAGGTGCTCACTCGGGGTGCGACCCCTCTCGACACCGAGTCGTTCCGCTGGGACATCCTGCGCGACCCCGAAGGCGGCGAGCTCTGCGTGTTCACGCGGGACGAGGTGCCGTCCTACAAGCTCTACGAGGTCGTCGTCGACAGCGCCGACCCGGCCGCCATCGCGGCGTGGTGGCAGGCCGTGCTGGGTGGCAACCTCGGGGGCAACGAGGAGATGGGCTGGGCGTGGCTCGACGAGCTGCCGCAGGTGCCCGTCGAAAACATCGTCTTCGCCAGGGTCCCAGAGCCCAAGACGGCCAAGAACCGCGTGCACTGGGACGTGGACGTCGCCGACGTGCAGGCACTGGTCGACCACGGAGCCACGGTGCTCCGCGAGGCCGACGACGTCGTCTCCTGGCACATCCTGGCCGACCCCGAGGGCAACGAGTTCTGCGCGTTCGTGCGCACGCCCTGATGGCGTCCTCGCGAGCCGAGCTGCCCGAGCTGCTGGTCGCCGACCCCGCCGAGCTGCGAGCCTGGCTCAAGGACAACCACGCGACCTCCGACGGTGTCCGGCTGGTGCTCGGAAAGAAGGGCGGCACGGTCACCACGATGACCTGGGAGACGGCCGTCGAGGAGCTGCTCTGCTACGGCTGGATCGACGGGCAGGGCGGCAAGCGCGACGACGAGTCGTTCACCATTCGCATCACCCCACGCCGCCCGCGCAGCATCTGGTCGAAGCGCAACGTCGATCTCGTCGAGCAGCTCGAGCGGCAGAGGCGGATGCGGGCACCGGGACGCGCGGCAGCCGAGGCGGCCAAGGCGGACGGACGATGGGCGGCGGCCTACCGCGCGTCGGAGGCGGAGGTGCCGGACGACCTGCTCGCAGCGATCGCGGCCGAGCCCGAGGCCCAGCGGATGTTCGACGTGCTGACCAAGACGAACCGGTTCGCACTGTGCCACCGGCTCAACGCGGTGAAGAAGGCCGAGACCCGCGAGCGGAAGCTGCGCGAGTTCGTGGCCATGCTGGCCCGGCACGAGGCCCCGTACCCCCAGAAGGCACGCCCCGAGTAACGTCCCCGCCATGACCAAGTGGGAGTACCTGACCGCACCGATCCTCACGCACGCGGCGAAGCAGATCCTCGACAACTTCGGGGCCGACGGTTGGGAGCTCGTGCAGATCGCGCCCGGCATGAACCCGGAGAACCTCGTCGGCTACTTCAAGCGGCCGCTCGCGTCATGAGCACGCCCGAGGAGCGGCTGGCCGAGCTCGGCCTCGCGATCCCCGAGGTCGCCAAGCCCGTCGCGGTCTACATCCCGGCCGTGCGCAGCGGCAACCACGTCTACACCTCCGGCCAGCTCCCCATGCGCTCGGGTGAGCTGATCGCCACCGGCAAGGTCGGCACCCAGGTGACCGAGGAGGAGGCCTATGCCTGCGCGCAGCAGTGCGCCCTCAACGCGATCGCGGCGATCAAGGCCGAGATCGGCGACCTGTCGCTGGTCAAGCGGGTGGTGAAGGCGGTCGTCTTCGTGGCCTCGTCGCCCGACTTCACCGCCCAGCCGAAGGTCGCCAACGGCGCCTCGGAGCTGCTCGGTTCCGTCTTCGGCGACGCGGGCGTGCACGCCCGATCGGCGGTCGGGGTGGCGGCCCTGCCGTTGGACGCGCCCGTCGAGGTCGAGGTCATCGTCGAGCTGGCATGACGATCCCGATCCCGCCGATCGCGTTGCCGGATCACCTGGTCGAGGCCGCCCAGGAGTACGCCGAGGGACTCCGCCGGCCGGTCGAGCCGCGGGACGCCGCGACGGTGATCCTGCTCCGGCCCTCCGAGCAGGGGTCGGCGATCTACTACCTGCGCCGCCAGGTCTCGATGGAGTTCGCCGCGGGGATGTGCGTCTATCCCGGCGGCGGGGTCGATGCGCGTGACTTCGACGTGGACGTGGCCTGGGCCGGGCCCGAGCCGGCCGAGTGGGCCACCCGGCTCGGCTGCGACGAGACCATGGCGCGGGCGCTCGTCTGCGCTGCGGTCCGCGAGACGTTCGAGGAGTCCGGAGTGCTGCTGGCCGGGCCGCACCCGGACGAGGTGGTCGCGGACACGACCGGCGAGGACTGGGAGGCCGACCGGGTCGCGCTGGAGTCGCGCGAGCTCGCGATGACCGATTTCCTCACCCGTCGCGGTCTGGTGCTCAGGACGGACCTCCTCGGCGTGTGGGCCGCCTGGACGACGCCGGTCTTCGAGCCGAAGCGCTACCGGACCTGGTTCTTCGTGGCGCTCCTGCCCGAGGGGCAGCGCACCCGCGACGTGTCCTCGGAGTCGTCCGAGGTGACCTGGCTTCCGGCCCTCGACGCCCTGGCGATGGCTGAGCGCGGCGAGATGCTGATGATGCCCCCGACCTACCTCACCTCGCTCGAGGTCGCGCAGCACGCCGGTCCCACCCAGGTGATCGACGCCGCGCACGGCCGGTCGGTGGAGATGCACACCCCGGGCGTGGAGGCGATGGGGGAGGGCTGGACGCTGTCGGTCCCCGAGCACCTGCGCTCGATCCTCGCCGCGCGCCAGGGCTCATGACGCTGGCCTGGGCCGGGGGACGCTTCGGCGAGCGGGCGCGCTGCCTGCTCGCCCCCAACCCGGGGATGATGACCCTCGACGGCACCAACAGCTGGGTGCTCAGCGAGCCCGGCGCGTCCCGATCGGTCGTGGTCGACCCCGGACCGATCGAGGACGGCCACGTCGACGAGCTCGACGAGCAGACCGGCGACGTCGCGCTGGTGCTGCTGACCCACCACCACTTCGACCACTCCGAGGTGGCCGTCGACCTCGCGACCCGCAAGGGCTGTCCGGTGCGCGCCCTCGACCCGGCGTACTGCTTCCACGGCGATCCGCTCACCGACGACGAGCTGATCGACGTCGACGGCCTGCGGCTGCGGGTCGTCACCACTCCGGGCCACACCGCCGACTCGATCTCGATCGTGGTGCCTGCGGAGCGCGCACTGCTCTCGGGCGACATGGTGCTGGGCCGCGGCACGACCGTCGTCGCCTACCCCGACGGCCAGCTGGCGCCGTACTTCGACTCGATCGAGCGGATGCGTTCACTCGCCGTCTCGGGTGAGGTCGACCGCATCTGGCCGGCGCACGGCCCGGTGCTCGACGACGCCCTCGGCACCCTCGACCACTACCTCGTCCACCGCAGGCAGAGGCTGACCCAGGTCGAGGACGCGCTGGCACGGCTCGGCGTCGCCCACCCCGACGCGGACGACGAGGAGCTGCCCCGCCAGGTCGTGGAGATCGTCTACCAGGACGTCGACGAGTCGCTCTGGGGCGCGGCCGAGTGGTCGGTCAGGGCCCAGCTGGCCTACCTCGCGCGGGGCTGAGGTCGCCGAGGGTCATCCTGACCCGATGCGGTGGTCAGCGGGCGCGTCGGGCGAGGCGCTCGACGTCCATGATCACGACCGAGCGGGGCTCGAGTCGCAGCCAGCCACGCGAGGCGAAGTCGGCGAGCGCCTTGTTGACGGTCTCGCGGGAGGCGCCGACCAGCTGGGCCAGCTCCTCCTGGGTGAGGTCGTGGTGGACGTGCACGCCGTCGTCGGCGGTGCGGCCGAAGCGGTCGGCCAGGTCGAGCAGCGCCTTGGCCACCCGGCCGGGGACGTCGGAGAAGACCAGGTCGGCGACGACGTCGTTGGCCTTGCGGAGCCGGCCGGCGAGCTGGGTGAGCAGGCCGCGGGCCACGACCGGGCGGCCCTCGAGCCAGCGCAGCAGGTCCTCGTGGGACAGCGAGGCGAACGTCGTGTCGGTGACCGCCGTGACCGTCGCCGAGCGCGGGCCGGGGTCGAAGAGCGAGAGCTCGCCGAACATCTGGCCGGGGCCGAGGATGGCCAGCAGGTTCTCCCGGCCGTCGGACGACGTGCGGCCGAGCTTCACCTTGCCGTCGAGGACGACGTAGAGCTTGTCGCCGGAGTCGCCCTCGTGGAAGAGCACGTCGCCGCGGCGCAGCTTGGTCTCGCCCATGGACGACCGCAGGGCGGTCGCCGCCTCGTCATCGAGCGCGCTGAAGAGCGGCGCCTGACGAAGCACGTCGTTGTCCACTGGTTCCTCCGCCTCATGGCCCGCTCGGTTCGGGAGCCGTCGGAATCCTATCCAGTGGGATGGATCACAGGAACTACCCACCCGGTAGACGCGGCCCCAGTGGCGCCCACCACCGCCACGGCGCCGGGGGTGCGCGCGCCTATCCTTGAGCGGTGCCCGACCCCCAGCTCTCCGCCGAGAGCCGCACATCGCTCGTCCGGCGCGCACGCAAGATCGACCGGGTGCTCGCACAGACCTATCCCGACGCCCGCTGCGAGCTCGACTTCGACAACCCCTTCGAGCTCCTCGTCGTCACCGTGCTCAGCGCGCAGACCACCGACAAGAGGGTCAACGCCGTCCGCCCGACCCTCTTCGCGGCCTACCCTGACGCGCCCGCGATGGCGGCCGCCGACCGCGACAGGCTCGAGGGGATCATCGGGCCGCTGGGCTTCTTCCGCGCCAAGACCGAGTCGTTGCTCAAGCTGAGCGCGGCGCTGGTCGAGCGGCACGGCGGTGAGGTGCCGCCCCGCCTGAAGGACCTCGTCGAGCTCCCCGGAGTCGGGCGCAAGACGGCCAACGTCGTGCTCGGCAACGCGTTCGGCGTCCCCGGCATCACCGTCGACACGCACTTCGGCCGGCTCGCCCGCCGGTTCGCCTGGACCGAGGAGACCGACGCGGTCAAGGCCGAGCACGCCGTGGGTGCGCTGTTCCCCAAGAAGGACTGGGTGCTGCTCAGCCACCACCTCATCTGGCACGGCCGACGCTGCTGCCACGCTCAGAAGCCGGCCTGCGGTGCCTGCCCGGTGGCCCGCTGGTGCCCGTCCTACGGCGCCGGGCCGACCGATCCCGAGACCGCCGCCAAGCTGCTCCGCACCGAGGGCAGAGCATGAGGCGGTTCGCGGCCGCGCTCACCGCGGCGGCGCTGACGGCCGCGCTGGCCGGCTGCGGCGACGACCGCGAGAGCCCGATCATCCCCGGCCCCGGCCCGAGCAAGGTGCAGGTCGACACCCCGGAGCTGCGGGACCTCAAGGCGGAGGCCGGCATCGAGGACTGCGTGCCTGGGCCGGGCGGCGGCGCGCTCCCCGAGGTCACGCTGAAGTGTCTCGGCGGCGGCACCCGCGTCGACCTGTCCTCACTCGTGGGGCCGATGGTGCTGAGCTTCTGGTTCGCCGGCTGCACGCCCTGCAAGGAGGAGATGCCGGCCCTGCAGGCCTTCCACGACCACCACGGCACGCGGGTGCCGGTGCTCGGCATCGACTTCCAGGACCAGTACCCCGGCAGCGCCCTCGAGACCCTCCAGGAGCGGGGGGTGACCTATCCCTCGCTGGCCGACCCCGGTGGCGACCTCCTCGACACCGACCAGTTCGCCAAGGTGCGCACCGGGCTCCCGGCGATGTACTTCCTCGACTCGGACGGCGAGATCTCCTACGTCGAGTTCGGCGGCCTCGACTCCGAGGGACAGATCGTCGACCTGGTCCGCGAGCACCTCGGAGTCCCTCTGTGACCACTCAGCTCCCTGACTGGCTGCGGCCGGTCGAGGACGCCGCCCGCTCGGTCACCGTCCACGACCTGACCCGGTTCATGCCGCCGGAGGACGAGGAGACCCGGGTCAGCGCCGTGCTGATGCTCTTCGGTGAGGGCACCGACGGGCCGGACCTGCTGCTCACCGAGCGCAGCCACACGATGCGCTCGCATCCCGGCCAGGTGTCCTTTCCCGGCGGTTCGGTCGACCCCGGCGAGACGGCGCGGCAGGCCGCTCTGCGAGAGGCCGAGGAGGAGACCGGGCTCCGGCCCGACGGGGTCGAGGTGTTCGCCGAGCTGCCCCCGCTGTGGCTGCCGCCGAGCAACTACTCGGTCACCCCCGTGCTCGGCTGGTGGCGCGAGCCGAGCACGGTCCACGCTGTCTCCGCCGAAGAGGTGCACGCGGTCTACCGCGTCCCGATCGCCGAGCTGCGCGACCCCGCGCACCGCATCACCGTCACCGGCCCCGGCGGCTGGCTGAGCCCCGGCTTCCTCATCGGGCCGGGCAAGGACGTCATCTGCTGGGGATTCACGGCGGGTGTGATCGCGCGCCTCTTCGAGTACCTCGGCTGGATCGAGGACCTCCCCGACGCGCCGGCGCAGGAGCTCCCGTCCTACATGCTGGTCGGCCGACGGCCAGACCAGGACGTCATCCCACCCAACACCGAGTTCGAGGAGCGGCGCCGCGGATGAACGTCCTCGACTGGCTCCTGGTGGTGCTGGTGCTCGCGTACGCCGTCTCCGGCTACTGGCAGGGGTTCGTGACCGGCGCGTTCGCCACCGCCGGTCTGCTGCTCGGCGGCCTCGTCGGCGTCTGGCTGGCGCCGGTCGCCCTGGGCGACGCCGACCCGTCGCTGCTGGTGTCGCTGGGCGCCCTGTTCATCGTGATCCTGGCCGCGTCGCTCGGGCAGGGCGTGCTGCAGTGGGGAGGCGCCAAGATCCGCGACCGGATCACCTGGCAGCCGGTGCGCGCGCTCGACGCGATCGGTGGTGCGGTGCTCAGCGCCTGCGCCGTCCTGATCGTCGCCTGGGCACTGGGGGTCGCGGTCTCCGGCTCGCGGATCGACGGGGTCACGCCGATGGTGCGGAGCTCCACGATCCTGGCGAAGGTCAACCAGGTGCTGCCGCAGCGCGCCGGCGGAGTGCTCGACGCGTTCAACGACGTCGTCGGCACCAGCTTCTTCCCGCGCTACCTCGAGCCGTTCTCACCGGAGCGGATCGTGGACGTCAAGCCCGGCGACGCCCGCATGAAGCGCGACCCCGACGTCACCCGGGCCGGCAGCAGCGTGCTCAAGGTGCGCGGCACCAACGACTGCGGTCGCGGCATCGAGGGCTCCGGCTTCGTCTACGCCTCTGACCGGCTCATGACCAACGCCCATGTGGTCGCCGGTGTCGACGACCCCCAGGTGGTGGTCGGCGACGACACGACGGACGCCAAGGTCGTCTTCTACGACTCCGACCTCGACATCGCCGTGCTGGAGTTCGACAGCGGGGCGATCCCGGTGCTGCCGTTCACCGGTGTCGACGACCCCGCGCAGCCGAAGGAGGGGATCGCGATCCTCGGCTACCCGCAGGACGGACCGTTCGACATCGAGCCCGGCCGGATCCGCGCCAAGCAGACCCTGCGCTCGCCGGACATCTACGGCGACGGGGCGGTGATCCGGGACGTCTACTCGATCCGCGGGCTGGTCCGGCCCGGCAACTCCGGCGGCCCGATCGTCGACTCGGCCGGGCAGGTGGTCGGCGTGGTCTTCGCGGCGTCGGTCACGGACGACGACACCGGCTACGCGATCACCGCCGACCAGGTCCGCGACGCGGCCGACGAGGGCAGCCTCAGCGAGAGCGAGAAGTCGACCGAGGGGTGTGCGGGCTGAGGCGGGGCACTCGTCTGCGGGGCACTAGGACTGGCCGCGCAGTGCGCGGGGGATCTCCCGCCCCTGCTCGATGGCCTTCTCGGGCGGTCCGACCTGCTTGAGCTTCTTCACGCCGATCCAGCCCAGCAGCGCGGTCACGAGGAACCAGAACCCGGTCACGATCAGGTAGGACCAGTGCAACCCGAGCCCGGCCCAGTGCACGAAGTAGACGATCGTGAACGACAGCATGATGACGCCGAGGACGGCGATGAACGCCGCGCCCGCCAGCAGGCCGACGCCGAGGCCGCCGGCCTTGACGCTGACCTTGAGCTCCGACTTCGCCAGCGCGATCTCCTTGGAGACCAGCGACGAGATGTCGCGGCTGGCGTCGGCGACGAGGCGCCCGATGGTGGGGTCGTCGGGCGACGGTCCGCGCACCGGCGTACGGCTGCTCCCCGTGACGTCGTTGGCCATGGTCCGACATTACCCATCGACGGGTGCGTCAGGCTCCTCGCGGTCGTGCCGCGAGCCGATGAACACCTCGTCAGGGCCCTCGCCGTCGTCCGCCAGCGCCAGCACCTCGTCACCGGCGTGGAGCACGGTGTCGCCGCGCACCTGCACCAAGCGGCCGTCCCGGCTGACCAGGCTCACCCAGAAGTCCTCGCCCACGTCGAGGTCGGCCAGGGCGCAGCCGTCCGCGGGCGAGCCGGGGCTCACGACGTAGCGGTGGAGACCGGACGGCTCGTCCTGGAAGCGCATGCCCAGCACCCACGGCGCCGGCTCCACCACCCGCATCGGGACCTTGCACAGCTTGGCGACCTGCGGCACCAGCCCGCCCTGGACGATCACCGAGAAGAGGACGACGACGAAGATGATCTCGTAGATCTCCTGCGCCCGTGGCTCGCCCTCCGCGAGGACGTAGGTGCCCAGCAGGATGGGGACCGCGCCCTTGAGGCCGGCGAAGAGCAGAAAGGCGCGCTCTCCGCGCTCGAGCCGGATCGGGAGCGAGACCAGGCCGACCAGCACAGGTCGGACGATGATGCTGAGGAGGGCCGCGACGCCGAGCCCGACGATGAAGGCGTGGTCGGTGACCACGGTGATCGCGTCGACGGAGAGGCCCAGCACCACGAAGGCCACGATCTCGGCCAGGCTGGCCAGAGCGCCGGCGAACAGCTCGATGTCTCGCTTGAACGGCGCGCGGGCGTCACCCACGACGATCCCGGCCAGGAACACGGCCAGGTAGCCGGAGCCCTCCATCATCGTGGCCACGCCGTACAGCACGAAGGCCATCGAGAGGGTGAGCAGAGGGTGCAGCCCGGCGCTCGGCAGCGGGACCCGGCGCATGGCGCGCAGCATCACCCAGCCGCCGATGAGACCGACGGCGAGGCCGACGGCCATCTGCAGCGAGAAGGTGGCCAGGCCGCTGCCGACCGCGGACCAGCCTCCGCCGGTGCTCCCGAGGATGGCGATCATGAGGGCGATGCCGACGGGGTCGTTGGCCCCTGACTCACCTTCGATCAACGTCCCGGATCGGCTTGCGATCTCACGGCGGCCGAGCACCGAGAAGACCACCGCCGGGTCGGTGGGGGCCAGGGCCGCTCCGAGGATGAGGGAGGTTCGCCAGTCGAGGCCGCCCACGGCGTGCACGCCGAGGGCCAGCGCCGCGGTGGTGACCGCCGTCCCGGCCACGCCGAGCCAGAGCACTCCTCCCACCGAGAGGCGCATCCGGCCCCAGCCGATGTGCATGCCGCCGTCGAAGAGGATGACCACCAGGGCGACCGTCACGATGCGCTGGTTGGTCACCACCTCGAGCGAGCCCAGCTCTGGCACGAGGTGGGAGGCGAGCGCGGCCACGATCAGGAACAGGGCGGGTGCCGGGACCCGGAGGAGCTCGGAGAGCCGGCTGGACCCGACCGCGACGAGAACCGTCAGCGCGACCAGGAACACGACCTGTCCGTAGGGTACGAGATCGTGCACGGACGGCTCCTTGGGCAGGGGGCTGGGTCACCGACCCGACTTCCCGGCACACCGGCGCCGACCCTACTCCCGGACTTTCACCAGTCCCACGTGAGACCGATGCGCCCGGGACCGAACGAGCGGACTGCGACGTGGGCGGTGTGCAGGCCGTCCAGTCGCACGGGCGTCTCGACCGCCGGTCCCTCGAGCAGCTGCTGGGTCTCCACGCACCGGCGAGGTGGCCTCCGCGGGTCGAAGCGCACCCAGATCACGGTGTCCGGAGTGCGTCGGTCCAGGTGGTGGAAGTACGACGTGTCCTGGCTGCCGAGGTTGCCGAGCTGGGTGTGGGTCTCGATGAAGACGGTCTCGCCGACGTCCAGGGGTCGGGGCAGGAGCAGCTCCCACAGGAACAGGCCCACCTCCGGGCGGGTGAGCTGTCGGCCCACCTCGATCCCGGTCGCCTGGTCCAGCACCAGCGGCTCGTCCACCGGCTCCTCCGCGAACACGACGTGGTACCACCTCTGCGCCCCGGGTGCGGTGGCGCGGAGCAGGGTCCGCACGTTCTGCTGGGTCATCTGCCCGTTGGTGTCGACGTCGAGGGTGACCTGCGTGGCGACGCCGTGCATCTCCTGGCCTATGTCGGCCAGCCCGAGCTCCCGCAGCGCGTCGGGTACGCCGACGCTGCTGGGTGCGGAGCCGCCGTCCTCGACCCGCGGCGGTGGCGGTCCGGGCCGGCGCGAGGGTCCGATCCGGCCGAGCAGCTCGCCCTGATCGAGGCCCAGCAGCTCCTCGATCTCGCTGACGGCGTCGAGGGAGGTCGGCTTCTCGGGTTGCCGTTGGCCCGAGCGCCAGTAGCTCAGCGTGCCCACGCTCACCCGGTGGCCCCGGTCCGCGAGCCGGCGCTGGAGGCCCACCAGGGGGATCCCGCGCGCCTCGAGCGCCCGCCCGAGCACGGCGGCGAAGCCGTCCTCCTCGGGTGGTCGGGTCGTGGTCTGCTGGGAGGGCATGGAGTCGAGGGTGAGTTGGTCCAGCCCACACCGCAACCGGTTCGGCAAAACCCCGGGGTTCACAGGTTTCCTGACCAGTACGTGAACGTCGGCCCCCTACGGTTTGACCAGACCGGGGCCCGTGGGGGAGCCCCGGTCTTTCATGTCCGTCGGCGACACTGTGACGCGTGGACGACGTGCTGCGCGCGGTGCTCATCACGCTCGGGGTGCTCGTCATCCTCGGACTGGCCCTGATCGCGTTCCTGATGTGGCGGTTCAGGATCCCCCCGCGCGGCCTGGTCGCGATGCTGGCTGCCCTTGCCTACCTGGCCCTCCCGGTCGACGTCGTGCCCGAGGCGTTGCTCGGCCCGCTCGGCCTCGTCGACGACACCGGCGTGGTCGCCGTCGTGGCGATCTGGGTCTACCGCCTGGTCAAGGCCCGCCAGAAGCTCGTCGAGGGCGGGGTCCTCCAACGCCCACCCGTCGTTACCGGTGACGAGTAACGACGACTCGGCACGAAATCCGCGTCGACCCGTCGTTACCGGTGACCAGTAACGACGACTCGGCACGAAATCGGCGGCCGGGATCAGTCCTCGGACTTGCCGGAGTCGATGCCGTCGGAGATCAGGTCCATCACCGAGCTGTCGGCCAGCGTGGTGACGTCGCCGACCTCGCGGTGCTCGGCGACGTCCTTCAGGAGCCGGCGCATGATCTTGCCCGAGCGGGTCTTCGGCAGCTCGGGGACGATCATGATCTGGCGCGGGGTGGCGATCGGGCCGATCTGCGTGCGCACGTGCTTGCGCAGCTCCTCGACGATGTCCTCGCCGCCGTCGCCCGCCTCGTCGCGCAGAATGACGAACGCGCAGACCGCCTGTCCGGTGTCCTCGTCCTTGGCGCCCACGACCGCGGCCTCGGCGACCTTGGGGTGCGACACCAGGGCCGACTCGATCTCGGTGGTGGAGAGCCGGTGGCCGGAGACGTTCATGACGTCGTCGACGCGGCCGAGCACCCACAGGTCGCCGTCCTCGTCCTTCTTGGCGCCGTCGCCGGCGAAGTACCAGCCCTGCTTCTCGTACTTGGACCAGTAGGTCTCCTTGAAGCGGTCGTCGTCGCCCCACAGGGTGCGCAGCATCGAGGGCCACGGCTTGGTGAGCACGAGGTAGCCGCCGGAGCCGTCGGGCACCGACTCGCCCTCCTCGGTGACCACGTCGGCGAACACACCGGGGATCGGGATCATCGCCGAGCCCGGCTTCCCGGCCGTCACGCCCGGCAGCGGGCTGATCATGATCGCGCCGGTCTCGGTCTGCCACCAGGTGTCGACGACCGGGGCCTTGTCGCCGCCGATGACGTCGCGGTACCAGATGTAGGCCTCGGGGTTGATCGGCTCACCGACCGAGCCGAGCAGCCGCACGGAGGAGAGGTCGTACCGATCGGGGATCTCGCGGCCCTGCTTCATGAACGAGCGGATCGCGGTGGGGGCGGTGTAGAAGATCGAGACGCCGTACTCCTCGATGATCTTCCACCAGCGGCCCTTCTCCGGGCTGTCCGGCGTGCCCTCGTAGAGAACCTGCGTGGTGCCGTTGGCGAGCGGCCCGTAGACCATGTAGCTGTGGCCGGTCACCCAGCCGACGTCGGCGGTGCACCAGTAGACATCGGTCTCCGGCTTGAGGTCGAAGACCGCCCAGTGCGTGTACGCCGCACCGGTCAGGTAGCCGCCCGTGGTGTGCAGGATCCCCTTGGGCTTGCCGGTCGAACCCGAGGTGTACATGACGTAGAGCGGGTGCTCGGAGTCGAAGAACTCGCACTCGTGCTCGCTCGATGCCTGGTCGACGGTGTCGTGCCACCACACGTCCGGCCCCCCGGTCTCGGGGCCGTCCCACTCGACGTCCTGCCCGGTCCGTCGGACCACGAGGACCGTCTCGACCGCGCCGCCCTGCTCCTTCACCTTGGCGCGCGCCTCGTCGACGGCGGGCTTCAACGCCGACGCGGAGCCGCGCCGGTAGCCGCCGTCGGAGGTGATGATCACCTTCACGCCGCAGTCGACGACGCGGGTCGCGAGGGCGTCGGAGGAGAAGCCGCCGAAGACCACCGTGTGCGGGGCGCCGATCCGGGCGCAGGCGAGCATCGCGACGACGGTCTCGAAGATCATCGGCATGTAGATCGCGACCCGGTCGCCCGTCTCCACGCCGAGCTCGGTCAGGGCGTTGGCGGCCTTGCAGACCTCGTCCTTGAGCTCGGCGTAGGTGACGGTGCGCTTGTCGTCCTCCGGCTCACCCACCCAGTTGATGGCGACCCGGTCGCCCAGTCCGTTCGCCACGTGCCGGTCGACGCAGTTGTAGGCGGCGTTGATCCGGCCGCCGACGAACCACTTCGCGAACGGCGGGTCGTCCCAGTCGAGGACGCGGTCCCACTTCTGGTCCCAGTCGAGCCGCTCGGCCTGCTCGGCCCAGAACGCCTCCGGATCCGCCTCGGCCCGGGCGTACGCCTCCTCCTTGAGGTTGGCGTTCTCCGCCAGGTCGGACGGTGGCTCGAACCGCCGCTCCTCGCGGGACAGGTTCGACAGGGTCTCCTCGGTGCTGGTCACGCTGGCACTCCTCGTCTGATCTGACGGCTCTCCGATCAACCTAATGCGCCGCACCATCGTCGTGGCCCACGGTTGCTCGACGGTTGCGACGAGCGGCGACCCGCCTGCGGCGAGCGGTCGGACGAGCCGCGCGACGTCACAGCCGAGCGGCTGCAGCGGCAGGTCTAGCAGGTCGAGCAGACGGCGATGCGTGAGTCGGGTGCCGTCGGACGCCCCTACTGCGCGCCCTGCGGCACCCGACCCCCCGAGATGGGTGGCTGGCTCAGCCCCCGGTCAGTGGGTGACCGCCCGCTCGGAGCCGGCACCGGTCAGGGCGCGGACCTCGAGCTCGGTGTAGCGGTCCTCGGCCTCAGGCTCCTTCGAGGTGACCGTGCCCAGCCAGCCGAACAGGAACCCGGCCGGGATCGAGATGATCCCCGGGTTGCTGAGCGGGAACCACGACCAGTCGTGGTCGGCGAACAGCGCCGTCCCGGTGTCCGGGCCGGAGACGACCGGCGAGAAGAACACCAGCCCGACGCACACGATCAGGCCGCCGTAGATCGCCCAGACCGCGCCGCGGGTGTTGAACCGCCGCCAGAACAGGTTGTAGATGAGCGAGGGCAGGTTGGCAGAGGCCGCGACCGCGAAGGCGAGCGCCACCAGGAAGGCGATGTTGAGCTTCTGGGCCGGGATGGCCAGCACGATCGCGATGCCGCCGATGACGAACGCCGCGATGCGGGCCACCCTGACCTCGTCCTGCTCCGTGGCCTTCCCGCGCTTCCACACCGTCGCGTAGAGGTCGTGGGCCACCGATGACGCCGAGGTGAGCGTCAGCCCGGCCACCACGGCGAGGATCGTCGCGAAGGCGACTGCGGAGATGAACGCCAGCAGGATCGCACCGCCGGCGGTGCCGTCGCCGCCGCCCACCTCCTGGGCCAGCAGTGGCGAGGCCAGGTTGCCGGTCGTGGCAGCCACCTGGCTGCCCGGTCCGGTGTCGAGCAGCGCCGCCGCGCCGAAGCCCAGCACCAGCGACATCAGGTAGAAGCCGCCGATGATCCCGATCGCCCAGTTGACCGAGGTGCGAGCGTCCTTGGCCGTCGGCACCGTGTAGAAGCGGATCAGGATGTGCGGCAGTCCGGCCGTGCCGAGCACCAGCGCGAGACCCAGGGACAGGAAGTCGATCTGGCTCGTGGTGGTGGCGCCGTACTTCAGCCCGGGCTGGAGGAACGCCTCGCCCTTGCCGCTGTTGTCGGCAGCCCCGCCCAGCAGGTCGCTGAGGTTGAAGTCGAACTTCGCCAGGACGAGGACCGTGATCAAGATGGTGCCGGTGATCAGGAGGACCGCCTTGACGATCTGCACCCAGGTGGTGCCCCTCATGCCACCGACCGTGACGTAGAAGACCATCAGCGCGCCGACCAGGACGATGGTGAGCCCCTTGGCGAACTCGCCCTCGACGCCCAGCAGCAGCGTCACGAGGGCGCCGGCTCCGACCATCTGCGCGAGCAGGTAGAAGATCGAGACGACGACCGTGGACGTCGCGGCCGCGGTGCGGACCGGGCGCTGCCTCATCCGGAAGGCCAGCTGGTCGGCCATCGTGAAGCGGCCGGAGTTGCGCAGCAGCTCGGCGACGAGCAGCAGCGCGACCAGCCACGCGACGAGGAAGCCGATCGAGTAGAGGAAGCCGTCGTAGCCGGCCAGCGCGATCAGCCCGGAGATGCCGAGGAACGACGCGGCGCTCATGTAGTCGCCGGAGATGGCCAGCCCGTTCTGGAAGCCACTGAAGTTGCGGCCGGCGGCGTAGTAGTCGGCGGTGCTCTTGTTCTGGCGGCTCGCCCAGAAGGTGATCGCGACGGTGATGCCGACGATCAGGATGAAGAGGATCGTGGACAGGGTCTCTGAGCTCATCGCCCGGCACCTCCGTTGCTCTCGTTGTCGTAGCGGAGCTCGACGTCGCGGGCCAGCTGGTCGACGTTGCGGCCCATGTAGCGCGAGTAGAGGTACGCGAGGACGAACGTCGACGCGAACTGCAGGAGGCCGAAGACCAGGGCCACGTTGATGTGACCGACGACCTGCTTGCTCATGAAGCCGTCGGCCCAGTTGCTCATCACCACGTAGAGCAGGTACCACGCCAGGAAGGCCAGCGTGGCCGGGAACGCGAACGCGCGGAAGCGGCGGCGCAGCTCGATGAAGTCGGCCGAGTCGTGCAGCTCGTCGTAGACCGGATCATGCCTGGCCGCCTGCTCGTGCGCCCCTGGCGCACCGGATGCTTCTGTGGACATCACTGACCCCCTCGAGAAGATGTGACCAGCCGCACACTAGGAGCGGTCGCACCCTGCGGTTCCCGCTGCCCGCCGCTGGATCGGTCAGCGGAGGCGTGGAGTCGCCGAGCGGTCCGTCCGGCGCGACGAACGGTCGGCAGGCGGCCCTGACGATCGGGGTCAGCCGCGGTCCAGCTCGACGACCTCGGGTGTGTGCAGCCGCACCATGAACCGGCTCGCGTGGTCGGGCACCGCGTCGCGGGTGACCACCGAGACGCCGACCATGACCGCGAAGGCGAGCGGCACGCTCCACGCCGCCGGCTGGCCCAGCAGCACTTCGCGCCAGCTGTCCAGCGCGCCGTCGTACAGCGTCCAGGCGACACCGGCGCTGGAGCCGAGCCCGCCCGCGAGCAGCCCGGCCACGGCGCCCGCGGGGGTCAGGCCGCGCCACCAGATCCCGAGCACCAGCAGGGGGCAGAACGTCGATGCGGCGACGGCGAAAGCCAGCCCGACCGCGCGCGCCACCGACAGGTCGGGGGCCAGCACCGCCGCCGCCAGGGGTACGCCGACCGCCACCGTCGCAGCGGCCCGGAACGCCGAGACGCCCGAGAGCCGGCCGCCCAGCACGTCCTGGGCGAGGACGCCGGAGACCGCGATCGCCAGACCGGACGAGGTCGACAGGAACGCCGCGAACGCGCCGGCCGTGACCACTCCGGTGAGCAGGTCGCCGCTCGGCCCGTCGAGCATCAGCCGGGGCAGCTCGAGCACGACGGTGTCGTCCGCGTCGGCGCCGTACGCGCGGCCCAGGACGGCGTAGATCGGTGGCAGCAGGTAGAAGACGCCGAGCAGCGCCAGCACCGTGAGCGTCGTTCGGCGGGCGGCCCCGCCGTCGGGGTTGGTGTAGAAGCGAACCACCACGTGCGGCAGCCCCATCGTGCCGAGGAAGGTGGCCAGCACGATGGAGTACGTCGTGTAGAGGCCCTGGTTGCCCTCGCCGAGCGGCATCGACCAGCCGGCCCCGCCGCCACCCGGGCTGGGGCTGCCGTCGCCGGCCCAGACGACCAGCAGCACCGCCGCCGGGACGAGGAGGGCGGTGAGCTTGAGCCAGTACTGGAAGGCCTGGACGAAGGTGATGCTGCGCATGCCGCCGCTGCTCACGTTGACCACGACGACCACACCGACGACGAGCGCGCCGACCCACTTCGGCGCGTCGACCGCCGCGGTCAGGGTCAGACCGGCGCCCTGGAACTGGGGCAGGAGGTAGAGCCAGCCGATCGCCACGACCAGCAGCGAGCACAGCGCCCGGACCCGGCGCGAGCCCAGCCTGGCCTCGGCGAAGTCGGGCAGCGTGTAGGCGCCACTGCGGCGCAGGGGCGCAGCCACCAGGACCAGCAGCACGAGGTAGCCCGCGGTCCAGCCGATGGGATACCACAGCATCTGCGCCCCGGCGGTCAGCACCAGCGCGGCGACACCGAGGAACGACGCGGCGGACAGGTACTCCCCGCCGATCGCCGACGCGTTGAGGCTTGGCCGGACGCTGCGCGAGGCGACGTAGAAGTCGCTGGTCGTGCGCGAGACCCGCAGCCCGTAGGTGCCGATCGCCAACGTCGCGAGGCTGACCACCACCAGCGCGACCAGCCCCGGCACGCCGTCCATCGTCATGGTGCGCCGCCCTGGTTCTCGCCCTCGCCTCGTCCTCGTCGAGGACCTGCAGCAGGAGCACGAAGTCGCGCTCGTTGCGCTCGGCCCGCCGGACGAAGCGAACGCCGAGCAGCAGCAGCCACGGGTAGACCAGCACGCCGAGCAGCAGCCAGGCGAGCGGCAGCCACAGCACCTCCACGTCGGCCAGGCCGGGGAAGACTCGGAACAGCAGCGGCAGCGACCCGACGGTCAGGACAAGCAGGCCGAGGATCCGCGCGGCCAGGGCGAGCTGCTCGCGGAGCAGGCTGCCGAGGTAGACGTCGCCGAGAGCGGTCTGCTCGTCGATGTCGCCCGTCCGGGCCTGCGGTGCGTGCCGGCGCCGGGGCGGGCCGGTGACCCGGACCCGGGTGGGTGGCCGGCTCTCGTTCATGACGAGGCGCGCCCGGCGAGCAGGTCGCGGAGCTCGCGGGTGTGCCGCCTGCTCACCACCAGGTCGGTCGAGGAGTCCCGGGCGCCGACGGCGACCGTGCAGCGACCGGACTCCATCCGGACCTCGGTGATGTGGCGGAGTGCGACCAGCAGGGAGCGGTGGATCCGGACGAAGCCGGCCCCCGCCCACTCCTCCTCGAGGGTCGCGAGCGGCACCCGGATCAGGTGGGTGCCGTGAGCCGTGTGCAGCCGGGCGTAGTCGCCGTGCGCCTCGACATATGTGACGTCGGAGCGGTCGACGAAGCGGGTCACGCCGCCGAGCTCGACCGGGATCTGCACGTCCTCCACGGGTGTCGGGTCGCGGTCGCCACCCTCGATCACCCGGCGGACCGCCTCGGCCAGCCGCTCCTCGCGGACCGGCTTGAGCACGTAGTCGACGGCGTGCAGCTCGAACGCGTCGACGGCGTGTGCCTCGTGGGCGGTGACGAACACGATCGCCGGCGGGGTCTGGAACCGCTTGAGCACCTGGGCGAGCTCGAGCCCGGTGAGGCCGGGCATCTGGATGTCGAGGAAGACCGCGTCGACCTCGCGCTCGTGCAGCGTGCGGAGGGCCTCGGTGGCCGAGTCGCAGGCGACCACCTCGCCGACCCGGTCGTCCTGGTCGAGGAGGTACTGCAGCTCGTCGAGCGCCGGGCGCTCGTCGTCCACGACCAGCACCCGCAGCCCCGTCGTGGTGGTCACGTCGTCACCCCCGGCGCGAACTTGGGCACCCGCATCATCACCTTGGTACCCGCCCCGGGTGCGGTCTCGACGACGAGCCCGTAGTCGTCGCCGTACGTCGTGCGGAGCCGCGCGTCGACGTTGCCGAGGCCGACCGAGTCGAGGCTCGTGTCACCGGCCAGTGCGCGGCGTACCTTCTCCGGGTCCTCACCGACGCCGTCGTCCTCCACCTCGACGAGGCACTCGAGGCCGCGGTCGTGGGCCTGGATGGTGATGGTGCCCGATGCCGCCGCTGCCCTCCAGGCCGTGCCGGACGGCGTTCTCGACGAGCGGCTGGATGCAGAGGAACGGCACGGCCACCGGCAGGACCTCCGGCGCGATGCTCAGCTTCACCGACAGCCGGTCGCCGAACCTTGCCTGCTCCAGCAGCAGGTAGCGCTCGATCGAGCGCAGCTCCTCGGCCAGCGTGGTGAAGTCGCCGTGCCGGCGGAACGAGTAGCGGGTGAAGTCGGCGAACTCCAGCAGCAGCGACCTCGCGCGGTCCGGGTCCGTGCGCACGAAGCTCGCGATCGCGTTGAGCGAGTTGTAGATGAAGTGCGGGCTGATCTGGGCCCGCAGCGCGCGCACCTCGGCCTCCATCAGCCGGGTGCGGCTCACCTCCAGCTCCGCGAGCTCGAGCTGTCCCGACACCCATTGCGGCGTCTCGTCGGTGGCCAGCGCCAGCCCGGCGGTCGGGTACGGCGCGAACGCCGCCAGCGTGCCGACGATCCGCTCGTCCACCACCAGGGGGCTCACCACCGCGGTCCGCACGGCGCAGCCCGGCGCCTGGCACGGCAGCTCACCTCGGCCGAAGGACTGGGTGCGCCCCTTCTCGACCGTGGTCGCCACCAGCGCACTCACCTGCCCCTCGTGGTGCGCACCCTCGCCGTCCCACGCCAGGCAGCCCTCGGTGTCGGTGACCGCCAGCGCCGGCGTCCCGAGCAGGTCGCGCAGGTGCCGGACCGCCCGCTCGGCGCTTCCGGTCGTCAGCCCCTCCCGCAGGGCGGGGGAGGCGAGCGAGGCGGTGTGCAGCGTCCGGAACGTGGCGCGGTCCGCCTCGGACCCCAGATGAGTCCGGCGCCACACCCGCATGCGCACATCATCACTGATGGGCCGGGCTGTTGGGCTTCCTCGCCCGCTCCGAGGCTGGGACCGGACCACCGCTGATCGAGCCTGTCGAGATCCGCGCAGCCGGCGCTGGGGCTTGCGCGGGTGCCTCGGCTGCGGGGGTCTGCGACCGGTGGCAACGGATTGCCGGCGGGGCAAGGGCGTGGCTGGGGCTCGGCGCTCAGAGGTTGGCGAGGGCCTCGACGACCTGGTCGACGTGGGCGGTGAAGGCTCGGCCCTGGGGGAGGAGCTCGGGGGTGGCGTGGGCGAGCTGGGCGTGGCCGAGGAAGGCGGTGTAGGCCAGCAGGCCGTGGTCACGGGCCCGGGCCTTCGACAGTCCCAGCTCGGCGTAGAGCCGCGTGAGGGCGGCGAGGCGACGCTTCGTCACCCGGTGCAGGAGTGGGCGCCACCAGTGGGTGAGCCGCGCTCGCCTGCAGGGCCAGCTCCACGGTGCCCGCGCCGTTGTCCGAGCCGTCACGGACCGACGAGAAGGCCAGCCTCAGCAGTCCCCGCAGCCGCGTCTCGACCTCCTGGGTCTCGTCGATGGCCGCGATGACCCGATCGGTGTCGCGGCGTTCCCACAGCTCGAGCGTCGCCTGCAGCAGTGCCTGCCGGTCGGCGAAGTGCCAGTAGAAGCTGCCCTTGGTGGCGCCCAGCTCCTTCGCGAGCGGTTCGACCGCCACCGCTGACAGCCCTCCTCGAGCGAGGGCGTCGAGGGCGGCCTCGGCCCAGTCGGCGGCGGTGAGTGCTTCGCGCTTCCCATTCGGCATAGCCATACGCTACCGTACGGGACGTCCTCCATACGGAGGCGTATGGAGGAGGAAGAAGTGTCAGCACAACTGCAATCAGTCCGGCCACCGACCGGGCTCGACCACCACCGCCGCTTCGTCCGTCCGGTCCGAACCGGGCGCGTCTACGCCACCGAGCTGCCGGCCACCCGGCTGCTCGCGCACCCCATGAGGTACGTCGACTGGTCGGACTCCTACGCCGTCGGCGTCCCCCTCGACCAGGAGCGCCGCGACCCCCAGGAGTGGGCCGACGCGCTGTTCCGCTCGTCGCCGCCCCTGGTGGTCCGCGCGCTGTTCGGTGTGCGCGAGCTGCTGGTCCGGGCCGTCGGCATCGAGCGCGGCGGACGCCACGTCTTCACCACGGTCTCCCGCACCGACAACGAGGTGCTGCTCGGAGTCGACCAGTCCCACCTGGGCTACCGGGCCTCGGTGCTGGTGGAGCCGGGCCGGGTCGTCGTCAGCACGCGTCGTCGAGCTGCACAACCGCCGTGGTCGCGCCTACTTCGCGCTCGTCCGCAGGCTGCACCCGTTCGTCGTACGCGGCATGCTCACGCGCGCGGCCAAGAAGATGGCGGCCTCGGCATGAGCCCCGTCAAGATCGTTCGCCGCCACCCGCTGGTCAGCTTCTACGTCCTGGCCTGCCTGATCGGCTGGTACCCCTACATCCTCACCTTCCTCCGAGGCGGCTCCGGCGCGGAGAACGTCCCGCTGGGCCCGATCTTCGCGACGTTGACCGTGGTGTCCTGCCAGGGGCGCGAGGACCTCCGCAGGTGGGGGCGTCGGCTCCGGAGCTGGGCGGCGTCGCCACGCTGGTACCTGCTGGCCCTGCTCGCGCCGCTCGTGCTCCAGATCCTGTTCGTGCTCGCGAACCACGGGTTCGGCGCTCCGCTGCCCACGGGCGACCAGCTCGCCGACTGGCCGGAGGTGCCGGTCACGTTCCTGGTCATGCTGGTCTTCGTCGGCTACGGCGAGGAGGCCGGCTGGATCGCGTTTGTGGCACCGGTCCTGCTCGGTCGGCACGGCCTGTTCGTCGCCTGGGTGATCGCCGCCACCATGAGGACCCTGTGGCACCTGCCTCTGATGCTCACCGGTGACCTGGACTGGGTCCTGGGTACCGTCGGCAACGCAGCCTTCAGCATGGTGGCGCTGCTGCTCTTCGTGGCCAGTGACGGTCGATGGGCCCTCGCAGCGGTGTGGCACGCATCGCTCAACGCCACCGGTGGCCTGTTCTTCCACCGGATGGTGACCGGAGCCGACCACGAACGGATCGCCCATCTGATGGCCGTCGGCTACGCGTTGGTGGCCCTGGTCGCCTTCCTCGTCCACCTCGTCCGGGGCCGCCACCTGAACCTGTGCGAGGACCCCGCACCGACCCGACGTACGGCCGAGACCGCGGCGGCCCGGGCATGAGCGGCCGACTCCTGGCGCAGCGCCTCGGGCTCGGCGTCCTGGTCCTGGTCAACCTGGCCGGAGCCGGTGGTGCGGTCGCCTCCGCGGCGATCGGCTCGGCTCAGATCGTGGACGGCGGCGTCAGGTCGCGCGACGTCAAGGACGGCACGCTGCGTCTGCGAGACCTCGCTCCGCCGACGGTCGCGGGTCTGCGCGGCGCGACCGGCAAGCAGGGCCCCAGAGGTCAGCAGGGCGAGCCGGGCGGGTCCGGGCCGACGTCGATAGCCGAGACCGTGGCGTTATACGGCCCCGTGCAGTCGCTGCCGCCGTACGGCGGTGGGTGGGTGTTCGCCGGACCGCCCGGCCAGGTCTCGACGACCGCCGTCCACCCCCGGATCGTTGCCGTGGCCTCGGCCGCGCTCGGCTACTCGCCCGGGTCTCTCGAAGGCATGGCCGACCTCGGGATGTGCTACCGCCTCTCGTCGGGCGGGACCATCTCGAACTTCTACGACGGCAACTTCACCGTCCACACGTTCTCGGGGACCCGTCTCCCCTACACGGCCACCGGAACGGTCGTGCTGCCCCCGGGCACCTGGCTGGTGGGCCTCTGCGTGCGGAACTCGGGCACCAAGACGATCAACAACAACAACTTCGTCAACGGCTACGCACAGGTGACGCGGTGAGCACGCCGGGCCCGGCCCCACAGGAGCAGGACATGACCACCACCGACCTCGACACCAGTCAGCGCGCCTACGGCTGGGAGGACCAGGAGGCCACCCGGCTCGCCAGCATCACCCAGGACGGCCTGGCCGTGCTGGACGCCATCGGCGCCGGGAACCTGCCGCTGCCGCCGGCGGTGCGGACCCTCGGCATCGAGCCGGTGGAGGCCGAGCCCGGTCGGGTCGTGTTCACCCTCGACCCGGACGAGTGGCACCTCAACCCGTTCGGCATCGTCCACGGCGGGGTGCTCGCCGCACTCCTGGACACCGCGATGGGCTGCGCCGTGCACTCGCTGCTCCCGGCCGCGGTCGGCTACGTCACCGGCGAGCTGAACGTGCGGTTCCTGCGTCCGGCGCTGCTCAGCGGCGGACCCCTGTCGTGCGCCGGTGAGGTGGTCCACCAGGGGCGGACCACGATGGTGACCTCGGGTCGTGTCGTCGACGCGGACGACCGGGTGATCGCCCTCGCCGGCGCCACGTGCCTGGTGCGGCGACCGTGATGCTGGCGGCGAGGGGCGGCACGCTGGTCGTCGGCGGCGGGTTCGGCGGCGCCCACGTGGCGCGGCTGCTCGGCGACGCCACGATCGTCAGTCCCGAGAGCTCGATGCTCTTCACGCCGCTGCTGCCCGAGGTCGCCGCGGGCGCGCTCGAGCCGCGGCACGCCTACGTGCCGCTGCGGATGATGTGCCCGGACGCCGAGCAGCTCCGCGGCCGGGTCACGGCGCTGGACCGGGCCGCGCGGACGGTCTCGGTCCTGACCGAGCTCGGGGAGGTCGAGGTGTCCTACCGGCGCCTCGTGATCGCCCTGGGTTCGGTCGCGCGGATGCTTCCGATCCCGGGGCTGAGCGAGCACGCGATGACGTTCAAGGACCTCGGCGACGCCGTCCGCCTGCGCAACCACGTGCTGCGCCAGCTCGACCTCGCCGAGGCCGACCCGCGCCACGCGAGCCGCCACCTCGTCTTCGTCTTCGTCGGTGCCGGCTACGCGGGCGTCGAGGCGCTGGCCGAGCTGCGGCAGCTCGTCGAGGACGCCGTCCACCACTACCCGGCGCTCCGCGACGTGCGCCAGCGGTGGGTGCTGGTCGATGCCGGTCCGGGCATCCTGGGCGAGGTGCCTCGCCCGCTCGCCGAGCACGACGACCGCCCGGCTGCGCCGGCACGGTGTCGAGATCCTGACGTCGTCGACCGTCGCGTCGGTCGATGCCCGCGGCGTGACCTTGGACGACGGCAGGCGGATCGACACCGCGACCCTCGTGTGGACGGCAGGCGTCGTCGCCAACCCGGTCGTCAGCTCCCTGGGCCTGCCGCTCGACCGGAGTGGCCGGATCGTCGTCGACTCCTCGCTGCGGGTGCGCGGGCACCGGGACATCTGGGCCCTCGGTGACTGCGCCGCCGTGCCCAACACGGCCACGCCCGACCGGCTCGATCCGCCGACCTGCCAGCACGCAGTACGCCAGGCCAGGGCCGTGGTCGCCTCACTCGGCGGTGCGACCCGGCCCTACGGCTACCGAAGCATCGGCGAGGGCGCCACGCTGGGCCGAGGCCGGGGGGTCGCGCGGGTGTTCCGCCTGCACGTCCACGGACGGCTGGGCTCCCTCATCACCCGGGCCTACCACCTCAGCGCGGTGCCGGTGCGCTCCCGCCGGCTCCGGATCTTCGCCGACGGGCTGCTGTCGACGGTGTTCCGGCGCGACATCGCCGAGCTCGGCAGCATCGAGCCGGAGCGAGCCGACCGGCCTCGCGCCGCGCGTCTGACTCAGGCTCAGAGGGGGAGCCGGACCCGGAAGACCGTCCGGTCACCCCGCCTCTCGACGGAGATGTCGCCGGCGTGCCGGTCCACGATGATCCGGCGCGAGATGTCGAGGCCGAGCCCCGTGCCGCGGCCGACGTCCTTGGTCGTGAAGAAGGGCTCGAAGACGTGCGCGGCCACGTCGTCGGTGATGCCGGGCCCGGAGTCGGCGAACTCCACGACCACACCGCGCTCGTGCGGCGCCGCCGTGATTCGCAGGCGTCAGGGTGCCCGCCATGCCTTCCATGGCGTCGACCGCGTTGTCGACGAGGTTGGTCCACACCTGGTTGAGCTCACCGGGGATGGCTTCGATCTCCGGGAGACCCGGCGCGAAGTCACGCTCGACCGTGACTCCGAGCGAGCTTGTGGGCCATCACCGTCACCGTGCTCTCGAGGCCCTCGGTCACGTCGATGCGCTGGACGGTGGACCGGTCCAGCTGTGAGTAGGAGCGCACCGCGGCCACCAGGTTCGATACCCGCTGGGTCGACTCCTTGACCTCGCCGAGCAGGGCCGAGATGGCCAGCGAGCTCGCCACCGAGTGGACGGCGGGGTCGAGGGCGGCTCCCGCGGCGGAGGCCACCCGGGCGCACCAGTCGAGGTCCGCGCCGCCACTCGCCAGCACGGGCGCGACCACCCAGCTCTCCGAGACGCCCCGGTCCTCGAGCCATCCGGCGAGCTCGTCCTCCCGGTCGGAGAGCGCGAGCGGTGATTCGTCGTGAGGGACCGGGACGAGCTCGTCGCCTCAGCGCGTCGAGCTCGACGTAACGCCGCCGCGTCGATGCCGGCCTCGGCCAGGCGCCGCAGCGAGAACATGAGGCCCGCGCAGGTCTCGGTGAGCGCGTCGACCGCCCGGGTCGCGGCCGACGCCGGGTTGTTGATCTCGTGGGCCAGGCCGGCGGCGAGGGTGCCCAGCGCGACGAGCGACTCGCGCTGCCGCGCCGTGGACTCGATCGTGCCGCACGGTCTGGGCGAGGCCCTTGATGATGTGCACGCCGAACGGGAACCAGGTCGTGCGCCAGCTGCCGACAGGCGCTCCGCGGAGACCGCTGAGCAGCCGAGCCGGCACGACGCGCCCGGCCGGTGGCCATGTAGACGCCGTGCTCGTCCCAGGCGCGGAAGCCGCCCGCCCACTGCCCGGGACGTGCTCATCGTCCCGAGGACGGTGTCCTCGTGGCCGACCCGGCGCACCAGGCTCGAGGGTGCCCGTCGAGCAGCAGCCACCAGTGCTCCGCCGGCTGCCCGCCGCGTGAACAGCGACGTCGCCCGTGGCCGAACGACAGCTCCTCGCCCGAGCGCGCTCAGCTCGGCCAGCTGAGCGTCGGTCGAGGCCCGTCGAACAACGGGATGGTCCGCAGCTCGTCGGGCTCGCGCCGGTCGGTCACGGCCGCCTCAGATCGTCGCCAGGTAGCGGTGGACGAGGTAGACCGACATGGCGCCCTCGCCGACGGCCGAGGCGACCCGCTTCATGGAGTCGAGTCGGACGTCGCCGGCCGCGAAGACGCCCGGGCACGCTGGTCTCGAGGGCGAACGGCGGCACGGGTCAGGGGCCATGCGGCCCGCGGCGACCGTCAGCAGCTCCGGGCCGGTGACGACGAAACCCTTGTCGTCCCGCTCGACGTCGTCGCCGAGCCAGTCGGTGCGTGGAGAGCGCCCCGATGAAGACGAAGAGCCAGTTGCGTGGAGACCTCCTCCTCGGTGCCCGACGCCGCGGTCGGCGAGCGTGAGCGCCTCGAGGTGGCTGTCGCCCTCGGCGCCGACGACCTGGGTGCCGCAGCCGCACCTCGATGTTCTCGGTGGCCAGGATCCGGGAGACGAGGTACTGCGACATCGTGGCCTCGAGCGCGTGCCCCCGCACGACGAGCACCACTTGCTTGGCGTAGCGAGCGAGGTTGAGGGCCGCCTGGCCGGCCGAGTTGGCCGCCCCGACGACGTAGACGTCCTCGCCCGGCGCACTGCGCGGCCTCGCTGGCGGTCGCGCCGTAGTAGACGCCGCGGGCTCGCCAGCGCGTCGAGCCCGCCGCCTCGAGCCGGCGGTAGGACACCCCGGTCGCGACCAGCACGGCGCGGGCCTCGATCTCGGCCCCGCCGTCGAGCTGTACGGCGCGCACCGGCCCCCGCGGTCTCGAAGCCGACGACGTCGCGGGCGAGCACCATCTCGGCCCCGAACGCGACGCCTGGGCGACCGCGCGGTGCGTGAGGTCCGCACCGGAGAGCCCCTTCGGGAAGCCCGAGGTAGTTCTCGATGGAGGCGCTCTGACCCGCCTGCCCACCCGGTGCGTCCCGCTCGACGACGACGGTCCGCAGCCCCTCGGAGGCGCGCGTACACAGCGGCGGCGAGCCCGGCCGGGCCGGCGCCGACGATGCAGAGGTCGTAGAGCGGCTGCTCGGCGCGGGTGCGCAGGCCGAGCGCCTCAGCGAGCTCGAGCGTGGACGGCGACCGCAGCGCCGCTCCGTCGGGCAAGCAGCACCAGCGGCAGGTCGGTCGGCGTCGGCGCCGTCGGCCAGCTCGACCAGACGCCGCCGCCTCCTCGTCCCGCTCCACGTCGAGCCAGCGGTAGGGCACGTGGTTGTGCGTGAGGAAGGTCTTGGTCTCCTCGCTCGGGTCGGACCACCGGTGGCCCACGACGCGCACCTCGGAGGTGCGGTCCGGGTGCTGGCTGCGCCAGTCGCCGAGCAGGTCGTCGATCACCGGGTAGAGGCGCTCCTCCGGCGGGTCCCACGGCTTGAGGAGGTAGTGGTCGAGCCCGATCTCGTTGATGGCCGTGATGGCGACCGCGGTGTCGGCGTACGCGGTGAGCAGCAGCAGCTTGGTGTCCGGGGAGCGCTGGCGAACCTGCGCCAGCACCTCGATCCCGGTCAGCTCCGGCATCCTCTGGTCGGAGGCGACCAGGGCGACCGGCTGGTCGCGCAGCGTCGAGCTCCGCCAGCACCTCGAGCGCCTGCCGTCCGGACGTGGCGCTCACGACGCGGTACTCGGCGCCGTAGCGGGAGCGCAGGTCGCGGGTGACGGCCCGGGACACCGCAGGGTCGTCGTCGACAGCAAGGATCGTCGGCTTCCCGCCCATGACCGCCCCTTCTCCCGTGGCGGGACGAACCTAGCGCCACGGCATGCGACGAGTCAGCGGCGAAGGGGCCTTCTACGCCACCTGCGGTACTTCTGCTGAGTCAGGGCACCATCCAGTCGAGCACGGCGGTCGACTGCAGCCACACGATCACGCACATCAAGGCGAGCAGCAGCAGGCTCCAGCCGATCACCTTGCGGAAGATGTCGCCCTCCTTGCCGGCGAGGCCGACGGCGGCCGCGGCGATGGCGAGGTTCTGCGGGCTGATCATCTTGCCGAGCACGCCGCCCGAGGAGTTCGCACCGGCCATCAGCACCGGGTCGAGCCCGGCCGAGCCGGCCGTCTGGACCTGGAGGGCGCCGAAGAGCGCGTTGGACGAGGTGTCCGAGCCGGTGACCGCGACGCCGAGCCAGCCGATGATGGGCGAGAGGATCGCAAAGGCGCTGCCGGCGTTGGCGAGCCAGGCGCCCAGCGAGCCGGTCTGCCCCGACAGGTTCATCACGTAGGCGAGCGCCAGCACGGCCATCACCGTGACGATCGCCGACTTCAGCTCCACGTAGGTCTTGCCGTAGGTGCGCAGAGCCTGCCCTGGACTCACCCGGAGGATCAGCGCCGTGACCACGCCGGCGAGGATCATCAGGGTGCCTGCCGCAGGCAGCCAGTTGAGGGTGTAGTTGGTCGTGCCGACGGGGTCGCCCGCAGGGTTGAGGACGTCGAGCCCGGGCCAGGCGAAGACCTTCGTCCACGGCTCCTTGGCCAGCTGCTCCTTCACGGCCGTGATGTTGGTGATGGAGAAGATCGCGATGATCACGAGGTACGGCGCATAGGCCCGCGCGACGTCCGCGCGCGTGTCGACGTGGTCGGGGTGGGACAGGTCGGCCACGTCCGAGGAGCCGGTCGACCTACCGCCGCCGACGGTGACCGGCTCGCGGATCGTGGACGGGTCGGCGGCCAGGACCTCCGCCGGCTGCCAGACCCGGACCAGCAGGACCACCGCTCCGGCGGCCACCAGCGAGGCGATGATGTCGGTGAGGGTCACCGAGATGTAGTTGGCCGCGACGAACTGCGCGACGGCGAAGGACACGCCGCAGACGACGGCGGGCAGCCACGCGTTCCTGAGGCCGCGCCTGCCGTCCACGATGAAGACCAGGATCAGCGGGACGACGACCGCGAGCAGCGGTGTCTGCCGGCCGACCATCGCACCGAGGGTGTCGACGTTGAGCCCGGGGTCGTCGGCTGCCCCCGAGGTGACGGTGCCGAGCGTGACGATCGGCGTGGCCAGGGCGCCGAACGCGACCGGTGCGGTGTTGGCGACCAGCGCGACGACGGCTGCCTTCATGGGCTCGAAGCCCATCGCCATCAGCATCACGACGGTGATCGCGACCGGCGTACCGAAGCCGGCCAGCGCCTCGAGCAGCGCGCCGAAGCAGAACGCGATGATGATCGCCTGCACCCGCTGGTCGGGGCTCACCTTCTCGAACGAGCGGCGCAGCACGTCGAAGTGGCCGCTCGCGACGGTCAGGTTGTAGACCCAGATCGCGTTGATGACGATCCAGAGGATCGGGAAGAAGCCGAACGCCGCGCCCTCGGTGCCGGCGAGCAGGGCCTGCCCGACCGGCATCTCGAAGAACGCGATCGCCACCAGCAGCGCGACCACCAGGGAGATGAGGCCGGCCATCCAGGCCTTCATCCGGAGCCCGCCCAGCAGCACGAACAGGGCGAGGAGCGGCAGCGCGCCGCACAGGGCGCTCAGGGCGAGCGAGTCACCGACGGGCTGCAGGTCTTGTTGGAACATGTGTGACCGGTTGCCCGATGTGGGCCGGGTCACACGCCTTCGTTGCGTCTTTAGTGAAAGTCGATGAGCAGCATGTCGGTCGACGAGCCGTCGGAGACCGCGCCTTCACCGTCGTCCGCGGAGCCGCTGTCGGTCATCGTCGGAGTCACCCGGTCGAGCACCTGGGAGCGGAAGCAGGCGGCGTTGTAGGGCAGCTGCATGCCGTCGCGGCCGCGGCCGTAGTCCTCGTAGAACGCGAGCACCTCCGCCATCTTGGCCTCCTGCTCGGACGGCGAGAGGACGGCGACGTTGGAGCGGGAGCGGACCAGGTCGCGGATGGAGTGCTGGTCGACCACCTGCCAGAACCGGAACGCCTCGCTCTCGACGTCGCCGAACAGCTTCGACCTCTCCAGCAGCTCGGCCGGGTCGTTGAGCTGGTCCTGGGTGCCGATCAGCTTGCCGAGCCGCTTGACCCACGGGATGCGCTCGTCGCGCTGGTTCCAGACCAGGGAGAGGCGGCCGCGCGGCCGCAGCACGCGCGCGATCTCGGGCAGGGCCTTGTCGTGGTCGAACCAGTGGAACGCCTGGGCACTCACCACCACGTCGTACGACGAGTCCCCGGAGGGGATCTCCTCGGCCGAGGACTGCGAGATGCGGACGTAGGGGAGGTTCTTGGCGAGGATGTCGAGCATCTTCGGGTCGGGCTCGGTCGCGTGCACCTCGTGGCCGAGGGCGACGAGCTGCTCGGTCAGCTTGCCGGTGCCGGCGCCGAGCTCGAGCACGGTCAGCGGCTTGTCGGAGGTCAGCCAGATGGCCGCCTCGCGGGGGTAGGTCGGCCGGCCCCGGTCGTAGGCGTCTGCGACCCCGCCGAAGGAGCGGGCGGGCTCCGGTCGGCCCTCACTGTGAATGCTCATCACTCTCCAAACTACCGGCTGGATAGCCTCGCGACCGTGAGCCATTCCGAGGACCCCCTCGCCTGGTTGGTCTCGTTGGAGGGCGTGCCGTCGGCGTTCGCGGCGGCCCGCGACGGCATCGACGTGGTGCTGCGCGACCGGGGGCTGCGGCGTACGTCGCCCGAGACGACCGCCGAGTCGCTGCTGCGTGGCGCCCATGCCTCCGCCGTGCTGGAGGGGTCGACCTCGTCGCTCTCGGAGGTGAGGTCGGGCTCGGGTGACCCGGTCGCCGCCGCCGCGGTGCGGGTCTCGGCCGGGCTGCTCGGCCTCGCGCCGGCGCTGACCCGGTCACCGCTCCAGGCGCTCGCGCGGCTGCACACCCTCGCGGCGGCGGGCTCGGTCGACGACTCCGAGCTCGGCCGGCCGCGGGACGCCGACGGGGCTCGACGGCTGCAGGGCGTGGCGCGGCTGCTCAGCGGACCGGCCTCGGTGCCGGCGCTCCTGCTGGCCGCGGTGGTGCACGCCGACCTCGCGACGACGGCGCCGTTCGCCTCGCACAACGGGCTCGTGGCCAGGGCGACGGAGCGGCTGGTGCTGGTCGCGTTCGGCGTCGACGAGAAGTCGCTGACCGTGCCCGAGGCGGCGCACCTGGCGCTGCGCGCGGAGTACGAGTCGAACCTCCGCGCCTACCGCGACGGCGGGCCGAACGGCGTACACGCGTGGCTCCTGTACGCGGCCGAGGCCTACGCCGCGGCGGCCGAGGCGAGCCCGCTGAAACGCGACGCGGAGTAGCCCGCAAAGCCTTCTACACAAGCAGAAACGGCCTCCGAGGAGGCCGCACCCATGTCTCAAGATCCTCTCCTGGGCTCGAGATTTCAAGGCCTTGAGAGTCCCGGCCAACCGGCGTAGACATGGGTTCAACAACTCAAGAACCACACGTGAGCCGGGTACCCACGCGGCGATCTACCCTTCGCAGAGGGCGCTCGCCTGCGGAACACTTCCGCGGCAGTAGTTAGATGTTGCACGCCTGGTAGCCGGGCCCACGTGTCAGCGGTGGCATCCGAGGTCTCGCACCTCGGGTGCCACCTGCACGTGACGGGCCGCCGGCTCCGACACTGGGCTGCGACTCGGCTTCAGGCGTCGAGGCGTCTGCGGCGGGCGTTGGCCCAGAGGACGCCGCCCACGGCGACGACTCCGCCGACGGCGAGGGCGGCGAGGGTGGGTCGGGCCGGGACCCGGCTGCGGAGGGTGACCGGCTTGGTGAAGACCAGGATCGGCCAGCCGTGGGCGGCGGCCGCCTTGCGGAGCTCCTTGTCCGGGTTGACCGCGTGGGCGTGGCCGACCGCCTCGAGCATGGGGACGTCGGTGACCGAGTCGCTGTAGGCGAAGCTCTGCTCGAGGTCGTAGCCACGTTCCTCGGCCAGCTCGACGATCGCGCGGGCCTTCTCGTCGGCGTAGGCGTAGTAGTCGATGTTGCCGGTGTACTTGCCGTCGACCTCCTCGAGGCGGCTCGCGATCACGATGTCGGCACCGAGCATCGCGCCGATGGGCTCGACGACCTCGGTGCCGCTGGTGGAGACGATGACGACGTCGCGGCCGGCGTGCTTGTGCTCCTCGATGAGGCCGACCGCCTCGTCGTAGACCAGTGGGTCCACGACGTTGTGGAGGGTGTCGGCCACGATCTCACGCACGGTGGCCACGTCCCAGCCGGCAACGAGCGTGGACATGAACGCGCGCATCTTCTCGATCTGGTCGTGGTCGGCGCCGCCGATGACATAGACGAACTGTGCGTACGCCGAGCGCAGCACCGCGCCTCGAGAGATCAGCCCACCGGCCTGGAACGGCTTGGAGAACGCGAGCGTGCTCGACTTCGCGATGATCGTCTTGTCGAGATCGAAGAAGGCCGCACTGCGGGTGAGCGGGGCAGCCATGGCTCCATCGTAGGGATCCAGCAGACGTCCACAGGTGAACCTCGGGGCGCGGTCGTCCACAGATGCGCCGTCCTCGGCCCGTGGGAGTCGGCTCGCCCGGGCATCGTCGAGCCATGGACCACACCACGCACCTGCCACTGCTCGCCACCGCCGACGCCGCGCTGGCCGAGGAGCTCACCCGCCTGTCCGCGGCGGCCGGAGCCGCGGTGGAGGTCGCCTCGTCTGGGCCCGAGGTCCTGGGCGCGTGGAGCACGGCACCGGCGGTGCTCGTGGGCGCCGACCTCCTGCCGGCCCTGGTCGAGCTGGCGCCGCCGCGCAGACCCGGGGTCCAGGTCGTCACCTGGGCACCCGCCCCGCCGGGGGCGTTCCGCGACGCGCTGTGCGTCGGCGCAGAGCGGGTGGTCGAGCTGCCCGCCGGCGTCGAGCTGGTCGCGGAGCTGCTCACCGACCTCGAGGAGGTGGGGCGCGGGGAGGGGGTCCTGATCGGCGTCGTGGGAGGTTGCGGCGGCGCGGGCGCGACGACCCTGGCCTGCGGGCTCGGTCAGGTCGCCGCGGCTCGTGGGCCCACCCTGGTCGTCGACCTCGACCCCCTCGGGCCGGGATGTGACCGGGTGCTCGCGCTCGACGATGCGCCCGGCGTGCGGTGGGACTCCCTCGCGACGGCCACGGGCCGCCTGAGCGGCCGCTCGCTCCGAGAGGCGGTCCCTCGCCGCGACGGGCTGGGTGTCCTCGGCTGGGCCTCGGCTGCCTCGGTCGTCGACGACGGCGCGGTGCGCGAGGCGCTGTCGGCGGCCCGGCGTGGCCACGACACGGTGATCCTCGACCTCCCACGCTCGGGCGCCCTCGTGGCCGAGACGGTCGCGCGGTGCTCGCTGGTCGTGGTGGTCGTCGTCCCGACGGTCACCGGCGTCGCCGCCGCGGCGCGATGGGTGGCCGCGCTGCCCGATCCCGGCCGGGTCCGGCTCGTGGTGCGAGGCCGCGGCGCCGATCCGCTGCGGGTCGCCGGTCTCGTGGGTGCGCCGGTGCTCGTCACGATGGCCGACCAGCGCGGGCTGACCGAGGCCCTCGACCTGGGGCTGGGTCCGGTGCGCTCTCGGCGCGGTCCGCTCGCCGCCGCGGCCCGCCAGCTCCTCGCCGGCCTCGCCACCCCGGCGCTGGCTGCATGAGCATCGCCGAGGTCGAGCCCGAGGTCGTCGACCGGGTCCGCCAACGGCTCGCCGACCGGCCGGGCGTGCTCTCCCCGCATCGGGTGGCCGAGGCGCTGCGGGCCGCAGGCCGTCCCGTCGGTGATGCCACCGTGCTGGCCGTCTATGAAGCGTTGCGGCGCGACGTGCTCGGCGCCGGGCCGCTCGAGCCGCTGCTCCGGCAGCCCGGGGTCACCGACGTGCTGGTCAACGGGCCGGCGCAGGTCTACGTCGACCGCGGCAACGGGCTCGAGGCGACGGCGGTTCGTTTCGCCGACGACGAGTCGGTGCGACGGCTCGCCCAGCGGCTCGCGGGCATGGCCGGACGTCGACTCGACGACTCGGCGCCCTTCGCCGACCTGCGGCTGCCCGACGGCAGCCGCTGCCACGCCGTGCTCGCGCCCGTGTCTCGGCCCGGCACCGCGATCTCGCTCCGGGTGCCGCCCGCGCGCGCCTTCACCATCGGCGAGCTGCTCGATGCCGGCACCCTGACGCGTCGTGGCGCAGAGCTGCTGGAGGGGCTCATCGCTGCGCGTCTGGCGTTCCTGGTCAGCGGCGGCACGGGCAGCGGCAAGACGACGCTGCTCGCGGCGCTGCTCTCCCTGGTCGACCCGGCCGAGCGGCTGGTGCTGGTCGAGGATGCCTCCGAGCTGAGGCCCGACCATCCCCACGTCGTGGCCCTGGAGGGGCGGCCACCCAACGTCGAGGGCGCGGGCGCGATCGAGCTGCGCACGCTGGTCCGGCAGGCCCTGCGGATGCGTCCCGACCGGTTGGTCGTCGGTGAGGTGCGGGGCGCCGAGGTCGTCGACCTGCTGGCCGCGCTCAACACCGGCCATGACGGTGGCTGCGGGACCCTGCACGCCAACTCCGCAGTCGACGTGCCGGCCCGGCTCGAGGCGCTGGCCCTGGCCGCCGGGCTCGACCGCGCGGCGACGCACAGCCAGCTCGCGTCGGGGGTCGCCGCGGTGGTGCACCTGGCGCGCGGACGCGACGGCGTGCGGCGCCTCGCCGAGATCGCCGTGCCCCGTCGGGGCGCCGACGGGCTCGTCACGATGGTCCCGGCCGTGTCGCTGGTCGACGGTGCGCTCCGCGACGGAGCCGCGGCGGCCGAGCTGGCCGCGGTGCTGGGCCAGGGGATCGGTCGGTGACGGGGCTCGCGGCGCTGGCCGCACTGTCCACCGCGGCCGCGCTGGCTCTCCTGGTGCCGGTGCGACCGCGGTTGCCCGCACCGCCGGTGACGCGCCCGGTGAGGAGTGGGCCGGTGTGGCTGCTGGCCGTGGCTCCGCCGCTCGTCTGGCTGCCGTCCCGATGGCTGGTGCCGGCCGTGGTCGGCGCCGCCGCGCTGGGGGTCGGCTGGCTGCTGTGGCTGCGCCGTCGCGAACGCCGTATCGCCCAGTCGACCGGCAGCCGGGTGCAGCAGGCGTGCGAGCACCTGGCGTCCGAGCTGGCGTCCGGGCAGCCGCCCGGTGCGGCCCTGTCCCGGGCAGCCGACGACTGGCCGGTGCTCGCACCGGTCGCCGAGGCGTTCCGGGTCGGGTCCGACGTGCCCACCGCCCTGCGCGCGGTCGCGACCCGACCGGGCGCCGACGACCTCCGGCTGCTCGCCGCGGCCTGGCACGTCGCCCACCGCACCGGTCAGGGGCTGGCCGACGCCGTGGACCGGGTGGCCCGGCAGCTCGTCGAGGCCCGCGCCACGCGTCGCGTGGTCGACGGCGAGCTCGCCTCCGCGCGAGCGACGGCGCGGCTGGTCGCGCTGCTGCCGGTCGTCGCCCTGCTGATGGGGTCCGGCGTCGGTGGCGACCCGATGGGCTTCCTCCTGCGCACTCCCGCCGGCTGGCTCTGCCTCGCCGTCGGGCTGGCGTTCGGTCTGGCCGGCCTGTGGTGGATCGAGGCGCTGGCGCGCGACGCGGACCGCGGCGCGTGAGCGGCCCGGAGTGCGTCGCGACCATGGCGGCGTGCGCGGCCACGGCGCTGCTCGTCCCCGCACCGACCGGGCTCGCCGCGCCGCCCGCGACCGCGCAGGTGCGCGGCGATCGCGACTGGCTCCGGCGCTGGCGGCTGCTGTGGGTGCTGCTTGCCGGTGCTGCGGCCGCAGCCTTCGTCGGCGGGTCGTGGGGGCTCGTCGCGGCACCCGCCGCTGCCGCTTCGACGTGGCTGGTCATCGAGCGCTCCGAGCCCGCCGAGCTCCGCCGCACCCGCGAGCGGGCCCGGCGCGACCTGCCCCACGTCGTGGGCTTGCTGGCCGACGCCCTGAGGTCGGGCCAGCCGCCTGACGACGCCCTCGCCGTCGTCGCCGGAGCCTTGCCCGGCGCGGCCGGGGCCAGGCTGGCCGAGGTGGTGCCCCGCCTTCGGCTGGGGGTCGACCCCGTCCTGGTCTGGGCAGACCTGGCGGCCGACCCGGCGCTCGGCCCGCTCGGCAGGGCGCTCGCCCGGGCGCACCGCACCGGTGCCCCCGTGGTGCCCGCCGTCGAGCGGCTCGCGGACGAGCTGACCCGCTCGGCACGCGCCGAGGTCGAGGACCGCGCCCGGGCGGTGGGGGTGAAGGCCGCCGTGCCCCTCGGTCTCTGCCTGCTCCCGGCCTTCGTGCTCATCGGGATCGTGCCGGTGGTCGCCGGGCTGCTCACGACCCTGGGGATCTAGTGCTGTTCGGCTCGGCGACATCGCGGTAGAAGTCGCGGCCGTCCACACCGCCAACCTTCCACAACCGGCGGTGCTGGGGCGGCTCTCCACAGGCCGGCGCCGACGCCGCGCAGACCGGGGGTCGGGGCCCGCAGAGTGCGAGTCCCCGGCCGCGCCGCGGCCACGTCCACGAAGGAGTTCCATGCACCGCACGAACCGTCCCGTCCGCGACGAGCGCGGCATCACGACGGCCGAGTACGCCGTCGGCACGGCCGCCGGAGCCGGGCTCGCCGGCCTGCTCTACAAGATGCTCACCGGAGGCTTCGGCGACAAGCTGCTCAAGCTGCTCTACGACCACGTCCTCGGCCTGCTCGGGATCGGCTGAGTCGGGTGCCACGCGTCAGGAGCGCGCGAGGTGCGGCCACGGCCGAGCTGGCGATGGTCCTGCCGTTGCTGGTGGCGGTCTCGATCGGGCTGGTCTGGCTGCTGGCCGTGGGCGCAGCCCAGGTGCGGGTGGTCGACGCAGCGCGAGAGACCGCGCGCGCCCTGGCCCGTGGCGACGACCGGGCGACCGCCATCGGGCGCGGCCTCGCGGTCGCGCCCGACGGCAGCCGCGTGGCGGTCAGCCGCGGCGGTGGCGAGCTACGGGTGACCGTGACCGGCCGGGTGGAGGGCCCCGGCGGGCTGTTCTCCCACCTGCCCTCGCCGAGGCTGCGGGCCGAGGCGGTGGCCGCCGACGAAGAAGGGCCGGTCACTCCGTGACACACGACGAGCGTGGCTCCGCGACGCTGTTCGCAGTCGCCGTGATCGGCCTGCTGGCGCTCGTCGGAGGCGCGCTCGGGGTGGTCGGCGCGATGGTCCACGCCCACCGGGTCGCGCAGTCGGCGGCCGACCTCGCGGCGCTCGCCGGCGCCGAGGCACGTGGGAGGGGAGACGACCCGTGCACGGCGGCGGCGTCGATCGCGGGCGCCAACGGTGCCAGCCTCGACAGCTGTGCCGTCGAGGGGTTCGACGTGCGGCTCCAGGTCACCGTGCCCGGGCCACACTGGCTCGGCCAGCGCCACGACCTGTCGGCCCTGGCGCGCGCCGGACCGGTGGAGCCGTGACGACGGGGGCCAGACGCTCTACAGCGTCGGCCGGTCCCTCTCCTCATGGGTGTCGACGTCCATGCGCCGGCTCGCCTCGACATCGTCGAGCTGGTCGGAAAGCTTCTCGAGCCGCTTCTGCTCCTTGCGGCGAGCCCAGGAGCGCTTGGAACCCGACTTCAGCACCCACAGGCCCCACCAGATGGCGAGCGCCGCCGCGAGACCGACGAGGAAGAGCGCCATCGGGCTCAGTTCGATGCCGGCGAGCTTGAGGGTCGTCCCGTCGATCTCGGCGGTGAAGACACCCAGAACGATCGCCACGGCGCCGAGCGCGATGAGGACGAGACCGATGATGACCATGCCGGGACACTAACGAAGAGCGGCGGGCGCGTCACTGACCGAGCAGCACGTCGAGGAGCCGGATCGCACCGGACTTGTCGAGCGGGTTGTTCTGGTTGCCGCACTTGGGCGACTGCACGCAGGACGGGCAGCCCTCGAAGCACTCGCAGGCCGCGATGGTCTCGCGAGTCGCGGTCAGCCACTCCCGGGCGGCGGCGAAGCCCCGCTCGGCGAAGCCGGCGCCACCGGGGTGGCCGTCGTAGACGAACACGGTGAGCTGACCGGTGTCGGGGTGCACGGCCGTCGAGACGCCGCCGATGTCCCATCGGTCGCAGGTGGCGAAGAGGGGGAGGAGGCCGATCGAGCAGTGCTCGGCGGCGTGCGCCGAGCCGGGCAGGTCGATGGTGGCGAGCTCGGCCGCGTGGAGGGCCCGGTCGGGGACGGTCCACCACACCCCGGTGGTGCGCAGGGTGCGCTCGGGGAGGTCGAGCTCCTGCTCTCCGAGCACCTCTCCGGAGGGCTGGCGCCGCATCTGGAAGGAGACCACCTGGTGGGTCACGTCGACCTGGCCCAGCGACAGCCGGCAGTCGCCCCAGGTGCGGTGCTCCTGCTCGGAGACGATCGAGATGTCGGTGGTCTCGCGTGCAGAGGTGGAGTAGGGCGCGTCGGTGCGACCGATCACGGCGACGTGCTCGTCGAGGTCCAGTGACTCGACGAGCCAGGTCTCTCCGCGGTGCACGTAGACGGCTCCGGCGTGCGCGGTCGAGTGCGCGCTGCTCGAGTCGACGGTGCCGATGACACGGCCCGTCCCGGCCTCGACCAGAGCCACCGCCGGACCGCCGCTCGACCGGATGTCGGCCAGGTCGCTCGCCCGTCGCCGGTCGGTCCAGAACCAGCCGCGCGAGCGGCGCCGCAGCAGCCCGGCCCGGGTCAGCTGGTCGGCGACGTCGCGGGCCGTGGGTCCGAACATCGGCAGGTCCGCCTCGGTGAGCGGCAGCTCGGCCGCCGCGGCGCACAGGTGCGGACCCAGGACGTAGGGGTTGGTGGGGTCGAAGACCGTCGCCTCGACCGGCTGTCCGAGCAGCGCCTCGGGGTGGGTGACGAGATAGGTGTCGAGCGGGTCGTCGCGGGCCACCAGGATCCCCAGGGCGTCGTTGGCACCCCGGCCGGCCCGCCCGACCTGCTGCCAGAACGCCGCGCGGGTGCCCGGGAAGCCCGCCAGCAGCACGGCGTCGAGTCCGCTGATGTCGATACCGAGCTCGAGGGCGTTGGTGGCCGCGAGCCCGGTGAGCTCGCCGGCCCGCAGCTGGCGCTCCAGCTCGCGGCGCTCCTCGGGCAGGTAGCCGCCCCGGTAGGCCGCGACCTTCGCGGGCAGCGACGGGTCGACCTCGGCCAGCAGGCCGGCGGCGGTGGTCGCGACCTGCTCGGCGCCGCGGCGCGACCGGATGAAGGCCAGGGTCCGCACGCCCTCGGCGACCAGGTCGGCGAGCAGGTCGGCCGCCTCGGAGGACGCGGCGCGCCGGAGGGGGGCGCCGTTCTCGCCGGTGAACTGCGTGAGCGAGGGCTGCCACATCGCCAGCGAGACCTCGCCGCGGGGCGAGCAGTCGCCCGTCACGGCCAGCACGTCGAGACCGGTGAGCCGGCCGGCGGCCGCCTCGGGTTGGGCGACGGTCGCGGACGCGAGCACGAAGGTCGGCTGCGCGCCGTAGGCCGCGCAGATCCGGCGCAGCCGCCGCAGCACCTGAGCCACGTGCGCGCCGAAGACCCCGCGGTAGTGGTGGCACTCGTCGACCACGACGTAGCGCAGCTGGGACAGGAAGGCGCGCCAGCGCTCGTGGCCGGGCAGCAGCGAATGGTGCAGCATGTCGGGGTTGGTGAGGACGTACTCGGCGTGGTCACGCGCCCACTCGCGCTGGTCGCGACCGCTGTCGCCGTCGTGGGTGGTGATCCGGACGTCGAGGTCGAGGGAGGCGAGGCCGGCCAGCTGGTCCTGGGCGAGCGCCTTGGTGGGGGCGAGGTAGAGCGTCGTGGCGCCACGCTGGCCGCGAGATCCGCGAGCCGCCCGGGCGGTGGTGAGGGCCGGCAGCTGGTAGGCGAGCGACTTGCCGGAGGCGGTGCCGGTGGCGAGCACGACGTGCTGCCCGGCGTAGGCCGCGTCCGCCGCGACGGCCTGATGTGCCCAGGGCTCGGTCACACCTCGCTCGCGGAACGCCGCGACCACCTCTGGGTCGACCCAGTCGGGCCACGGCGCCGTCCGGCCCGGTCGGGCGGGCAGCCGCTCGAGGTGCGTGAGCCGACCCTCCCGACCCGGAACCGCGGCCAGGCGGTCGATGACCGACGCCATCTCGCGCGCACCCGGCTGCCCGGACGCGGCGGAGGTGGTCATCCGGCGAGCATGGCAAAGGCCGCCGACGCACCGGTGACAGGACACCCACGAGGCGCCCCACCCCTCGGGGTGAGCCGGGCCGGTCGGGCGGCCACCAGGTCGGTCGCGCACCGCCGGAACCCGATCCGCGAGCAGTCCGTCCCTTCTGTGGCGACCTTTGTACGAGTCTCGGGTCGGCGTGGTTTCATTGTGCAGGCCGAGTGCCGGGTCGAGGATGTCCTGTGTGCTCGCCGCCCGAATCCCAGGGGAGTGGACCGTGGACCTGACGCTTGCGACCAACGAGGTCGACGGTGCGACGATCATCGCCGTCGGTGGTGAGATCGACGTCTACACAGCACCCAAGCTCCGCGACAAGATCACCGAGCTGGTGGCCGGTGGCGTCTACGACATCATCGTCGACATGGAGTCCGTCGAGTTCCTCGACTCCACCGGCCTCGGCGTCCTGGTCGGCGGCCTCAAGAAGGTTCGGGCCCACGACGGCTCGCTCCAGCTGATCTGCACCCAGGACCGGCTCCTCAAGATCTTCCGGATCACCGGGCTCGCGAAGGTCTTCGTCATCCACGACTCGGCCGACGGGGCACTCGCGGCCCGCTGACTGGCGCCAATCCCCGTCGGGCCGCGCTGGGCCTCGCGGTCGGGTCCGGACGGTCCGTACGCCGCGCGCGTGCGACGGGTCACACCCGATGCGGCGTTCGGCCGCGCCATGCGTAGACTCCGGCTCGTTCCGCGCCCGTGTCACGCGACTCTTCCGTGACGGCCGGTGCGGCCCGTCGAGCTCGATCCAGATCCGCATGGAGGAATACGAATGACCGGGATCCATCCCGCTGTCGTTGACCTGTCCGGTGGCAACCTCGTGCTGGTCATCGTCGTCGCCCTGATCGCGGTTGCCGCGCTCGGGATGGCCGCGATGTTCCGCAGCGAGGTGCTCGCCGCTGACGAGGGCACCGACAACATGAAGAACATCGCCCTGGCCATCCGGGAGGGCGCCGACGCGTACCTCCAGCGCCAGTTCCGCACCCTGGCCGTCTTCGCCGCCATCGCGTTCTTCGCGCTGCTGGCCCTGCCGGTCGGTGACATCGACAACGCCATGCTCGTGCGGATCTTCCGGTCCGTCTTCTTCCTGGTCGGCGCTGGCTTCTCGGCGGCGGTCGGCTACCTCGGCATGTCGCTGGCTGTGCGCGCCAACCTGCGCGTGGCGGCCGCGGCCAACACCAAGGGCCGCGAGGTCGCGATGACCATCGGCCTGCGCACCGGTGCCATGGTCGGCATGCTCACCGTCGGCCTGGGCCTCCTCGGCGCCAGCATCGTGGTGATCATCTTCCAGGGCGACGCCCCCAAGGTCCTCGAGGGCTTCGGCTTCGGCGCGGCCCTGCTCGCGATGTTCATGCGAGTCGGCGGCGGCATCTTCACCAAGGCCGCAGACGTCGGCGCCGACCTGGTCGGCAAGGTCGAGCAGAACATCCCCGAGGACGACCCGCGCAACGCCGCCACCATCGCCGACAACGTCGGTGACAACGTCGGCGACTGCGCCGGCATGGCCGCCGACCTCTTCGAGTCCTACGCCGTGACCCTGGTCGCGGCGCTGATCCTCGGCTCGCAGGCCTTCGGCGACAAGGGGCTCGTCTACCCGTTGCTGATCCCCGCGATCGGTGCCCTGTGTGCGGTGGGCGGCGTCTACCTCACCAAGCCCAAGGCCGGCGTCAACGGTCTGACCACCATCAACAACGCCTTCTACATCTCGGCCGGCATCGCGGCCGTGTCCAGCGTGGTCCTCTCGTTCGTCTACCTCCCCACCTCGTTCGACGACTTCGGTCCTCTCGGTGGCTCGCTGGGTCTCATCTCGACCGACTCGACCCCGGACGGCAACCCGGCGCTGATCGCCTCGGTCGCCGTGGTCATCGGCATCGTCCTGGCCGCCGCGATCCTCGCCCTCACCGGCTACTTCACCGGCACCGAGTACAAGCCGGTCAAGGACGTGGGCAAGACCTCGCTGACCGGTGCCGCCACCGTGATCCTGTCCGGCCTCTCGGTCGGTTTCGAGTCGGCGGTCTACACGACGCTCGTGATCGGTGCGGCCGTCTTCGGTGCCTTCCTGCTCGGCACCGGCTCGCTGGCGATCTCGCTGTTCGCGGTGGCCCTGGCCGGCTGCGGCCTGCTCACCACGGTGGGCTCGATCGTGGCCATGGACACCTTCGGCCCGGTCTCCGACAACGCCCAGGGCGTCGCGGAGATGTCGGGTGACGTGAGCCCCGAGGGCGCGCAGATCCTGACCGACCTCGACGCGGTGGGCAACACCACCAAGGCGATCACCAAGGGCATCGCGATCGCGACCGCGGTGCTCGCCGCGACCGCGCTGTTCGGCTCCTACGCCACCTCGGTGCTGGAGTCGCTGGAGGAAGCCAACGCGGACAGCACTGCGCTGCTCGGCTTCTTCGTCTTCGACCCGTCCGTCCTGGTCGGCGTCCTGCTCGGCTCCGCCGTGGTGTTCCTCTTCTCCGGCCTGGCCATCAACGCGGTCGCCCGGGCAGCCGGCGCCGTGGTCTACGAGGTGCGCCGCCAGTTCCGGGAGATCCCCGGGATCATGGAGGGCACCGGCCGTCCGGAGTACGGCAAGGTCGTCGACATCGTCACGAAGGACTCGCTGCGTGAGCTGATCACGCCGGGCGTCCTCGCGGTCCTCGCCCCGATCGCCGTGGGCTTCGGCCTGGGCTTCACCGCCCTGGCCGGGTTCCTGGCCGGCGCGATCGGCACCGGCACCCTGATGGCCGTCTTCCTGGCCAACGCCGGTGGCGCGTGGGACAACGCCAAGAAGCTCGTCGAGGACGGCAACCACGGCGGCAAGGGGTCCGCGGCTCACGAGGCCACGATCATCGGTGACACCGTCGGTGACCCGTTCAAGGACACCGCCGGCCCGGCGATCAACCCGCTGCTCAAGGTGATGAACCTGGTCTCGCTGCTCATCGCGAGCGCGGTCGTCTCCATGAGCGCCGGCGACGACCAGCACGACGTGTGGCGCATCGTGATCGCGCTGGTCGCGGTCGCCATCATCGCGGCGGTCATCTACATCTCCAAGCAGCGCGAGACCGTCATGGGCGACGACGCCGCCCCGCCGGCCGCCGCTGCCCCGACGACCGACCCGGCCGTCACCGCCTGACCCCAGCTCCATCCGCTGACCCGCCCGTTCTGTACGGGCGGGTCAGCGTCATTTGAGGGCCCCTACCCTCGTGGGATGCGCGACACCTCGCCCGAAGTGCCGGCCCGGCTGCGCGAGGCACTGCTCACCGCCGACTTCACCGTCGACGCCGTGCGCGAGCTGGTCGGCCCGGTCGCGGACGCCGCGCTGCTCCGCAACGAGACCACGCCCGCGCTGGCTGCCACCGCGGGTGACCACGGCCCGCTGGCCACGCTGACCAGGCTGTTCCTCCTCCAGACGACGGTCACCGTCGCTGCGGCCGAGGCGGCGCTGCCCGACCTGGTCGACCGGCTTGCGGTCGAGGGCGTCCTGGACCGGTCGGTCGGCGAGGTGGTCGCGCGGCTCGACGTCCGCCCGTACGCCGCCGACGACATCGCCCTCTGGGTGGTGAGCGACCTGACACCAGGGCTGGACGGCGGGGCGCAACGGGTCGGCGCCGACCACGTGCTCGGCATCAGCCCCGCGTCGACGTCGCTGGCCCAGCTCACGGTGCGGGCGCCCGTCGACCAGAGCCTCGACCTCGGCACCGGCTGCGGCGTGCAGGCGCTGCACCTCGCCGCGCATAGCGGCCGCGTGGTCGCCACCGACGTCAACCGGCGCGCCCTCGGCGTGGCGAGGTTCAACGCCGCGCTCAACGAGGTCGGCGACCGGGTCGAGGTGCGGGACGGCTCGTTCTTCGAGCCGGTGCGCGGCGAGCGCTTCGACCTGATCGCCACGAACCCGCCGTTCGTCATCTCGCCCGCGACCGGCGAGCGACTGGTCTACCGCGACTCGGGGCTCCCCGGCGACCAGGTGGTGGAGGACATCGTCCGCACCGCGCCCGACCACTTGACCGAGCGCGGCTGGTGCCAGGTGCTCGCGAACTGGGTCGTCGAGCGCGGCCGGGCCTGGGACGAGCGGCTCGCGGGCTGGCTGGTCCCGGACGTCGACGCCCTGGTCGTCCAGCGGGAGCTGGTCGACCCGGCGGCGTACGTCGAGCTCTGGCTCAAGGACTCCGGGCACCATCCCGCCACGGGCGGCGACCCGGTGGAGTACCGCCGCCGCTACGACACCTGGCTCTCGTGGCTCGACGAGCAACGGGTGGAGGCGATCGGCTTCGGCTGGGTCAGCCTGCGCAACGGCGGCACAGGCCGGCACGACCTCTGGGACTGGCCCTTCGACGTCGAGCAGCCGATCGCGCCCGCGATCGCCGACTGGGCGGAGGGCGCCGCCACCGACGCGGGCCCCGACGCGCGGCTGGTGCTCCGCGAGGACGTCGTGCAGGAGACCGTCGGGCCGGCCGGCGCCGAGGACCCGGCGAGCATCGTGCTCCGCCAGCAGCGCGGCTTCCGCCGCGCCCGTACCGCCGACACCGTCACCGCCGCCCTGGCCGGCGCCTGCGACGGCGAGCTCGCGATCGGTCCGCTGCTCGATGCCGTCGCCCAGCTGCTCGACCGCGACCCGGCCGAGACCCGCTCGACGTACCTCCCGGTGGTCCGGGAGCTGGTCGACGAGGGGTTCCTCGTCGGCGGCTGACTCAGAGAGCGGACTCGAGGTCGGTGTGGGTGACCAGCTCGTCACGAGGCCGATTCCACCGTGCACGGCAGAACTCACGCGGCCGGGAAGTCCCGGGCCTCCACGGCCCGGTCGCGCACCCGTAGCCGACCAGGGCCTCCCAGACCGCCAGGAGGGCGCCGCGCAGCGCGTGGCACGTCTCGTCGTCGAACCAGCGCCGTCCCACCGCGTCGAGCAGCTCGGCCACCGCCGCGAGCCGCGACTGGGCCTGCCGCGACGCACCGGTCGGCGTGCTCCTGCCAGCGCGTGCCGGTGACCGGCTCGCTCCACACCTCCACCAGCCGCCCGTCCACCAGCACCGGGTGGGTGAGCCGGTCGAGGTCGGGTCGACCCTGGCCCTCGTGGGGGAAGTCGTAGGCATAGGCGTCCTACATGGCTGGCCTCCGAGTGCGGCGTCGCTGACCCGGCCACGCTGGCACAGGCCGAGCGCCTCCGCATCCGCTCCTCCACAGGTCAGCCGAACGAGCCGACCAGCTTCTCGGTGCCCTGCTCGAGCTCGCTGCCCAGGGTGGTGTCGAGCTCGAGCTCGAGCACCGGCGTCGGACCGCAAGCCGCGCGGCCGACCTCCACTGTTCCAGCCGACCCCGGCTGGGCGCTGGAAACCTCGTTGGCTCTCTTCCCGTCACCAGGATCCGCCTCTGCGGCGAACACGATCATGGACGGGTCACCGTCCGAATTGTCCTCGAACGGCAACGAGAAGGTCTTCCCGTCGACCTCGTCGACCGCCACCTCGACGAAGAAGTAGGGCTCGGTCAGGTTCTCACCGGACGCGTCCAGATGGAACGGGCTGAAGAGAAACATCGTGCCAGGAGCGGCTCGACCGCCGAGCGGCGTCTCGTCACAACTCAGGGTGAGGTCGTGGAACTCGACGGTCGACCCGTCCGCACGGGTGAGCACGAACGACCCCTCCGCTCCAGGTCGGTCGACGGCGACGGTGTCGCCGTCCTGGTCGTCGCCACTCCCGAGGACGACCGCTCCACCCACCGCGCCGGCCACGACGAGCGCGGCCGCACCCGCGATCGCCGTTCGACGCCGGCGGCGTCGGGCGCCGACCTCCCGCTGGACGCGGACGGCGACGTCCGGCGGAGGAGCGAGTGCAGTGCCGAGCCGCGCGTACGCGTCCAGGAGCTGCTGGTCCTCGGGCTGCTGGCCGTCGTTCATGTCATGCCTCTCGACTCGTGGTCCGCATCGGGCCGTGCTCGCGCGAGTGGTCGCGGAGTCGCTCGGTGCCGCGCGAGAGCTGGCTCTTGACCGTCCCCTCGGAGCAACCCATCCGCTCGGCGATCGCACGGACATCCAGGTCCTCGACGAAGCGCAGCGCCAACGAGGTGCGCTGCCGCGGGGTCAGGGTCCGAAGCGCTTCGACCAGCCACGCGTCGAGCTCACCCTCGACCTCGACCGGCGCCGCCCGGTCGGCGCGGTGCAGCAGGGGCAGCTCGCGCCGCAGCCGCCGGAGCCGGTCGATGTTCAGGCGCACCATCACCGTCCGCGCGTACGCCGCGGGCTCGTCGAACCGCATCCGCCCCCAGCGTTCCCCGATGCGCGCGAGCGTCTCCTGGGTCAGGTCCCACGCGTCGTGCGGGTTCGCGGTGAGCGCATGTGCGAGCCCCAGCAAGGGGCGGGCCTGCGCGGTCGCGAAGTCCGCGAACGACGCGGTCTCGCCGCTCCCCGAGCGTGGTTCCATCCTCGGCCTCCCGTACGGACCGTGCCGGCGAGGGTCGCCGACCTCATCTTGACGGTGGGAGGAGCCGAAACGTTGAGGACCGGCTAGATGGAGTGGGCGTCGCGGTAAGCCTGTGACATCTGCAGGACCTGGGTGAGGTTGCCGTCCGGGTCCTCGAACGTCGAGAAGATGCCCGGGCCGCGGTCGTCGAGCCGCACCGGGAAGGTGACGCCCATCCCCTCGATCCGCTCCACCACGCTGGCGGCGTCCTCGGTGTCGATGTTGAGCACCACGCGGGGCTCCGCCGTGCGCTCGTCGACGTCGTCGCGGCGGTCGAAGATGACACCGAGACCGCCGAGGGAGAGCGCGCCGTTCTCGTCGGGTTCGACGTCAAATGCTTGGCTGTAGAAGGAGCGCAGCCGGTCAGGGTCGGTGCTGGCGAGGAGGATGCTCGCACTGAGGTGACGTGACATGCACAGGCAGACCGCAGTGGTGCTCCGAACTCATCGAGACCGTCCCGAGTGGGCCCTGCGGGAATCAGAAGTCATGACCACGCGCTACCGTGACCAGCCGTGACCCCGCTCAGACAGTGGGGTTGCGGCACGCAGAGCTAGGGAAAAGGCAGGCAGTGGCACACAAGTTGGTGATCGTCGAGAGCCCGGCGAAGGCCCGCACGATCGGCGGGTACCTCGGCCAGGGCTATGTCGTCGAGTCCTCCATCGGCCACATCCGCGACCTCCCGCAGAGCGCCGCGGAGACGCCGGCCAAGATCAAGGACAAGCCGTGGGGCCGCCTCGCGGTCGACGTCGACCACGGCTTCGAGCCCTACTACGTCGTGCCGCGGGACAAGAAGGCACACATCTCCAAGCTCAAGACGCTCCTCAAGGACGCCGACGAGCTCTACCTCGCGACCGATGAGGACCGCGAGGGCGAGGCGATCGCCTGGCACCTGCTCGACGAGCTCAAGCCCAAGGGCATCCCGGTGCACCGGATGGTCTTCCACGAGATCACCAAGGCGGCCATCCTCGCCGCGGTCGCCAACCCGCGCCAGATCAACGACGACCTCGTGGAGGCCCAGGAGGCGCGGCGGATCCTCGACCGCCTCTACGGCTACGAGGTCAGCCCCGTGCTGTGGAAGAAGGTCATGTCCGGCCTCTCCGCCGGCCGGGTCCAGAGCGTCGCGACCCGTCTGGTCGTCGACAAGGAACGCGAGCGGATGAAGTTCCGCGTCGCGTCCTACTGGGACCTCGAGGGCACCTTCGACGGCGGCGCCGAGAAGGAGCCGCGGATGTTCCCGGGGCGGCTCCACTCGATCGACGACACCCGGGTGGCGAGCGGCTCCGACTTCGGCGACGACGGTCAGATCAAGGACAAGAAGGGCGGTCGGGTCCACCTCGACCGCACCGGCGCCGAGGCCCTGGTCCGGGCGCTCGAGGACACGACGTTCTCGGTCCGCTCGGTCGAGGCCAAGCCCTACCGCCGCCAGCCCTACGCGCCGTTCCGCACCACCACGATGCAGCAGGAGGCGAGCCGCAAGCTCGGCATGTCGGCCTCGGTGGCCATGTCGGTCGCCCAGCGGCTCTACGAGAACGGCTTCATCACCTACATGCGCACCGACTCGACCACGCTGTCGAGCACGGCGGTCGAGGCCGCGAGGTCGCAGGCGCGCGAGCTCTACGGCGCGGAGTACGTCCCCGACGAGCCGCGCGTCTACGCCAGCAAGGTCAAGAACGCCCAGGAGGCGCACGAGGCGATCCGCCCCTCCGGTGAGTCGTTCCGTACGCCGGCCCAGACCGGGCTGACCGGCGAGCAGTTCCGCCTCTATGAGCTGATCTGGATGCGCACGGTCGCCTCGCAGATGAAGGACGCCGTCGGCCAGTCGGTCTCGGTCCGCCTCGGTGGTGCCGCCTCCGACGGTCGCGACGTGGTCTTCTCGGCGTCCGGCCGGGTGATCACCTTCCACGGCTTCCTCAAGGCCTACGTCGAGGGCACCGAGGGCGGCAAGCGGTCCGACGACGACCAGGTGCCCCTGCCCGACCTCCACGAGGGCGACCCGATCTCCGCCGCCGCGCTCAACGCGCTAGGCCACGAGACCAAGCCGCCCGCCCGCTACACCGAGGCCACGCTGATCAAGGAGCTCGAGGAGCGCGAGATCGGCCGCCCCTCGACCTACGCCTCGATCATCGGCACGATCCTCAACCGCGGCTACGTCTACAAGAAGGGCACCGCGCTGGTGCCGGCCTGGCTGGCGTTCTCGGTGATCCGCCTGCTGGAGGAGCACTTCCCGAGGCAGATCTCCTATGAGTTCACCGCCGGCATGGAGGACGTCCTCGACGAGATCGCGGCCGGCCGCAAGGACCGCAACACCGAGCTCGGCGAGTTCTACTTCGGCTCCGAGCGGGTGCCGGGGCTGCACGACCTGATCACCAACCTCGGCGAGATCGACGCCCGCGAGCTGGCGACGTTCCCGGTCGGTGACCCCGAGCTCGGGATCAACCTGCGCGTGGGGCGCTACGGCCCCTACCTCGAGGGTCCCGACGACGAGGGCAACCCGACGGGCAAGCGCGCCAACGTGCCCGACGACCTCCCGCCCGACGAGCTCACCCTCGAGAAGGCCAAGGAGCTGTTCGAGAGCCCCGCCGGCGAGGAGATCCAGCTCGGCGTCCACCCCGACAGCGGGCTGGCGGTGGTGGCGAAGAACGGCCGCTACGGTCCCTACGTCACCGAGGTCCTGCCCGAGGACGCGAAGAAGAACGACAAGCCGCGCACCGGCTCGCTGTTCGCGTCGATGTCGCTCGACACCCTCACCCTCGACGACGCCCTCAAGCTGCTCTCGCTGCCGCGCGTGGTCGGCGAGGACCCCGAGTCCGGCGAGGAGATCACCGCCCAGAACGGCCGCTACGGGCCCTATCTCAAGAAGGGCACCGACTCCCGGTCACTGACCTCCGAGGACCAGCTCCTCACCATCGGCCTCGACGAGGCGCTGAGGATCTACGCCCAGCCCAAGCAGCGTGGCCGTGCCGCCGCGGCGCCGCCGCTGAAGGAGCTCGGCAACGACCCCGTGTCCGGCCAGCCGGTCGTGGTGAAGTCGGGTCGCTTCGGCGAGTACGTCACCGACGGCGAGTACAACGCCACCCTCCGCAAGGACGACACCGTCGAGTCGATCAACCTCGAGCGTGCCGCCGAGCTGCTGGCCGACCGCCGCGAGCGCGGCCCGGCCAAGAAGGCGGCGAAGAAGACCGCCAAGAAGGCTCCGGCCAAGCGGGCGGCCAAGAAGACGACCAAGAAGGCCGCGAAAAAGGCCGCGAAGAAGGGCTGAGCTCGCTCACTCCGCCCGCAGGCGGTTCATCACCGGGCCGGAGAGCATGCCGTGCACGAGCACGGACGCGACGATCGTGAAGGCGACCGTCGACCACAGCGCGTCCGCGGCCAGGACGGAGTCCTCCTTCCCCGCGTAGGCCAGGTAGTAGATCGACCCGACCCCGCGCACGCCGAAGAAGGCGACCGCCCACCGGTCACCGCGCTCGAGGCAGGGTGCGTCGCCGGGTCGCCGCAGGGTGAGCGACACCCAGCCCGCCAGTGGCCGGATCACCAGGATCAGCCCGAGCCCGATCGCGACCCCCGACCAGTCGAGCGCGCCGAGCAGGCCTCGAGTGAGCGCGATGCCCAGCACCAGGAGCACGAACAGGGTGAGCATCCGCTCGAGGCGTTCGACGACCTCGTGCATGGCCGCGTGGTAGTCGTGCGAGCGCTCCGCCGAGCGGAAGGTCATCGCGCAGACGAAGACCGCCAGGAACCCGTAGCCGTGGGCCACCTCGGCGACGCCGTACGCCGTGACGAGGGCGGCCAGCGCGAGCAGCGACTCCCCGCGCTCGGCGACGCGCAGCGCGTCGCTGCGCGAGCGGAAGGCCACGGCGGCCAGCAGCCGGCCGACGAGGATGCCGGCGGCCACCCCGATCACGACCTTGCCGAGGAGGTACCACCCGAGCCACTCCAGCCCCCAGTGCCAGACCGAGCCCTCGGTGGCGACCAGGATCGCGGCGTACACGAACGGGAAGGCGAGCCCGTCGTTGAACCCGGCCTCGGAGGTCAGTGAGAAGCGCACCTCGTCGCTCTCGTCGACCTCGTGGTCGCCGGTCTGCGGGCCGGCCACCTGGACGTCGGAGGCGAGCACCGGGTCCGTGGGCGCCAGGGCCGCTCCCAGGAGCAGGGCAGCCGCAGGCGCCAGCCCCGTCGCCCAGCCGAGGAGCGCCACGGCCGCGATGGTCAGCGGCATGCCGATCGCCAGCAGCCGCCACGTCACTCCCCACCGCCCCCAGCTCGACGGGTCGCGCAGCCGCAGCGGCCGGTCGAGGGCCAGCCCCACACCCATGAGGGCCACGATGACGACGAGCTCGGTCACGTGCTCGATGGCCGCCCGGTTGGCCTGCGGGTCCAGGGGCAGGTCATCGGGGAGGGAGGTCAGGCCCAGGAGCATCCCCACGCCCACGAGCACCATCGGCGCCGAGACGGCCCACCTGTGCAGCAGGTCGGGAAGCACGACGGCCAGGAGCAGGCTGGAGCCGGCCACCAGGTAGACGAGGTCGGCGGTCACGACGTGGTGGGTACCCGCTCAGCGCTGGTTGCCTGCGCCGGGCCGAGTTCGGGTCGGGTGCCGAGCGCGTGACGGGCCCGGGTTGGTCGTGTCCCCGCTGCCCCGTAGGTTCGGCGCGTGGAGATCCCGCCCCGCTACGCCGAGACCGGCGTCTTCGTCTGCTTCGAGGGCGGCGAGGGATCTGGCAAGTCCACCCAGGCACGACTGCTCAGCGAGCGGCTGCAGGACGACGGCTACGGCGTGCTGCTCACCTTCGAGCCGGGCGACACCCCTGTGGGCAAGGAGATGCGGCGGATCGTGCTCAGCCCGGAGACCGGCGAGCTGTCGCACCGCACCGAGGCCCTGCTCTACGCCGCCGACAAGGCCGAGCACGTCGACACCGTCGTGCAGCCTGCCCTCGACCGCGGCGAGGTGGTGATCACCGACCGCTACGTCGACACCCTGCTCGCCTACCAGGGATCGGGCCGCGAGCTCCGGATCGCGGAGGTCGAGGAGGTGGCGCGCTGGGCCACCCACGGGCTGCGGCCGCACCTGACCATCGTCCTCGACGTCGACCCTCGCGAGGGACTGGGCCGGTTCGAGGGTCGCGACCGGATCGAGGCCGAGGGGCTCGAGTTCCACGACCGCGCCCGGCAGGCCTTCCTCGACCTGGCCGCCGCCGACACCGACCACTACCTCGTGCTCGACGCGCGGCTGCCGGTCGGCGAGCTCGCCGCGGCCATCGGCGAGCGGCTCGGGCCGATGCTGGGGCAGGCGAGGCGACGGTGACCTCCAGCCCACCAAGCCCCCCGGAGCGGGCGCTGCGCGTCGGCGGCGCGCGCCTCGACGGGGACCCCGCGACAGCCGTCTGGGACGACCTCGTCGGCCAGCGCCGCGTGGTCGACGACCTGCGCGCGGCGGCGGGCGGCAAGGGGATGAGCCACGCGTGGCTGTTCACCGGGCCGCCCGGGTCGGGACGCTCCAACGCCGCGGTCGCCTTCGCCGCTGCCCTGGTGTGCGAGCGCGGCCAAGGACCGGAGGCCGGCTGCGGACAGTGCCACGAGTGCCACACGGCCGTGGCCGGCTCGCACGCCGACGTCACCATGGTCCGCACCGAGAAGCTCTCGATCGGCGTCGAGGAGGTCCGCGACCTGGTCCGCCGGTCCGCGCTGGCGCCGGCCGGCCGCCGTTCGCAGGTCTTCATCGTGGAGGACGCCGACCGCCTGACCGAGCAGGCCTGCAACGCGCTGCTCAAGGCGATCGAGGAGCCGACGCCGCGCACCGTCTGGATGCTCTGCGCACCGACGGTCGAAGACGTCCTCCCGACGATCCGCTCGCGCTGCCGGCTGGTCACGTTGACCACCCCGACCACCGAGGACGTCGCGGCGTTCCTCGTGCGAAAGCACGACGTGCCCGAGTCGCTGGCGTCCTACGCCGCCCGAGCCAGCCAGGGTCACATCGGCCGGGCCCGTGCGCTGGCCCGTGACGAGGGCACCCGCAACCGCCGTCGCGAGGTCGTCTCCTACCCCGCCAAGCTCACCACCCTGGGGGCCTGCATGACCGCCGCCGCCAACCTCGCCGAGGTGACCAAGGAGGAGGCCGACGAGGTCACCACCGACCGCGACGCGCGCGAGAAGGCCGACCTCGACACGGCCTACGGCGTGGTGGAGCGGGGCCGCCGGCCGCGGGAGTACTCACCGGCCCTCTCCGCCCTCGAGAAGGGGCAGCGCACCCGCGCCAAGAGGCGCCACCTCGACATGGTCGACCGGGGGCTGATGGACCTCATGTCGGTCTACCGCGACGCGATCGCGATCGCCACCGGCGCGCCCGGCACGCTGGTCAACGAGGAGATCCGCGGAGACGTCGAGCAGGTGGCGCGCACCTCCACCCCCGAGCTGAACCTTCAACGCATTGCGGCCATCTTCGCCGCACGCGAGCAGATGCTGGAGTTCAATGTCCCGGTGGCCCTCGCCCTGGAGTCGATGATGGTCGCCCTCAAGGCCCCCGACCGGGCGCGCGGATGAGGGCGTCGCGGCTGATCGCTGGGCTCGTGGTGTTCGCGCTGGTGGCGGTCGTGGTCTTCGCGGTGGCGCAGGGCCTGCAGGCCGCCGGTGAGCCGAGCGACGGCTCGACCTCCGTCTCGCCGCGCTCACCGGCGCCCGTCCCGACGCCCGATCCGGGCTCCAGCGACCCGCCGCGGGCCGACCTCGCGTCGTTCTACTCCCAGCAGCTGTCGTGGGAGCCGTGTCGCGGTGACTTCGAGTGCGCCACGCTCGAGGTGCCGATCGACTACCAGGACCCCGGCGGCGAGACCATCGGGCTGGCCCTGCTGAAGGACCCCGCCGACGACCCCGCGCACCGTGTCGGCTCGCTGGTCGTCAACCCCGGCGGCCCCGGCGCGCCCGGCACGTCCTACGCCGAGAACTCCTCGTTCGCGTTCCGCGACGTGCTCCGCGACGACTTCGACATCGTCGGCTTCGACCCGCGCGGCACCGGCGAGTCCGACCCCGTCGACTGCCTCTCCGACGGTGAGGTCGACACCTTCGTCGCCAACGACCCCAGCCCGGACTCCCCCGAGGAGGCCCAGGAGCTCCAGCAGACCTACGAGTCGTTCTTCCAGGGCTGCACGGACAACTCCGACAGCCTCATCGACCACGTCACCACGGTCGAGACCGCGCGCGACATCGACGTGCTGCGGGCCGCCCTGGGTGAGGCGCAGCTGCTCTACTTCGGCGCCTCCTACGGCACCAAGCTCGGCGCGACGTACGCCGACCTGTTCCCCGAGAAGGTCGGCCAGATGGTGCTCGACGGCGCCGTCGACCTCTCGATCGACTCGCGCCAGCTCAGCCTCGAGCAGGCCGGCGGCTTCGAGGTCGCGCTGCGCTCCTACGTCCAGGGCTGTGTCGACGACGGCGACTGCTTCCTCGGCGACACGGTCGACGAGGGGCTGGGCACGATCCAGCAGCTCATCGCGAGCGTCGATGACCAGGCGCTTCCGACCGACCTGGACCGCCCCCTCGAGGTGGGCAACGCCTTCTACGGTCTCGTCGCGCCGCTCTACAACCGCGACTACTGGTCGATCCTCGACCAGGCGCTCGAGACCGCGATCGACGACGACGACGGGACCCTCCTCCTGCGGCTCTCGGACATCTACGAGTCCCGCAACGACGACGGCACCTACGGCGACAACAGCGCCGAGGCGATCCTCGCCATCAACTGCCTCGACGACCCCTACTCGGTCACCGCCGACCAGGTGCCCGACCAGCTCGCGGCGTTCGAGGCGGCCTCGCCCACCTTCGGCGACGTCTTCGCCTGGGGGCTGATGTCGTGCCACGGCATCCAGGCCAGGGCCACCGAGCCGGCCCCCGAGGTCGACGCGGCGGGCGCCGCGCCGATCGTGGTCGTCGGCACCACCCGCGACCCGGCGACGCCGTACCAATGGGCCGTGCACCTCGCCGACCAGCTGGAGTCCGGCGTGCTGGTCAGCCGCGACGGCGACGGGCACACGGGCTACAACTCCGGCAACGACTGCGTCGACGAGGCGATCGAGGGCTACCTCGTCGACGGCACCGTGCCGGCGGACGGTCTCGAGTGCTGACGCTCAGCCGACCAGCCTGGTCGGCCCGAGCGGGCTGCCCTCACTGACGTCGGTCCGGATCGCCGCCGTGGCGCGATAGTCCCAGACGATCTGGCGTCCGCTGCGGCGTGTCGCGGTCCAGAACGTCAGGGACTATCCGCTCACAGCTGCTGCGCGATCGCCTGGATCCGCTTGGTCGCGAGCTCGATCATCAGCCGGGCGGCGGGGGACAGGGTCGCGCCTCGGCGGTGGACGATGGCGAAGTTGTCATAGAGCCTGGGCCGGAAGCTGACCCAGCCGGCCCTGGGCGCCAGGCGCGGCAGCAGCTGCTCGGCGGCGCCGCGCGGGATGACCGAGTCGGCCAGTCCGAGCCCGACCAGCTCGACCGCGATCTCGACGTCCTCGACCTCGATGCGGGTCAGCGGGTTGCGTCCGGTCTCGTGGAGCAGCTGGCGCAGGATGATCCGGGTCGAGTCGGTGGCCCGCCACGTGGTCTCGGGCATCACCAGGCTGGCCTCGGAGAGCCGCTTCGGGGTGATCGGCTGCTCCAGCTTGGCCGGGTCGATGCTGATGTAGACGAGCTCGTCGCGGGCGACCGGCGTCACCTGCATGCCCTCGCTCTCCACCGAGTGCATGGCGATCATCGCCGCCTCGAGCCGGCCGCGCCGCAGCTCCTCGGCGACCTCGTTGGAGTTCTGGCCGATCAGCTCGACGCGCACGCCGGGGTAGCGCTCCAGCACGTCGGCGACCAGCCCCGCGCCGGCGTACAGGCGGGCAGTGCCGAACATCCCGAACCGGATCGTCCCGGTCTCGAACGACTTCACCGCCTGCACGGCCCGTCGGGTCTCGTCGGCCGCGGCCAACGTCCGCTCGGCGTGGGGGCGCAGCGTGTCGGCCACCGTGGTCGGTACGACGCCGCGCCCGACCCGCCGGAACAGCTGCACGCCGAGCGACTTCTCCAGCGCCCGGACCTGCTCGGAGATCGACGGCTGCGCGTAGCCCAGCTCCTCGGCCGCCCGGGTCAGTGAACCGTGCTCGTAGACCGCGAGGAAGACGGTCAGCTGGTGCAGGGAAAGCATAGGACTCTCCTTTGGATGCCACTGGAAAGTCAGGCTACCCCTATTCCTACTGGTCGGTCACACTGGAGATGTTCGCCAGTACTCACCCTTGCGAGAGACCTGAAGGGGGCTCCCCATGTTCGACCACCACTGCACCGCTTGCGACAAGCGTCAGCTGATCTTCCCGAGCCAGGTCACCTCGCTCGTCAACACCGAGCACGGCATCATCGTGGCCTTCGAGTGCTGGTGCGGCGCCGAGCAGACCATGCTCACCGGCCGCACCGTCAGCACCCGCCAGCCCGTCGCCGCCTGACCGCCTGGCCGACCACCTCGCTGACCGCGCCGCCGCGTGCACTCGGCGGCCAGAGGCGCTCCCTGCCGACAGGCAGGGAGCGCCCTTTTGCGTTTTGGCGACTGAGTCGGCCGATCCGTAGACTTCCGCGGGTTGCCCACGCGGCAGCGCGCCGCCTTAGCTCAGTCGGTAGAGCGTCTCACTCGTAATGAGAAGGTCGTCGGTTCGATTCCGACAGGCGGCTCCACCCTGCGGCCTCGGCCACGTCCCGAGCGCACCGGATCCGGCCTGCTGCCTCGGCGACCCGCTCATCCGAGGCGCCCGTGGCGAGTGCGACCGCGAGCCGCACCTGCGCGGCTTGCAGTCGGCGCACGGCTCGCCGAGCCTGGCGTCCACCGGCGGCGTGAGCGGCTCTTCGCGCCCTGCGTCTCGCGCGCCAGGTCTGCAACGCCTCGATCTCGGCTTCGGTCACCTCCGTCCGCGCCCCGAGACTCTGCGCGAACCACGCAACCTCGCGCACCCGCGCCGCGACCGCCAGTGCAGCCACCAGGAGAAGACCCGGAAGCCCCTTGGCCATGTAGGTGAGCATGTCGGCCGCGTCGAACGTGGTGGTGTCCGGCTGCCACCACGGCGCATTCCAGACGAAGTGCAGGCCCGTGGCGGCCAGGTAGCAGCTCCCGAGCACGACCCAGGGCCGCCAACCGCCGCCCGCCCCGGACCTGCGCCGGACCACGACGTAGGCGACCCCTGCCCCCACGAGCGCGGTCCACACCGCATGGGACCACAGCCCCAGCCCCAGACCCCTGACCTCGAGGACGTGCACCGCGACCGTCGCATGGGTGCCGGAGTGCGGAGACCGCAGGGCGACGATGGTCGAGACCACGTTCTCGGCCAGCTGGAACCCGAGCCCGATGAAGGCGCCGTAGACGAACCCGTCGAGGACGGTGGTGAACTGCCGACGGGACAGGGCGAGCAGGACCAGGAGGCCCAGCGCCTTCATCCACTCCTCGATCACTGGTCCGCTCAAGGCAGGGAACCAGTCTGCGGCGACCTCGGGGTCCAACTGGGTGGCGAGGATCGAGTCCACGGACGTGTTGGCCACGACAGCCACTGGCACGGCGACCAGCGCACCCCAGGCGAACGCCGCAGCGAGCATGGCCGGAGGCTCCGGCTCGTGCAGGTCGAGCCCCGTAACCACTGCGACGAGCGGCACCGCGTACAGCACCCAGATGATCAGGACGAGGCTCACCGTGCCGGGCTTCTGCGATCCGATGCCGCCGAGCAGGGCCTGCGTGTAGCCGAGCCCCCCGAGCGCGAGCGCCAGCGCGAGCCAGAACATCGGGAGGTCCGGCCTGACCACCGAGTCGCCCCGCCCCCAGCCCGGCTCGTCCTCTACGAGTCGCACTCTCATCAGCGGAACCGGACCGAGCGCAACAGCTCGTCGACGTCCACCAGGTCGTTCAGCCGGGCGCCGATCGGCGCGGTGGCCACGCCGACGAGTGCGGCCCCGGGTGCGCAGACCGCGAAGACGACGCCGTCCTCCAGCCCCGAGGAGAACGCCGCCAGCACAGCTGTGCTCCCGTCCGCGGTCGCCACGGGCTGGTCGGCGCCGGACACCGTCACCTGGTGCGTGGCCGACAGCTCGGCGACAGCAGAGTCGCCCACCTGCCCGCACTCCGCGTCGGACACCGCTGGCACCATCCGCAGATCCAGGGTCGAGCTGCCCGAACGAAGCGTGACCGACTCCCGGGTCTGATCGACGAAATGCCATCCGGCAGGTGTCACGACCACGGCCACAGAGGCCCCCGAGGGGCGTGACGGGCGCAGCTCGAGCTCCCGGCGGATCGGTGTGGCCGGACGGCTGAGGTGGCCTTCGAGCAGAGGAAGGGCGCCCGCGAACGCAACGACAGTGAGGGCCACCAACAACGTGGAACCCCATCGCCTGTCCTGCTTGTCGCCCAGCATCTCGCCTCCCTGCCGTGCCCTCAGCTCGGGTAGCCGCAGACCTTGTTGCCCTTCGGACAGCTGATCACGTCCAGAGGGAGCAGGTTCCCGGATGCGTCCACCAGATACTTGACGAAGGATCCGACCACCGGCTGACCGGCCGGGCAGCCCTTGGTGCCGTAGCTGACCACCGCCACGACGTACCAGTTGCCGTCGTCACCTTGCGCGACGAAGGGACCTCCGCTGTCTCCGTTGCACGGTGTGGTGTCCGGCTGGCTCACCATGCACAGCCCCGTCAGCGCATCGAAGCCGGCCCCGCATCGCGCTCCATCGACGACCTGGAGCTGGGTGGACTCCAGGGGACTGTTGCCGGCGTTCTCGCATGGCTCCGGCGCCTTGGTCATGGAGATCTGGCAGCCCCAGCCGGCGACCACCACGTCGCCACCGGGCTCCCACAGGTCGGTCGCACCGCTGGACGGGATGGAGATGGCCTTCTGGTTGACCGGGCTGTCGAGGTAGAGGTAGGCGTAGTCGGTGTGAAGGGTGCGGGGGTCGTAGTCCGCGAACTGCTCGACCCTGGAGACCCCGACGACCTGGCCGCCAGTGTCGGAGAGACGCAGACGTCCGGCGACGACGTTGATCAGGTCCGGGCCGATGATGACCGGCTTGCCGACCGGCTCACCGTCGGCGTCCTCCTTCTGGTAGCGCGTGCAGTGCGCGGCGGTCAGCACCAGCGTCGGCGACAGCAGCACGCCTCCGCAGTAGTTGTCGGAGTCACCGTCGATGACCAGCGCGACCGTCCAGGGGTACTGGCCGATCTTGGCCTCGACCCCACCCACGACGTCGTCGTCGGAGATGGCCTCGTCGGGCTGCCCGCTCCCCGGGCCGTTGATGGTGTCGTCAGGCGTCACCGTCCCCCGAGTGCCCACCTGCGTGACCTTGTGGGATCCCAAGCCGCTGTCCGCGCTCAGGTCTTCAGCGGAGTCGCTGTCCTCGCCGCACCCGGCAGTGACGACAACCACGACCGATGCGATGACGACCGCGAGCCGATGACCAATGATCATGACGCCCCCCCGTTTGCCCCATGGCGCCCGGCCGCCCTTGGCGCGCAACGGTCCAACGACCGACATGGTCAGGTCAATGGCCCAGAAGGGTGGCCCGTCCGCGCCCCACCAGGTCGGAGCGCCCGACGAGAGCGGCCCGACTCAGGGAAGGATGTCGCTGCCGGAGCTCGTCCCGGGTCCGGTCGGCACCGGAGGCGTCACGTCGATCGACTCGAGCAGAGCCTGCAGGTAGTCGACGTGCGCGACATCCGTCAGCCGGGCATGGAGGTAGAGCGAGTAGTCGCCCTTCGTCGCGACCTCCACGATGACCGACGACGACGCGCCACAGTCCCGGTAGACCTCGTAGTGGCCGAGTCCGGTCCGACCCCGGATGGTGTTCTCACCCACGCGGACACACGTGGTCTCCCAGCCGTTCTCGCGTTGCTCGAGATATGCCTCCGGATCCATCTCTGGCAGGCTCGACACGCCCAGGAAGAACCCCGCGACTTCGCCCGCGAAGAACCTGGTCGTGTCGGTGCTGGCCGGGATCGCTGTCCCGAGGCGGTCGTCGTTCTCATCCGCCAGCCACGGAGCGGTCCCGCCGTCGGACCAGGCCACCGGGAAGTCGGCGTTGACGGCCTCGATACCGCGACGTTCGACCGACCCGGCAGGCTCCTCGCTCGGAAGGGCGGCCCGCGCGACCTCACGGACTGCGGGCACGATCTGCTCGACGCCGTCGACGACCGGCAGCTCGACAGCGACCGTCTCGCCAGGGGCTGAGGTACTGGCTGATCCGCTCGGCGATCCGCTCGCCGAGGCGCTGGTGCTGCTGGTCGGCCCATCGGCCGCCCGGGTCGGGTCGTCGTCGCGGAACGACAGGAACAGCGCCGTCACCGCCACCAGGGTTCCCACACCAGCCGCGATCGCCGAGATGCCCGCCGGGGAGCGCCACCCCTCGCCCGAACGGCTCGCACCACGGCCTGACGTCGTCATCGACTGCTCTCCCCGCTGCTGGTTCCGGCAGATTCTCCACACCGCGCGGCTCAGGCGGAATAGGCACACCGGCCCATCTGTGCAACTGCGTCGCGTCAGGCCTGCCCCTTCGACTCGCCGCCGCGGCTGGACCGCGCGAGCAGGAGCGCGGCGTCCGCGATGCTCTCACCGAGATAGGTGCCGGGGACCCGCTTGCGGGTGGCCGGGAAGAGGAAGGCGTTGCCGGCGAAGAACGTCGGGACGCCGGACGTGGCGACGGCCTCGAGCGAGGCGACCGCCGAGCGCCGCTTCGTCGGCAGGTGCGACACCACCACCACAAGAGCACCAGGATCCTCAGCCGCGGCGGACAGCAGCAGCCGCGCGGGGGTGTGCGAACCCAGCGAGCGGGTGGGCACCCGCTCGTGCGCCAGCTGAGCGGCGAGGGCCTCGAGCCCCAGGGTGTGGAAGTCGTCGGGTCCGGTCCCGAGCAGGACGGTCCGGACGCCGGTGTCGGTGGGCGGAGCCAGCGTGATCAGCTTGGCCAGCCAGGCACGCACCGCCTCGGTCGTGAAGCGCTCCTGGTCCACCGAGCAGTCACCGGTCTCCCACCACACCCCGATCTGGCGCATCGTCGGCAGCACCACGTCGTCGAGGGTCGCCGCCAGTCCGATCTCCCTGTGCGCCCGCTCCAGGCACGAGCGAATGGCTCCCGAGTCCCCCTCGCTCGCCGCGCCCAGGAGCGAGTGGACCCGCGCGGCCCCGGGGTTCGCCTCGTCGAGGAGCCCGCGCACCCAGCGCGCCGCATCGGCGGCCCGCCGGCCGATTGCGATCTCGTCGCGCATCAGGCTCAGCTGGATGAGGTCGACGGAGCGATAGCGGCGATGCCCGCCACCGCTGCGCGCCGTGGTCGGCAGCCCGTAGCGGCGCTCCCACGACCGCATGGTGGGCGCCGGCACGCGGAGGTGGGCGCTGGCGTCCTTGATCGAGAGACCAGGGCCGCCCAGTGACGGGTCCTCGGGTCGGTCGACGTAGGGGGACATCGAGGACCTCGGTCCGTTGTGGCCCCGGCCGGGGCCTGTCGTCACCGTACGCCCACACAGCCGCGTGCGGGCCCGCGCACCCCGCGCGAATGCATAAGTTCGCCGGTGTTGGTGGTGGTGGGTGGCGGCCAGACTGGACGCAGTCTCGGACTCACTCCCATGCACCAGGAACGGGCAATTCCCCCCATGTCCATCACCGCCTTGAGATCCCCTGAACCGCCCGCCTCCGAGCGTTGCTCGGGCCTGATCACCCAGCTCGTCCTGAGGTGCGGTCAGGGCGACGAATCGGCACTGGGCGAGCTCTTCGACCTCACCTTCTTCCTCGTCGCAGCGGTCGTGAAGCGTGACGCCCTGTCGCCGACCGGTTTCGACGACGAGGTCGTCGACGCGTTCCGACGGATCTGGGGTCGCTCCGCCGCCTACGAGCCCACGGCGAGCGGAGTGCTGGCGTGGGTCTTCGACCAGGTGGTCGACGAGGAGACTGATGCGGCGAGCCACGCGACCACGCGCACCGGTGCGACCGCATGAGCCGGGCCACCCACTTCGGCCTGACTGATCGCGAGCTCTCGATCCTCGAGCTCATCGGGAGCGGTATGCGCAACCAGGACATCGCCCGACAGCTCTTCCTGAGCGTCAACACCGTGAAGACCTACATTCGATCGGCGTACCGGAAGGTCGGGGTCACGCGTCGCGCCGAGGCGGTGCGGTGGGCCGTCCGCCACGAGCTCACGGAGAGCTGACCGGACCTCGCTTGTGCTGCACCCGGACGATGGACGAGTGAGACGTCGACGGGTCGCCCGGCTGTCCGCGGCCCTGGCTGCCATCACGGCCGCGACCCTGCTGGCCGGGTGCAGCGGGGACGGGGACGCGGACGGGTCGGACGCCGGTCCCTCGGCGAGCCGTCCGCCGTCGGATGCGCCGGCGCTCGAGGTGGAGACGGTCCTCGACGGGCTCGACCATCCCTGGGACGTGGCCCAGGCGCCCGACGGCACGCTGCTGCTCGACGAGCGTGGGGGTGGTTTCACGGCGGTGCTGCCCGACGGGTCGTCGCAGGACGTGCAGGCGGACTTCGGTGACCTGTTCGCGCAGGGCGAGACCGGATTGATGGGGCTGGTGCTCGACCCTGCCTTCGGGGAGAGCCGACGGTTCTACACCTGCCAGGGCGTCGAGGACGGTGGCGCCGACGGGCTGCCGTCGATCGAGGTGATCGGCTGGACGGTCGACGACGGATGGACCAGCGCCGTCCGGTTCGCCGACCCGCTCGTGGGGGAGATCCCGGTCAACCGCGACATCGGCCGCCACGGCGGCTGCCGGCTCCGGTTCGACACCGACGGCCGGCTGCTGATCGGCACCGGCGACAACGCCAAGGGCACCAACCCGCAGGACCTGGGCACGCTGGCCGGCAAGCTGCTTCGGGTCGACCCGACGACCGGCGAGCCGGCCGACGGCAATCCCTTCCTCGATGACGACGATCCGGTGACGCGGATGATCGTGGGCTACGGGCACCGCAACGTGCAGGGCGTCGCCGTCCAGCCCGGCACGGGAGACATCTACACCGGCGAGCAGGGCAGCACGGTCGACGACGAGGTCAACCTGGCGATAGACGGTGCCAACTACGGGTGGGACCCCGACGGCGCCGGCGAGTACGACGAGAGCGTCCCGATGACCGACACCGACCTCTCCGGCGCGGTCGAGGCGGTGTGGTCGTCGGGCGACCCCACCATCGCGGTCTGCGGGATCACCTTCCTCGACGGCGAGCAGTGGGGGCCGTACGACGGCCTCCTCCTGCTCGGCGTGCAGAAGGACACCGGCGTGCTCGCGCTCAGGATCGGGGACGACGGGGAGCTGGCCGAGCAGTTCCGCCTGCCCGAGCTCGAGGACCACGGCCGGATCCGGTCGCCGCAGCTCGGCACCGATGGCGCCCTCTACGTGACCACCGACAACGGCGACGGCGAGGACAGGCTGCTCCGGGTCACGCCCGGGTGAGCGGCGCGGGCAGCCGTGTCGCCTTGAACGGGTCGTCGGGACCGGCGTCCGTGCTCCGTGCGCTCTTGCCGCGCTTCTTCCCGAACGCCCCCGGCGTCAGCCCATCCCGGTGCGGAAGCCCTGTCGCCAGCTGGAGTACTGCGGCGTCCAGCCGAGCTCGCGCCTGGCCTTCGCGTTCGACGACCCCCGCACCGACGTCATCAGCGCCAGGCCGAACTGGCCGATCAGCGGCTTGGCCAGCCACGCGGGCAGCCGCCTCGGCTTCTTGCCGCCGAGCTGCTCGGCCAGGTAGGGCAGCCAGTCAGCGATCGGCGCGGGGTCGTCGTCGACGACGTTGTAGATGCCGGGTGCACCCCGTTCGATCGCGGCAACCGTCGCGGCAGCGGCGTCGTCGATGTGGATCCACGACCACACCCCGGCCCCGCCACCGACCACGGGGAACTTCGCGCGGCGCACCAGCTCGCCCATCTCACCGGTGCGGGACATCGTGTTGCCGGGCCCGTAGAAGTTGCCGTAGCGCAGCACCACACCCTCGATACCGGGCGCGGAGGTGACAGCGTCCTCGACGTGCTTGATGGCGCGCAGTGACTGCCTCGCCTCCTTGCCGGGGTCGTCGACGAGCGGGTCGTCCTCGGTCTTGACGGGCCCGCCGGCGCGCTGGTTGGTCCAGTGCCCGCCGTAGCTCTGCGCGACGAACCTTCGTACGCCGGACTCCCGTGCGGCCACGAGCAGGTGGTCGGTGGCCTCGCTCCGCAGCCGGTTGGTCATCGCGAAGTCCTGGTCCCACTTCTTCATGTTTCCCGACAACGTGCTCAACGCGGTGAGCTGGTGGACGATGACGTCCGGCTCGGCCTCGTTGACGGCGGCCCGCACGCTCTCCGCGTCGAGCGGGTCCATCACGATGCCGGTGCCGCCCAGCTCCTCGACGGCGGAGCGGCCGGTCTCGCTGCGGCTCGATCCGAACACCTCGTGGCCGGCCTCGGTCAGCAGGGGCACGAGACGGCTGCCCAGTGCTCCGGTCGCGCCGGCGATGAAAACGCGCATGGTCCTTCTCCCTTCGGTTGTGGCCCGTACGACGGGGAGGGCCGGCCGCCTGTGACAGATGCAGGAGGGGCTCGCGACATCGGTGCGTGACGTCGGACACATCGCCGACCCGCTGCGCTCCTTCACGCGCGAACCAGGCCCGACGAGAGACGGGGCACTCGCCTGCGCACTAGTCTGGGCGCCGAAGATGATGACCGATCTCGCCCAGTCGCACGACGAGCTGCGGCCGCTGATGTTCTCGATCGCCTACCGCATGCTCGGCAGCGTCGTCGAGGCCGAGGACGTCGTGCAGGAAGCCTTCCTCCGCCTCCACCGCAGCTCTGAGGTCGGAGTGGCCAACCTCGAGGCCTACGCCACCACGGTCACCACCCGGCTCGCCATCGACACGTTGCGCTCGGCCCGCATCCGTCGGGAGCGGTACGTCGGCCCGTGGCTGCCGGAGCCGATCGTCGACTCCGCGGACGCGGATCCTGCGCACCGGGTCGAGCTCGACGAGACGGTGTCGACGGCGTTCCTCGTGGTGCTCGAGGCGCTCTCGCCCGTGGAGCGGGCCGTGTTCGTGCTCCGCGAGGTCATCGGCTACGAGTACGCCGAGATCGCGGCGGTCGTCGACAAGAGCGAGGCGAACTGCCGGCAGATCTTCGCCCGGGCCAAGAAGCGGATCACCGTGGGCAAGCCGCGGTTCGAGGCGTCCCGCGAGGACCGCGACCGGCTGACGGCGGAGTTCCTCGCCGCGATGCGCGACGGCGACCTGAGCGGTCTGGAGCGGCTCCTCGCCGAGGACGTGGTGTTCGTCGGCGACGGCGGCGGCCGGGCGCCGGCGATCCAGACACCGATGACGGGAGCGGCTGCGGTGGCCCGGTTCCTGATCGGGCTGACGCGCCGGGGCGAACGGCTCGGCGTGCTGCTCGACGTGGTGCGGGCCAACGGACAGCCCGCCCTGCGCACCCGGGCCGCCGACGGCGCACTGCTCGGCGTGATGACGGTCGAGGTTCACGCCGACCGGATCGTCGGGCTCCACAACGTCCTCAACCCCGACAAGCTCCGCCACCTCGGTCCTGTGGGTGACCTGAACGCGCTGCTCGGGCTCGCAGGTCGAAGGACTGGTGCGAGTGAACAGCGGTGGAAGGACGGTTGAGATCGCCGGGCCGGGTCCCGACGACCGGACCGTCTGCCGCGATCTTCGCCTGGTGGGCGACGACGACGCTCGGGCCGTCGCGCCCTGCGAGCGAGCCAGACCCATCCGCCCGGTCTGCCTCCGAGGGGCCGCTCCCTGCCCGACCAGGGGGCAGGAACACGTGCGCGAGCAGCGCCGTGACGAGGCAGAGGACCGCGTTGACCCCGATCGCGAGGGTGAGGCCGGTCAGGATGCTCGTCGAGGTCGTGGCTCCCACATCGTCGAGCGTGGCCGTCGCGATCACCGACATGATCGGTATGCCCAGGGTGATGCCGACCTGCTGGCTCATCGTGGCCAGCCCCGTCGCCAGCCCCTGTTCGTGGTCGGGGACGCCGGTGGTCACAGTGACCATGAAGCCGACGATGGCGACCAGGTTGGCCACGCCCCCGATGAAGGTTGCGACCAGGACCAGCACGATGAACGCCGAGGACGTGCCCAGGAGGACCAGCGACCCGGTCGCGACCGCCTGGACGACGAGCCCTCCCACGATGGCCCGCTTGCTGCCGGCGACCGCGATCACCTTCGGTGCGACGAGGCCCCCCGCAACGGTGCCGGCCCCCAGCACGGCGAAGCTCAGCCCTGCGGCGAGTGGGGAGTAGCCGAGCACCTCCTGCAGGTAGAGCGTCAGGAGGAAGACCAGGGACGTCTCGGTGACGAAGGCCATGAGCCCTGTGAAGTTGCCCCACCCGACGGTGCGACGGGTGAGGACGGCGAAGGGGACGAGCGGCTCCCGCACGCGCTTCTCCACCGCCCAGAACGCGACGAGGAGCACGCCGCCGGCCGAGAGGCTGAGCAGGACGGTCGGGTCCAGCCACGACCGCTCGCCAGCGGCTGTGAGGCCGTGGACGAGCGCGAGGAGTCCGATGGTCACGGTCACGGCGCCTGGTACGTCGAGACGTGGACGGCGCTCAGGGCGGCTCTCGGTCAGGACCGCCGGAGCCAGGGCGAGCACGGCCGCGGCGACGACGACGTTGATGTAGAACGCCCATCGCCAGCTCAGCAGGTCGGTGAGCACCCCACCCAGGATCGCCCCGGTGGTGAATCCCGCGGCCATCAGCGCCCCGTTGAGCCCCAGCGCGCGGGCCCGCCGCGGCCCTTCGGGGAAGGCCGTCGTGAGCAGCGAGAGGGCAGCAGGGGTGACCATGGCCGTGGCGATGCCCTGCGCGACCCGGGCCGTGATCAGCACGCCGGGTGTCGTCGCCAGACCTCCGAGCAGGGACGAAGCGCCGAGGATCGCCATGCCCAGGAGAAACAGCCGACGACGCCCGAACAGGTCCGCGACCCGCCCGAACAGCAGGGTGAAGCCCGCCGCGCAGAGCGCGAACGACGTCGACACCCACTGCAGGTCCTCCAGCGAGAGGCCCACGTCGGTGCCGATCGCGGGCACGGCGACGTTGAGGATCGAGAAGTCGACCGCGAGGGTGAAGCCGGCGGTGAGGAGCACCGCCAGGATGAGGCGTTCACGGGTGCTGGCGCACGCCTGAGCCGCGCCTGAGGCAGCGGCGTCCTCGTCGAGCTGGGTCACAGCGAAGTCCGTTCGGTGAGCGGAGGGATGGGTTCGCGACAAGGGTTCAGCCGCCCGTGGCCGTGGGCCAGACCCCTGACCTGACCACCCCCGCGCTGCCTGCCCCTGGCAGGGACAGGCACCTGTCCGGAGTGGCGCGCGAGAATGGGTCGATGGTCACCGAACGAGAGGTCAGGTCCGGAGCGCTGGGCGACTTCCTCCGGTCGCGGCGCGCACGTGTCACACCGGAGGCCGCCGGGATCGTCTCCTACGGGGCGCGACGCGTGCCGGGCCTGCGTCGTGAGGAGCTCTCGCTGCTCGCCGGGGTCAGCGTCACCTACTACACCCGCCTCGAGCAGGGGCAGAGCACCAACGCCTCGAGATCGGTCATCGACGCGTTGGCGCGGGCGCTGTCCCTCACCGAGGACGAGCGCGCTCACCTGCACGACCTGGCGCGGCCGGCCACGAGCAGGCCGCGACGGGGCGGCAGACCCGACCGCGTGCGCCCGGGCACCAGGACGCTCATCGACGCGATGACCGGGATCCCCGCCGTGGTGCTGGGCCCCTCGACGGAGGTGCTGGCCTGGAACCTGCTGGGCCACGCCCTCATCGGCGGACACTTCGACTTCGCCGCTCCCGAGAGGCCCGGCACGCGGCCCAACCTGACTCGCATGCTCTTCCTCGACTGCCACACCCGCGACCTGTACGCGAGCTGGGACGAGGAGGCCGTGCGCGCCGTCGCGTCGTTGCGGCTGGTCGCCGGGCGCTACACCGACGACCGCAACCTGACCGATCTCATCGGGGAGCTGTCCATCGCCAGCGACGACTTCTCCCGGCTGTGGGCCAAGCACCCGGTCCACAGCTGCATGAGCGGCACCAAGCGACTGAACCATCCAGAGGTCGGCACCCTGGACGTCGGGTTCGAGGTGTTGCACCTCCCCGACGCGCCCGGCCACCGGATCCTGACCTACACCGCCGCCGAGGGCACCCCCGCCCACGAGTCCCTGGCCCTGCTGGCGGCCATCGCACACGGCAACGCCACCACAGGTGAGGAGGCCGAGGTCCGGGCGGCGCGCGCGCGAAGCTCGCACTGAGCGTCGCGCTCCCCGTCGCTGTCTTTCCGACCCGCCGGACGTCCGCCGAACCTCGCGGGAGCCGGCTCCGATTGGATGTCCTCGTGGACCCTCTCGCCGGCTCGGTGCTGAAGCCGCTCTGGCTCGACAACCCGGCGCGGCCGGAGCCGCGGCCGGCGCTGGCCGGAGACACCGACACAGACCTCCTCGTCGTGGGCGGCGGGTTCACCGGGCTCTGGACGGCGCTGCGGGCGGTCGAGCGCGAGCCGGAGCGGCGGGTGCTGCTCATCGAGAGCGACCGGATCGCCGAGCACGCGACCGGGCGCAACGGCGGCTTCTGCGAGGCGAGCCTGACCCACGGCGAGGCCAACGGTCGGCAGCGGTGGCCCGACGAGTACGACGTGCTCGCCGGGCTGGGCATGCGGAACCTCGACGAGATCGAGCGGGCGCTGACGGCGTACGGCATCGACTGCGGGTGGGCGCGCGGCGGGCAGCTGAGCGTCGCGACACGGGCCCACGAGGTCGCGGGGCTCGAGCCGGACGTGCCCGGGTTCCTCGACGCCGCCGCGGTCCGCGCGGTGGTGGACTCACCGACCTACCTCGCCGGCCGGCTCGACGCGGACGAGGCGGCGATGGTCGACCCCGCCCGGCTGGCGTGGGGGCTGGCGAGCGCGGCCGAGGGGCTGGGGGTGCGCGTCGTCGAGGGCACCCGTCTCGAAGCGCTGAAGAGGACGAGCGGCGGGGTCGAGGCGGCCACGTCCGGCGGCATCGTGCGCGCCCGCGACGTGGCGCTCGCGACCAACGTCTTCCCGGGTCCGCTCCGCCGCAGCGCCTGGAGGGTGGTGCCGGTCTACGACTACGTGCTCGCGACCGAGCCGCTCACCGACGCCCAGCTCTCCGGGCTCGGCTGGGACCCGGGCATCGGGGTCGCCGACTCGGGCAACCAGTTCCACTACTACCGACTGACGCCGGACCACCGGATCCTCTGGGGCGGCTACGACGCCGTCTACCACTTCGGCCGATCGATCGCCGCCGAGCACGACGACCGGCCCGAGACCTTCGAGGTGCTCGCGCGGAACTTCGCGGCGACGTTCCCGCAGCTCGAGGGCATCCGGTTCACGCACCGCTGGTCGGGTGTGATCGACACCTGCACCCGCTTCTGCGCGTTCTACGGGCTGGCCCACCGCGGACGGACGGCGTACGCCGCGGGGTTCACCGGCCTCGGCGTCGGGGCGTCGCGGTTCGCCGCCGACGTGATGCTCGACCTGCTCGCAGGTGAGCCCACCGAGCGCACCCGGCTGGGGATGGTGCGCGAGAAGCCGGTGCCCTTCCCGCCCGAGCCGCTGGCCTGGGCCGGCATCCAGATCACGACCCGCTCGCTGGTCCGCCACGACCGGACCGGGAGACGCAACCTGTGGCTGCGGACCCTCGACCGGCTCGGGCTGGGGTTCGACTCGTGACCGACCTGCCCGGCCGGGCCGACGTCGTGGTGGTCGGTGGTGGGGTGATCGGTCTCAGCGTGGCCCACCACCTGGCGGCGTCGGGCGTGAAGGACGTGGTGCTGGTGGAGAGGGACGAGCTCGGGTCGGGCTCGACCTGCAAGGCGGCCGGCGGGGTGCGGGCGCAGTTCTCCGATGCCGTCAACATCGAGCTCGGGCTGCGCAGCCTGCGGACCTTCGAGACGTTCGGCGAGGCGTTCGGGCAGGAGATCGACCTGCACCAGGTCGGCTACCTGTTCCTGCTCGACTCGGCCGAGCACGTGTCGCTGTTCGAGAGGAGCGTCGCGCTGCAGAACGAGCTCGGCGTGCCCAGCCGGATGATCGAGGTGGCGGAGGCGAAGCGGCTGTCGCCGCTGATCGGGACCGAGGGGCTGTTGGCCGCGGCGTACTCCCCGACCGACGGGCACTGCACGCCCGAGTCGGTCGTGCTCGGGTACGCCGGAGCAGCACGCAGGGCGGGTGCCACGCTGTGCCGCGGGACCACGGTCGAGGACATCGAGCACGACGGCGGCGCCATCAGCGCCGTGCGGACCGACCACGGCACCATCCGCACCGAGGCCGTGGTCTGCGCGGCCGGGGCCTGGTCGGCCGAGATCGGCGCGATGGTCGGCGTCGACCTGCCGGTCACGCCCGAGCGCCGGGAGATCGTGGTCACCGAGCCGATCCCCGGCCTCGACCCGCGGACGCCGTTCACCATCGACTTCGCCAGCACCTTCTACTTCCACGCCGAGGGCCGCGGGCTGCTCATGGGGATGTCCGACCCGGACCTGCTGCCGGCGGCCGTCGAACGCCGGACACCCGAGCTGGCGGGTGTCGGTGTCGCCAGCGGGTGGGTCGGGCTCTACGAGAACACCCCCGACCACAACGCCCTGATCGGCGCGGCCGACGAGGTCTCGCGGTTCCTCTACGCGACCGGCTTCTCGGGGCACGGCTTCCTGATGGGCCCCGCCGTCGGTGAGGTGGTGCGCGACCTGTATCACGGAGTCAGACCGGTCGTGGACGTCAGCGCCCTCGACGTACGCCGCTTCCGCAGCGGCAGCAGGCCCGAGCTCAACATCGTCTAAGGAGCCACGCATGACCCTTCCCAGCCGCGACGAGCTCAGTGCCCTCGCCCACGACGTCCTCACCCGTGTCGGCGTCCGGCCGCCGAGCGGCGACCACGCCCAGAGCTCGCCGGTCAACGGCGAGGTGCTCAGCTCACTGGCGTACGCCGACGCGTCTGTCGTGGACGACGCGGTCGCGCGAGCGCAGCACGCGTTCCGCGAGTGGCGCAAGGTGCCGGCGCCGGCCCGTGGCGCGCTGGTCAAGCGGTGGGGCGAGCTGCTCGCCGAGCACAAGGAGGACCTCGCCACCCTGGTCAGCCTCGAGGTCGGCAAGATCACCTCCGAGGCGCGCGGCGAGATCCAGGAGATGATCGACATCTGCGACTTCGCCGTCGGCCTGTCGCGGCAGCTCTACGGGCGGACGATGCCCTCCGAGCGACCTGGCCACCGGCTCATGGAGACCTGGCACCCGCTCGGCGTCGTCGGCGTCATCAGCGCCTTCAACTTCCCGGCCGCGGTGTGGTCGTGGAACACCGCCGTCGCCCTGGTCTGCGGCGACCCGGTGGTGTGGAAGCCGTCCGAGCTCACCCCGCTCACCTCGCTCGCCTGCGCCGCGACCCTGGCCCGGGCCATCGAGGAGGTCGGTGCTCCTGCCGCCATCTCGCAGGTCCTGATCGGCGGCGCCGAGGTCGGCGAGGCGCTGGTCGCCCACCCCGGCGTCGCGCTGCTCAGCGCCACCGGATCGACCCGGATGGGTCAGGCGGTGGGGCCGCGGGTCGCCGGCCGGTTCGGCCGGACCCTGCTCGAGCTCGGCGGCAACAACGCGGCCGTGGTCAGCGCGAGCGCCGACCTCGACCTGACCATGCGCGGCGTCGTCTTCTCCGCGGCCGGCACCGCGGGCCAGCGCTGCACCTCGATGCGCCGCGTCATCGCGCACCGCTCCGTGATCGACGAGCTCGGCGAGCGGCTCTCGGGTGCCTACGAGCGGCTGCCGATCGGCAACCCCATGGCCGAGGGCACCCTCGTCGGCCCGCTCATCCGCCGGGCGGCGTACGACGGCATGCAGGCCTCGATCGCCACCGCCACCGAGGAGGGCGGCAAGGTCGCGACGGGTGGCGGTCGGGTGCTCGAGGCCGAGGCGGCCGACGCCTTCTACGTGCGGCCGGCCATCGTGCGCATGGAGACCCAGACGTCGGTGGTGGCGAAGGAGACGTTCGCGCCGCTGCTCTACCTGCTGCCCTACGACGACTTCGACGAGGCGATCGCCCTCAACAACGCCGTGCCCCACGGGCTGTCGTCCAGCGTGTTCACCGGCGACCAGGCCGAGGCCGAGCTGTTCCTCTCCGACGAGGGCTCCGACTGCGGGATCGTCAACGTCAACATCGGCACCTCGGGCGCCGAGATCGGCGGCGCCTTCGGGGGCGAGAAGGAGACCGGTGGCGGCCGCGAGTCGGGTTCCGACGCGTGGCGCGCGTACATGCGGCGCGCGACCAACACCGTGAACTTCTCCGGCGAGCTGCCGCTCGCGCAGGGCGTCGACTTCACCGTCTGAGGCTCAGGCCCTCAAGGCGCGACGCGCGGCAGCCAGGATCTCGTCCTCCTGCAGGAGCACGGCGTCCGCGGCCGGCCCGAGGGGGATGAAGGAGTCCGCGCTCGTCACCCGAGAGATCGGCGCCTCGACCTCGGCGTCCACGAGCGCAGCGACCACGGCCTCGGAGACGCCACCGCTCTGCCGGGTCTCGTCGACCACGAGGACCGCGGCCGTGCGCGACGCCGCCTCCAGCATGGTCGCGAGCGGCAGCGGCGCCACCCACGCGAGGTCGAGCACCGTGCACCCGAAGCCCTCGGCCCGCAGCGTCGCGGCCACCCGCAGGCTCATGAAGACCCCGTTGCCGAAGGTGAGGACCAGCAGGTCCCTCCCGGTGCCGTAGCCGATCGCGTCTCCGGGCGCGGCACGCGTCGTACCGTCGTACGGCGCGAGCCAGCCCGCGTCGCCGTCGAACAGGTCTCGGGTGTGGTATCTCGCGATGGGCTCCACGAAGACGCAGACCCGACCCTCGCGAGCGAGGTCGAGGCAGCCTCGCAGGAGGGCCGGGGCACTGTGCGGATGGCTGGCGACCGCCACGGCGATCCCGGGGATGTCGCGCAGCACGGCCAGTGAGTTGTCGTTGTGGAAGTGGCCGCCGAAGCCCTTCTGGTAGGCGAGCCCGGGGATCCGGACGACCATGCCGTTGGAGTACTGGCCGTCGGAGAAGAACCGCAGCGAGGCGGCCTCGCCGCGGAGCTGGTCCTCGGCGTTGTGCAGGTAGGCGAGGTACTGGATCTCGGGCACCGGCACGAAGCCCGCGAGGCTGGTGCCGAGCGCGGTGCCGAGGACGGTCTGCTCGTCGAGGAGGGTGTCGAAGACGCGGGCCGACCCGAAGCGGCCGCGCAGCCCCCGCGTCACGCCGTAGACCCCGCCCTTGACGGCGACGTCCTCGCCGAAGACCAGCACGTCGTCGTGGTCCGCCAGCGCTCCGCCGAGCGTCTGGTTGATGGCCTGGGCGAGCGTCAGCCGGGTCGGGCCGACCGGCAGCGGCGTCGCTCCCGTGCGGGGCCGTGGGTAGGCGAGCGGCGACATCACCTCGTCGCGGCCGGTGAGCCGCGGCTCGGCACCCACCTCGTGCGCCATTTCGCCCACCCGCTGTCGGACCTGCTCGTAGCGCGCCCGCACCTCCTCCCGGCTCCAGTGCCCGCCGTCCACGAGCGCGCGAGCGGTGCCGAGCAGCGGGTCGCGGGCCTGGTCGGCGAGGATCGCGGCCGGGGAGCGGTAGGCGATCTCGACGTCCGAGCCGGCGTGGCCCATGAACCGCACGCAGCCCAGGTGGAGCACGGCAGCGGAGCGCCCGGAGCGCACGGCGGCCAGGGCCGCCTCGGTCGTCTCGAGCAGCGCGACCGGGTCGTGGCCGACCGCGTGGAAGTAGGGCACCCCCGGGAGGTGCTGGAGCACCGCGGCCGGCCAGCCCCGCGGCGTACGCGTGCTGATGCCGAGGCCGTTGTCCTCGCAGACGAGCAGCACCGGGCAGTCGCGGTGCACGTGCGCGAGGTAGGCCGCCGCGTTGAACGCGCCGGCCGCCGTCGAGTGGTTGACCGACGCGTCGCCGAAGCTGCACACGACCACCGCGTCCTCGGGCCACGGGGTCTCCCGGCCCAGCTGCCTCGCGAGCCCGAGCGCGAAGCCCAGCCCGACCGCGCGGGGGAGGTGCGAGGCGATGGTCGAGGTCTGGGGGACGATGTGCAGCCCCGCATGCCCGAAGACCTTGTGCCGCCCGCCCGAGATGGGGTCGGCCGCGGAGCAGGTGAGGCTGCGCAGCGTCTCGCGCACCGGGTCGACGCCACCGTCCAGGTGTGCGCGGGCGGCGTAGAACGCACCCGAGCGGTAGTGCAGCAGCGCGGGGTCGGTGGTCCGCGACAGCAGCCCGACGGCGGCGTTGGACTCGTGCCCGGCCGAGCCGATCGTGTAGAAGCCGGCGCCCTGCTGCTGGAGCGACCGCGCGGCGAGGTCGAGGTGCCGGCTCTCGGCCTGGGCCGTGAAGAGCGCCTCCAGCCGACCGAGGAGGGCGTGGCCCGCCGTTCGCGACTCCTCCGGCGCGGCCATCGTCTCGACGCTGCGGAGGAAGTGCTCGTCGATCGGCTCCATCAGGACACGAAGTCGTCCCAGTTCGTCGCCAGGTAGTCGACGAACGCGGGGCCGACGGACTCGGCCTCGAGGTGTGCGCGGGTGACCGGCTGGGGGAGGCTGACGAAGGACGGGTCCGCCAGCACCCGGCGCGCGAAGTCGTGGTGGATGATCGCCCCCGTCCCGATGCTGACGAAGTCGGCCGCGTGGTCGAAGCACCAGGCCACATCGGCGCTGGACAGGATCTTGCCCGCATAGCCGAGGCGAGTGCCGTGGCGCGGCAAGGCGGCGAAGTGCTCCAGCAGCAGGCCGTCGTCGTCGAGGTCGTGCGGCGTCTTCCGGGCGTCCCACAGCGAGAGGTCCAGGTAGTCGAGCCGCCCGCCGGAGAGCAGCCGGCCGACCAGCGCGCCCGCCTCGGTCAGGTCGATGCCGAACCGCTCCGGTGAGAGTCGCAGCCCGAGCTGGAAGTCCGGACCGGTGACCTCTCGCACGCCCTCCAGGATCTCCAGCAGGAAGCGGCCCCGGCCTTCGGCGGAGCCGCCGTAGCCGTCCTCGCGATGGTTGTGACGGCCGTCCAGGAACTGGCCGATCAGGTAGCCGTGCGCACCGTGCACCTCGACCCCGTCGAACCCGGCCCGCTCAGCCCTGGCGGCCGCGGACACGAAGGAGTCGACCGCGGCGTGCACCTCGGCGGAGGTCAGTGCCCGGAACCCCTTCGCGTCGTCGGCCCAGGGCGCCACGTGCGCTGCGCCCGAGACGGCCGGATCGGCCCGGAGGCCGCCGTGGTGCAGCTGCACCGACGACACCGCACCCGCGGACCGCAGCTCGTCGGCGAGGCGGGTCAGCCCCGGCAGGTGCCTGTCGTCACTGATGCCCAGCTGGCCCTCCCACGCCTGGCCCTCCGGTGCGACGTACGTCGCGCAGGTCATCACCAGCCCGAAGCCGCCCCGGGCGCGGGCGACCAGCCAACCCCGCTCGTCGTCGCTCAGCGTGCCGTCCGGGTGGCTCTGCTTGTTGGTCAGCGGAGCGAGCGCGAGCCGGTTGGCCCACGACGGGCCACGGAGGAGCTCGAGGGTTGCGGCGGCGTCGGTCACGGGATCGATCCTGCCAACCTGGCTGGCGGGAGGAGGCACCGCCACCGTCGAGCATCGGTGTTGAGCCGGTGGACCACGCCTTCGACCTGCTCAGCATGTGGCGGCCCCCTGGCCACACGCCTCACGACAGCGCGGCGTACCTCACCGCGATCTCGGCGCCCACCCGGGCGTTCTCGCGGACCAGCGCGATGTTGGCGACCAGGCTGCGGCCGTCGGTGAGCTCGACGATCCGGCCGAGGAGGTACGGCGTCGCGTCGCGGCCGCCGATGCCACGGGCGTCGAGGTCGGAGAGGGCCCGGGCGATCACTGGGTCCATCGCGGCGGCGGGGATCTCGTCGGCCTCGGGGATCGGGTGCGCGACCACGAGCCCGCAGGTCAGCCCCAGCGACCAGGCGGCATCCATCGCCCGCGCGATCTCGTCGGGTCCATCGGCCCGCAGTGGTGCCGCGAAGCCGCTGCTGCGTGAGTAGAACGACGGGAACTCCTCGCTGCCGTCGACCAGCACCGGGACGCCGAGCGTCTCGAGCGTCTCGAGGGTCAGGCCGATGTCGAGGATGCTCTTCACGCCGGCGGAGACGACGCAGACCGGTGTCTGCGAGAGCTCGGTGAGGTCGGCGCTGACGTCGAAGGACATCTGGGCTCCGCGGTGCACGCCACCCAGGCCGCCGGTGACGAACACCCGGACGCCGGCCAGCGCCGCGAGCCGCATCGTCGCGGCGACGGTGGTGGCGCCGTGGCCGCCCCGGGCGATCACCGACGGCAGGTCGCGAACACTGGCCTTCACGACGCTCGGGTCGCTGGCCAGCAGCTCGAGGTCGTCGGGGGAGAGGCCGACCTTGGGCACGCCGCCGAGCACCGCGATCGTCGCCGGCACCGCTCCGTGCTCTCGGACGATGCCCTCCACCTCGGTCGCCATCGCGACGTTCTGCGGATAGGGCATGCCGTGGCTGATGATCGTGCTCTCGAGCGCGACGACGGGCCGCCCCGCGGCGACCGCCTCGGCGACCTCGTCGGTGAGCTGTACGCCGGTCATTCGGCCATCCTCTCCCCGAGGTCGGGACGGACCGTGTGCGGGCTGGCCACGGTGAGCGCCGCCGCCTCGTGGCCGTAGGCCGCCGCCTCGCGGATCGAGAAGCCTCCGAGCAGCCGGTGGCAGAACGCCGCGAGCATGGCGTCGCCCGCGCCGGTCACGTCCACCGGCGTCGCGGACGGCGCCGCGAGCTCCACCAGGCCGTCGGGGGTGCTGAGCAGGGAGCCGGCCGGGCCGCGACGTACCCACACCACCTCGACCCCGCGGGAGTGCAGCTCCTCGACCGAGCCCAGGGCGGCCAGCTCGTCCTGGTTGGGGGTGATCGCGAAGAGGCCGCGGTCCAGGAACGGCGCGATCCGCCGGGCCTTGGGCACGCTGACCGGGTCGAGCACCGTGCGCACGCCGAGGGCCAGCACCGCGTCGACCGTGGCCGCCGGCAGGTTGCCGTCGACGACCAGCAGGTCGGCCGAGCGGAGCAGGTCGAGGTCGAGCGCGTCGGGCACGAGCGCATCGGTGGCCGCCATGTCAGCCACGCCCACCGCGAGGTCGCCGTCGTCGCCGAGCACGGCGACGTAGCGTCCGGTCTGCCCTCCGCGGAGCACCGGCGTGACGTCGACACCCGCGAGCGCCGTCTCCTGCAGCAGCCAGTCGCCGTCCGGGTCGGAGCCCACCGTCGACACGAGCGCAACGCGCGAGCCGAGCCGGGCCAGGTTCTCCGCGACGTTGCGGCCCACGCCGCCAGGAGTGCGGACGACGGTGCCGGGGTTGCTGGTCGCCTCGACCAGTGCGGCGCTGCTGCGCGCCTTCACGTCGACGTTCGCGCCACCGACCACGACGACAAGGTCCACGGGCGCAGGCTAGTGGTCACCACCAGTGGTCTCCACCGGATGTCCTTCGGTGTCCCGCACCCCGGCACGCACCTCGCGACGAGGCCGCTCAGGGCAGCGGCAGCTCCTGCTTCATGACCTTGCCCGAAGCGTTGCGAGGGAGCTCGTCGAGCACCACGATGTCGCGGGGAACCTTGTAGTTGGCCAGCTGGCCGCGCACCCCGCCACTCTCCATGGCGCACACCCTGGGGATGCCAGCACTACGGTGTCCGGCGTGCCGAGGAGTGAGCCCGAGGTGGTCCGGGTCGGGCTGCCGACCGTGGACCTCTCCTGCCTGTCGTGGGGACCGGCGGACGGACCGCTGGTCGTCGCGCTGCACGGGTTCCCCGACACCGCCTGGACCTGGCGCCACCTCGGCCCGCACCTCGCCGGTCGCGGACTGCGGGTGGTGGCGCCGTTCCTGCGCGGCTACGCGCCGAGCGGGCTGGCCTCCGACGGCTACCACGTCGGCGCGCTGATGGCCGACGCCGTCGCCCTGCACGACGCGCTCGGCGGCGACGGGCGCACCGTGCTGGTCGGCCACGACTGGGGAGCGATGGCCACCAACGCCCTGGGCGCACACCCCGACTCGCCCTACCGCCGCGTCGTGAGCCTGGCGATCCCGCCGCTGGGGGCGGTCCAGGGCGCGCCGCTCCGGCTGACCCCGCGACAGCTGCGGATGAGCTGGTACACGGTCTTCAACCAGCTGCCCCTGCTTCCCGAGCGCACCGTCGATCGCTGGCTGCCCCGGCTGTGGCGCGACTGGTCGCCCGGCTACGACAGCACCGAGGACGTCGCGCTGGTGCGCGCCGCCTGGCCGACGCGCGCGCACGTCGCGGCGGCGGTCGGCTACTACCGGGCGATCCGCGCGCCGTGGCGCGTGCCACCGGCCCACCGTGCCTGGGCGCGGACCCTCAACGCCATCCCGACCGTGCCGCAGCTCGTCCTGCACGGCGCGGACGACGGGTGCATGCAGGCGGCGTACGCCGAGCACGCGGCCGCCAACCTGCCGGCCACGGCTCGGTTCGAGCTGGTCTCGGGGGCCGGCCACTTCCTGCAGGTCGAGCGGCCCGAGGTCGTGAACGAGCTGGTCTCGGCGTTCATCGCACGCTCCTAGGGTGGCCGGGTGTCTGTGGGGGTGCGGGTCGCGGTGCTCGTGGAGGGCGAGAGCGACCGCGAGGCCGTGCGGGCACTGGCCGACAAGCGCCGCGTGGGCCTGGCCGACCACGGCGTCGAGGTGGTCGCGATGGGCGGGATCACCAACATCGCGAGGCACGTCGCCGAGCTGGCGCCCACGCATCGGCTGACCGGGCTCTACGACGCGGCGGAGGAGCGGTTCGTCCGCGGCGGTCTCGAGCGCGCCGGCCTCGCGCCTGCCCCCGGCCCGGACGGGCTGGGCGCGCTCGGCTTCCACTCCTGCGACCGGGACCTCGAGGACGAGCTGATCCGGGCGCTCGGCGTGGCCGCGGTGCTCGCCGTCGTCGAGGCGCAGGGCGACCTCGCCCACCTCCGCGGGCTCCAGCAGCAGCCGGCCCAGCGCGACCGGCGGCCGGAGGACCAGCTGCACCGGTTCTTCGGCTCCGGGTCGGGGCGCAAGATCCGCTACGGCCGGCTGCTGGTCGACGCGCTGCCGGACGACTCGGTGCCGGCGCCGCTCGAGCGGGTGCTCGCGGACGCGCTTGCGTGACCGCCGGCCGCTCGGGTGGGACGATCCCCGGGTGATGCTCCGGACCTTCGTGCTCGCGCTCGCCGCGACCGTGCTCGTCACCCCGGCGGCCCGGGGCAGCGCGGGTGAGCTCGTCGACCGGGCCGACCCGACCGGCGACGTCAACGTCTTCGACGGCGGCGGGACCAGGCCGACCACCGGGCAGCGCCGCTCCATCGACCTGGAACGGTTCACCGTGGCCCGGAAGGGCGACGCCGTGCGGTTCACCTTCCGGATCGCCCGGATCGTCGCGGGGCGGACCTTCGACCAGATCGTCGAGGCGCAGTTCCTGAAGACCGGCCGCGACGGGTTCGAGCTCGTCGTGCTGGCCAACCCCCAGCGCAAGAACGGCACGGCGTTCGTCGACGGCACCGTCTGCGTCGTCGACATCAAGACCTCGCGCCGCACCGGCACGGTGCGCGTCGACGTGCCCGAGAGATGCATCCCGGAAGGTGCGGGGGCGCTGCGCGTGTCGACGTACACGCAGGAGAAGAACGGCTCGGGCCCGGGCTTCTCCGAGGACACGTTGCGAGTGCCGGGCCGGGTCACCCTCTGAGCTCACGGTGGGCCACAGCAGAAGGCGACGGCCCCCGAACGCAGCCACCCCCCACCGGGGCTGCGGCGAACATGGGGATGGGAGCCGTCGCCGGACCGAGACACCTTGCGGTGCGCTTGGAAGTCTAGGTCTGGCGGCCCGGCGCTTCCATACCGCCGTTGGGGTACATCGTGCCCCGGGCCACGAGCCCCCCGGACTCGTCGTCGGAAGCCACGACCACCGTGAGCCCAGCGGCCTCGAGGGCCGCGCTCGAGGCGTCGAGCTGGCTGCGTCCGGTCTCCACCAGCACGTGGCCGCCGGGCCGCAGCCACTCCGGTGCCTCGGCGATGACCCACCGCTGCACGGTGAGCCCGTCGGGTCCGCCGTCCAGCGCGACCAGGTGCTCGTGGTCGCGGGCCTCGCGCGGCATCAGGGCGATCGCCTCGGTGGGGACGTACGGCGCGTTGGCGGCGACCACGTCCACGCGGCCGCGCAGGCCGGTCGGCAGCCCGGCGTAGAGGTCGCCCTCGAAGACCCGGTCGGGAGGCAGGTTGCGCCTGGCACACGCCACCGCCGCCGGGTCGACGTCGACGGCGTAGACCTCGGCGTCCGGGACCCGGTCGAGCACGGCCGCGGCGATCGCGCCGACGCCACAACCCAGGTCGACCACCACGGACCCGGGTGAGACCAGGGCCACCACCTCGTCGACCAGCAGCGCGGTGCGCTGCCGCGGCACGAACACGCCCGGCGCCACCGCCAGCCGGAGCCCGCAGAACTCCACCCACCCGAGCAGCTGCTCGAGGGGCTCCCCGAGCTCGCGGCGGGCCGCCAGTGCCCAGAGCTGGTCGTCGGAGCCGACCGCCTCGGCCAGCAGCGCGGCCTCGTCCTCCGCGAAGACGCAGCCGGCCGCACGGAGCCGGCGCACGAGGCGGTCCAGCTCGTCAGGGGACAGGTGCACGCCCAGCATCATCGCTGGCCCGGACTACCGCGCGTCCAGCCGGCCGGTCCGGCGCGCCCACTCCTCGAACAGCACCGTGCAGAACGGCGGCACCGACGAGGCCAGCGCGACCACTGCGACCGCGAGCGACCAGCGCTGCGAGCGCCAGGTCAGGAGGGTGATGACCAGGTAGGTGATGAAGACCGTGCCGTGGATCGGGCCGAAGACCTGCACGCCCCGCTCGCCGGCGTCGACGACGTACTTGAAGAACATGCCGGTGAGCAGGCCGAGCCAGCTGAGCGCCTCGGCGAACGCCACGACACGGAACGCCGTGATCGCGCCGTGGCCGGCTCGGGCGGGGTCCTGCGCGCGCAGCCAGAGGAGGCCGGCGACGGGGAGGATCGCCGGCACGAAGCCGTAGCCGATGCCGTAGTCGGACCAGACCGTCGCGTCGGGGAACCAGTCGTCCCGGAGCAGGCTCACGGTGCCGACGGCGAGGACGCCGGCCAGCTCGACCCAGAGCATCCTCGCCGCGAAGGCGGTGCGCCCCTCGGCCGCCCGCCTGATGGCCAGCCAGCCGAGCGCGTAGGTGACGGCGGCGAGCAGCGAGAGCGAGTAGGCGAACGGCGCCTCGCCGGCCTTGGTCGCGAGCTGGACCAGCGACCGGGCGCCCGCAGCGACGGTGAACAGGGCGTAGACGAGCAGCAGGACCTGGTGCGCGCCGGAGCGCGGGGCCGCGGGCGCGGGCTCGGTCGCACCGTGATCGAGCCGGGACGTCACAGCGTCATCACGATCCTCACGCTCACGACCGCGACGGTGGCGGCAGCGACCCCGACCACGCCCAGCGACCAGCCGCCGTTGTCGTCCTGCACCGAGCGGAGGGCCAGCGGCACGATGCACACCGACGCGAGCAGGTAGCCGACCTGGGTGCTGACCTCGTCCGGCTCGCGGCCCGACAGGATCACGCCGAGCCCGACCAGTGCCCTCAGGGCGACGAGCGCCGCCAGCATCCACGCCATCGAGTCCAGCCACGGCGGCCGTTCGCGCCAGCGGTACGCCGACCAGCCGGCGACCAGCGTCACCAGGACGGCGTAGCCGATCACGACCCAGCTGATCTGGTCGAGGGCTGCCACGTGCTCATTGTCGCGGGCCCCGTTTCGGAGGCTGACTCAGGTCCCTTCCCGCAGACTAGAACGTGTTCTAGTCTGCGGGCATGGCCCCAGACGTCTTCGCTCCGGCGCGGCTCGGGCCGGTCGCGCTGCGCAACCGGACGGTCAAGGCGGCGACGTTCGAGGGGCGGACGCCGGACGGTCAGGTCACCGACGGCCTGATCGACTACCACCTCGCGGTCGCGCAGGGCGGCGTCGGGCTGACCACGGTCGCCTACCTCGCCGTAGCGCCCGAGGGGCGCACCCACCGCGAGCAGATCGTGGTCGGGCCGGACACCGAGAAGGGGCTGGCCCGGCTCGCGGAGGCGATCCATGAGACCGGCGCGAAGGTCGCCGGCCAGGTGGGCCACGCAGGTCCGGTCGCGAACGGCCGCTCCAACGGGGTGCACGCGCTGAGCGCGAGCCGGATGCCGAGCCCGCTGTCGATGCAGATGATCCGGGCCGCCTCCGAGCGGGACCTGACGCGCATCACGGCGGCGTACGCCGACTCCGCGCGCACGCTGGTGCGGGCCGGCTTCGACGTGCTGGAGCTGCACATGGCGCACAGCTACCTGATCTCCTCGTTCCTCGCCCCCGGGCTCAACCGCCGCAAGGACACCTACGGCGGCCGGCTCGAGAACCGCGCCCGGCTCGCTCGGCAGGTGGCCGCCGCGGTCCGCGAGGAGGTCGGCGACGCGGTCGCGGTCACCGCGAAGCTCAGCGTGAGCGACGGGTTCCGCGGGGGCGTGACGACCGACGAGAGCCTCGACGTCGGCGCGATGCTCGAGGCCGACGGCCACCTCGACGCGCTGCAGCTCAGCGGTGGCAGCTCGCTGATGAACCCGATGTACCTCTTCCGCGGCGAGACCCCGACCAAGGAGTTCGCCGCCGCGATGCCGCTGCCGGTGCGGTGGGGGATGCGGACGCCGGTCGGCAAGCGGTTCCTGAAGGAGTACGAGTTCCACGAGGCCTACTTCCTCGAGAAGGCGCTGCGCTTCCGCGAACGGCTCTCCATGCCGCTGATGCTGCTGGGCGGCATCAACCGCCGCGACACCATGGAGCGCGCCATGGAGCAGGGGTTCGACTTCGTGGCCATGGGCCGGGCGCTGCTGCGCGAGCCCTCCCTGGTCAACGAGCTCATCGCCGGCCGGCAGGCCGACGGTGTCTGCATCCACTGCAACCGCTGCATGCCGACCATCTACTCCGGCACCCGCTGTGTGGTGCTGGACCCGGGGCTGCAGGAGTCACCGGGGCCCCGGTGACTCCTGCACTCCCTGGGCAAGATCTTGCCCAGGAAGTGCCAAACTCCCCGGGGCCCCGGGGACTCCTGCACCCAGCCCCGGCCCGCGCCCTTCCGCCAAACTAGAACCTGTTCTAGTCTGCGCGCATGGGTCAGGTCATTCCCGAGAAGCCGCTGCGCGTCGTCGTCTGGTCGACGGGCACCATCGGACGGCACGCGATCGCGGGGGTCGACGCGCACCCCGACCTCGAGCTGGTCGGCGTCTGGACGTCGACGGCGGCCAAGGAGGGCAGGGACGCCGGTGAGCTGGCCGAGCTGGGCCGAGAGCTGGGCGTCAGGGCCACCACCGACCGCGACGCCCTGATCGCCCTGGCTCCCGACGCGATCGTGCACACGGCGATGGCCGACGACCGGGTCTTCGAGTGCATCGAGGACCTCACGTCGTTCGTCGAGGCGGGCATCAACGTGACCAGCAGCGGCCCGGTGCTGCTGCAGTGGCCCGAGCAGATCCTGCCGCCCGAGATGATCGAGCAGATCAACGACGCGTGCCGGCGCGGCCACGCCTCCATGCACATCAACGGCATCGACCCCGGCTTCGCCAACGACGTGCTGCCGCTGGTCATGACCAGCCTCAGCCAGCGCATCGACGAGGTCCGGGTCATGGAGATCTGCGACTACTCGACCTACTACCAGCCGGTCGTCATGAACGACATCTTCGGCTTCGGCAAGCCGATGGACGAGATCGGGATGATCTTCCATCCCGGCATCCTCACCATGGCCTGGGGCAGCGTGGTCCGGCAGATCGCCGCGGGCCTCGACATCACCCTCGACGAGCCCCTCACCGAGGAGGTGGACCGCCGGGAGGCCGAGTGGGACACGCCCTCGGTCTCCGGCGACGTCGCCACGGGGACGATGGGCGCGGTGAAGTTCGCGGTGGTCGGCAAGGTCGACGGCGTACCGCGCGTGGTGCTCGAGCACATCACCCGCACCGACCCCGCGCAGGTGCCGGAGTGGGAGAAGCCGCCCGAGGGCGCCGACGGCTGCTACCGCATCAGGATCACGGGCGAGCCGATGATGAACGTCGACTTCACCCACCACGGCGAGCACGGCGACCACAACGTCTCCGGGATGATCACCACCGCGCAGCGGATCATCAACGCGCTGCCCGCCGTCGTCGCCGCCGAGCCCGGCATCGTCCGGGCCGTCGACCTGCCGCTGGTGACCGGTCGCGGGCTGGTGGCGAAGGCATGAGCATCCTGGACAGCTTCGCCGTCGAGGGACAGGTCGCGATCGTCACCGGCGCCGGGCGCGGCCTCGGGGCGGCGACCGCGATCGCGCTGGCCGAGGCCGGCTCCGACGTCCTGATCTCCGCGCGCACCGCCGACCAGCTGGCGGAGGTCGCGGCCAGGATCGAGGCCGTGGGCCGACGGGCCGTCGTCGTCCCCGCCGACCTGAGCGACCTCGACGCGGTCGCCGGCCTGGCACGGACGGCGTACGACGAGCTCGGCCGGATCGACACCGTCGTCAACAACGTGGGCGGCACCTTCCCACGGGGTTTCCTCGAGACCAGCCCGCGGTTCCTCACCGAGGCGTTCAGCTTCAACGTGGCCACGGCGCACGCCCTGACCCGGGCCGCCGTCCCCCTGATGCTCCAGAGCCCCGACGGCCAGCAGTCGGTCGTCACGATCAGCTCGATGATGGGCCGCACCGCGGACCGCGGCTACGTCGCCTACGGCACCGCCAAGGCGGCGCTCGCGCACTGGACGCGACTGGCGGCGGCGGACCTCGCGCCGAGGATCAGGGTCAACGGCATCTACGTCGGCTCGATCATGACCAGCGCCCTGGAGTTCGTCGCGGGTCAGCCCGAGATGATGAACCAGATGGAGACCAAGACCCCTCTGGGCAAGGTCGGTGACCCGGACGACATCGCCGCTGCGGTGCTCTACCTCAGCTCGGCCGCCGGCAAGTACGTCACCGGCAAGCTCCTCGAGGTCGACGGCGGCATCCAGCAGCCCAACCTCGACCTGGGCATGCCGGATGTCGGGGCCTGAGGATCAGCGACTCACGAGAGCGAGCCGGCGAAGATCTGCCAGGCCAGGGCGGACTTGGCGACCAGGCTGAGGACCAGGTAGCCCTTCTCGCCGAAGGCGTAGCTGCGCCAGCGCCCGAGCTCGCGGTACTGCAGCCACTGGTTCACCGCGAAGCTCATGAAGAACACGAAGAGCGACACGAAGATCCCGTAGACGAAGTCGGGGACGTCGCCGCCGGCGGCCACGAGGTTCCAGGTGATCGCCACCCAGGGCGCGGCGCCGGCGACGCAGCCGAAGTAGAACGGGAGCATGGTCGTGCTCGACCGTCCGGGCGGGTTCATCGCCTCCTGCAGCCAACCGAACAGGATCATCGCCACGTTGGCGCCGATGAGGCCGAAGACCGCGGAGATCTCGACGATCCCGTTGTAGAAGCCGATCAGCACGATCATGATCGTCGCGCTGAACGAGTACTCGACCCAGCGGAACACGTTGATGCCCCGGCGCAGCCCCGCTTCGTACTGCCTCCGGAGCACGGTCGCGGTCAGCAGGTGGTCGATCGCCGCGAAGGCGAGGAAGACCGCGATGGCCACGCCGATCCGGACGTCGAGGACCCGCTCGGGGTCCGCGAGGTCGCTGCCCGGCGGGCCCTGGGCGTAGGACGCGATGACGGTGATCGCGAAGCCGCTGGCGAGGATCAGCACGGCGACGGCCTGGGCGAGGTGCAGCACCGTGAGGCCGAGGTTCCAGCGGCGGAGGGAGTGCAGGGCGGCGTCGTCGACGCCGGGGGCGGTCACGGGTGGGGGCACGTGTCGGGAGGTACCCATTGCCAACCCGTAGGGTCGGCCCGGTGACCTCGTCGACGCCCACGGCGTACGCCGTCTCGCCGGACTCCGGTGAGCACTGGACCGCCGAGGGCGCGTGGGAGGTGGCCGAGGGCATCCACCGGATCCCGCTGCCGCTGCCGATGGACGGACTGAAGGCGATCAACGTCTATGTCATCAGCACCGACGAGGGGCTGGTGCTGGTCGACGGCGGCTGGGCGATCCCGGAGGCGCGCGAGCTGCTCGACCGGTGCCTGCGCTCGATCGGGTCCGGCTTCGGCGACATCAGGCGCTTCCTGGTCACCCACATCCACCGCGACCACTTCACGATGGCCACCGTGCTCGGCCACGAGCTCGGCGCCGACGTCGCGCTGGGCATCCAGGAGAAGCCCGGGCTCGACCTGTTCCACCACGAGGTCGACGAGCACTCGGACAACCCGTTCACCAAGCTCCTCGTCACGGCCGGCGCGGCCGACCTCGCGGAGCTGTGGAACCAGGGCCGCGGCGACCAGGAGCTCGACCTCTCGCTGTGGCAGTACCCCGACACCTGGCTCGAGGGCGACTTCCCGATCCCGGTCGGCGCGCGCACGCTCGACGCCGTCCACACGCCCGGCCACACGCCGGGCCACTACGTCTTCGCGGACCAGGACGACGGGCTGCTCTTCGCCGGCGACCACGTGCTGCCGACGATCACGCCGTCCATCGGCTTCACGGTGCCGCCCACGCTGCAGCCGCTCGGCGACTTCATGGCCTCGCTCACCAAGGTGCGCGCCCTGCCCGACCTGAGGATCCTGCCGGCACACGGACCGGTCGCACCCTCGTCGCACGCCCGGGTCGACGAGCTGCTGGTCTTCCACGAGGAGCGGCTCGACCACTCCGCCGCCGCGCTCGCCGACGGGCCGCTCAGCTCGGCGCAGGTGGCCGGCCACCTCGGCTGGACCCGCCATCACCACGCCTACGACGAGCTCGACGTCTTCAGCAAGGGCATGGCCGCGATGGAGACCAAGGCCCACCTCGAGCTGCTCGTCGCCCGCGGCCTGGTCGCCCGCTCGGAGGACGCCGACGGCGTGGTCAGGTTCGAGGCGGTTCCACCGGCGACCCGGTGAGCCTGCTCGCTCCCTCACCCCGGCAGCGGCACGTGGTAGACGCGATCGGCGCGGAACGAGCTGACCCAGGCCTGGCCTCCGACGAGAGCGAGGTCGAGGTTGGCGCGGTCGTTGAGGGCGTCCTCCACGCCGAGGACCGTGCTGCCGGTGACAGTCGCGGTGGCGGGGTCGACCAGCACCAGGGTCGGGCCCTGCTCGGCGACCACCACGAGCCGGCCGTCCCCGGTGACCTTGACCGAGTCGGGTGAGCCCTCGATGGCCACCCGGTCGACAGGCGCCAGGGTGGTCGCGTCGAGGGAGACGAGCTGCCCGGAAAGGGTGCAGGTGACCCAGACCTTCGTGCCGAGCACCGCCATCGCCTGCGGCCCCTCGCAGACCTCGCCGGACGACGTGAGCTCGTTGGTCCTCGGGTCGACCCGGAGGACCGCGTTGGCTGCGTAGTGGGCGACGTACATCGCGTCCCGCCCCGGAGCGACCAGCCGGGCGCCGACGTCCAGCGGGATCTCGGCGCTCACCTCGTTGGTGGCCGGGTCGATGCGCAGCAGCTTGCCCGCGTCCTGGGCGACCACCCAGACCGACCCGAAGCCGCTCGAGACACCCTCGGGGCCCTCGCCCGTCCTGATCCTCGCGACCACGTCACCGGTGGCCGGGTCGAGCCGCAGCAGCTCCTTGCCGTCGAAGGCCGTCACCCACACCGATCCGAACGCCGCGGTGGTCCGCAGCGGCACGCCCGGTGCGTCGACGGTGAGGTCGGCCTCGGTGGCTCCCGCGGGGATCCGCAGCACCGTCTCGCTCTGGGCGCCCACCACCCAGACCGCGCCGTCCTCGGTCGTGGTCAGGCCGACGGGACCCGTGGGGGTCTCGACGTACGGCGCCACCTCGACGGCCGGCTCGGTCGCAGACGGCTCGGTCGCGGGCGAGTCGGTGGCGGACGGGTCGGCGGCCCCGGAGTCCGAGCCGGGGTCCGAGCCGGAGCAGCCGGTGATCACGAGCAGGGCCATGAGCGCGACGCAGACACGGATCATGGCCGAACGGTAGAGCAGGTGTCGAAATATTTCGACACCGTCATTGCAGCGGAAACGCTCGCGCCGCCTGACCGAGCTCGTCGAAGCCCTCGAAGCGGAGCCGATAGACGTTCGGTTCGCCGGCTGTCACCGACAGGTCGACCAGGCCCGCGCCGCGCAGCAGGGCGAGGTGGTGCAGCAGCGTGGTGCGGGGTGCGTCCAGCGCCGCGCACAGCTCGACGAGCGTGCGCTCGCCGCCCTTGAGCAGGTGCAGGACCCGCATCCGGGTGCCGTCGCCGAGGGCGCGCCCGAGGTCGCGCAGCCGGGCCCCGGCGTCGGTCGCCCCGGCCTCTCCGAGCGGCGGATGCACGATCACGGTCCGGTCCGCCTCGGCGAGCTCGACCACGATCGGCGTCGCCATGGGGGAGGTCACCAGCACGACGTCGTCGAGCACGCCTGGGCCGTAGTGCAGACCCGGGGCGACCTCGTCGATCAGCTGCTCCGGGCCGACGTCCGCCAGCCTGGCCCGGATCCTGGTCAGGGCCGGCGCCCGGTCGGCTGCCGCCGGCATCGCCGACAGCACCCGCAGGCAGCTGCGCTGCACCTCGACCGGGTCGGCGCGGCGGAGCCAGGTCGCACCCGGCGGCCGGCGACCCAGCAACAGCTCCTGCAGCTCCGCGGGTGATGACTCGGCCACCGTCGTGCGCAGCGCGTCGTCGGACCACGCGCCTCGGCGCCGGGTCAGCGGCCCGAGCAGGTTGGTCCAGCCGATCCGGCCGATCCGGGCGGCGTCGCGCGCCAGGCTCCGCCCGCCCGCCGCCACGGCCGCCTCGTGGACCTCCGAACCGCGCGTGAACACCGGGCGCCAGTCGGCGTCGGCCACGGCCATCGTGGCCACCAGGAGCTCGACGCCGGTGCCGGCGCCGACGCGCACCCTCACGAGGTCACGTGGCGCCGCGCCGACGCATCGGCTGGTGCGGGATGCCGTCCTCGAGGAACTCCTCGCCGTCGGGCACGAAGCCGTAGCCGGCGTACCACGAGACCAGCGGCGACTGCGCGTCGAGCACGACGTCGCGGTCGGGACACACGTTCAGCGCCGTCCGCAGCAGCGGGTCGGCCAGCCCCTGGCCACGCGCCGTCCGGTGCAGGGCCACCCGGCCGATCCGCCAGACGTTCTGCCCTGTCCGGCCCTCGTCGAGCACGCGCGCGCAGCCCACGACGGCGCCGTCGTCGTCCTCCATGACGACATGGCGGGTCTCGGGAGCCAGGTCGAGCCCGTCGAGGTCGGCGTAGGTCGCCTCCTGCTCCACCACGAAGACGTCCTGGCGCAGCTTCCACAGGCTGTAGGCCGTGAGCGGGTCGAGCGCCGCGAAGGGCACCGCCGAGATCCTCATGCCTGGGATCCGCCGTCGAGGAAGGCCAGGGTCTGCCGCCAGGCCACGCGGGCCTCGGGCAGGAACGGCAGGACCGGGTAGACGTGGATCAGCCCGGGCTGCTCGACGTAGGTGAGGGGCCAGCCGGCCTCCCTGGCCCGGCGGACCAGCAGCCTTCCTCCCGGCCAGAGCGAGTCGCGGGTGCCGAAGAACATCAGGGCTGGCGGCAGCCCGGCCAGATCGCCGAGCCCCGGCGAGACCTCGGGCCGGCCGAGGTCGTCGGGGGAGCCGGCCCACCACTCGGCGTAGGCCCGCATCTTGCCGATGAAGAGCCACGGGTCGTCCCGGGTGACCTCGTGCGTCTCGGGGGTGCTGATCGTGAGGTCGACCCAGGGTGCGATGAGCAGCAGGTGCGAGGGCTGCCGCTCGCCCCGGTCGCGCAGCGCCAGGGCGACCGCGAGAGCGAGCCCGCCGCCGGCCGAGTCGCCGGCCAGCACCACGTCCTCCGTCGACTCCAGCTCCCGGGCGACCAGGTCGACGATCGGGTCGTGTGCGTCGCGCCAGGTGTGTTCGGGCGACAGCGGGTAGTCGGGCATGACCACCCGGGCGCCGAGCGCCGAGGCCAGCCGGGCGGCGTACCGCACCTGCACGGGGTCGATCGGCCCGACGAACCCGCCACCGTGCAGGTAGACGACCGTCCGGCTCGGCGAGTGGCCGCGCCGGGTGAGGGTGTAGGCCGGGAAGGCCGGCCCCGGACCCTCGACGGAGAGCTCCTCGCGGACCAGGGCATGGCGCCGGTGGAAGAACGGCACCGCGCCGGTGGGGAAGCCGCGGTCGAGGGTCGCGTGCCACTTCTCGAGGCGGGCCCTCTCCGCAGCCGGGGAGTCCAGCTCACGGGACTTGCGCAGCCTCGGCACCACCTGCGCGAGCAGGGCGTGGCGACGACTGGGCATGCGCGCAATCTTCCACATGGCGCCCTGTCACATCCCGCGAGCGGCCGGTGTCTGGTGGGCATGACCAGGTGCGAGTCGGCCGCCGGGCCGCAGAGCCAGGGCTGCTCCGACGTCTGCGAGCTGCCCATGGCCGGGCCCGCTGCAGGGCCCGCCGCAGAGCCCGCCGCAGAGGCCCGCCGCAGGGCCCGCCGTCGTACCGTCGAAGGCATGAGCGAAGTCTCGGACGCGACGGACGCCTTCGTCGCCCACCGCAACCTGCTCTTCACGGTCGCCTACGAGATGCTCGGCTCGGCCGCCGACGCCGAGGACGTCCTGCAGGAGACCTGGCTGCGCTGGGCAGAACGCTGCGCCGACACGGGGCTCGACGAGGTGCGCGACCCCCGCGCCTACCTCGTCAGGATCACCACCCGGCTGTCGCTGAACCGGATCCGCGCGATGTCGCGTCGCCGCGAGTCGTACGTCGGCCCGTGGCTGCCCGAGCCGCTGCTCACCTCGCCCGACGTCGCGGAGGACGTCGAGCTCGCCGACAGCGTCTCGACCGCGATGCTGCTCGTGCTCGAGACGCTCACGCCGACCGAGCGGGCGGTGTTCGTGCTGCGCGAGGTCTTCGACCTGCCCTACGACGAGATCGCGGACGCGGTCGACAAGTCGCCGGCCGCCGTGCGCCAGATCGGGCACCGCGCCCGCAACCACGTCGAGTCCCGCCGGCCGCGCGAGACCGTCGGGCGCCGGGAACGGGACGCCGTGGTCGAGCGGTTCATGGCCGCCGTCGCGACGGGCGACCTGCAGTCGCTGATGGACGTGCTCGCCCCCGACGTCGTCCTCATCACCGACGGCGGCGGCGTGAAGCAGGCCGCGCTCCGACCGATCCACGGCGCCGAGAAGGTGGTGCGCTGGATGGTCGGCGTGCTGACGAGGGAGGACGGCATCGCCACCGCCGTGCACACGACGGTCAACGGTGGTGCCGGCCTCCGCCTCAACCTCGACGACGTCCTCGACACGATCGCCACCATGCGCATCGACGACGGCAAGGTGACCGGCCTCTACTTCGTCCGCAACCCGCACAAGCTCGAGCGCGTGGACGAGGAGGTTCCCCTCTCCCGCTGAGCCTCACATCGGTGATCTGAGGCTGAGGCTCGCGCCGAACCGGTCGCAGGGGAGCCCCCGGCGGCTCGCGGGGTCCGCGCGGCTAGAGTGGAGCCCACGACAGGGGAGCGCCCGTAGGCGCTGAGAGTGCGGAGAAGCCGCAGACCCTTGAACCTGCTCCGGTTAGCACCGGCGAAGGGAGTCACCATGAGGGTTGTCACTGCGCTTGCCACCGGGCTCGCCGCGACCGCACTGCTCACCACGTCCTGCTCGCTGGTGGGCGGTGACGGCGACGCGGGCGACGGCAGCAAGAGGGTGGTGCTGGTGACCCACGAGTCGTTCGTGCTGTCCGAGGAGCTGCAGAAGGAGTTCGAGGACGAGAGCGGCTACGACCTCGTGGTCAAGGCCTCGGGCGACGCGGGTGCGCTCACCAACAAGCTGGTGCTCACCAAGGGCGACCCGACCGGCGACGCCGTCTTCGGGATCGACAACACCTTCGCGAGCCGCGCGCTCGACGAGGGGGTCCTCCAGAAGACGGACGCCGATCGTGCGTCGGGCGCCCGCGCCTACGACCTCGGGGGCGACGGCGCCGACTACCTGGTCCCGGTCGACACCGGCAGCGTCTGCGTGAACGTCGACACCACCTGGTTCGCCGACCACGACCTCCCGGCGCCGAGGACCCTCGACGACCTCGTCGACCCGACGTACCAGGACCTCTTCGTCACCCCCGGCGCGACCACGAGCTCGCCCGGGCTGGCCTTCCTGCTGACCACCGTCGCCGCGTTCGGCGACGGCTGGCCGGCGTACTGGCAGCAGCTGCTCGACAACGGCGCCAAGATCACCCAGGGCTGGTCGGACGCCTACCAGGTCGACTTCACCCAGGGTGGCGGCGGCGGGGACCGCCCGATCGTGCTGTCCTACGACTCCTCACCGGCGTTCACCCTCGACGACTCGGGCGCCTCGACGACGAAGTCGCTGCTCGACACCTGCTTCCAGCAGGTCGAGTACGCCGGCGTCCTGGCCGGCGCCGACAACCCCGAGGGTGCGACGGCGCTGATCGACTTCCTCGAGACGACCGAGGTCCAGGAGTCGCTGCCGGAATCGATGTACGTCTTCCCGGTCGACGCGAACGCGAAGCTGCCGAGCGACTGGGCCGAGTTCGCCGTCCGTCCGGTCCAGCCGTTCACGGTCGACCCGGCCGAGATCGCGGAGCACCGCGACGAGTGGCTCCAGCAGTGGAGCGACGTCACCTCGCGGTGAGAGTGCGTCGCTACCTCACCCTCGCCGGCCTGGCCCTCGGGCCGGTGCTGGTGCTCGCGGTCTTCTTCGTGCTGCCGGTCAGCGGGATGATCGCGCGTGGGTTCGAGGACGGCCCGGGGGCCGTGCTCGAGGTGCTCGGGCGCGACCGGACCCACCGGGTCGTCTGGTTCACCCTCTGGTCGGCCGGGCTGGCCACTGTGGTGAGCGTGGCCCTCGGGCTGCCGGCGGCCTACGCCCTGCACCGGTTGGCCTTCCCGGGCCGCGACCTGGTCCGCGCGACGCTGCTGGTGCCGTTCGTGCTGCCGACCGTGGTGGTCGGCGTGGCGTTCCGGCTGCTGGTGCGCGGCACGCCCCTCGACGGCAGCGCGATCACGATCGTCGCGGGGCTGGTGTTCTTCAACCTCGCCGTGGTGATCTGGATGGTCGGCGCCGCGTGGGAGTCGCTCGACCCTCGCCCCGCCGAGGCGGCCGCCGCGCTGGGGGCCTCGCCGGCGCAGGTGTTCCGGACCGTCACGCTCCCTTCGCTGCGCCCGGCCCTCGTGTCCGCGGCCAGCGTGGTCTTCCTGTTCTGCGCCACGTCCTACGGCGTGGTGCTGACCCTCGGTGGGCTGCGCTACTCCTCGGTCGAGACCGAGATCTACCTGCTCACGACCCAGCTGCTCGACCTGCAGGCCGCAGCGGCGCTGAGCATCGTGCAGCTGCTCGCCATCACCGCCCTGATCGTGGTCGCCGGGCGGCTCCGCCGGGTGCCGGACCCCACGGTGTCGCGGCGTACGACGCGCGCGCGCCGGCCTCGCCCCGCCGACCTCCCGCAGCTCGCGCTCACCGCGGTCGCCCTCGCGCTCGTGGCCGCGCCGCTGCTCACCCTCGTGGCCGGCTCGCTGCGGGACGACGGGGCCTGGACGCTGGCCAACTACCGCCGGCTCACCACGGTGGGCGACGGAAGTGCGCTGCTCGTCCCGGTCACCGACGCCCTGGTCACCAGCCTGCGGACAGCGGTCGACGCGACCTGGATGTCGCTGCTGCTCGGCGGCCTCATCGCCGTGGTGGTCAGCCGCCGCTCCGCCACGCGCGGAGAGCGCCGGCTGCGCGGGACCCTCGACGCGCTCTTCATGCTCCCGCTCGGGGTGTCCGCGGTGACCCTCGGCTTCGGGTTCCTGATCACGCTCGACACCTCCTCCCGGCTGCTGGTCCCGATCGCCCAGGCCCTGGTGGCTCTGCCGCTGGTCGTGCGCACACTGGTCCCCGTGCTCACGGGGGTCGACGACCGGCAGCGCCAGGCGGCCGCGTCGCTGGGTGCGGGGCCGCTCCGGGCGTTCTGGACCGTCGACGTGCCTGTCGTCGTGCGACCTCTGCTGGTCGCGGCGGGCTTCGCGTTCGCCGTGAGCCTGGGGGAGTTCGGCGCCACGTCGTTCCTGGCCCGCGACGAGCACCCGACGTTGCCGGTCGTCATCTTCCGGCTGATCGGCAGCCCGGGCGCCGCCAACTTCGGGATGGCGCTGGCCGCCTCCGTCGTCCTGGCGGCGGCCACCTCGCTGGTGGTGCTCGTCGTGGACCGACTCGGCGTGCGCAGGTTCGGTGCGCTGTGACCCTCACCCTCACCGACGTCTCCGTGTCCTACGACGCCGTCCCAGCGGTCCGCGACGCGAGCCTCGAGCTGCCCGACGGGCAGGTGCTCGCGGTGCTCGGCCCGTCCGGGTGCGGCAAGTCGACGCTGCTGCGGGCGGTCGCCGGGCTCGAGCCGCTCGCGGGCGGCACCGTCGCCTGGGACGGCGCCGACCTCGCGCGCGTGCCGACCCACAAGCGCGGCTTCGCGCTGATGTTCCAGGACGGCCAGCTGTTCAACCACCTGACCGTGGCCCACAACATCGGCTACGCGCTGCGCCTTCGGCGCGCGTCCGGCATCGAGGCCCGGGTCGGGGAGCTGCTGGCCCTGGTCGGCCTGGACGGCTACGCCGACCGGCTGCCCGCCACGCTGTCCGGCGGCGAGCGGCAACGCGTCGCGCTGGCCCGCTGCCTCGCCGTACGCCCTCGGCTGCTGCTGCTCGACGAGCCCCTCTCCGCCCTCGACACCGGCCTCCGCCACCGGCTCGCCACCGACCTGCGCGCGATCCTCACCCACGAAGGGATCACCGCGCTGATGGTCACCCACGACCACGAGGAGGCGTTCACCGTCGCCGACCGGCTCGCGGTGATGCGGGCCGGCGAGATCGTGCAGCAGGGGGCCATCGACGACGTCTGGCGCGCCCCTGTCGACCCCCAGACCGCCCTCTTCCTCGGCTACGCCCGGGTGCTGGAGGCGGAAGCGGCGGAGCGGGTGCTGGCGGGAGGCGATAGTCCCAGACGTTCTGACGTCCGAACGGGCGTGTCGCCGGCCAGAACGTCAGGGACTATCCCGCCCCTGCGGCTCGCCGTACGCCGCAGCGCGTTCCGGCTCGATGCCGGCGGGCAGCTGAGCGGGAGGGTGGTCGAGGCTCGGGTGACGCCGGAGCAGGTGCGGCTGGTGGTCGACGTGGACGGCGTGGGCGAGCTCGACGCGGTGGCGCCGCTCGACCAGCATCCGGGGGTGGGCGAGCCGGTGCGGCTCGCGGTCGAGCTCACCCGCACCGCGCCGGTCGGCGGCTGAATGCGGTCGCCGGAACCCCGGGGTCGCTCCCTACACTGACCTGCGTGTATCGCCGCGCCTGGGTCCTCATGGTCTTCCTGGCCGTGGGCATGGCGACGTGGGCGATCATCGAGGCCGTCATCCTCGGCAAGAAGCTGGTCGACCCCGAGGGCAGCTTCCTCGGCCCGTCCTACATCCGGCTGCCGATCCTGCTGCTCGGCGCGCTCCTCCTCGACCTGCTGCCACTCGCGGTCTTCGTCAACCTCAGGACGCCCACGAAGATCCCGACCGCGGTCCGGCTGCGGATCCGCACGCACTGGAACAAGGAGCGGATCACCCTCGTCGCGATGGGGATCATCTGCTTCTACGTCGTCTACGTGACCTACCGCAACATCAAGTCCTTCCTGCCGTTCGTCATCGACGACAAGTACGACCGCGAGCTGCACCTGCTCGACCACGCGCTGCTGTTCGGCCACGACCCGGCGACGGTCCTGCACAGCGCGCTCGGCACCGGCTTCGCGGCCTACGCGCTGTCCTTCGTCTACCTGTGGTTCCTGCCGATGGTGCCGCTGGTCGTCACCGCCTGGGTGGTGTGGGCCCGCAACCTGTCCTACGGCTACTGGTTCGTGACCTCGCAGTGCCTGGCCTGGGTGCTCGGCACGCTGTCCTACTACGCCCTGCCCACGCTCGGCCCGGGCTTCCAGTACGTCCAGCTCTACACCGACCTGCCGGAAACGCCCTCGAAGCAGCTGATGGACTCGCTCGCGTTCACGAGGTACGACGTCGTGAACGGCCAGTTCAGCAACGCGGTGCAGTCGGTGGCCGGGTTCGCGAGCCTGCACTGCGGCATCACCATGCTGGTCGCGCTGATGGTGCAGTACACGATCCGCATCAGGTGGCTGCGCATCGCGGTCTGGGTCAACTTCTGCGTCACCGCGGTCGCCACCCTCTACTTCGGCTGGCACTACATCGCCGACGACGTCGCGGGCATCCTCATCGCCCTGGTCAGCTTCTACGTCGGTGGCCTGGCGAGCGGCCAGAAGTTCGATCGTCGCGGGCTGCACTCGCACCCGACGACCACCACCTCTGCGGTGCCCGTCCTGCGCGACTGAGGCACGAAGCGCGAATTACATCGGTGTAGTGCGTCAAGGCGACACGCCGACGAATCCGAGAAATATGGCCGATTCGGGTTGACGGAGGGCCGAATCCCCTTACGGTTGGGGTTCGTGCGCCGCAAGTGACACATGTGGGATGTGTGACAGCGGTGCACTACGAGACCAGCTCGGGGAAGGAGCCGGTCGCGAACCGTATGAGGGGTCGAGGCCGTGCGTGCGCGGAATGTGGTCATGGGGATCGCGCTGTCCTGCGCAGTCGGCCTCACCGTCCCGACGGCGTGGGCGGCGGACCCTGACGGTGCCGTCTCCCAACGTGACGTCGACGCCGCCGAGTCCGCGGTCGACGCTGCCGCCACCGACGTCGCCTCGATCCAGGGCAGGCTCGCCGCGGCGCAGCAGCGGCTCGAGGCCGCGCAGGTCGACGCCGCCAGGGCGGCCGAGGCGTTCAACGGCGCTCGCTACGAGGCGCAGCTGGCCACAGAGGCCGCCCGGCTCGCCCAGGAGCAGGCCGTGGTGGCGGACGCCGACCTCGAGCGGCAGCGCGCGGCGTACGCCGATGCCGCGGTGTCGGCCTACGAGTTCTCCCCGCAGCTCTCGGCGCTCGGCGCGATCAGTGGTGCCGACGGGATCACCGAGGTGCTCGAGAGCACCTCCGCACTCCAGAACGCAGAGTCCGGGCTGCAGGGCCGCTACGACGCCTATGACGACGCGGCCTCGGTGGCTCGGTCCGCAGACGACCGCGCGTCCGACGCGCTCGCCAAGGCCCGCACCGCGGAGGACCGGGCGAGGGACACGCGCGACGCGGCCAGGGACGCCGAGGCCGCGGCCGCCGACGAAGCCGGCACCTACGCGACCGCGCGGGACCAGATGATCGGCCAGCTGGCCCGGCTGCAGGGTGTGAGCGCCGGCCTCGCGGAGCAGCGCCAGGACCAGCTCGAGGCCCAGGCCGCCGCTGCGGCGGCGGAGGCCGCCCAGGACGAGGCGGAGCAGGAGGCGCAGGACGAGGACCAGGAGCAGACCCCCACGGCTCCGCCCGCCCCCACGCCGACCGCGGCACCGACCCCCACGGCCGCCCCCACACCGACCGCAGCGCCGACACCGACCTCGGTGCCGACCGCCACGTCCCCCACGACCCCGACGGCGACCCCCCCTCCGACCACCACCCCCACCGCTCCGCCGCCTCCGCCGCCTCCCCCGCCGCCCGCGAGCGGCAACGCCGCCGCGGCGGTCTCCTTCGCGCGCGCCCAGCTGGGCGAGCCCTACAAGTACGGCGCGGCAGGTCCGAGCTCGTGGGACTGCTCCGGGCTGACGATGATGGCGTGGCAGGCCGGCGGGAAGTCGCTGCCGCACTACTCGGTGGCGCAGTACCAGCAGTCGACGCCGATCTCGCTGGCCCAGCTCCAGCCCGGCGACCTGCTCTTCTGGGGCGACGGCGGGCCGGCGTCGATCTACCACGCGGCGATCTACACCGGCAACGGGATGATGATCCACGCGCCCCGGCCGGGCAGGAGCGTCGAGGAGGTGTCCATGTACTACTGGATCACCCCCAACTACTTCGCCCGGCCGTGACGTTCACCCCGGCGAGCTTCGGCCCGAGTCCGCGGCGACAGCTCGCTGCGCTTCGCGGGCGCCTTGCTCGCTGCGCTCGCTTCGACGCAGTCGCCACGGCCATCGGGCCGATCGCCGGGCGCGCTCGCGCTCGCTCGCAAGCTCGCTCCGCTTCGCGGGTTTCCCCCCACCCCCGCGAGCTTCGGCCCCCAGGCCACGACGAGGCTCGCTCGCGCTCGCTCGCAAGCTCGCTCCGCTTCGCGGGTTTCCACCCCCGCGAGCTTCGGCCCCCAGGCCGATCGCCGGGCGCGCTCGCGCTCGCTCGCAAGCTCGCTCCGCTTCGCGGGGTTCCCCCACCCCCGCGGCTTCGGCCCCCAGGCCGATCGCGGGGCGCGCTCGCGCTCGCTCGCAAGCTCGCTCCGCTTCGCGGGTTTCCACCCCCGCGAGCTTCGGCCCCCAGGCCGATCGCGGGGCTCGCGCTCGCGCTCGCTCGCAAGCTCGCTCCGCCTCGCGGGCGCCTGTCTCGAAACCCCGTGAGCCGGGGCTGGGACGTGACCGCTGACCAGCGGGGTGGTCCGCGCCGCCCTACTGCTCGGTAGCGTTCAGGCGTGGCCACCGACACCACCACCCCACCCCACGCCGAGCAGCCGGACGAGGACTCGCCGCAGGCGCAGGCCGACGCGCCCGAGCCCGAAGCAGCGGGCTACGTCCAGCCGACCGTCGACATCGCGGCTCTGACCGCGCTCCTCGACGGTCAGCACGCCGAGGTCCGCCAGCTGGTCCGCGACAACCTGGTCGAGTACGCCGCGATCCTCGAGGAGGCCGAGACGCTCGACCGCGCGGCTTTCCGGGAGCGGGTCAAGGAGGTCGTCCTCGAGATGGCGGCCACCGGCCAGACCGGCATGGGCTTCCCGAAGGAGTACGGCGGCGGCGGTGACGTCGGGGCGTCGTTCGCGGCGTTCGAGACGCTGGCCTTCGGTGATCTGTCGGTGCTCGTGAAGGTGGGAGTCCAGTTCGGCCTCTTCGGGGGAGCGCTCCTGCAGCTCGGCACGAAGCGGCACCACGACAAGTACCTCGCCGACGTGGTGACCGGGAAGGTGATGGGCTGCTTCGCCATGACCGAGACCGGGCACGGCTCCAACGTGCAGGCGCTCGGCACGGTCGCGACCTACGACGCCGAGGCGGGCGAGTTCGTGATCAACACCAGGGGGCCAGAGGCCAACAAGGACTACATCGGCAACGCCGCCGCGCACGCCGAGCTCGCGGTCGTCTTCGCCCAGCTCGAGGTGGCGGGCGAAGGGACGACGGAGGGGCACGGCGTGCACGCGTTCGTGGTCCCGATCCGCCTGGACGGGGAGCCGGCACCCGGGGTCCGGATCGAGGACGACGGCCTCAAGATGGGGCTCAACGGCGTCGACAACGGCAGGCTCTGGTTCGACGGGGTGCGGGTGCCCCGCGAGGCGCTGCTCAACCGCTTCGCCGACGTCTCCGAGGACGGCACCTACAGCAGCGACATCGAGAACCCGAACCGCCGCTTCTTCACCATGCTCGGCACCCTGATCCAGGGCCGGGTCTGCGTGGGCGGCGCCGGCATCAACGCCAGCAAGGTCGCGCTGGCCATCGCCGTCCGCTACGCACTCCGGCGCCGGCAGTTCGAGGCGACGTCGCCGGACGAGGAGGAGCTGCTGCTCGACTACGGGCAGCACCAGCGCCGCCTCCTCCCGCTCCTGGCCGGCACCTACGCGCTGCACTTCGCGCAGGAGGTGGTCGCCGGCCAGTGCCACCAGGCGTTCTCGGGGGAGGTCGACGACGACAAGTTCGTGCGCGAGCTCGAGTCGCGGGCCGCCGGCACGAAGGCGCTCGGCACCTGGCACGCGACGCGGACGATCCAGGAGTGCCGCGAGGCGTGCGGTGGCGCGGGCTACCTCGCCGAGAACCGCTTCACCGCGCTCAAGGCCGACACCGACGTCTTCACCACCTTCGAGGGCGACAACACCGTCCTGCTCCAGCTCGTCGCCAAGGGGCTGCTCACCGACTACTCCTCGGCGTTCTCCGACCTCGACCAGCTCGGCATGGTGCGGTTCGTGGCCGGCCTGGCGGTCGACACCGTGGTCGAGCGGATGAACGTGCACAAGCTCGTCGAGCGGATCCGCGACCTGCTGCCGGGCGGCGACGAGTGGGACCAGGAGGCCGGGCTGCTCGACCCGGAGTACCAGCTCGCGATGCTGCGCTTCCGCGAGGAGCACATGCTGGGCGGCGTCGCCCGTCGGCTCAAGCGCGGCATCGACGAGGGGATGAACCCGGGCGAGGTGTTCTCCCTGGTCCAGGACCACGTCATCCACGCCGCTCGCGCGCACGTCGAGCGGCTGGTGCTCGAGGCGTTCGTCGAGAAGCTCGCCGGGGTCGAGGACGGCGACAACAAGGTCGCGCTCAGCCTGCTCTGCGACCTCCACGCGCTCGTCACGATCGAGGCGGACCGCGCGTGGTTCATGGAGCACGGGCGGCTCACCGGCAGCCGCTCCAAGGCGATCAGCCGGGAGGTCAACGAGCTGTGCCGCAAGCTCCGCCCCCTGGCCCGCGACCTCGTCGACGCGTTCGGCGTACCGGAGGAGATGCTGCGCAGCAAGGGCCTGATCGGATGAGCCGCACCGCCGTCGTGCTGCCCGGTCGCCGCTACGGCCACGCCCAGGCCGGCCTCCGCCTCACCGAGCTCGCCCTCGAGCAGGCCGGTGTCGAGCTGGTCAGGGTCGAGTGGCCCGACTCAGGCATGCCGGAGGACCCGGGGGAGACCGTCGAGGCCGTGGCGGCGATCGTGGTGCCGCTCCTCGACCCCGCCCCGGCGTACGTCGTCGGCAAGTCGCTCGGCACCCTGGCCGCCCCGCTCGCCGCCGACCGCGGCATCTCCGGCATCTGGCTCACCCCGCTGCTGCGGGAGGCTTCGTGCGCCGATGCGATCCTTCGCAACCGCGCAGCGCAGCTGTTGGCCGGCGGGTCCGACGACTTCGCCTGGGACGCCGATGTCGCCGGGCGCGCCGCAGAGGGAGGCGCCACGGTCGTCGAGCTGCCCCGTGCCGACCACGGCTTCGAGGTGCCCGGTGATGTGGTGGCCTCGGCCGAGACCCTCGTCGCGCTCACGCGCGCGGTCCTCGAGTTCGCCGGGTGAAGCTCCCGGGGCTGGGTGGCTGGTCCGACGACCCGCTGTGGGGCTCGTTCTACGACTGGACGGTCGAGCACCGGACCGTCGGCGGTGCGCTCTGGGCGGCCGGCATCCAGAGCGACCTCGGGCGGCTCTACGCCGCGGCGGGGGAGATCGGCCGCCAGCGCGAGGGCGCCCGGGTGCTCGACGTACCGTGCGGCGGCGGGGTCGCGGTCCGGGCCGTGCATCCCGACCAGGGCGTCGACTATGTCGCCGCCGACATCTCGCAGAAGATGCTCGACCGGACCTCGAGGTTGGCCGTCGAGCGCGGGGTCGCCGACCAGGTCACCACCCGGATCGCCGACGTCGAGAACCTCCCGTTCGACGACCGGTCCTTCGACCTGGTCGTCTCGTTCACCGGGCTGCACTGCTTCCCCGACCCGGCCCGCGCGGTCGTGGAGATGGCGCGGGTGCTCGAGCTCGGTGGCGTGATCAGTGGCAGCGCGATCCTCAACGACACCGGGCTGCGGTTCGAGCCCATGCGCCGGGCCGGCCGGCTCGCCGGGCTGCTCGGCCCGGGATGCACCGCCGACCAGGTCCAGCGCTGGCTGGCGCGCCAGGGCGTCGCCGACGTGACGCTGGACGTGTCCGGCGCGATGGCCTACTTCCGCGGCGTACGCCGGGCGTGACCGTCGGCGCAAGCCGGGTCGGCCAACCGATGGAGCTCTCCGAGCTCGGGCTCAGTGCTCGCCGCCCTGGTCCTTGAGGCGCTGGAACGACGCGCGCACCTCGTCCTCGGCGTCGCTCCGGCCGACCCACTCGGCGCCCTCGACGGACTTGCCGGGCTCGAGGTCCTTGTAGACCTCGAAGAAGTGCTGGATCTCGAGCCGGTCGAACTTCGGCACGTGGTTGATGTCGCGGATGTGCTCGAGCCGGGGGTCGGTCGAGGGCACGCACAGCACCTTGTCGTCGCCGCCGGCCTCGTCGGTCATCCGGAACATGCCGATCGCGCGGCACTTGATGAGGCAGCCGGGAAAGGTCGGCTCCTGGAGGAGCACGAGCGCGTCCAGGGGGTCGCCGTCGAGGCCGAGGGTGTTCTCGATGAAGCCGTAGTCGGCCGGATACTGGGTCGAGGTGAACAGCGTCCGGTCGAGCCGGATGCGGCCGGACTCGTGGTCGACCTCGTACTTGTTGCGCTGGCCCTTCGGGATCTCCACGAGCACGTCGAACTCCATGTCAGGCATCCTCCCGCACAATGTCCTCGACGCGTGCACGGAGAGGGGGAATGGTGTCGGAGGAAACGGGAGGCCGCGGTCTCGTGGGCCGTGCCGTGGCCGCGCTCCTCGTGGTGGCGCTGGTGCTCGGGGGTGTCGCGGCGTGGCGGTTCGACGTGGTCGGCCGGCTCGGCGCCTCGGACCCCTCCGGACCCTCCGACCCGGACACGGCGGCCGGACCGGCGGCGATCGAGCCGCCGCCGGGCCTCGAGCTGCCCGCGCTCACCGACCCCGCACCGGTCGACACGGCGCTGACGCCACCCGGCCGGATCGGTGCCGACCTCGTGCGGGCCGCCCTGGCGCCGTACCTCGCGGACCCGTCGCTCGGGAAGCACGTCGTGGGCGCCGTCGTCGACCTGACCGCGGAGCGGCCGGTCGTGAAGCTCGGCGGCGGGGGCGCGGCGATGCCGGCCTCGGTCACCAAGCTGCTGACCACGACCGCGGCGCTGTCGGTGCTCGGGCCGGAGACCAGGTTCACCACACGCGTGCTCGCCGGCGGCCGGAAGCGGATCGTGCTGGTCGGCGGCGGCGACCCGTTCCTGTCCTCGAAGCCGCTGCCGGCCGCCCACCCCGACCACGCCGACCTGCGGACCCTCGCCGCCCACACCGCGGCCGCGCTCAAGGAGCAGGGCCGGACGTCGGTGCAGCTCGGCTACGACGACTCCCTCTTCTCCGAGCCGTCGTTCAACCCGGCGTGGCCGGCGCACTACCTCCCCGAGCACGTGGTCTCACGGGTCACGGCGCTCTGGGTCGACGAGGGCCGGCCGGCCACGGGATCGGGGCGGGTCGAGGACCCGTCGCTGTACGCCGCGCAGACGTTCGCCGCCGCCCTGGTCGCCCGCGGCATCACCGTGGTCGGCCCACCGACCCACGGCCTGGCCTCGGGCGGACGCGAGCTGGCCTCGGTGCAGTCGGCGCCGGTCCGCGAGATCGCGGCGCGGATCCTGGAGGTCAGCGACAACGAGGGGGCAGAGGTGCTCTCGCACCAGGTCGGGAAGGCGGTGTCCGGCAGCGGGACGTTCGCCGACGGTGCCGCGGCGGTCACCCAGACTCTTCGGGCGCTCGGCGTCACCGCCGACTTCGACCTCCACGACGGCAGCGGGCTCTCCCGCGAGAACCGCATCACGCCGATGGCCCTGGTGCAGGTGCTGCGGCTGGCCCTCGACCCGGCGCACCCCGAGCTCAACGCCGTCGCGACCGCGCTGCCCGTCGCCGGCTTCACCGGGTCGCTCACCAACCGTTTCGACCAGCCGTTCCCGCAGTCGCGCGGACTGGTGCGGGCCAAGACCGGCACCCTCACCAACGTGAGCAGCCTGGCCGGCATCGCGGTCGACCAGGACGGCCACCAGATGCTCTTCGCGCTGATGGCCGACCAGATCGCGAAGCCCAACGAGACCAAGGCCCAGCACGCCCTCGACGCCGCCGCCGGCGCGCTCGGGGCCTGCCACTGCGGCACTACCCTCTCGCCATGACGCAGACACCGGAGGCCGGGTGGTTCGTGGACCCGCAGGACGCCACGCAGTTCCGGTACTGGGACGGCTCGGCCTGGACCGATCACCGCTCGCCGCGCGGGCCGGCGGCGGCCGACCAGCTCAACCAGGCGGCCACCGACCTGGCCGACGGACTGGCGCGCGGCTTCTCGGCCGTGGGCACGTGGGTGCAGCAGAACACCGCGCTCACCCCGGGCGTGCCGACGTTCGCATCGGTCGCGGCGTCCTGCCGTGACGAGCCGGCCAGGCAGCCGCTCTCGGTGAAGGCAGATCTCGTGCTGGCGCCGACCGACCTGGCCGCGGTCGCAGCGGTGTTCGCGCGGGCCCAGGCCGTCGTGACCGCCGAGGGGACGACGCTCGAGAGAGAGCACTGCCGGCTGGTGCCGAACCCGTGGAACCCGGCGGTGCCGCACGGCGTGGCCGTGTTCGTCGGCACGACGATGGTGGGCCGCCTGCCCGCCGACCTCGAGGCGACCTACTGCGGACCGCTGGCACAGCTCACCAGCAAGGGGTTGCTGGCCACGGCGGTCGCCGATCTCTGGGCCCAGGGTGGGCCGGGTGCCGTCAGCTCGGCCCGGGTGACCGTGGGTCTCCCGGAGGTCGCAGCGCTCGCCTGAGCTCGGTGGAGGGCCGATAGTCCCTGACGATCTGGCCGGCTCCCACGGCGTGTCGCCGACACGAACGTCAGGGGCTATCGGCCGCCGAGCCCCTCGACTGGTGGGCCTGAGGCTATGAGCGGGCGTCCCCGCCCCAGTTGGCCAGCTTGGTGGCGATGGTGTGCAGGTCGGCGCGCCACACGGCTTCGGAGCCGGGAGGCAGGACGTCGTCCCACTCGATGGTCGGCGAACCGATCACGCCGGTGAGGCGGGCGGTGCGGCCGACGAACCAGGTGTGCGCGTGTGCCCCGCCGTCGCCGTACCTCAGCACGTGGCAGCGCGCGACGTGGTCGAGGCCCTCGACGATCCGCACGAGCCGGGTGGAGATCCGACCGTGCTCGGAGGCGAGGTCGTCGCCGAGCTCGCCGAAGTCGAGGTGCAGCCGCGGCTCGAGGATGAGTACGACGGGCAGGCCGCTCGGCTGGCCGAAGTGCTTGAGCACCCAGGACTCGTCCTCCCACACGAGGTTCTCCGCAGGCGTGCCGAAGCACGACGGGCACGGCTTGTCGGGTGCCTCGCCGGCGCGCAGCGGGTCATCGGACGGCGGCGGGAGCCGGCGCGGCGCGATCGCCCCGTCGACGACCTCCCACGGGAAGTTGTCCCACGCGTTGCTCGGCGGCGCCGGAAGGCGACCGTCCTCGCCCACCGTCTCGCGGATGCGAGCGTGGACCTGTTCGGCTGACTCGGCCATGGCCGTCACCCTGCCAAATGCCCTCCGGCCGCCGGACCGGTGGGGGTGACCACCTGTCGTTCAGAGGGCCACGGCGATCTCTCGGGAGAGCTCGATCGCCCGCATCGCGAGGGGTGAGAGGGTCCGGCCGCGAGGCCAGTGGAGATACATCTCGCGTGCGGGTGACGGGTCCAGCGAGTGGAGCCGGAGGCGGTCGTCGTGGGTCGCGCCGCCCGCGGCCAGCTCGGGCAGGACCGCGAAGCCGAGCCCGTGCCGCACCATCGAGAGCAGCGCCTCGTTGCTGGCGCTGCGGAACACGACCCGCGGGCGCCCGCCGCTGTTCCTGAGGGCCTGCTCCATCCGCGGCTGGTCGCACGTCGCGGGCCACGCGACCATGGCCCTCCCGGTGAGCTCCGGCATCCGCACCGAGTCGTGTGGGAAGTCGCCGGGCCGCGCCACGAGGACGTAGGGATCATCGAGCAGCTTGACCGACTCGACGTCGTCGTCGACCGGGCCGTCGTAGAAGAGCAGGTCGAGGTCGCCGATCCGTGGGTCGTCCGGCTCGCCCTCGAAGAGCCGCACCTCGCAGTCCGGGTGCTCCTCGCGCAGCCGGCTCACGAGCGCCGGCAGGATCTCCGTCGACACGCTCTGGAAGGTCCCGATGTCGATGCGGCCCGCGCCCGCCTGCAGCCGCTCGATGGCCTCGCCCAGGCGCTCGGCGTCCTGGAGCAGCCGGCGGCCGCTCTCGAGCACCAGCTCACCCAGGACCGTCAGCCGGACGGCCCGCGGTCCACCCGGTCGGTCGAAGACCGGCCCACCGATCGACCGCTCCAGCGCCGCGATCTGCTGGCTGACGCTCGACTGCGTACAGGTCAGTCGGCCGGCCGCCCGGCCGAAGGTGCCCTCGTCGGCGATCGCAGCGAGGGTCCGCAGGTGTCGCAGGTCGAGGTCCATGCTCGAAGCATAAGCAAAAGCGATCAAATGATCGGAAATGATCGCTTTTCACCATGCTTGATCCTCTCTAGCGTCGTGGCCATGAGCACTCTGCTGCACACCCCCGAGACGCCCTCGGTGTTCAACCCGAAGGCTCCGCGACCGGCCCTGCTCGTGGCCGCGCTGGTCACCGTGTACGTCGCGTGGGGATCGACCTACCTCGCGGTCCGCGTCATGGTCGACCACATGCCGACCTTGCTCGGCACCGGCACCAGAGCCCTGGCGGCCGGCGTACTCCTGGCGGCCGGACTGGCTGCCTGGAGCGGGCCGCAGCGGCTGCGGCTGCCTCGTGCGCAGCTGGCCGGTTGCGCCGTGGTCGGGCTGCTCCTGCCGGTGGGCGGACAGGGTCTCGTCGCGGTGGGCGAGGACCGTGGGGCGCCCTCCGGGCTGACGGCCCTGCTCATCGCTGCGGTGCCGCTGTGGGTGACCTGCCTGCGTGCCCTGTCCGGCGACCGCCCGCGCGGGAGGTCGATCGCCGGAGTCCTCCTGGGCTTCACGGGGGTCGCGGCGCTCGTGGCCGCCGGGGGCGGAGCGGGCGCGGCACCGACGTGGGCGCTGCTCATCGTCCTGGTGGCGAGCATGTCGTGGGCTTTCGGCACCTGGCTGCAGCCGCGGTTGGGGCTCCCGGCCGACCCCTTCTTGGTCGTCGTCTACGAGATGCTCGTGGGTGGCACCGTCCTGTGCGTCCTCGGTGTCACGCGCGGTGAGCGCCTGGATCCGGGGTCCTACCCGGCGAGCGCCTGGACCGCGTGGACCTTCCTGGCCCTCGTCGGATCCATCCTGGCGCTGACCGCCTACAACTGGCTGCTCCAGTCGACCAGTGTCTCCGTCGTCGCGACCTACGCCTACGTCAACCCGGCCATCGCCGTGTTCCTCGGCTGGCTGGTCCTCAGCGAGCCGGTCACCGCGGCCACCCTGCTGGGCGCCGCCGTCGTGGTGGCCGGTGTCGCGCTCGTGGTGTCCGGCGAGCGACGGGGCCGTCGGTCGTGAGCACCTTCGCGCTGATCCACGGCGCCGGCGACGGCGGTTGGTACTGGCACCTGGTCGAGGCCGAGCTGCGCGCCCGCGGGCACCACACGGTGGCGCCCGACCTGCCGGACGACGACTCGGCGAACCTCGACGACTACGCCGACCTGGTGGTCGAAGCGGTCGTCGGCGCGGTCGGACAGCACGACGACCTCGTGGTCGTCGGGCAGTCCTTCGGCGCCTTCACCGCGCCGCTGGTCGCCGCGCGGCGGCCGGTGTCCCGGCTGGTCCTGGTCGCCGGGATGGTCCCCCGCCCGGGGGAGGCGCCGGAGGACTGGTGGGAGCGCACCGGGTACGCCGAGGCCGCCGCCCAGCAGGCGGCCGCCGACGGTGGTGTCACGGGCCACGAGGATCCGCGGATCGCCTACTACCACGACGTCCCCGAACCCCTCGCCGCCGAGGCGCTCGGGCGGGAGCGCGCGCATCCCTCGATGGCCGCGTACTCGCAGCCGTGGCCGCTGGACCGCTGGCCCGACGTACGCACGAGGTTCGTGTTGTGCACCGAGGACCGGATGCTCCCTCCCGCCTTCCTGCGCCGGGTGGTGCTGGACCGGTTGGGCATCGTCCCCAGCCAGGTCGGGAGCGGCCACTGCCCGGCCCTGGCGCGCCCCCGCGAGCTCGCGGAGCAGCTCCTTCTAGGCTGAGGGTGTGCCCGACCTCAGGTTGCCGACCGCGCCGGAGCTCGCCGGCGCCACGCACGTCCACTCCGGCAAGGTGCGCGACCTCTACGAGCTGACTGGAGGACCGCACGAGGGCCGGCTCCTGATGGTCGCGAGCGACCGGATCTCGATCTTCGACTTCGTCCTCGAGAGCACCATCCCGGACAAGGGCGAGCTGCTCACCCGGATGTCGTTGTGGTGGTTCGAGCAGCTGGCCGACCTGGTGCCGAACCACATCGTCTCGACCGACGTGCCCGACCAGGTCCGCGGTCGGGCGGTGATCTGCGAGCGGCTCGGGATGTATCCCGTCGAGTGCGTCGCCCGCGGCTACCTCACCGGCACCGGTCTGCTCGACTACCGCGCCACCGCCAGCAGTGGGCACAGTGTCTGCGGCATCCCCCTTCCCGAGGGGCTCGAGGACGGCAGCCGTCTGCCGGAGCCGATCTTCACGCCGGCCACGAAGGCCGACCTGGGCGACCACGACGAGAACGTGTCCTACGACGCGGTGGCCGAGACCGTCGGCGCCGAGCGGGCCGACGAGCTGCGCCGCCTCACCCTCGAGATCTACGCGCGGGCCGAGGGGGTCGCCCGTGAGCGGGGCATCATCCTGGCCGACACCAAGCTCGAGTTCGGCTCGCGCGGCGACGGTACGACGGTGCTCGGCGACGAGGTGCTCACCCCCGACTCGTCACGGTTCTGGCCGGCCTCGGAGTGGCGGCCGGGCCACACACAGCCGTCGTACGACAAGCAGATCGTGCGCAACTGGGCGCTCTCACCGGTGTCCGGCTGGGACCGCGCGTCGGGCGAGGCGCCGCCGCCGCTGCCTCCCGAGGTGGTCGACCGCACGCGGGCGCGCTACGTCGAGGCCTACGAGCTGCTCACCGGCCAGCGGTTCTGATGCCGCGAGAGGTCGGCGGCACGGTGGCGTTCGCCGTGCCGCGCGAGGTCGCGTTCGACTACCTCGTCGACCCGCACAACCGGCCGGCGTGGCAGTCCTCCCTCCGGCGGGTGTCGGAGGTCGACGGCGGGCCGCGGGTCGGCCAGACCTGGGTCGACGAGACGAAGCCCGGCCTCAAGCCGCTGATGCGCACGATCGCCCTCGACCGCCCGGCGCACTGGAGCGAGACCGGCACGTGGCGTTTCGTGCGCGCCGACCTCACCCTCGACCTCGCGGACGCTCCGGGCGGCTGCACGGTCGGCTACCGGTTCCGGATCCACGCGCTCGGCCCCGTGGGGCTCGGTCTGAGCTTCCTGTCGGCCCGCGCCGTCGGCGCCGACCTGCGGCGAGCCGCGCGGATCCTCTCGTCGCCCTCATGACTCCTCGGTAGGTTGGCCGCACCACCGACGTGACGGAGGCCACGTGTCCGGCAACTACAACCTCGCCACCCTGCTCGAGCACAGCTCCCGGGAGTACCCCGAGCGCGAAGCCATCGTCTTCCCGGCCACCGGACGGCGGCTGACGTACGCCGAGGTCGACACCGTCTCCAACATGGTCGCCAACCTGTTGGTGAGCAAAGGCATCCAGCCGGGCGACAAGGTGGCGCTGAGCTGTCCCAACCTGCCGTACTTCTCCCTCGTCTACTGGGGGATCCTCAAGGCCGGCGCCACGGTGGTCCCGCTCAACGTGCTGCTCAAGGGCCGCGAGGTGGCCTACCACCTCGGCGACTCCGACGCGAAGGCCTACTTCTGCTTCGAGGGCACTGCCGAGCTGCCGATCGGCAAGGAGGGCTACGCCGGGTTCCAGGAGGCCCGCGACAAGGGCGTCTGCGAGCACTTCTTCGTCATCACCGCCGGCCTCGACGGGGAGTCGCCGTTCGAGGGCATCCAGACCTTCGGGCAGGCGCTCGGCGGCATGGACGCGACGTTCGACACCGTCGAGACCGACGAGGACGACACCGCGGTGATCCTCTACACCTCGGGCACCACGGGCCAGCCCAAGGGTGCCGAGCTGCGGCATCGCAACATGCGCGACAACGCGATGCTCGGTGAGAAGCAGTTCGGTGCGGACGCCGAGAAGCCGGACACCTTCCTGTGTGTGCTGCCGCTGTTCCACTCCTTCGGTCAGACCGTGATCCAGAACGGCTCGGCGGCGTACGGCGGCACCGTGGTGATGCTCCCGCGCTTCGAAGCCGTGGCCGCGCTCGAGCTGATGGAGAGCGAGGAGATCACCTTCTTCGCCGGAGTGCCGACGATGTACTGGGGGCTGCTCCACGCGCTGAAGGAGGTCCAGTCGTCGGCAGACGGGAAGGTCGACGTCGCCAAGATCAAGTCGAACCTTCGCGTCGCGGCCGCCGGTGGCTCGGCGCTGCCGGTCGAGGTGCACAAGGCGTTCGAGCGAGAGTTCGGCGTGACCATCCTCGAGGGCTACGGCCTGTCCGAGACCTCGCCGGTCGCGAGCTTCTCGCAGTTCGGCGAGCCGGTACGGGTGGGCTCGATCGGCAAGCCGGTGCCGGGCGTCGAGATGAAGCTCATCGACCCCGACTCGTGGGACGAGGTGGACCCCGACCACACCGACGAGGACGCGGTCGGCGAGATCGCGATCAAGGGCCACAACATCATGAAGGGCTACTACGGCCGGCCCGAGGCGACCGAGGAGGCCATCAGGGACGGCTGGTTCCGGAGCGGCGACCTCGGCCGGCGGGACAAGGACGGCTGGTACTACATCGTCGACCGGTCCAAGGACATGATCATCCGCGGCGGCTACAACGTCTACCCGCGCGAGATCGAAGAGGTCCTGATGACCCACCCCGACGTGTCGCTGGCTGCCGTCATCGGCGTCCCGCACGAGAGCCACGGCGAGGAGATCAAGGCGTTCGTCATCCTCGAGGACGGCGCCACGATCACCGAGGACGAGCTGGTCGCCTGGGGCAAGGAGCAGATGGCGGCCTACAAGTACCCGCGCTCGGTCGCCTTCGTCCCGAGCCTGCCGATGACCGCCACCGGCAAGATCCTCAAGCGCGAGCTCGCATGACGTTCAACCGCGCGCTGGGCTTCACGGTCGCGGCCGTGATGGTGCTCGTCGGCGTCGTGTGGACCGGCCAGGGGCTGGGCTGGATCGGCGGCAGCTCGATGACCGACGACTCCACCTGGGCGATCATCGGCCCGCTCGTCGGCGGTCTCGGTGTGGCTCTGGCCATCTCGATCGTCGGCCGCATCCGCAGCGGCCCGGACCAGCAGGGCCCGCCCGGCCGCTACGACAGCTGAGGCGGGGTCAGCGCTTGGTGCCGCCGCCGAGCAGCCCGCCGAGGATGTCCCCGATGTCGATGCCGCCCGAACCCGACCCCGAGCCGGTGCCGCTCGCGGCTCCCGACAGGACCTGGCTCAGGATGCTGCCGAGCACCCCGCCACCTGCCCCGCCGGAGCCGGAGCCCGTCATCTGCTTGGCGAGGTAGGCCAGCACGATCGGCGCGAGCATCGGCAGCAGCTTCGCGACCAGGTCGGAGCCGCCGCCGAGACCGCCCAGCTGGTTGACCACCTGGTCGGTCTGGTCGCCGAAGACGTGCCGGGTGATCCGGGCGCCGTCCTCGGTGTCGACCTGGCCGAGGTCGATCGTGCCGTCGTCGGCGAGGCCGTCCTGGTGCTGGCCGAGCGCCTGGGCCAGCGAGGCGGCGCCGCCCGGGTCGGCGGCGTTGGCCTGGAGGCCGCCGAGGAGGGCCGGGAGGATCGTGTGGACCGCTCGCTCGACCTCGGCCGGGTCGGCGCCGACCTGGTCGGCGAGCTGCTGGATGGGCAGGCGCGACGCGATGTCGTCGTAGGCGGACATGCGAGGACCGTAGTGGTTCGTCGGTCTCAGGCGAAGGGGTCGGGCAGGCCACCGGGCAGCTTGGCGAGCAGCTCGCGGGCCTGCGCGGCCGACTTGTGCTCGACCAGCACCTCGTACTTGGTCGCCACGACGGCGGTGACCGAGGAGAAGTCGCGCTGGCCGCGGGTGGCGGCGTAGCCCACCAGCGCCCAGACCACGCCGAAGACCGCACCGAACAGCATCGTCGCGAGGACGGTCGCCAGGAAGCCGCTGCCGTCGGAGAAGAGGGAGATCACCAGGCCGACGAAGACGCCCAGCCAGACCCCCGAGACCAGCCCGCCGAGCGCGACCCGGCCGGTGGTGAGCCGGCCGGTGATCCGCTCGATCCGCTTGAGGTCGGTGCCGACGATCATGCACTGCTCGACGGGGAACTTGTTGTCGGACAGGAAGTCGACGGCCTTCTGCGCCGCGGGGTAGTCGTCGTAGACGGCCAGCGACTGCGGGAAGTCCAGGCCCAGCGGCGACGACGCGCCGGCCCGGCCGGCGGAGGGGGTGCCCATGCTCATGGCCACAGTGTGCACGCAAGCTCCTCAGCGCACGCTTGGCATCCGCTTGGGAAGACCGGTCATCCTCGTGAGGTGGCAGACGACATCCCTCCTACCCCAGCCAGGCCCAGCCGGCGCCGGCGCGTGTTCCACACCGCGGGCCTCACAGCGTCCGCCGCCGTGCTCGCGCTCTCGATCCAGGCCGGCTCGCTCACGGCAGACGACGACGAGCCGCCGGTCAACCAGTACGGCGATGCGACCATCCTCGACCCGGACGCCACCGAATAGAGTGATGCCGTGCCCAAGGTCGTTGTCGACGTGATGCCCAAGCCGGAGATCCTCGACCCGCAGGGCAAGGCCGTGCTCGGCGCCTTGCCGCGGCTGGGCTTCTCGGGTGTGACCGACGTCCGGCAGGGCAAGCGGTTCGAGCTCGACCTCGACGTCGAGGTCACCGAGGAGGTCCTCGCTCAGGTCCGGGAGATGGCCGAGACACTGCTCTCCAACCCGGTGATCGAGAACTACGACGTGAGGGTCGAGCACACCGAGGCCACCGCGTGAAGGTCGGCGTCGTCACGTTCCCGGGCTCGCTGGACGACGTCGACGCGCAGCGCGCGGTCCGGGTCGGCGGCCACGAGGCGGTCGCGCTCTGGCACGGCGACCACGACCTGCGCGGTGTCGACGCGGTCGTCCTGCCGGGCGGCTTCTCCTACGGTGACTACCTGCGCTGCGGCGCGATCTCGCGCTTCTCCCCGGTGATGGCCGAGGTGGTCGAGGCCGCGGGCCGGGGCCTGCCGGTGCTCGGCATCTGCAACGGCTTCCAGATCCTCTGCGAGTCGCACCTGCTGCCCGGTGCGCTGATCCGCAACGACCACCGCAGGTTCGTCTGCCGCGACCAGCGGCTGCGGATCGAGAACAACCGCACCCCCTGGACCTCGTCCTACGCCGAGGGCGCCGAGGTGAGGATCGTGCTCAAGAACGGCGAGGGCGGCTTCGTGGCCGACGCCGACACCCTCGACCGGATCGAGGGGGAGGGGCAGGTCGTGGCCCGCTACCTCGAGATGAACCCCAACGGCTCGATGCGCGACATCGCCGGCATCACCAACGAGCGCGGCAACGTGGTCGGCCTGATGCCGCATCCCGAGCACGCCGTCGAGGCGCTCACCGGCGCCGGCACCGACGGGCTCGGCTTCTTCACCTCGCTCGCCGCGGCGACGTTCGCCTGACGCTCGCCTGACGCCGGGCGGCGGACCCCTGTCCGCTCGCCCGGCGTGGGGCCCCTTCCGATGGCCCGAGACCCGCTGGCAGCTGCCAACCCCCGCAGCGCCAGCCGTCTCTCACCTGTTGCCGGTCTGCAGTGCGGCCCAGGATGCCGGGCCGACCACGCCGTTCTCCGCGATGCCGTTCTTGGCCTGCCACGCGAGCACGGCCGACCGGGTCGAGGCGTCGAGGCTCCCACTGATCGGGAGCTTGTACCTGGCCGAGGCGGCGTTGAGCGCGCGCTGGACGCGGCGTACGTCGTCACCGGACGCGCCGAGGTTGAGGGTGGGCGTGGGGCCGGCGCTGAGCAGGGTCATCCACGCCGACCTCGAGAACATGGCGGTGCGACGCAGCCCGACCTGACGTTGCCAGTGCTTGACCGACTTGGTCAGCCGGTGGGTCCACGAACCCTTCACCCGCCCGCTGAACACGCCCTGCTCCTTGAGCAGGCACTTGAGCGCGCTCACCTGGGAGGCGTTGGGGGTGTGCCTGCGCGTCGGCGACTTGAGCCGCTGGTAGTTGGCCAGGTCGACCGCGGTGCCGTGGCAGTGGCTCGCCGGGACCGGTGCGGGCGGGGCCGCGCTCGAGCTGAGGTCGAGGTAGTTGCGGTCGATGTTGATCGTCACCCCGCCCCACTTCTCGTTGTGGCCGCCCTGGAACTGCTTGACCCGGCGGCCAGGGATCCAGCCGTCGGAGCGGATGTAGCTGGTGGAGGTGTTGGCCTGGCCGTCCCACCGCGCGATCCAGATCTGGTCGGGCAGCGCGAACGTCCCCGGCCGCAGGACGCGGGCGTCGTCCAGCGACTTGATGCCCGAGCCGGCGCTGGAGTAGACCCCGGAGACGTAGCCCAGCGCGTGGAGCTGCTGGGTCCAGGCGCTGAGGAAGTAGAGCGAGGACTCGCGGCAGGCGGTGTTGGTGACGGCGTAGCCCTCGAGGTCGTACCAGAGCGTGCTGCCCGGCACGATCCCCAGCGCCTGCGCCGCGGCGACCGCGGTCGACGCCTCGGCGGTGCCCTGCCGGAACGCCTTCTGGTAGACGCCGGCGTTGTTGAGCTTGGTGCTGATCACGGGGTCGTTGCCGTAGCGCGGGAACGACGGGTTGCACGCTGCCTGCGGGCCGAGGGTGATGGGGAGCAGCCGCCAGCCCTTGACCAGCTGGGTGGTGATCCAGGTGGGGGTCAGGTTGGGCTGGTCGCGGCAGCCGCGCGAGGCGCCGGAGATGTAGATGCCGACCGCGCGGTACGGCGACGCGGCCAGCCACGCGTCCATCTTCCACTGCTCCGGGGCGTGGCACTGGTCGAAGCCGAGCCCGGTGTAGTTGCCCGGTGTCACCGGGTTGGTGGCCAGGGAGGCGGGAGCTGACGCGGTGGTGAGCGCCGACACCGCCGAGGCCGAGAGGGTCGATCCCTCGGCCCCGGCGGGCGCTGTGGTCAGCCCGACGACCGTCGTGGCGGCTGCCGTGGCAGCCAGAGCGAGGCCGGTCAGGGTGGTGCGGAGCGACGCGTGGGTCGTCCTGGGGCGGGGCATCGTGGTGGCTCCTGGGGGAAGGTCGGGGGCCGATCGCCTCAGCACCGTAAGTCACACCAGTCACACCCGTCACCGGGTTCGCGCTAACTACAAAGCTGTAATTCCTCGTCCCACGCTCAGGCGGCCAGGGCCTCCTCGACCGACCCCTCCTCGACGACCTCGGGCGGGCGGCGCCGGGTGTACAGCGCGACCAGCCCGGCGACACCGGCCAGGGCAGCCATTGTCGCCGAGGTCAGGAACGCCGCCCTCGCGCCAGGGAGGAACGAGCCGGGCACCGAGCCCGCGGCGTAGACGCTCACGATCACCGCGAGTCCCACCGCGCCGCCGAGCTGCTGGAAGGTCTGCAGCAGGCCGGACGCCGCGCCGGCGTGCTCGGGCTCGACGCCACCGAGGACGATCGAGGTGACCGGCATGAACAGCAGGCCGGCCGAGAGGCCGTTGACCAGCATCGGTCCGAACACGCCGCCGGCGTAGCCGTCACCGGTGCTGAGCGTGCTCAGCCAGAAGAAGCTGATCGCCAGACCGATCGCGCCCGTCACGATCATCGGCATCGGCCCGACGGCCGTCATGATCCGCGGGGTCACCCGAGACATCCCGAAGATGCCGAGGGTGAGCGGCAGGAACGCCAGCCCGGAGGCCATCGGTCCGAATCCGAGCTCGCCCTCGATGAACTGCACGGCGAGGAAGAACATCGACAGCTGGCCGCCGACGACCAGGCCGATCGCGGCGAGGCCGCCGACCCGGCGGCGGCTGCGCAGGAGCGCGGGCCGCAGCAGCGGGTGCGCCACCCGTCGCTCGGTCACGGCGAGCAGGGCGAGCAGCGCGGCGCCGCCGGCGAAGCCGAGCACCGTGCGCGCCGAGGTCCAGCCGTGCTCGGGGACGCCGATGAGGGTCCAGACCAGCGTCACCGCGCCGCCGGTGGCGCTGAGCGCGCCGACGACGTCGAAGCGGCCGGGCCGGCGCGGGGTCTCGTCGACGTAGCGCCGGGTCATCGCCAAGATGGCCAGCCCGATCGGGACGTTGATGAACAGCGTCCAGCGCCACGACCCGATGTCGGTGACGAAGCCGCCGAGCAGGAGGCCCAGCGACATACCGCCCGACGACACCGCGCCGAACAGCGCGAGGGCACGCAGCCGCGCGGGCTCGTCGGGAGCGCTGGTGGTGAGGAGGGCGAGCACGCCGGGAGCGGCCATCGCCGCGCCGACGCCCTGGAGCGCGCGGGCGGCCACGAGCCACTCGGGCGTCTGGGCCAGCCCGCCCAGCAGGGAGGCGAGGGTGAAGACGGCGACGCCGCCGAGGAAGAGGCGGCGGCGGCCGAAGACGTCGCCGAGGCGGCCACCGAGCAGCAGCAGCCCGCCGAAGGCGAGCGTGAAGCCGCTCAGCACCCACGAGAGGGAGGCCGGGCCGAAGCCGAGGTCGGCGTCGATCTTGGGGAGCGCGACGTTCACGACGGTCGCGTCGAGGATGAACATGAGCTGCGCGGTCAGCACGATCGCGATGCCCATCGCCGCGCGGCCGGCGTGGTCGGGCAACGTCTCGGGGAGGGGCGCCGGGCGGTTCTTCGCCTGGCCGGGCGAGGCAAGTGTGGAGGTCATGCTGGGAGGTCCTGTTCTGGCCGGGTGGGCCGAGGTACTCTTGATCCGGAGGATGGCTCCGCTTTCCTCCACCACGATACGGAGGCACTCTCCGTTTAGCAAGTGAATTGAGTTGGACAAGAGATGCGTGCCGACGCGAAGCGCAACTACGACCGCCTCGTGGAGGCCGCTCGCGCGGTCTTCCGCGAGCAGGGCTACGACGCCTCCCTCGACGAGGTCGCCAAGCGCGCGGGCGTCGGCCCCGGCACCCTCTACCGGCACTTCCCCACGCGAGACGCGCTGCTCGACGCGATCATGCAGAGCTGGGTCGACAGCGTGACCGAGGCCGTCGAGAAGACGCTCGCGTTCGAGGGGTCGCCGCGCGACCTCCTGCTGGGCTGGTTCCGGGCCTACGTCCGGCTGATCAGCATGCACAAGGGCGGCCCTGCCAAGATCACCTCCGCCATGGGCGACCCCGACTCCCCGATCCACACCAAGTGCCAGGTGCTCCACGGTGCGCACGACCAGGTGATCGCGGCCCTCCGCGAGCGCGACGCGCTGCGCGACGACGTCGAGACCCTGCAGGTCATCCGGCTCGTCGGTGGTGTCGCGACGGTGGCCGACCAGTCCGAGCTCGACGAGGCCGCGGTGCTCCCCCTGCTCGAAGTCGTCGCCGACGGGTTGGTCCGCTCCTAGCGGGGTACAAGGCCCCGCGTGGACCCCGAGGACGAGGCCCCCCGTAGCCCTGCGCCGGGATGGCCACCGCCGCACCCGTCCCCACCCCTGCCTCCGCCCCGCGAGTACGGCGTGCCCGGTACGCCGCTCGACTGGCGGCCGTGGCTGTGGGGGTCCCTGGCCGCGACCGTCGCCGTCGCCCTCGTCGTGATCGGGCTGGCCGCCCTGCTCCCCGGCGGGGCTGACGACGACGGCGACCCGGGCGTCGCGGGCGAGCAGCCGACCGCCCCGCCGACGGCGTCCACGTCGACGGGCCCCGCCGCCTCGACCACGCCGGCCGCGCCCGCGCCGTTCCAGTGCTGGGACGGCGCGGCCGCACAGACGCTGAAGGACTGCTCCCGGCCCGCCGGCGTCGAGGGCCTCCGGTGGATCTTCCCCGCGATGGCCGGCGAGAAGTGCGGCAAGCCGGACACGTCGGGAGAGAAGGGGCTGGAGCTGCGAGTGCTCTGCCTGCACCGGCTGGCCGACGGCACCAGGATCGGCGTGGGCTACTTCCAGTGGGCCTCGGTCCAGGCCGGTGTCGACTTCTACGACGGCCAGGGGCTCGAGGCCTCCAACGTGCCGGGCCCGGACGGCAAGCCCGTGCACTTCGGCTTCTTCGGCCTCGAGGGCGACAACATCAAGGCCGCGTCGCTCTACACCGAGGAGCCGTTCAGCCTCACGATCACCTACCCGGCCGCGACCAGCCTGAGCGAGCAGGACCAGCTGTCGCTGGCCCCGCGGCCGCCCGAGCAGGTCCGCGGCGCACCGGTGAGCTGACCGCCCCACCTCGCCGCTGCCGAGAATGGGCCGAACGGGCTATGTGTCGTTCCGCTCGTCGCCGCTTACGGTGATGGCCGCTCGCCCGCCGCAGCAACGACGCTCGCCCGGGACGCCCCGACCACGACGCCGGGCGCGAGCACAACCGGGGACTGCAGGGGAGCGCTGGGTGGACACGGGCATCACTGCCGCCTCCGCGACGACCCGCCGTGCCGCCACGGTGCTGCTCTGGGCGGCGGTCGGAACGGCCTGGCTGGTCGCCTGGTTCGTGCCCTGGACCAGCCGGGGACTCCTGTCCACCTCGTCGCTCGAGGACGTGGCGCGGCTGGTCCGCAGCGGCTCGGTGTCGGCGCTGGTCCCCGGCTGGGCGGCCTGGCTGCTCCTGCTCGGCCCGGTGAGCGGCCTGGTGCTGGTCGCGACCGCCGTCCACGACGGCCAGAGGATCACCGCGGTCCGGTGCGCCGTGCTCGTCGCCATGTCCGTCGCCTTCGTCGCCTCCTGGTACGCCGTCGCGCAGCTCGACGTCGACCGGCTCGGCCCGGGTGGCTGGCTGACAGGGGCCGGCGTCGCGATCGGCCTGGCCGGGCTGGCCGAGCGCTGGCGGCACGCACGCGTCCACCCTCCCGTTCACGCACCAGTCCACCCGCCAGTTCAACCGCCAGCCCATCCGCCAGTCCATCCGCCAGTCCAGCGACAGGGAGAGACACGACCATGAGCAACTTCTGCGGCAGCTGCGGCGCGCAGCGACAGACGGCCGACCAGGCGTTCTGCCAGCAGTGCGGGAGCCGACTGGCCGCCGCGGCTCCGGCCGCGACTCCCGCGCCGGCGCGGCCCCTGGCCCACCAGCCCGCCCCGGAGCACGCCGCCCCGGAGTACGCCGTCCCGGCCGCGCTCCCGCCCCGCGAGCGCGGACGGGTGCCGGTCGGCCGGATCGTCGGCGTCGGACTGGTGGTGCTGGCGCTGGCGGGAGGCGGCCTCGTCGGCTGGCAGTTCCTCGGCCCCCAGGGCGGTGCGGAGTCGCCGGAGCAGGCGGTGCGCCAGTTCGTGGACGCGGCGGTCTCGCAGGACGTCGTGGGCGTGCTCGACGTGATGAGCCCCGCGGAGGTCGACGGCCTCGACGACCTCGTCTCGGCGGCGCGCGACCGACTGGCGGACGAGGACCTCGTGGCCAAGAGCGGTGACCTGACCGACGCCCTCACGGTCACCGTCGACGAGCTCGACCTGTCGACCGACGAGCTCGGCGACCACATGGCCCGCGTCGAGCTCGAAGCCGGCTCCTACCGGGTGGACTACGACCCGTCCGAGGTGCCCGACCGGCTCCAGTTCGTCGCCGACAGGTACTCCGAGCCCAGGACGTGGTCAGGTGACCTCCTCGACGACCTCGGCGATGACCTCCCGGACGCGAACTACGACAACGACCGGCCCGACCCCTTCGTGATGACGGCCAAGGTCGACGGCCGCTGGTACGTCAGCGCGGTCGGCACGTTCCTCGACTCGACGCTCGGGGTCCACGGCGACGAGTCCTACGCGGAGTCGGGGATCCGGTCCCCGGACTACGACGCCCTCGGCGACGACGTCGAGCCGATCGTGGGCACGGAGCCGGAGGACGTCATCGACAACCTCGTCGACGCGGCGAACTCGGGTGACGTCGACGAGGTGCTGGCCAACTTCCCCGACGACGAGGTGGCGGCGCTGCGTCCCTACAGCCGCACCTTCGAGGACCTCCTCACCGAGGACGGCCTCTCCTACGAGGTGTCGGTGGACGGCGTGGACACCGATGTCGAGGACCTCGGTGACGACCTGACCAGGCTGACCATCCGCGGCGGCACCGTGTTCGGCAGCTACACGGACAGCGACGGCTACGGCGGCAGCGGTTCGGCCAGCGTCGACGGGCGCTGCGTCAGTGCGGCCGAGGACGGCTACGACTCCGACGGCTTCTGCATCGAGGGCGACGTCGTCGAGAAGACCGGCATCGAGTCCTACTACCTCGTGCTGCGCAAGGTCGACGGCGGCTACCAGGTCGACCCGATCGCCACCGCGGTGGACTACGCCCGCACCGCCGTCGAGTCCGCGCCGTCCAGCCTGGTCGACGACGCCGTCGACGAGCTGCGGGGGAGCATGTGACGGGTCAGCGCTTCTGCGGGTCGTGCGGTACGGCGCTCGCCACGCCGCCGCAGCCGTTCTGCACCAGCTGCGGCCGGCCGACCACGGCCGCCGCGCCGGTCCCGGCACCCGCACCGGCACCGGCCCCGCATCAGCCGAACCCGGACGTGCTCGGGGTCGGGGGCCCGCCGCCGGCCGTCGGTGGCCGCCGCCGCTGGCCGGTGGTCGTCGCCGGCGTCGCCGCCCTGGCCGTCGTGGGTGGTGGTGTCGTCGCCGCGACCACGCTGCTGGGCGGCGGTGACGTCCGCACGTCCGACGGCACGCCGCTTCCGTCGGCGGTCACCTCGGAGCCGGAGGAGCAGTGGACCTACGACTACGCCGGCGACTACCTGAGCGCCGCCGCCGGAGTGGGTGACCGAGTCGTGCTCGTCGACGAGAACGGTGACGTCGTCGGTCTCGACTCGGACGGCGACCGTGACTGGACGTCGGACGACCACGCCGCGTCGTACCTCCTCGCGGTGCCCGGCCACGACGACCTCGTGATCGTGGCCGGCGGCGAGGCCGGTGGGGTCGGCGCGATCTCCGTCGACGACGGTCACGAGCTGTGGTGGGCCGACTCGGGCTACCCGGTGGCCACCCTCGACGGTGGCCTGCTGATCGTCGACGGCTCCGAGGAGTCGTCCACCACCGACCTGCTCCGCGCCGATCCGGAGTCCGGGGACGAGAAGTGGCGGATGGGCGACGTCAGCAACTTCGGCGTCGGCGGCGACACCGTCTACGCGGTCGAGGACGGTGAGCTCTCGCGGCTCGACTGGGGCTCCGGCAAGGCGGACTGGTCGGTCGAGGTTCCGTTCGACGACCTCGAGGACTACGTCCAGCTGGCGGTGACCGACAAGCTCGTCGCGATGGCCGATGACGACGTGTGGGCCTACGACTCCGAGAGTGGCGACGAGCTGTGGACCTACTCGCCGGACGACCCCGACGCAGACGTGAGCATCGGCGCCTTCTCCGAGGACCGCGTCTACGTGTCCGAGAGCAGCTATGACGAGGAGTTCGAGGTCTCGAGCTCGGCGGTGACGGTGCGCGACCGGGAGGGGACGGTCGGGGAGATCGACCTCGACGACGACGAGTACCTCTACGGCAGTGGTCTCGAGAGCGGTGGCAAGTCCTGGTTCGTCGATCTCGGCAACGGCGACACCTACGACGAGGAGGTGCAGCGGGTCGCGAGCTACGACGGGACGCTGACCCTCGCCGACAAGGGCGTCTACGCCGTCGACTCGGACTCGATCTCGTTCCACGAGTACGGCGAGGACAGGGCCGCGTGGGAGCTCGACCTGCCCGACGACGACTCCGAGACCCGCAGTGTCTACGCCGTCGACGACGCCTTGCTCGTCGTCGACGACGGTGAGCTGACGTCCTACCGCTGACTCAGGCCGGCGGCTGGGTCGGTGGCTGGGTCGGCGGCTGGGTCGGTGGCTGGGTCGGTGGCTGGGCGGGTGGAGGCTGGCTCGGCCACTGCTGGTGCGGGTGGGGCTGCTGCGGGTGGCCCGGCACCGGCTCGCGCTCGGGAAGCAGCGGACCGTAGGTCTGCCTGATCGGCGCGGGGATCGTCAGCGCGCAGATCGCCAGCCCCGGCAGGGTGAAGAGCAGGGCCGTGGACGCCGCCCCGAGGTAGACGGTGAAGTCGTCCCCGCTGCGGCCCACCGCCACGAGCACGATGCCGATGATCGGCACCGCGGCCGCGAGGCTCACGACGGCGAGCCGGTTGAGGGTGGCGCCGCTGAGCAGGTTCACGACCACGCACGCCACGAGCGCGATGACCACCCACATCGCGGCGTCCGCGATGGCGGCCGCCGGGTAGACGTCCGCCGCGATCAGGCTGAGCACGATGCTCGCCGGCATCAGGAACGCGCCGGCGGCCACGAGCCCGAAGGCCAGCCGCGCGGTGTGCAGCCAGCCCGTGACCGGATGGGGGGCGAGCGCGACGCGCAGGCTGGGACGGGAGAAGGCCAGGGCGGCAGCGCCGGAGAGAGCGAAGATGCCGCCGACGATCGAGTCCCAGTGCTCGACGAAGTCGAAGCCCGAGTAGACGTTGAACACGTTGTCCGCCGAGTCGCCCGTCAGCAGCGCGACCAGCGTGGCGGTGAGCCCGGCCGTGCCGAAGACCAGCACACCGTGGAAGTGCCGGGCGATCGCCTCGCGGGCGCTCCAGCCGTAGAGCGCGAGCACGAGGACCAGTGGTGCGACCAGCAGTGACATGAACCCGGCCGGCTCGTCCATCAGGAGGCTGTCGCCGGTCAGGTCGCGCAGCACGAAGGCGCCGAACTCGGCGACCGTGATGACGACCGACACGACGATGAACGCCGAGGTGACCGCCCACCAGCGCCGATCGTCGCGGAAGGCGACGTCCTCGTCGGCAGCCCGTGGCTGGGCCGCGAACAGAGCGCCCGCGAGGGCGAGCGCGACACCCGGCCCCATCCCGCCCTCGAAGAAGTCGGTGGCGTGGACGAGGTCGTTGACGATCGCCGCCACCACACAGACGCCGATGGGTGCGTTGGCGGCCAGCTTCAGCAGCTGCGCCTGGTCGCGGCCGAGCCCCGGCACCGCACCCGACCTGGTGAGGTAGGGCACGGCGAGGGAGGCCACGGCCACCAGGGCGCTCAGGATCACCCACCAGTGGTCGGTCCCGTCGCCGTCGACGTCCCAGGGCTTGCCGAGGGTGGCGAAGAGGCAGACCAGCGCCGCCGCGTCGCGCACGTAGTCGCCGATCGGCACGCCCACGAACGGGTTCACCACGGGCGTCCGCGGCCCCGCGGGACGCGCAGGCGCCGGCGCCGGGACGTGCGGCCCGGGGTGCCACGCCGGCGCGGCCTGGGCCGGTGGCTGCGGCGGTGCCGCGGGCGGGGTGCCCATGACCGGCGGGGCAGCGGGCGGGGCAGCGGGCGGAGCGGCGGGCGGGGCGGCGGGCGGGGCGGTCGGCATGACCGCCGTGCGCTCGGGCTCTGGTTCGGGCTCTGGTTCGGGTTCGGCTTCGGCGTACGGCTCGGCCTCGGGCTCGGGCTCGGCGACCGGCGCGGGCCCGGCGTCGGGCAACCGGTTGCCGCACGTGGTGCAGAACGTGCCGCCCTCGCTGGGCGCTCCGCAGTAACCGCAGAACTTGGCCATGTGAAACTCCCCGTCTCGGGTCCTGCCGGGATCGTGGCGGCAAGTTATCACCGGGGCCCCGCCGTTCCGGGTGTGAACCCAGGGTGGTCAAAGCGTGGCGTGCCGCCCGGCGTCCCTTACATTGGCGCCCTCATCCGACGTCACCGCCAGATCACCGCGAGGCCCCTGTGAACGACGACGCCCGCATCGCCTGCCCGCGCTGCGGCCACCCCGAGGTGGCCGGCACCCGGTTCTGCACCGAGTGCGGCCTGTCGCTCACCGCTCCCGCAGCTCCGTCAGCTCCGGCAGCCCCGTCGGCCCCGTCGGCACCGCCCGGGTGTGTGTCGTGTGGCGCCTCGCTGATGCCCGGACTGGCCTTCTGCACCAACTGCGGCACGCCTGTCTCCGGTGGGATCCCCGGTCCGGGACCGCGACCCGCCGCGCCGCCGACCGGGGTCGGCCGGGTCCCCCCGGCATCGCCACCGCCCGGCCTGCCCCACACCCCGGCCGGCCGTCGCCGCTGGCCCTGGGTGGCCGCCGCCGTGGTCCTGGTGGCCGCCCTCGCCGGTGGCGGGCTCGTGCTCCTCACCCGGGACGACGACAACGGCCCGTCCGGAGTCGCGAAGGACCGCACGTCGAGCGGCGACACCGAGCAGTCCGAGGACGCCGGTGACGACGCGGCCGACGACTCCGCAGCACCCGACGAGCCCAGCACCGAGCCGGAGCCGTCCGAACCCGCGGCGCCCACGACAGCACCGTCGGCCACGGCAGCACCGTCGACACCGGCCGCGCCGGTGGTCACCTGCTGGGACGGCGCCACGGCGCCCGCGGTGGCCGGCTGCTCCCGACCGCAGGGCATCGCCGGCCTCGCCTACGTCTTCCCGTCGATGTCCTCGCAGGGCTGCACCCCCATCACCGGTGCTGCCGACGGGCGCAAGCTCCTCGTGCAGTGCTTCGACCACCTGAGCGACGGCACCCGGATCAAGATCAACTACTCCCAGTGGGCCTCGGTGTCCGCGGCGACCGCACACTACGAGGGGAAGGGGCTGGCCCGCACCGAGGCCAGCGGCCTCTACTTCTTCGGTGGCTACGCGGCCTCCGGCGAGCTCAACTCGGCCTGGATCTACCAGAAGGAGCCCTACAGCGCCTCGGTCTACGCCACCGACCAGGTCTCCCTGAGCGAAGCCCTCACCACGCTGGTCGGCGGCCGGCTGCCCGAAGAGGTCCGGGGGAGCGCCGGGTGAGAGCCCCGCGCGGCCTCCTGGGTGCCGTGCTGGGTGGCGTGCTGGCCGCATCCACCCTGCTCTGGGCGGGGACCGGACCGGCGCAGACCGCGCCGTCGCCCTCCGTCGGTCTCCCCGTGGCGGGCCGGGCACCCGCAGCGGCCGCGATGTGCGCCGACGTCATCGTCTACGTCGTGCGAGGCTCCGGCGAGAAGCCGCAACCGGGCCCCGCGACGTACGGCGAGACCTGGGACGCGTTCGACCCCGTCGATCCCGACACGGGCGGGTCCAGCATCGACGCCGACCGCGTGCTCGACGTCGACAAGTCCGGCGGGCCCACCGTGGACACGAAGACGCCGTTCCTCTACGACCTGGTGCAGAAGGTGCACGAGCGCGTCGGCGGACAGGTGCGCCTGAGCTGGTCGCCGATCAAGTACCCCGCCGTCCCGGTCCCCGTGGCCAAGGACAAGGGGGACTACCCCGGGTTCGCGCTCTGGCTCGCCGACGGCTACCCGGCCTCGGTGACCGCCGGCATCCGGGAGCTGCACCGGACCCTCAAGCGGCAGTGGGAGCTCTGCGGCGAGCGCACGCGCTACGTGCTGGCGGGCTACTCCCAGGGCGCCGACGTCATCAACTCCTACCTGCGCGGCAAGATCGTCACCGGCTCGTCGACGTTCGGGATCGCGACCGTCCACGAGTACCTCGGCCCGTCGGCGGACGTCATGGGCCAGATCTCCTCGGTCGCCCTGATCGCCGACCCCAACCATGACCCCGGCGACGCGGAGTCCTACAGCGACGAGGACCCTCGACTCGCGCAGACCTACGGACTGCTCGGGGCGGTGCGCGCCGGTGTCCCGAAGGAGGTCGTCGGCGTGACGGACTCCATGTGCGTGGCCGGTGACTCGGTCTGCGGGCGCGGCGTCAAGATCCCGAACGCCGAGGGCAACAAGATCCACGGGTCCGCCTACCGCGACTTCGTCCGCCACCCGGTGGAGTGCCACCTGGCCGACGAGCCGGAGGAGGACGAGTCCGCCACGACCTGCCTGGCGGACCGGATCGTCGAGCGCCTGGACGTGCGCAACCTGATCCGGCATCCCCTCGACGAGTCCGAGAGCGCGCCGGGCTCCTCGGGCCGCGACGTCGCCTTCTTCATCGACACGACCGGGTCGATGCAGGACGACATCGACTCGGCGGTGTCCTTCGCGAGCAACCAGGCCGACCGGATCGTCGCGCTCGACGGCCGGGTGGCGCTCGTGCAGTACCGCGACAGCGAGGACGCCCCACCGGTGGAGATCGTCACGCCGTTCACCACCGACATCGCCGAGTTCCAGAGCGGCCTCGGGACCCTCCTCGCCGACGGCGGAGGTGACGACCCCGAGGGGCTGCTGCACGCCCTCATGGTCGCCTTCGACGAGCTCGACTGGCAGTACGGCGCCACGAAGGCCGCGGTGGTGCTGACCGACGCGGACTTCCACGAGCCCGACCTCACCGGTGGCGAGACGCTGCCGCAGGTCGAGCAGCGGTCGCTCGAGATCGACCCGGTCAACGTCTTCCCCGTCGTGGACGAGGTGGGGCGCTACGACGAGCTGGCGGCCCGGACGTCCGGCGACGTGATCACGAACGACAGCGGCGACACCGAGGTCGCCCTCGGGCTCGCCCTCGACAACATCGCCGCCCGGCCGATCGCGGTGCTCAGCAACGGGACCTACCACGCCTCTCCCGGTCGCGAGATCCACTTCGACGCCTCGGGCTCCTCGGCCTCGTCGAGCCTGATCGAGGAGTACAGCTGGGACTTCGACGGCGACGGGTTCAGCGACGAGGTCACGACCGAGCCGACCATCAACCACACCTACCCCGCGGGCTACTCGGGCCTGATGCAGGTCTTCGTCATCGACGACCTCGGCCGCAGCTCGAACGCCTCGGCGACCGTGCTCGTCGACGAGGAGCCGGCGGTGACCGTCGCGCCCGTCGTACCGACCGCCACGCGGATGGAGGCGGACGCGCAGCGCGAGGACGACCACGTCCTCCTCGATGTCTCGTGGAGGCCCGGCGCCGACGAGCCCGAGCGATGGGTGATCGAGCTCGACGGAGACCCCGTGACCACCGCGGAGGGCGGCTCCGACCACGCCACCGTGTCGGTCGAGGAGCAGCCCGAGCCGTGGACCATCTCGCTCGTGCCGATGGACGTCGACGGCAACTACGGCGCGTCCTTCGAGGCGGCGCTGGATCCCGTCACGCGCAGCCAGGCGTGGCACGAGCGCAAGGAGGTCTGGGGCGCGGCGGCGCTGGCCGGTCTGCTCGGCGTGGCGGTGCCGTGGTTGCTGGTCCGACGCAGACGACGCCGGTCCGTGCCCGGGCCGCTGCTGGAGCCGGGGACGGCGACATGACCATGTTCTGCGGGCAGTGCGGCGCCCGCACGACACCCACCGCCAGCTTCTGCAAGGACTGCGGCGCACCCGTCCGCCCGGCGCCGGTCGCCACCCTCCCGCTCCCGCAGCCCGCTCCACCCACTCGTCCGGAGCGACCGCGGAGGCGCCTCACGGCGGTGTTCGTCGTCACCTGCGGCGTCGTGGCCGCGCTCGTGGCCGGCTGGGCGGTGCACCTGGTCTCCTTCGGGCCCTCCGAGGCGCACGCGGTGGGCATCCCGACGGCCGCGGACGCGCGGGATGCGCAGGGCGAGGACGCCGGGTCGAGCGATTCGCCGACGCCCGGATCGGCGGAGGCCGTGACGTCGTTCCTGACCGCCTGCGGTGAGCTGCTCGACATCGTGCCGACGGCCGCCGTCTCCACGGAGACGGCCGTTCAGGTGACTCTCGAGGTGCGCCCGGTGTGCCCCGAGGGCGAGCGGATCGAGTCGAGCCGGTTCCGCGTCGTGCTCAGGGGCAACGGCGCGGCGCTGGACGAGGTCCCGGAGGGGAGCGTGATCGCGGACGGCACCTTCGACCTGTCGAGCGACCCGCTGCTCGTCCCCGGGTTCGGCGACCCCGGCTCCGAGCTCGTGGCCAGCTTCGGGCTCGGGACGGCCTGGCTGGCCCCCGACTCGCTGGCGTCGGACATCGCCGACGGCGTGGTGGTGGTCGAGTGCGAGGCGGTCGACGGCGCCTCCTCGACGCCGGTGTCCGAGGGTGAGGTGCTGGAGGCATCGACGACGACCGTCGACGCAGGGGTCAGCGAGGCGGCCGACGACTCCGCCACGGCGCTCGCCGCCCTCCAGCGCCAGGCCGCCCTCGACGACCCGCTCGTGTCCGCGCTCGAAGGCTCGTGGGTCGCCCAGCTGTCGTCGAAAGCGGAGGGGACCTACGACGACCACGACGGCAAGACCTACTCGCTGGCGGACGTCTACCAGCAGTTCCTGTCGCTGCGCCTCGTCTACCCCAACGTGCTGCTGCTCAACAGCAGTGACTGGAGGTCCTACTCGTTGCCCGGCTACTGGGTGGTGGTCGCGGGCGTGCCCTACTCCAGGCCCGGTGAGCCGAACCGCTGGTGCACCGACCGGGGCATCGCTCCGTCCCAGTGCTTCGCCAAGAAGCTCGTGCGCGACGGCGCACCGACCGGCACGACGAAGCATCGGTGATCCACGGGCGGGCCGACGGGCTGACCGACCGGGCGCGTGGGTAGATTGAGCGCGTGCCCGCGCCCCCTGGACTGGACACGACCCTCGACACCGTCGCCGTAGCCGCCGAGGACCCCCAGCGTGAGCAGCCGTGGGCGGACCTCGGGCTCAAGGCCGACGAGTACGCCCGGATCCGCGAGATCCTCGGCCGCCGCCCCACCAGCTCCGAGCTGGCGATGTACAGCGTCATGTGGAGCGAGCACTGCTCCTACAAGAGCTCGAAGGTGCACCTCAAGCAGTTCTCCGACATCCCGCAGGAGACGCCGGTCGGCAAGATGCTGGCCGGCATCGGCGAGAACGCCGGCGTCATCGACATCGGCCAGGGCTACGCCGTCACCTTCAAGGTCGAGTCGCACAACCACCCGTCGTACGTCGAGCCCTACCAGGGCGCGGCCACCGGCGTCGGCGGCATCGTCCGCGACATCCTCGCCATGGGCGCCCGGCCGGTGGCCGTGATGGACCCGCTGCGGTTCGGGCCGCTCGACGCCGACGACACCCACCGGGTCCTGCCCGGGATCGTTGCCGGGGTCGGCGGCTACGGCAACTGCCTGGGCCTGCCCAACATCGGCGGCGAGGCGGTCTTCGACGCGAGCTACCTCGGCAACCCGCTCGTCAACGCCCTCTGCGTCGGCGTGCTCCGGCACGAGGACCTCCACCTCGCCAAGGCGAGCGGCGTCGGCAACCGGGTGATCCTCTACGGCGCCAGGACCGGCGGCGACGGCATCGGCGGTGTCTCGATCCTCGCCAGCGAGACCTTCGAGAGCACTGGTCCCGCCAAGCGGCCGAGCGTCCAGGTCGGCGACCCGTTCATGGAGAAGCTGCTCATCGAGTGCACGCTCGAGCTGTTCGCCGCCGGGCTGGTCAGCGGCATCCAGGACCTCGGCGGCGCCGGCCTCTCCTGCGCCACCTCCGAGCTGGCCAGCGCCGGCGACGGCGGCATGCACGTCGAGCTCGACACGGTCCCGCTGCGCGACTCCACCCTCGCGCCCGAGGAGATCCTGATGAGCGAGTCGCAGGAGCGGATGATGGCGGTCGTCGCGCCGGCGGACGTCGACGCCTTCCTCGCGATCTGCGCGAAGTGGGAGGTCGACGCCACCGACATCGGCGAGGTGACCGACACCGGCCGGCTCCAGATCGACTGGCACGGCGAGCGGGTCGTCGACGTGCCGCCGCGGAGCGTGGCGCACGACGGCCCGACCTACCAGCGCCCGTTCGCGCGGCCCGACGCCCAGGACGCGCTGCAGGCCGACCGGGCCGAGGCGCTGCCGCGGCCGGCGACCGGCGAGGAGCTGCGCGAGACAATGCTGCGCCTGGCCGGCAGCCCCAACCTCTGCGACAAGTCGTGGATCACCGACCAGTACGACCGCTACGTCCGCGGCAACACGGTGCTCGCCCAGCCCTCCGACAGCGGGATGGTGCGCGTCGACGAGGAGACCGGGCTCGGGGTCGCGGTGGCCACCGACTGCAACGGCCGGTTCGCCATGCTCGACCCCTACGCGGGCGCACAGCTCGCGCTCGCCGAGGCCTACCGCAACGTCGCCACCGGCGGGGCGCGGCCACTGGCCATCTCCGACTGCCTCAACTTCGGCTCGCCCGAGGACCCGGGCGTGATGTGGCAGTTCGCCGAGGCCTGCCGCGGGCTCAAGGACGCCTGCGTCGAGCTGGGCATCCCGGTCACCGGCGGCAACGTCAGCCTCTACAACCAGACCGGCGAGACGGCGATCCTGCCCACGCCGGTGGTCGCGGTCCTGGGCGTCATCGACGACGTGTCGCGGCGTACGCCGACCGGCTTCGTGGCCGCCGACGAGACCGTGCTGCTGCTGGGGGAGACCCGCGAGGAGCTGTCCGGCTCGGAGTGGGCGCACGTCGTGCACCACCACCTCGGGGGCCTGCCGCCCGTCGTCGACCTCGCACATGAGCAGGCGCTGGCCGAGCTGCTCCGCGAAGCGGTCGGCTTGATCAGCTCCGCGCACGACCTCTCGGACGGTGGCCTGGCCCAAGCCCTCGTCGAGTCGGTGCTGGCCCGCGGGGTCGGGGTCACCGTGTCGCCCGAGGGTGACCCGTTCGTCGCGCTCTTCTCGGAGTCGGCCGGCCGGGTCGTCGTGACCGTGCCCACCGCGGACGTCGAGCGGCTGACCGCGCTGGCCGGACGCCACGGCGTACCGGTCACCGAGCTCGGCCGCACCGGCGGCGACGTCCTGGCGGTCGACGGCGTCCTCGAGGTCGACCTGGCGCTGCTGCGCGACACCTGGACGCGGACCCTCCCCGACGCGTTGGGCTGAGCCCGGCTCAGGCGAGCGCGGTGGTCCCGTCGGGCGTGCGCAGGTAGCGCAGGCCCTGGGGGTCGGTCCAGAGGTAGAGGCCCGGCGCGAGCATGAGGTAGCGCCAGCCGGCGACGGTCTTGAGTCGATGATGATGTCGGCACAGGGGGGCGAGGTTGCATTGGCAGGTCACCCCGCCGTCGTCGAACGCCGTGATGTGGTCGCAGTCGCAGAGTCGTGCTGGTCGGTTGCAGTGGGGGTGGACGCAGGTGCGATCGCGGAGCTCGACGCGTTCGCGGTCGGTGGGGGTGGGGTCGTGGGTGGAGCGCGCCCGCTCGTCGTGTTCGACGCTCTCGTCGCACACGGTCTCGGGGCCCTGGATCCGAACCGGCTTGATGACGAGGCGTAGGTCGGGCCGTCCTGCCCAGGCGCGGATCACCTGATCGAGGTGGGCACGCTGGTCGGCGTCCGTTGCCACCGGGTCCGGGCCGAGCAGGTTGCCCTCGCTCAGGTGGAGGTAGGCAGCCAGGTCGCGGCTGCGGGTCGGGCGTGCGTCGGTGTCGCCCGCAAGTAGCGCGAGGGCATGCGCGGGGTCGGCGAGGATGCCGAGGGCGATCGAGCGGCGCACGTCGAGTGAGTCGTGCTCGTGGTCGGGGAGCTGCGCCAGGGCGTGGGCGACCTCGGAGAGCGCCTCGTCGAAGGAGCCGAGGTCGGCCCGGTCCGCGCGAGCGTCGAGCCGGCCGATGCCGGTGTGGTTGATCGACGCCGGGTCGATGGTCACGTGGCGAGCGTCGAGCGCCTCGAGCTGCTCGACCTCCCGCTGCTCGGCGTGCAGCCGGAGCATGGCCTCGTCGACCAGCCGGTCGAGGACGACGGGCCCGATCGCGGCGCCGTCGACTAGCCGCTCGGCCAGCGCGCTGTCGACGTAGCGGCACACGTCGGCCGGCTGTCCGAGGAGCCCCTGCGCCACGCGCCGCGCCCGCCATGCGGGCACCCGGCCCGCCCGCACTGCTGACCAGAACGCGGGTGCCCGATGGGCCAGCACCAGCACGTCACGGAGCAGGGCCTTCCCGGCGGTCGTGGACATGTCGTTGGCGGCGGCTAACTCCAGGGCGGTCTCGAGGATCAACAGCTCGGCCCGGTCGGCCGCCCCGCGCTGCTCCCGCACCTGCAGCAGCAGGTCCCGCGCCAGTGGCGCGGAGTCGGGGAGGGCGTCGGCCGTGAGGGTCATCGTGCGGCCCGCCTAGTCGAACATACGTTCGAACGCAAGCGCCCCGACGAGCACTTCGGGAGCAGTTTTCGGGTGCGCCGACCCGCTCGTGGCGAGAACCGCAGTGGTCAACCGGCGCGCCGCCCATCGCCGTGCCTATGTGCGAGGTTCACCTAAGGTCGCTGAAATGTCGACCTTCTCGCCGGGTGCGGTCATCCAGCGTCGTGAAGTGCTTCACGGACAAGTCTGGCTGGAGCACCCCGTCGAGGTCGTCGCCGACGATGGCATCGTGCTCGCCGCCAGACTCGATCCGGGCTCGGCCTTCACGTTCCCAGAGCACCCGCACGGTCGCCATCCCTGGGCTGCGCATCGGGCGTGGGGGGAGGCGATCGTTCTGCAGCTGAGTCGACGCGACACCTGGTACGGCGTGTGGAAGTTCTTCGATGCCGAGGGGAGGTTCCGTCACTGGTACCTGAACTTCGAGCCCCCGGTCGTTCGCAGGGTGGACGGCATCGAGACCGACGACTTTGGTCTCGACCTCATCCTTCACCCCGATGGTTCGCGCGAGTGGAAGGACGTCGAGGACCTGCATCATCAGCGTTCCGAAGGGCGCATCTCGGGCGACACCGTGCTCACGGTCCTCGCGGAGGCAGCGAACGTCGTCGCCGACCTGGACGCCGAGCGTCGCTGGTGGGCCGACTGGGACTCTTGGACCCCCGGCTCAGCTGGCGGGTCGCGTTAGCTCGGCCGTCCGGTCCTGCCGCGATCGCCCGCGAGGTCGATCCGAAAGTGCTTCGCGGACGACGGGGCGTCCTGCCTACCCTCAGGTGCCGCAGACCTGAGGGACAGGAGCACTACGTGAGCCGCACACCGGATCTCGGACCCGCGCCCACGCGAGTCCCCGTCGAGGTCGCGGAGGTTCGCCGCCTGGTGCGCAGCCAGTTCCCGCAGTGGGCCGACCTGCCGGTGGCGCCGGTCGAGAAGGGCGGGTGGGACAACTGGACCTTCCACCTCGGCGACGACATGTTGGTGCGCCTTCCCAGTGCTGCCCCGTACGCCGAGGCGGTCGAGAAGGAACATCGGTGGTTGCCACGACTCGCGCGCCGGCTGCCGTTTCCCATCCCGGCTCCCCTCGGCCTGGGCGCACCGAGCGCCGGCTACCCCTACGCGTGGTCGGTCTACGGATGGCTCGACGGCCGCACGGCGACGATGGACCGGATCGCCCAGCCGGTCGGCTTCGCCGCCGATGTGGCGAGCTTCCTGTCCGCTCTGCGAGCGGTCGACCCGAGCGAGGGACCCCAGCCCGGTCTTCACAACTGGTTCCGAGGCGGACCGCTCCGCACCTTCGACGCCACCGCCCGCAGCGGCCTGGACGCACTGGAGGGCCGGGTCGACGTCGACCGTGCACGCCGGGTGTGGGCCGCGGCCCTGAGCGCACCCTGGGACGGCGTGGACCACTGGTTCCACGGCGACCTGGCCGGTGGCAACCTCTTGCTGGACGATGCCGGAGAGCTCGCGGGCGTGCTCGACTTCGGAACCTGCGGCGTCGGCGACCCGGCCTGCGACCTCGCCGTCGCCTGGACACTCCTGACCCCCGAGGGGCGAGAGGCGTTCCGCGACCGACTCGCGGTCGACACCCCGACCTGGACCCGGGGGCGCGGTTGGGCGCTGTGGAAGGCCGTCGCCACCTGCCGGTCCACCTGCGAGGACCCCGACGATCACGGCGATCACGACGAGTACGACGAGGCCGCGCGCGTGCTGGGCGTCGTGCTCGACGGGTAGGTCGGTCACGCGGTCACCACGGGTGGCGAGGCCGCAGCAACAGCGAGCTGACCTAGGGTTCAGTGGTGGCCGACGAGCTCGAGGTGGCCGACGGCTGGGTGATCCCGGCCGGCGAGCTGAGGGAGCGGTTCTCGCGGTCGTCCGGCCCCGGCGGGCAGGGCGTCAACACCACCGACTCCCGGGTCGAGCTCTCCGTCGACCTGACCCGGCCCGACGCCGTACCGGACCGGCTGCGCGGCCGCGTGCTCGACCGGCTCGCGTCGCGGCTCGTCGACGGCGTGCTCACCGTGACCGCCAGCGAGCACCGCGCCCAGCTCGACAACCGCCGGGCGGCGCGCGAGCGGCTGGCCGACCTGCTCGACCGCGCGGCCGCGGCGCCGCCTCGCCGACGGCGGCCGACCCGCCCCACCCGGGGGTCGCAGGAGCGGCGCCTGGCCGCGAAGAAGCGTCGCGGCCAGACCAAGCGCGGCCGCCAGGGCCGCATCGAGGACTGAGACCCAACCGATCCGGGTATGGCAACGTCCACCAGTACAGGAGGCGGCCGGATCGCTCGGAAGGTCGCCACGAAGAAGGTGGACCCCATGCTCCGACACCTGCGACGCAACGTCGTCGCCTACCTCGCCCTCGCGGTCGCGCTCGGCACCGGCTCGGCCTACGCCGCGGGCTCGATCCCGAACGGGTCGGTGACCGCGGCCAAGCTGCACACCAACGCGGTGACCTCGACCAAGATCAAGAACGGCACGATCAAGAACAAGGACCTGCGCAAGCCGACCTACGTGCAGAGCGTCACGCTCGTCAGCGGCACGCCGCCGGCGGTGCCCGACCTCGTGAGCATCGCGCCCTACGACTTCTCCCTGCCCAAGGGCGGCCGGACCAGCGTCACGGTGTTCATCCCGACCATCGGCGGCGGCTGCGACAACGGCAACACCGACCAGCCGGTCATCGGGCTCTACATCGACAACATCCCGATCCCGCTGACGGCGGCCACGGTGCCGAGCCTGCCCAACAACGACCGGTCGATCCAGCTGACCGCCACGCTCCCGCTCAAGGGTGGCGTGCACACCGGGCGGGTCGGCATCACCTGCCAGGGCGCGTCGTCTCCGAACGTCTCCTCGCCGGGTGCCAAGACCTGGTCGATCATCGTCACCGGTTAGGTCACCGCTTAGGTCACCGGTGAGGTCACCAGTGAGGTCACCGGTGAGGTCACGTCCTCAGGCACCGTCTGCTGTCATGGACGCGTGATGCGTCGCACCGTGCTCGGGCTCCCCGCGCTCGGTGCGGCCGTCGCGGTCCTGGCGGCCTGCGGGGAGGATGAGCCGGTGGCAGCACCCATCGACACCGAGACGATCCGCTACGGCGACGACGCGAGCCAGCTCGTCGAGCTCAGCCTCCCGGAGGGAACGCCGCGCGGCGTGGTCGTGGTGATCCACGGCGGCTTCTGGAAGGCGGCCTACGACCTCTCGCTCGGGCGTCCGCTCGCCGCCGATCTGGTCGACCAGGGCTGGGCCGCGCTCAACATCGAGTACCGGCGGGTCGGCAACGGTGGCGGAGCGCTGGCCACCTTCGACGACGTACGCGCCGCGATCGCCACCCTCGACGACACCGATCTCGACCTGACCCGGGTCGTCACTCTGGGCCACTCGGCCGGCGGCCACCTCGCGACCTGGGCCGGCCACGCGGTCGACGCGGTCACCCACGTCATCTCCCAGGCGGGTGTGCTCGACCTGGTCGCGGCCGACCTGGAGGGGCTGGGCGGCGGAGCGGTCCGGGCCTTCCTCGGGCACCCGGCCACGGCGGCGGACGCGGACGCCGACCCCGCCCAGCAGCTGCCCCTCGACGTCCCGGTCTGGTGCGTGCATGCCACCGACGACGACACCGTCCCGGTCAGCCAGTCCGTCGACTACGTCGCCGCCGCGACGGCCGCGGGTGCGCGGGCCGAGCTGGTCGAGGTGGCCGGCGACCACTTCGTCGTCATCGACCCCACGACCGAGGCCTGGTCGCGGACCCTGCAGATCCTCGACGGGATCGGCTGACCCAGCTCAGATCAGCTGCAGCTCAGCCCGGAGCGTCGACGACGTCGGCCACGTCGTGGTGGGTGATCGTCGACTCGCCGAGGAGGTACTCCGCGTCCTCCGGGTAGAGCACCGCCGCCTCGATGTCGTCTCCGGCGAACGCGACGACGGCCTCGCGCGACTCCCACAGCGACAGCGTGACGAACTCGGTCTCCTCGCCGTCGTCCTTGCGCAGCAGCCAGGCCCCGCGGTTGCCGGGCGTCTCGCCGTACTCGTGGAAGCCGGTCTCGCGGATGTAGTCGGCATAGCGCTCGGCGTCGGCGCGGCGTACGACGCCCCGCCAGGTCCTCATGATCACGGCGCGGTGGCTCCCTTCGGTGCCTCGCCAGGAGGCAGGTTGGAGATCTTCTGCCAGATCTTGCGAGACAGCCCGACCGTCAGCGTCTCGATGGTCGCGACCGTCTCGAGGATCAGCGAGTCGCGGGACTCCTCGGCGCACAGGGCGGCGGTCTTGCCGACCAGGCTGAGCATCTCCGAGCAGTAGTCGAGGTAGCGCTCGACCTGGTCGCGGGTCATGCCGAGCTTGGTGCTCCTGGCCGTCGGCACGAAGCTCGGCTTGAGCTGCTCGGGGTCCTTGGTGAGCTGGTGCATGTCGATGACGTGCGCTGTCGAACGGAGCTGGTGCAGCAGGTTCAGCAGTCGGCTGCGCTGGAGCCGCTCCGGGAAGGACCAGAGGAAGAAGATGGCGATGGCGGCGTAGACGATGTCGCTGATCGCTGTCTCCGCCAGCCCGAGCACGTCGATCGAGTTCTTGACGTCCTCGTCGAAGAACGCGTCGTGCAATGCCAGGAGCAGCGCAAGGATCGTCACCACCACCACGAACGCCATGACCAGGCGTGAGGCCACCCGCACCATCCGGATCTGGCGCTGCCCCTGACCGGCCGAGGTCTGCACCTGCTCGACCAGCTGGATCAGGTCGCCGCACACGCCCAGCAGCCCCCGGTTCGGGAACCGTGCCTCGATCCGCCCGTAGAGCTCTTCGACGGTCCCCCTGACCGCCGGAGCCTCGAGCGGTTCGTGCAGCGCCTCGCTCACGCCCCGCAGCCTAGGCCCGTCAGCGCCTCAGCTGGAGGAGCGCATCGCCCGGAGACCGACCCAGAGGCCGAAGGCGGCGACGAGGGCGGAGGCGGCGGCGCCCTGGAGGACCGTGTCGACGGGGAGGGTGCCGGCGAAGAGAGCGCGCTCGGCCTCGACGACGTACTTCAGGGGGTTGAGGGACGAGGCGAAGCGCAGCCAGCCGGGGGCGCCGTCCAGCGGGAGGAGGACGCCGGCCAGCAGCAGCACCGGGAAGACCAGGGTCTGCTGCACCGTCCAGAACAGCCAGTCCTGGTCCTTGGAGACCATAGCCAGCGCGAAGCTGAGCGCGCCGACACCGATGCTGAACCCGGCCAGCACGACCATGCCGACGAGCACGTGCGCGAGGTGCAGGTCGAAGCTGAACGGCGTCACGACGACCACGATGATGGCGGCCTGCATCAGCATGGGGACGATCTCCTTCAGCGCCCGTCCGATCAGCAGCGAGGACCGCGACAGCGGCGAGACCAGCAGCCGCTCGTGGGAGCCGGTGACGATCTCCTGGGTCAGGTTCGCGCCGGTGAACGACGCGCCCATCAGCGCGGTCATCGCGATGATGCCGGGGACGAACCACTGGAGCGCGGAACCGTTCTCGACCCTCGGCAGCAGCGGTGCGAACAGGCCCAGGAAGACCAGCGGCTGCACCATCGCGAAGAGCACGGACGCCGGTTCGCGGAAGACCGGCCGCAGCTCGCGGACCATGACGTTCCAGGTGTCGGCGAGGACTCCCGGCGCGCTGGGCAGTGACACCTCGCTCGTGCGTGTGATGACGGGGCTCGGAGTCGTCGTGGTCATGCTGCTGCTCCCTTGCTCTCGTTGGTCTCGCGCAGACTGCGCCCGGTCAGCTCGAGGAAGACGTCGTCGAGGGTCGGCGTCGCGACCTCGATCCGGCGCACGGGCGCACCGGCATCGGCGAGGTGCGACACGAACTCCGCGACCAGGTCCGCCGCTCCCGCGGCCCGGGCCCGGACCGTCGTGCCGGTGCGCTCGACCGACGGGTTGTCGCCGAGCGCCCACGTCGCTCCCTCGGCGGCCAGCACCGCGTTCGCCTCGGAGCCGAAGCCCAGCGTCACGAGGTCGCCGAGCCCGGACCTCAGGCGGCTCGCGGTGTCGTCGGCGATCACCTGCCCGTGGTCGATGACGACCACGCGGTCGGCGATCGCGTCGGCCTCCTCGAGGTAGTGCGTGGTGAGCACGATCGTGGTGCCCTGCTCGTCGTGGAGCCGGCGCACCTGCTCCTGCAGGTTGGCGCGGTTCTGCGGGTCCAGGCCGGTCGAGGGCTCGTCGAGGAAGAGCACCTGAGGCGTGTGCACCAGCCCGATCGCGACGTCGAGCCGGCGACGCTGGCCGCCCGAGAGCGTCGACACCGGCCGCAGCGCGTGCTCGGCGAGGTCGAAGGCGGCGAGCAGCTCCTCGGCCCGGGCGTACGCCGCGGCGCGGGTCAGCCCGAACGCCCGGCCCTGGCTGACCAGCTCGTCGCGGCCGCGCTGGGCGTGGCCGGCGGCGTTGCCCTGGCCGACGTACCCGATGCTGCGCCGGACCTCGCGACGCTCCCGGACCACGTCGAAGCCCGCGACCCGCGCGCTCCCCGACGTCGGCTCGATCAGCGTGGTCAGCATCCGCAGCGTCGTGGACTTGCCGGCGCCGTTGGGGCCGAGGAGGGCGACGAGCTCGCCGGAGGCGACCTCGAGGTCGAGGCCGCGGACGGCCTCCACGGTCTTCTTGTGGCGCGTGAAGTGCCGGGTCAGGTCGCGGGTCCGGATCACCGGCCCGGAGGTGGCTGCTGGGTTCCTCGTCGTGGTCATGGCCTCGACGCTAGAAGTGATTCAGGCCAGTTCCTGTCCGCTATCAGAACCCGTCACCCGGCTCGCCTGGAGGCCGGCCTGGAAGCGGCTCCGGGCGCCGAGCGAGTCGAGCAGCCGCCCGATCCGCCGGCCCAGGGTGCGCACGCTGACACCGAGGTCGCGCGCGATCGCCTCGTCCTTGGCCCCGGTCGCGAGCAGGGCGAGCAGCTCGTGGTCGACCGGGTCGGCGCCGTCGGGCGTCGCGGTGCGGTCCCAGACGGGCAGCGGCCAGGCCTGCGCCCACAGCAGCTCGAAGAGCCGCACGAGCGCGGACACGACGGTCGGTGCCCGGATGACCAGCACCGAGTCGACGACGCCGTCGGTGTCCAGCGGCAGCAGGGCCTCCGCGCGGTCGGCGATGGCCAGCTTCATCGGCACGTCGCCGTGCACCCGGGCCTCCTCGCCCGCTCCCGCGGCGGCCACCGCCTGGTCATAGGCACCCTCGAGCTCGAACGCCTCCGGGGCGTAGATCCCGCGCACCGCGACGCCCTTGCTCAGCACGTCGATCTCCGAGGTGTTGCTCGCCCGGGCGTCCTGCGCGTACGGCGGCCGGTCCAGCACCAGCAGGTCGACCCGCACGGTGCGGGTCATCTGCACGAAGCGGGCGGCCACCGCTGCCCGTCCGACGACGATCTCGACGAGCTCGTCGGGCCGGGCGCGCACCTCCTTGGGGAAGGTGGCCGACAGGCGCTGTGCCGCCTCGGCCGCGTCGGACAGCTCCTCGGTGCGCCGGGCGATCAGGGCGCCCACGGCGACCTCCGGCCGGGTCGCGGTCAGCCGGGTCGGCGACCCGGGCAGCCGCGTGAGGAAGCCGAGCTCCTCGAGCCGGGTCACCGCCGTCCTGACGGCACCAACTCCACGCCCGAGCCCCTCGGCCACCTCGCTCGCCGCCATGTGCGGCCGGCCCAGCAGGGCGACGTAGACCTGCTCGTCGAGCTCACCCAGGCCCAGGGCCTCCAGCACTGCGGTCACTCCTCCGTCCGATGTCGGCCATGTCGCGCACCGGCCACCCACCACCATTCAAGATCGCGCTGGATCCGTCTAAACAATTAGCCATGACATCTCGGAACCCGCGAGCTCGTGGCCTTCTTCTCGGCGCAGCCGCCATCGCCCTCTGCATCCCCGTGACGACCGCACAGGCGGCACCCGCCGCCGGCTGGTCGACGCCCGACTGCGCGACCGTGAGCGGCGACGGCGCGTTCAGCTACACCACCGACGACGGCAACAGCATCGTCCCGACGACCTCCGCGATCACGCCACAGGCCTACAGCCACCTCGCGACGCTGGACCGGAAGGACGCCCTCGTCGGCGTCACCAAGAACACCATCCAGATCTCGCGCGACGCCGGCTGCAGCTGGGCGGTGGTCGGGCGCCCGCGCAACCTGTCGCAGTACGACGTCGTCGCGGCCGGCAAGGACGTCGCCTACGCCTACGGCATCAACGACCAGCCGATCTACCGGGTCGCCGGGGCCCGGGTGCAGGTCCGGTCGGGACCGACCGCGGACGACGGGTTCACCGGTCTGGCCGCCGACCACAGGCAGCCCAACCACCTCGTCGCCGTGGACAAGAAGGGGCAGGTCTACCGGTCCAGCGACGGCGCCCGGACGTGGGACCCCGTCGGCAAGGCGCCCGACACGTTCGTCTACACCGCGGCGATCGATCCGGCCGACGTCGACCACATCGTCCTCGGCAGCTCGGACGGGACCTTCACGACCTTCGACGGTGGTCTGCGCTGGACGCAGTCGCGAGGCATCGGGAAGCGCGCGAACGTGGCGGTCTTCACCGTCGCCGTGTCGCCCGCCGATCCGATGACCGTGTGGGCGCAGGGCCACGACCACGGGCAGACCGGCAACGGCGCCCGCCACATCTGGCGGTCGGTCGACGGTGGGCTGCACTACTGGCCGGTGCTCGACGGCATCGAGGTGGACCTGCTGAACGGCGACCAGCTGTGGCCGAGCCCGGTCGACGCCGACGTCCTCTACTTCGAGTTCGGCACCTACTACGGCGGCTTCGGCACCGACCTCTACCGCTACGACGACGGGCGCGAGTCCGTCTCACACACGCACAGCAGCTTCGACGGGATCGACTCCCTGGCGTTCAGCCCGGCCGACCCCACCGTGATGTACCTGGGCCTGTCCGAGGTGCAGGTGGACTGATCCCGGCTGATTCAGGCCAGTTCCTGTCCGCAAACGGTCCTAGCCTTGCCGCATGAACACCAGCGCCCGGATGCTGCGGCTGCTCTCCCTCCTGCAGACGCACCGCTACTGGCCGGGCGGCGAGCTGGCCGAGCGGCTGGAGGTCAGCCCGCGCACCCTGCGTCGCGACGTGGACCGGCTCCGAGAGCTGGGCTACGTCGTCGACGCGGTGCGCGGGGTGGCCGGCGGCTACCAGCTGCGCGCCGGTGGCGAGCTGCCGCCGCTGCTGCTCGAGGACGAGGAGGCCGTCGCGATCGCGGTGAGCCTCCAGTCCTCGGCGGCGGGCGGCACCCCGGGCATGGAGGAGACGGCGGTCCAGGCGCTGTCCAAGGTGATCGCGCTCATGCCGCCCCGGCTGCGCCGGCAGATGGACGCGCTGCGGTCGCAGACCGAGCGGCTGCCGTGGTCGAGCGGCCCGGCCCTCGACCCCGCGCTGCTCAGCACGCTCGCCCAGGCCTGCCGCGACTCCGAGCCGATCCACTTCACCTACCAGGCCCACCCCAGGAACCAACGCAGTGCCGAGCCGACCGACCGTTGGGTGGAGCCGCACCGCATGGTCTCGATCGGTCGCCGCTGGTACCTCGTGGCCTACGACCGCCACCGGCAGGACTGGCGCTCGTTCCGCGTCGACCGGATCAGCGAGCCGCGCACCAGCGGCCAGACCTTCCGGCCACGCGAGCTGCCGGCCGAGGACGCCCTCTCCTTCGTCCAGGCCGGCATCAGACAGATGCCGCAGCGGTACGCCGTACGCCTGCTGCTCGACGCCGACCCCACCGAGATCGAGGCCTACGCCGGCCGCTGGGCCACCGTGTCCGGAGCGCCCGGCCGGACCGTCCTGGAGATGAGCGTCGACTCCCTGGAGTGGCCGATGTTCATGCTCAGCAACATCGACGCCGACTTCGTCGTCGAGGCGCCCCCGGAGCTGATGGAAACGGTTGCGCGCGCGGGTGCGCGGTTCGCCCGAGCCGTTCCGGTCCCGTGAAGAGGGTTCAACCGACCGCGGTCTGGGGCACACTGTAGGTGCGATACCGCATGGGGTATCAGGCGTCGACGTTTGGCTGAGGAGGCTCATGCACTCCGCACTCGGGTCCCTTGACTCGCTCAAGGGGGTGCCGCTGCACCTGGCGCTGGAGTCCACGGGCGTCGGTCTGGTCGCCTGCGACGTGGCCGGGAAGCTGACCCTCATCAGCCCGACCCTGCAAGAGCTGTTCGACATGGTCTACGACCCGGAGGCAGGGCCGGCGTTCGTCGACGAGATCCCGCTCTTCCGGTCCGACGGCACCACCGAGGTGCCGCACGACGAGGTGCCGCTCGTGCGGGCGAGACGCGGTGAGTTCGTCCGGGACTCGGCGTTCAGCACCCGGCGCGCCGACGGCAGCCTCGTGCACCTGCGGTGCAACGCCGTGCCCCTCCGTGACGACGACGGCTACGACATCGGTGCGATCGCACTGCTCCAGGACGTCACCGCCGAGACCGACGCCGCCCTGTGCGCCGAGGCACTGCGCAAGCGGCTCGTCGAGACGGTCAACCACGAGTTCCGCACACCGCTCGCCGCCCTGCTCGGCCACATCGAGCTGATCCACGACCACCGCGACCGGCGCGACGACCTCGACCCGGAGCTGGCCGACTGGCTCGACGCCATCGAGCGGTCCGGCTGGCGGCTGCGCGACCTCCTCGAGGACCTGGCGGACCTGGTCAACCGCGACGAGAGCGACGCCCCGGTCGACCGGCAGCCGCGCCGGATGCGCGCCGTCTGAGACCGGATCAGGCGGGATCAGGCGGGGGCCAGCTCGGTCGCGGTCGGCTCGTTGTCGTCGGTCTTGGCCCACTCCGAGGGGCGCGGCACCGCGCGGACGGTGCTGCTCAGCGTCGGGATGAGGGCGACGGCGACCGCCACGCCGATCAGCACGACCATGGTGACCGAGCCGCCGAACGCGGCCAGCAGCGCGCCGCCCACGACGGGAGCCAACGGCATCGTGCTCCAGCTCGTCAGCATGCCCACCGACTGCACGCGGCCGAGCAGCTCCGGCGGCGTGATCGACATCTTGTAGGAGCTGATGCCAGCGTTGCCGGCCGGGTTGAAGAAGAGTCCGACCGAAAGGGCGAGCATCACCACTGCCGGGTTGTTCCAGAAGACCAACGGGACCAGGAGCGGCACGAAGCTCCAGGCGACCAGGACGGTGAGCCGGCCGGTCGGCACCCGCTGGATGATCCGCGGTGCGGCGATGGCGCCGAGGATGCCGCAGACGCCGGCGGCGGTGGACACGAGCCCGATGGACCAGGGGGCGAAGCCGGCCTGGATCAGCCGCAGGTCGGCGGCCACGAAGATCGCGTTCACGACCAGGTTCGAGCAGGCGCCCCACAGCATCAGGGTCCGGAAGAACGGCCGGCTCCACTGGAAGCGGAACCCCTCGGCGACGTCGGCGCGAGCGTTGCGCCGCGCGCCGCTGCGCGGCTCGGGGGAGAGGTCGGTGCGGAGCCGGCCGAGCATCAGCCAGGAGACCGCGAAGGTCACCGCATCGAAGAGGAAGGGAGCCCACCGGGTCACCGAGTAGAGCGCGCCGCCCAGGGGCCCGCCCAGCAGGCTCCCGACGTGCTGGCGGGCCTGCTGCTGGCTCAGGGCGGTGGGCAGCTGGTCGCGCGGCACGACCGTCCGGACCGCGGACATCTCGGAGGGCGCGAACACGCCCGCGCAGGCGCCGCTCAGCAGCGCCACCACGAACAGGTGCGGCACGGTCAGCTCGCCCAGGGTGCCCGCCACGACGAGCGATGCGTAGAGGAGGACGCCGGCGCCCGACGCGCAGCGCATCACCAGGGCACGGTTCACCCGGTCCGCCAGGAGCCCGGCGGGGAGGAGCGCCAGCGCGGTCCCGAGGAGCTCCAGCCCGCCGGCCAGCCCGGCCAGGAAGGCCGACCCGGTGACCGCGAAGGTCACGAGCGGGAACGCGAACATGCTCACCCGGGTGCCGAGCTCGCTGACGGTCTGGCCGGTCCAGAGGATCGTGAAGTCGTGGTTCCTGCGGAGGTCTCGGAAGCCCGTCATATGCGCAACACTAAGTGCGCACGCTTACTTGCGCAAGTGTTCGTGCGGAATTCGACTATGATCGGGGCATGGCGCGACCCGAGCTCCACGACCCCCGCGTGCTGCGCGCGATCGCCCACCCGGTGCGCAGCCGGATCCTCACCGAGCTGGACGCGGCAGGCTCCCTGCGGGCTGCCGACGTGGCCCAGGCGCTGGGGATCCCGGCCAACTCGGCCAGCTTCCACCTCCGCCAGCTGGCCAAGTTCGGGTTGGTCGAGGAGGACCCGGCAGCCGCCCGCGACAAGCGCGACCGGGTCTGGAAGGCGACCAACGATGCCGGCTACAACGTCTCCATCGGCGAGATCGAGAAGTCGCCCGGCGGCAAGGCCGCCTCCGCGGTCTTCCGGCGCACCAAGGAGGCCTGGGCGCACCACCTGGTCACGGAGGCCTACGGCAACGACCGGACCCGAGGCATCGCCCGCACGGTGACCGAGCAGGCGGTGCGACTGACCAAGGAGGAGTCGCACCAGCTCACCGAGGAGCTCACCGAGGTGATCGACGCGTGGCGGCTGCGCAACCAGGGTGAAGGGGACGACGGACGGCAGACCTACCACGTCTTCCAGATCGTGCAGCCGTTCCCCCACCAGGCGCTCGGCGACACACCCTGATGGCGGCTCGACTCCGGCTGGCCGACCCCTCCGCGGTGGCTGCGGCCCTGGCCCGCGTCGGTGACGGCTCGTCCGACGGCGCCGACCTCCGGCTGCTCACCAAGCACTTCCTCGCCGTCCTCGAGCACCGCGCGCCCGGCCACTCCGTCGAGGTCCGCGTGCCGCCGTACGCCGCCGTGCAGGTGATTCCCGGCGTCCGGCACACCCGCGGCACGCCGCCGGCGGTGGTCGAGACCGATGCCGAGGCCTGGATCGCCCTGGCCACCGGGGAGCTCGCCTGGGCTGACGCGCTGGCCACGGCCCGGGTCTCGGCCTCCGGCGAGCGCACCGACCTGACGCCGTACCTCCCGCTCGGCTGACCGTCACGGGCCGCGCCGATCGGCGGGGTCGACCCCCCTTCCGTCGCCCAGGAAATGACAAGGACGGGGGATATCGCTGGGAGCGGGCCACGCGCTAGCGTCGCGCGGTCCGGGGGGATGGGAGAGACCAAGGAGTTCGGGTGCGGATCAGGTGGGGCGCTGCCCTTGCACTTGCCACGTCGGTGTGGATGATCGTCCCACTGAGTCCGGCCCAGGCGGACCCACAGCGAGGACCCAGCGGCGACTGCACCATCGTCGGCACGCCCGGCCCCGACGTGCTCCGCGGCACCAACCGCGACGACTTCATCTGCGGCCTCGGCGGCAACGACAAGATCATCGGCCGCGGAGGCGACGACGTCCTGCGTGGCGGCCGCGGTGACGACACGCTCATCGGTGGCCCCGGCAACGACGTGCTGGTCGGCGGTCGGGGGGATGACACCCTCGACGCGCACGACGCCGCGAGCTCCAGGGACCGGCTGCGCTGCGGCAGGGGCGACGACAAAGGGGTGGCCGACGTCCGCGACGTCGTCCGGCGCGACTGCGAGGACGTCGACCAGGACCACGTGCCGTCCGATCTCGCGCTGGCCCCCACGACCGTGGCGGAGAACCAGCCCGCCGGCACCACGGTCGGCATCCTCTCCACCGTCGATGCCGACGCGGGCGACACCCACACCTACACGCTCGTGCCCGGCGTCGGCTCGACGGACAATGCGCTGTTCGCCACCAGCGGGAGCTCGCTGCGCACCGCCTCCCCCCTCGACTTCGAGACGGCGCCGAGCCGCTCGGTCCGGGTGCGCTCCACCGACTCCGCCGGCCTGACCGTCGAGAAGGCGTTCACCATCACGGTGACCGATGTCGACGACCCGCCGGTCGCGGTCGACGACACCAAGACCGTCGTGGAGGACTCCGCCGCGACGGCGATCGACGTGCTCGCGAACGACACCGACACCGATGGCGGCCCCAAGTCCGTCGCCTCGGTGACGCAGTCGACGCACGGCTCCGTCGCGATCACCGGCGGCGGCTCGGGGCTCACCTACCTGCCCGAGGCCAACTACTGCAACGACGGCACCCCGACCGACGACTTCACCTACACGCTCAACGGCGGCGGCACCGGGTCGGTCCGGGTCACGGTCACCTGCGTCGATGACAACCCGGTCGCGGTCGACGACTCGACGACGGTGGCCGAGGACGCCGCCGCCACGGCCGTCGCCGTGCTCGCGAACGACACGGACGTCGATGGCGGGCCGAAGTCGATCGCGTCGGTGACCCAGCCCGCTCACGGAGCGGTCGTCGTCACCGGCGGAGGCACCGGGCTGACCTATGCGCCCGACGTCGACTACTGCAACAACCCGCCCGGCACCACGCCGGACACGTTCACCTACACCCTCTCGCCCGGCGGCTCGAGCGCCACGGTCTCGGTGACGGTCAGCTGTGTCGACGACCCGCCCACGGCGGTCGGCGACTCCGCGACGGTCGCTGAGGACGCCGCGGCCGCCCCGGTCGCCGTGCTCGCGAACGACACCGACACCGACGGCGGACCCACGACGATCATCTCGGTCACCCAGCCCGGCCACGGGACCGTCGCCATCATCGGCGGCGGTGCGGGCCTGACCTACGCGCCCGGCCCGAACTACTGCAACGACCCGCCCGGCACCACGCTCGACACGTTCACCTACACCCTCAACGGCGGCTCCAGCGCGACCGTGGCGATGACCGTCACCTGCGTCGACGACGCGCCCGTCGCGGTGGACGACGCCGCGACCGTCTCCGAGGACGACCCGGCGACCGCGGTCGACGTCCTGGCCAACGACACCGACGTCGACGGTGGCCCCAAGAGCATCGCCGCGGTGACCCAGCCGGCGAGCGGCACCGTGGTCATCACTGGGCGGCGGCACCGGGCTGACCTACCAGCCCCACGCCGACTACTGCAACACCCCGACCCCGCCGTTCGACACGTTCACCTACACCCTCGCCCCGGGCAGCTCGACGGCCACGGTCAGCGTGACCGTCACCTGTGGCGACGACCCGCCGGTGGCGGTGGACGACGCCGCGACCCTCGCCGAGGACTCCGGCGCCTCGCCGGTCGACGTGCTCGTCAACGACACCGACGTCGACGGTGGACCGAAGTCGATCGCCTCGGTGACCCAGCCCGCCCACGGGACGGTGGTCGTCACTGGTGGTGGCACCGGGCTGACCTACGCGCCGAGCGCCGACTACTGCAACAGCCCGCCCGGGACGACGCCCGACACGTTCACCTACACCCTGGCGCCCGGCGGCTCGAGCGCGACCGTGTCGGTGACGGTCACCTGCGTCGATGACCCGCCGGTGGCGGTCGACGACAGCGCGACCGTCGTCCTCGACGCGGGCGCGACGGCCGTGCCTGTGCTGGCCAACGACACCGACGTCGACGGTGGACCGAAGTCGATCGCGTCGGTGACCCAGCCGGTGAACGGGACCGTGGTCATCACCGGCGGCGGCACCGGGCTGACCTACCAACCCCAGGCCGGCTACTGCAACGACGGCTCGCCGTTCGACACGTTCACCTACACGCTGTCGCCCGGTGGCTCGAGCGCCACGGTGAAGATGACCGTGACCTGTGACGTCGCGCCCACGGCGGTCAACGACTCCGCGACGGTCGGCGAGGACGACCCGGCCACCGCGGTGGCCGTGCTGGCCAACGACACCGACCCCGACGGCGGGCCCAAGGCGATCGCCTCGGTGACCCAGCCGGCCAACGGCACCGTGGTCATCACCGGCGGCGGCACCGGGCTGACCTACCAGCCCCACGCGAACTACTGCAACAACCCGCCCGGCACGACGCCGGACACCTTCACCTACACACTGACCCCAGGCGGCTCCTCGGCCACGGTGACGATGACGGTCACCTGTGTCGATGACCCGCCGACCGCGGTCGACGACGCCTCGACCGTGCTCGAGGACTCGGGAGCGAGCGCCGTCGCCGTCCTGACCAACGACACCGACGTCGACGGCGGCCCGAAGTCGATCGCGTCGGTGACCCAGCCCGCTCACGGGACGGTCGTCATCACCGGTGGAGGCACCGGGCTGACCTATGCGCCCAGCCCGAACTACTGCAACGACCCGCCCGGCACCACGCCGGACACGTTCACCTACACCCTCTCGCCCGGCGGCACGTCCGCGACGGTGTCGATGACGGTCACCTGCGTCAACGACGCTCCGTCGGCGGTCGCCGACAGCTTCGACGCCATCGGCAACACCGGCCTCTTCGTCGGGACGACGCGACCGGTCACCCAGGCGGGCAGGGAGATGGCCGGGTCGGTGCTGGCCAATGACACCGACCCCGACAGCCCGCCCGCCAGCCTGGTGGTCGAGCCGGTCACCAACGCCCCGACCACCCTCGGCGGCACGATCACGATCGAGGCGGATGGCAACTTCACCTACCACCCCGACGCTGTGGACACGGGTGTCACCGACACCTTCACCTACCGGGTCTGCGACGCGTCACCATGCAACTCCGGCACCGACGCCAATGCGACCGGCACGCTCAGCCTGCCGATCGCCGGCCAGGTCTGGTACGTGCGCAACAACGAGCCGGCCGGCGGCGACGGCACGTCGGACACGCCGTTCGACACCCTGGTCGAGGCAGAGGCAGCCAGCGGCGCGGGTGACACCGTCCTGGTCTTCGACGGCAACAACACGACGACGAACCTCGACACCGGCTACGCGATGGACGCCAACGAGCGACTGGTCGGGGAGAGCCGCCCCCTGTCGCTCGACCCTGACGGCGGCGGTCCCCTGCCGAGCAGCTCGCTCTTCCCGGGCACTCCGGGCGCGCAGCCGACCCTGACCGCGTCCAACGAGGACGTCGTCACCCTCGCCAGCAACGCCCTGGTCGACGGCGTCGACCTGGACCCGTCGGGCACCGGCGGCGGTATCAGCGGCGGTGCGGGCACCGCCGACACGACCGTCCAGAACGTCAACGTCACCGACACTGGCACGGCCGGCACCCAGCCCGGCATCGAGATGGACGGGACGACCGGGGTCAACCGGTTCACCGGCGTCACCGTGACCAACGGCGGGAGCGCCACCGCGATCGGCGTCCGCATCAACAATGCCGACCGCGTGCTCTTCACCAACACGGCGACCAACACGATCGCGACGACAGGCGCCAAGGCCCTCGACGTGGCGGGGACCAACCTGCTCACGAGCCGGTGGAACGACATCACCGTCACCGGCTCGGGGACGGGCGCGATCCGGCTCAGCAACACGACCGGCCTGCCCGTGCTCGGCGATGGTGCCGGCACGGACCTGTCGCTCCAGACGACGTCCGGGGCGACCGCGGCCCTCGACATCGCCAGCAGCAACACGGTGACCGTCGACAGCGCCGGCAGCGACACTGTCAGCGCGACCGGCGGGCCTGCGCTCGACATCCGCAACTCCAACGGGTCGCAGTTCTTCTTCGACTCTGCCAGCTCGACCAGCAGCACCGGCGACGGCATCAACCTCGACACCAACCTGACCGCACCGGTCATCATCAACGCGGGAACGATCGCTGGCGCAGCCGGCATCGCGGTCGACGTCAACGGTGGCGGGGTCGGTGGCGGTGACGTGGCCTACGCCGGCGCCATCAACGACGGACCCGGCCAGTCGGTCGAGGTCACCGGGCGCGACGGCGGCGCCGTCACCTTCAGCGGCAACATCGCTGACTCCAGCGACGCTGGCGGGGGGATCGTCGTCTCCGCCAACAGCGGGGGTTCCACGACGTTCTCCGGGGCATCGAAGGTGATCAACACTGGTGCCGGCAACGCCGTCGTCATGACCGCGAGTGGCGGGCACACGCTGAACCTCACCGGCGGCGGCCTGGACCTCGACGCCACCTCCGGTCGCGGTCTGCGTGCCGACGCCAGCGGCACGATCACCGTCACGGGCTCCGGCAACACCATCGACACAGGCACGGGCATCGCCCTCGACATCACGAACACCAACATCGGCAACAACGACGTGACCCTCCAGCGCGTCGCCTCCAACGGGGCCGTCAACGGCATCGTCCTCAGCAACACGGGCAACGCCAACGGGCGGCTCGACGTCACCGGCAACGGCGGCTCGTGCACGACCGCGACGCCGACCTGCACGGGCGGCACGATCGCGAGCTCCACCGGACCCGGCCTGCTCCTCACCGGCGTGCCCGGCGGCGTCGGCCTCACCCGGGTGCGGGTCAATGCCGGTGGCGACGACGGCATCCGCGCCACGACGGTCAACGACATCGACCTGGCCGACAGCCTGGTGCTCAACAACGGCAACAGCCACGCCGGCGGCCTGGAGGAGCGAGGGCTCGACTACCTCAACGTCACGGGGACCCCGGACATCCTGAGAACCGTCGTGTCCGGCTCCGACGACTCCAACGCCCACATCCGGAACACGGTGGCCGGGACGACGACGCTCGGGGTCGACAACTCGACGTTCTCGGACTCGAAGTTCAACGCCGGCCTGCGGCTGCGGGGCGAGGGCCCCTCGGTCATGAACGCGACCGTCCAGAACAGCACGTTCTCGCTGAACGCCGACCCCGGCTTCTCGATGCAGACCGATGCGTCGAACACCGCGCAGCAGACACTCCTGCTCACCGCCAACAGCTTCTCGGGCGGCAGCTCCAACGCCGTCTCCGGCCGGCCGCAGGTGTCGATCAACGCCGACAGCGCCTCGGTCGTGAAGGCCACGATCAGCAACAACCAGGTCAAGTCCGCCGCCGGAGCCGAGATCATCGTCAACTCCCTGGCGGGTCAGACCGCCGCGGGCTCCCTTGACGCCAAGGTGATCGGCAACACGATCAACGACGCGCAGCCCGGTGTCCTGGACGCACTCGCCGACGGCGGCACCAGCATCTGGGGCTGGGCGCACGGAGACGGGGCCACGCGCATCGAGGTGCGCAACAACATCGTGGCCAACTGGGGGGGTCGGGCGCTCGAGCTCTCGCACAACGACGGCAACGGCACCGCCGACTTCACGGCCACCGGCAACGTGTTCAGCACTCCTGACGTCTCGCCCAACACCTTCGAGGGGATGTACATCCTCTCCGGCGGGGCCGGCGGCGACGCCAGCAACGTCTGCGTCGACCTGGAGAACAACGACTTCGACGGCATCGGTCGCCAAGGCGTGTCGGACCTCGCGATCGACCGGTTCAACGGCACCCAGCTCCGGTTCGCCGACTTCAACGACACCTCGGTCGCCAACCTGCAGGGCAACCTGCGTGGCAAGAACCCTGCCAGCCCGGTCCTGACGGTCGAGACGTTCAGCAACGGTCCCACGGCGACCGCGGCGACGTCCTGCACGCTGACCTCCGGGACCCCGTGATGCTCACCCTTGAAGGAGGCCCTCGTGGCTGACCCGTTCCTCTCGGAGATCAGGATGATGAGCTTCGACTTCCCTCCGAAGGGGTGGGCACTGTGCAACGGCCAGCTCCTCCCCATCGCCCAGAACCAGGCGCTGTTCAGCCTGATGGGCACGACGTACGGCGGCAACGGCCAGACCACGTTCGCGCTGCCCAACCTCCAGGGCCGGGTGCCGATCCACGAGGGTTCCGGACACACGCTCGGGGAGGCCGCGGGCGAGCAGGCCCACACCCTGGTCCAGGCGGAGCTGCCCACGCACCTCCACGTGCTGAACGGCAGCGTGACCAACGCCGACGTCGTCATCCCGACCGGGAACGTGCTCGCGCAGTCCAGCCAGCTCTACGGCCCGGCCACCCAGCTGACCGCGCTCGACCCCTCGTCCAACGGCCTCGTCGGAGGAGCGCAGGCGCACCTGAACATGCAGCCGTTCCTCACGCTGAACTTCTGCATCGCGCTCGTCGGCATCTTCCCGAGCCGCAACTAGAGGAGCAACGATGGGCAACCCATTTGTCGGCGAGATCAGGATGTTTGCGGGGAACTTCGCGCCCGCCGGATGGGCGTTCTGCGCCGGACAGCTGCTCCCGATCTCCGAGAACGAGACCCTGTTCCAGCTGATCGGCACGACCTACGGCGGCGACGGCCAGTCCACGTTCGCGCTGCCGGACCTGCGTGGCCGGGTCCCGATCCACAAGGGCAACGGCTTCATCCTGGCGGAGACGGGGGGCGCGGAAGAGATCACGCTGAGCGTCAACCAGCTCCCGGCGCACTCCCACCCGCTGGTCGCCACCACCTCCGCCGGCACCGCCGCCAGCCCCCAGGGCAACGTGCTCGCCGCCAGCGGCTCGTCCAACGTCTACCGGCCGGCGCCGGGGGCGGCGGCGCTGGCCCCCGAGGCGGTCGGGTCCGCGGGCGGCTCGCAGCCGCACTCGAACCTGCAGCCCTACCTGGGGATGAACTTCATCATCAGTCTCTTCGGCATCTTCCCCAGTCCGACCTAGGAGCGACATGACCGACCAGTTCGTGGCGGAGATCCGGATCTTCCCGTTCAACTTCGCGCCCAGGGGCTGGGCCATCTGCGCCGGCCAGCTGCTCCCGATCTCGCAGAACACGGCGCTGTTCTCGCTGCTCGGGACGACGTACGGAGGCGACGGCAAGTCGACGTTCGCCCTGCCCGATCTCGAGGGCCGCGCGCCGATGCAGCCCGGCCAGGGCCCGGGCCTCTCCCTGCGCGACCTCGGCGAGACAGGCGGCACGGACAGCGTCCAGCTCCTCGTGAGCGAGATCCCTGGCCACACCCACGCCGTGAACGGCAGCGGTGGCCCCGCCAACCTGCAGGCACCCGCGGCGGACCGCGTGCTGGGCCGGGCCAACAACAACGTCTACCTCGACACCCCGGGCAACCTGGTCGCCATGGCACCGGAGGCGCTGGGCCCGGCAGGCGGCGGCCAGCCGCACAACAACCTCCAGCCCTACCTGACGCTCACCTTCTGCATCGCTCTGCAGGGGATCTTCCCTCCGCGCCCATGAGCAGCATGCGCACCGAGGCGGTCGTCCTGCGGCCGGCGACCGAGGACGATCGCGACTTCCTGCTGGCGGTCTACGCGGCGTCCCGCCAGGAGGAGCTCGACCAGGTCGAGTGGCCACCCGGTCAGCGGGAGTGGTTCGTGCGCATGCAGTTCGACGCACAGGACCGGGAGTACCGACGGCTCCACTCGCAAGCCGCCTTCGACGTGATCGAGGTCGGCGGCCGACCCGCGGGGCGGCTCTACGTCGACCGCGGCGCCGACGCCCTGCGGATCGTCGACATCGCGCTGCTGCCGGAGTTCCGGGGCCAGGGGATCGGTGGGCGGCTGATCACCGCCCTGCAGGAGGAGGCCGCAGCCTCCGGCCGGGTCGTGGGCCTCCACGTCGAGGTCGACCACCGGGCGGCCGGCCTCTACGAGCGGCTCGGCTTCGTGGGTGCCGAGCCTGCGGGGATCTACCGGGCGATGGAGTGGGCGCCGTGATCCGGCGCCTAGGCGAACGTGGCGGAGTACTGCATCGCTCCGCCGTCCGGCCCCATCGGCACGAGGAACAGGTCGAGGTGGCCCAGGGTGTCGTGGTCGAGACCGTGGATCGCCTGCGGCAGCACCGGCTCCGCGGGTCCGCGGAAGACCAGCGCGAACTGCATCCGCTCCTGCCCCTCGGGTCCCACGCCGCCCGCGTGGCTGCTCTCGGTGGCCTCCACCAGCTCCATCGGCACGGGTGGCCCACCGCTCGCGCTCACCACGAACTGCTCACCGATCCGGGCCTCGAAGAGGTCGAAGGTCAGCCACCTCGGATCGCTCACACGCCGACCCTAGACGCCCTAGACTCGGCGCTGAACCGGAGGACCAGATGACCAGGACGACCCGTCGTGCGCTGATGCGCACCACCGCCCTGGGGGCGGCTCTCGCACCCCTGCTCATGGCGCCCGAGGCGTACGCCGCCGCCACGACCCGGCGCGACCTCTACGCCAGGGCCAGGTTCAGCGGGCTGCGGCGCAAGGCGTTCCGGCTCGAGGGCGCTGGCCGCCGCTGGCGGGTCAAGCTGACCAAGGTCGGCAACCTGCCGAGCTGTCGGAAGAAGGACCCGCACGCGTTCAGCCTCACCTTCCGCGCCGGCTCGACCGGGCCCGAGCAGGGCAGCTACGTGCTGCGGCGCCCGGGGTTCAGGGCGACCACGCTCTTCCTCGTCCCGAGCGACCCCGAGCGTCGTACCTATGAGGCCGTGATCTTCCGCAAGCCCTGACCTGTCCGGGCAGCGAGCCGGCCGGCCCCACCGCTGAGCAGCAGAGGTGGAGCCGGCCGGCTCCGGGCTCAGCGGACCTTGCCGCTGATCTTCACCTGCGCCGGAGCCACGCCGGCACCGCCGCCGTAGCTGACGACGTAGGTGACCTTCTTCCTCGCCGGCTGCTTCTTCAGGGTGATGACGAGCTTGCCGCCGTGCACGGTGCCCCGCCCGACGACCTTGCCTCCGCGGGTCACGGTCACCGGACCGCTGGTGTCGAGGCCGGCTGCGGTGACGAGGACCGTGATCACGACCTTCCGCTTCCCCTTCGCCTTCAGGGACGCGTGGAGGGTCGGGGTCGCCGCCGAGACGGTGACCCCCTGGCTGGCGGCCTCGGCGCTCTTGAAGCCGGTCGCCGACCCGGTGACGGACACGGAGATCGCGTGGCCGGCGTCGGCCGGGGCCAGGGCGTAGGACGCGCCGGTCGCCCCGGCCACTGCGACCCCGTCACGCTTCCACGCATAGCCGAGCGTGGCAGCCACCGGTCCGGACGGTCCGGCGACGCCCGGAACCGTCGCCGTGAGCCGCTGACCCACGGTGGCGGTGCCGAGGATCGCCGGCGGCCCGGTGAAGTGCAGCTGCTTCGGTGCCGTCGCGACCACCTCGTACTGGAGGAGGGTCAGCGCACCGTTGCCGACGTTGTCGGCGGTGACGACGCCGACCTCGTGGGTGCCGAGCGACGTGGTGTCGATGCGCGACCCCTGGGCCGGGCCGTCGCAGATCTTGACCCCCGTGAAGTCGTCGGTGCAGGCGTAGTGGAAGAAATCCTCCTCGCCCAGCTCGAAGACCGGGCGCTCCTGGCCCATCCTGCCCTGGAAGATGACGCGCGGGACCTGGCCGTCGACCCCCACGGTCTGGGTCGTCTCGCTCGACTCGTTCTTGACGTTCACCGCCGTGACGGTGACCTGGGTCAGACCCGGTGAGGTGACCTGGATGTCACCCGAGCCGGTGGCCCCTTCGAACGGGAGCGTCCCGTTGCCCGAGGAGGCGCCGGTCAACCGGTAGGTGAGCGACTTCAGGTCGGGTCCCGGCAACCCGATCCCGCCCAGCGCCGTGACGTGCACGTCGACGCTCTCGGCGTACCACCCCTGCCAGGGGCTGGTGGGGACGGTCACGAACACGAGCGGCGTGGTGGCGGCATGCGCCGCGGGCATCGGCAGCGCCAGGCTGGCGCCGGCAGCGGCCAGGACGGTCGCGGCGAACAGTGACTTACGCATGTGCTTCTCCTTGGAGGATGGGGCTGCGGCCGAGGGCCAGCCACAGCGAGATGACGGCCAGCTCGGCGCTGGCCAGGGCCGGAAGTCCAGGCACACCGGTGGCGAGGACGAGCGCCATGATGAAGACGAACACCACGGCCGTGAACGTGCCGAGGACCCGGCTCACCAGCCGCTCGCGCCACGCCATCCAGGAGAGCGCGCCACCGGCGACCAGCACCCCCAGCCAACCGATGTAGGGGCTGAAGTCGTTGAGCATGAAGTAGACGAAGGTCCCGCGCTCGTCGTACGACGACCCTTCGGGAGCGTCGGGCAGGTAGCGCGAGAGCGCGCCCATCCAGCCGTAGGCCAGGGTCAGCGCCCCTGCGGACGCCAGGATGCCTCCGCTCACGACAGGGGCGGCGGTCGACCAGTCGAACTGGCTCTCGACGCGCCGCCGCCACTGGGCCGCGAACACGATCAGGCAGATGACGGCGACGTACCCGAAGGCCACGGCGAGGTGGTACTTCGCCGGGTCGAGGCCCGCCATGTCGTCCGGGGTCACGGTGTAGCCGCTGCCCCTGCTCTCGGCCGCCGGGCGGTCGTTGAGGATGACGGTGGCGACGAAGCCGAGGGCGCCGGCCGGCAGCCCCCAGAGCGGCCAGGCCGTGAAGGGTGGTCTGGACGAGCGGGCGGGAGCCGGCTCGTCGTCCACGAGTGATGAGGTCATCGTTCTCACCTCTGGGGTGTCGGCCAGCGGCCGGCCCGGCGCCGTGCCGGACCGCACCACCGTCGAGGGCCGGGCGACACCGGTGGCAGAGACCGGAGCCCTCGATCCGCAGGGCCGCCGCGCCCGGACCGACCGGGACCCGGGTCCCAGGTCCTCCCGGGTCCCGGGTCCCGGAGGCTCAGCCCTCGGGGCGCTCCAGACCGATGCCGGCCTCGCGGGCCTTCACGACCAGCGCGGCCCGGTCGGTCACCTGCAGCTTGGTGAAGATCGCGTAGACGTAGTTGCGGACGGTCTTGCTGGACAGCACCAACGACCGGGCGATGGCGGCGTTGTTGTGGCCGCGGGCGAGCAGCTCGAGCACGTCCCGCTCGCGCTCGGTGAGCTCCGAGAACGATCCGCCGAGGCTGGCCCGGGAGCCGGAGAGGAAGCCGAGGGCCCGGCCCGCCACCTGGGGGCCGAGCATCACCGCGCCGTCCGCGACCGCGCGCAGGGCGCGCTCGACCTCCTCCGGTGTGGAGCCCTTCACCAGGTAGCCCCGGGCGCCGGCGCGCACGGCGCCGAAGAGGGCGTCGTCGTCGCCGAACATCGTCACGACCAACACACCCACCTCGGGTGCGGCCCGCAGGATCTCGCGCGTGGCGGCGATCCCGGAGCCGCCGCCCAGGTCGAGGTCCATCACCACCACCTGCGGCCGCTCGGCGAGCACCACCTCGACCGCCTGCTCCTGTGATGCGGCCTCGCCGACGACCAGGATCCCCGGGAGCTCGCCGAGCAGGGCGATCATCCCGATCCGGAAGACCGGGTGGTCGTCGACGACCACCACCGAGATCGGCGTGGCGGGACCACTCATGGCAGCTCCATCCGTACGACGGTGCCGCCACCGTCATCGACCGGTCCGACGTGCAGGGTGCCTCCGAGCTCGTCGGCCCGCTCGCGCATCGACGAGAGGCCCACCCCGCGCTGGGGCGAACCGGGGATGCCGACGCCGTCGTCGCGGACGGCGAGCACCGTGGCTCCGCGGGGTGACCGGCTGACCGCGATCCGGACGCAGCCGGCCCGAGCGTGGCGATAGGCGTTGAAGACCGCCTCGGCGGCGACGTGGTAGACCGCGAGCTGGTGCCGGGTGTCGAGCTCCTCGACGCCGTGGCAGTCGACGCGCACGTCGAGGCCGGAGGTGGCGAACCGGGTGGCCAGGACCTCCAGGGCGCGGCCGAGGTCACCGTCGTCGAGCTGGACGGGGAGCAGCGACCGGGCCAGCAGCCGGACGTCGTCGGTCCGCCGCTCGACCTCCGCCTCGAGCTCGGCCAGCAGCGTGGCCGTTCCCTCGGGGTCGTGCCGCAGCCGCCGCTGCGCCGCAGCGAGCCCGAGACCGACCCCGGCCAGGGCCGGCCCCATGCCGTCGTGCAGGTCACGACGGAGCATCCGGCGCTCCTCCATCCGCACCTCCACGAGCCGGCTGCTGGCCGTCTCGAGCCGTCGGTTCACCAGCACCAGCTCCAGCGCGACCCCCAGCACGCCGCGGAGCTGGTCGAGCTGGCCGCGGGTGCGCTCGTCGAGGCGCTGCCCGTGGACCGGGGAGACCAGCAGCCGACCGAGCTGTCGTCCCTCGGCCAGGAGGGGGAGGTCGACGTCCACGCGGTGCAGCGCTCCCGAGGCGGCCCGGACCTGCTGGTCCAGGCTCCGGACCTCGACACCGCCGAGGCGCAGGTCGGACCGAAGTGCGCCGACCAGCGCGTCGAGCCGGGTCCGGGCCGGGTCAGTGGCACCGGTCTCGTCCTCGCGCCCGAGCGCGCCGAGGAGCCGGACCGGGTCGGCGCCCTGCCCATAGACCAGGTGGTCGACCCGCCCCTGGATCCACCAGCGCAGCGGCTGGCCGAGCACGACCACCAGTCCGACGGCCACCAGCCCGGCCACCTCGCGCGAGTCCGGCACCAGCCGTCCGCCCAGCCACGCGAGGGCGGCGTAGCCGACCACGACGCTGCCCGTGAGCAGGGCCCAGACGGTCACCCGGCTCACCGCCAGGTCGATCCCCCACAGCCGCTGACGCAGCACCACGACGAGGAGCGCGACCGGCAGGAACGCCTGGGCGAGGATCAGGCCGACGCCCGAGATCTCGTAGACCAGCTGGGCCTCGCCGCCCTCGGTGCGCACGAAGACCACAGGGACGAAGGCGGCGGTCATGAACAGCACGCCCAGCGCCAGCCAGCCCAGCCCGCGGCCCTCGTCGCCGCGGGACCGGAGCCGCTGCCAGCCGAGCCACGCGGCGCCGGCCAGCCCGAGCACGGTCACCAGCCGGTCGGCGTAGAGGCGGAGCCCCTGGAGGAGCTCCTTCCAGGGCCCGACCTCGACGGCGAGCGGGTTGTCGATCCCGACGTAGGGGTAGGTCGCCACCCGCGCGGTCGCCAGGGCGATCGCGGCCACGGCGACCGCGAGGACGACGCGCACCCAGCGCGGCCTCGCCCCTCTCAGGACCAGCCACGGCATCACCGCCATGGAGGCGTAGGTGCCCGGCATCCAGGCCCAGCTGCCGATCACGACGACCGCATCGACGGCCAGAAGGTCGTGGTCGACGCCGAGGACGGCGTACTCCGAGGCGAACCCCGACAGGCCGCACCCGATGGCCACCAGCACGAGGATCCACGCGACCGGGTGACGCGAGCGCGGCAGCATCACCACCACGACGGCGCCGTAGACCACGGCCGAGAGCACGTCCATCAGCCAGTAGGCGAGCTCCTCGGGCGGCTCGCCGGTCAGCAGCAGGAGGACGACCGCGGCTCCCGCGGCTGCCCAGGACACCAGGGCGACGCCGAGCGCGACGAGCCGCCAACCGGCGCTCGTCACGCCGGGGGCGAGGGGACTCCTCTGCAGCACCGGCCCATTATCGGGTCAAGGACGGCCCGGAAGTCAGGTGCGGGAGTCCCGGCCGGGTGGGGACACTCCTGCGCCGATACTAGGGTCGGTCGCATGACCGACGACCTCCGCGCAACGTTGCGCGACCTGATGCCCGCCCTCCGCTCGGACCTCGAGGACCTCGTCCGGATCCAGTCGGTGAGTGCCGACCCGGCCCGCACCGGCGAGGTGTGGCGGTCGGCGGACGCGGTGGCAGACCTGCTGCGTGCGGAGGGGTGCGAGCCCGTCGACATCGTCAGCGCCGAGGGCGGCGCTCCGGCGGTGATCGCGCGCAAGGCCGGACCCGCCGGTGCGCCGACGGTGCTGCTCTACGCGCACCACGACGTACAGCCGGAGAACGACCCGGCCGACTGGGACTCGCCCCCGTGGGAGCCGACCGAGCGCGACGGCCGGCTCTACGCCCGCGGCGCCGCCGACGACAAGGCCGGGATCATCACCCACCTCGCCGCCCTGCGGGCCTACGGCGACGAGCTGCCGGTCAACGTCGTCTTCTTCATCGAGGGGGAGGAGGAGGTCGGCTCCGACACGCTCCCCGCGCTGCTCAAGGAGCACCACGACGCGCTGCGCGCCGACGTGATCGTGATCGCCGACTCGGGCAACTGGGACATCGGCGAGCCCGCGCTGACGACCTCGCTGCGCGGCCTGGTGCGCGCCGACATCGAGGTGCGGACGCTGGGGCACGCCGTCCATTCCGGTATGTGGGGCGGGCTGGTGCCGGACGCGATCATGACGCTGAGCCGGGTGATCTCGAGCCTCTACGACGACGCCGGCAAGGTGGCGGTGGCAGGGCTGTTCTCGGGGCCGGCGGCCGACGTCGAGTACCCGGAGGAGCGCCTCCGCGCCGAGTCCGGCGCCCACGGCTCGATCGAGTGGATCGGCGACGGCCCGGTCGTCGAGCGGCTCTGGACCCAGCCCGCGCTGACGGTCACCGGCCTCGACGCCCCGAAGGTCGACGGCGCCTCCAACACCCTCGTGCCCATGGCCCGCGCCAAGCTCAGCCTCCGCATCGCGCCCGGCGACTCCACGGCCAACGCCGTCGAGTGCCTGCGCAAGCACTGCGAGGGGAACGTGCCGTGGGGCGCCCAGCTCACCTTCACCGTCGTCGACACCGGTGAGCCCACCCAGATCGACGCCACCGGTCCGGCGTACGACGCCGCGCGGGCGGCGTTCCAGGAGGCATGGGACGGCGTCGCCCCCGTCGACATGGGGGTCGGCGGCTCGATCCCCTTCATCGCCGAGTTCCTCGAGGCCTTCCCGGACGCTTCCGTGCTCGTCACCGGCGTCGAGGACCCCGACACCCGAGCCCATGGCGCCAACGAGGGCCTCCACCTCGCCGAGTTCGAGCGCGTCGTCCTCGCCGAGGCGCTGCTGCTCCGCAACCTCGCGGCTGGCTAGTGTCCCGCGCACGAAGTTCGCAGGCATAAGTCGCACCCCCAGCGCGCACATCGCTTTGGTGGCGGCGCTGCGGGAGACGCGCAGTCTGCCTGCGCGTCGCCGCCTCAGCGATGCGCGCACTGGGAGCACGACTTATCTTGCGAACTTCGCGCGCGGGACACTAGGCCGGGGATGGCTCAGAGACCGAAGTGCGAACCGCAGGTCTTGTCGGCGGTCAGGTTGGTGAGGACGAGCGGGTTGGCGTTGCCGGAGCAGTCGCCGGTCCAGTTCTTGAAGGGCACCAGGCCGAGCCCGGGTGAAGCGGTCAGCGTGACGGTCCCGGTCACCGCGTCCACGACGCACGTCCCCTGTCCGGACACGACCTCCGGAGCGCCGCAGCTGCCGTTGCCGGCCGCGGCCGACACCGTGCCCGAGAGGCCGAAGGGAGGCTGGCTGTAGGTCACGGTGATCTGCTTGATGAAGCTGGCCGTGCAGGCCTTGTGGCCCGTCGGCTTGGTGAAGGTGATCTTGCCGCCCGACCCGTTGGTGTAGCCGAGGCAGGTCGGACCGGTCCACGAGCCGAAGCGGTAGCCCGCGGCGGCGGTCGGTGTGAAGGTCACCGTGCCGGTGCCCGAGGTCGGGAAGGTGCAGGTGGTGAGGGCGCAGGTGCCACCGGTGACGTCGCTGGCAGCGACGCTCCCGCCGGCGGTCGCCGTGGCCGAGACGGTCAGGGGTCCGGTCGTCTCCCCCGTGACCTGGACGGTGCCCTTGGACCCCTTGCAGTTGTTGTTCTCCTTGCGCTCCCTGACCGCGCCGCCGGCGTCCGCGCAGACCACGACGTGGTAGGTGCCGGGGGCAGCCTTCGCCGGCACCGTGAAGGTGGCGACGACCGGCTTCGACTTCTTGGCCTTGAGCTTCCTGACCGGCGCGGAGCCGAGCGGGATGTCGTTGCGGTCCAGGGAGGTGTCGGCGGAGAGGTAGAACGTCGTCTCGGTCGCCGGGGCCTTCTTGGTGCCCTTGTTCTTCACCTTCGCGCCGGCGGTGACCTTGTCGGCGACGAGCGAAGCGGAGACCTTCTGGGTCACGAGCTCGGCCCGCGGCTTGGGCGGCTTGGCGTCAGCCGGGGTGGAGACCACCGCTCCGAGGGTTGCGGCCGCGAGCGCGGTGGCGAGGAGAACGGGAGTCGGCTTGCGCATGTTTCGCAACGTACCTGCGTCGGGTCACGGGCGAGGGCGAACGACAGGATTCGGGCTCAGCCGGCGGGCAGGAAGACCCGGAAGATGCTGCCCCTGCCCAGCACCGAGTCGACCTCGATCCGGCCCAGGTGCCGGGTGACGATCCGGTCGACGATCGTGAGCCCGAGCCCGGTGCCGGCCTGGGCCTTGACCTCGGGCAGCTCCGAGCGGAAGAACTCGCGGAACAGCTGGCTGCGGTCGGCCGGCGCGATGCCGATGCCCTGGTCCTCGCAGCTCAGCGTGATCCACGTCTCGTCGCGCGACAGCGAGATGGTGACGGTCGAGTCGGGGGAGGAGTACTTGATCGCGTTGCTGAGCAGGTTGGTGACGAGGATGTCCAGCTCGGCCGGGTCGCCGAGGGCGATGAGCTGGCCGGCCTCTCCCTCGATCGACACGTTGATGCGGCGCTGGTCGGCCATGGAGGCGAGGTTGACGACGTCCTCCACCGCGTCGGGCAGGTTCACCGGACGGGTCAGCAGCGGCAGGTGCGGGTCCCCGACCTTGGCGAGGAGCAGCAGGTCCTCGACCACGCGCACCAGGCGTACGGCGCCGCGGTCGACGGCGGCGAGCACGGCCAGGGCGTCCTGGTCGAGGTCCACCGTCTGCTCGAGGAACTCGATGTTGGCCAGCATCGCGGCGAGCGGGCTCTTGAGCTCGTGGGACAGCGTGGCGATCAGCTTGGACTTGTAGTCGTCGAGCGCCTTGAGCTCGCGGACCAGCTCGCGCTCCCGGTCGAGCGCGCGGGCGTTGAGGACCGCGCGGCCCAGGTCGCGGCCGACCTCGAGCGCGGCGTCCACCTCGGCCGGGGTCCACTCCGCGTCACCGGGGGCCCGGGTGAGCACCAGGCTGCCCAGGCACTCCCGACCGGCTCCCACCGGGATGAACAGCAGCGAGCCGACGCCGATGCCCTCGAGGAAGCGCAGGATCTCCTGGAACTCCGGCTCGGACACCTTCGTCACGACCGGGTTGCGGGGCAGGTGCCGCGACACGAGCCCCACCCGCTGGGCCCGCCACGAGTCGGTTGCCGCGCGCTCGGCGAGGGTCACCAGGTGCTGCGGCATCTCGACCCGGGCGCCGTCGCCGGTGTAGATCGCGCCCGCCCCGTGGCCGTCCTCGTCGAAGGTGTGGATCCAGCTGCCGAGGGAGCGGAACCCCTCGACCAGGCTCGGCTGGATCTTGTCCAGCATCACGCCGATGTTGCGCTCCCGCGCGGCGTTGCGGACCACGTCGCGCGTGGCCGAGAGCACTCGCACCTGCTCTGCGAAGGCCTCCCGCTCGACGGCGATGTAGAGCGCGCGGGCCGCCTGCTCGGCGTACCGGTTCAGGATGCGGCGGTGCGCCTCGTCGGGCCGCTTCCCGTCGGTCGGGCAGTCGATCGACAGGGTGCCGCGCAGCTCGCCGTTGGGGCCGTAGAGCGGCGCGACCAGCAGGTCCATCGGGTGCCAGCCGTCCGGTCCGGCGATCGGGTCGAGGTCGGGCACCCAGCCCCAGCTCTCGGACTCCGGGTCGAGGCTCTCGTGGCCCACGAACTGGAACATCCCCCAGTCCTCGGCGTGCTCGAGCTCCTCCATCAACCGGGTGATCGGGGTGAAGGTGCCGAGCAGGGTGTCGCGGGCCTCGTCGCTCCCGGCGACCGCCATGACCTGCATGTGCTGGGAGTCGCGCACGACGCTCACCGCCGCCACGTCGAAGCCCGCCAGCTGGGTGATCCCCTCGGCGATGACCAGCAGCGCCTCGTGGGTGGTCCCGTCGGCCCAGCTCGTCGACTCGTCCGGCACCACGGCAGCGGCCACCGGGGACGTGGGGCCGACCACGGGACCCTCCCCGCCGACCCGCGCCTCCTCGTCGTCGACGACCTCGGCTGCCGCTTCGAGCGTCGCCTCGGCTCGGGGGTCGATAGACATGAGGATCCTCGGTCGGGGACAGGAGGGAGCACGATCAGGTTATGTCGTGGTGAAACACCCTGTCCGGAGAATGGGAGACGGGGTACGGCGCTGCTGGACCGGCTCTCAGCGCAGTGGTCGCGACCCGCCCGTCGATGCAGTCCCGGCGCGCGCCCGCCCGTACGATGCAGACGTGCCCTACCTCAGCACCGGCGGCCGTTCCCAGCCGAGCCGACGCGGGGGCGACGGTCGTCTCAACCACGACCTCGACCCCCAGGAGCGGGGCCCCCAGGACGCCTGTGGCGTCTTCGGTGTGTGGGCCCCCGGCGAGGACGTCGCCAAGCTGACCTACTTCGGCCTCTACGCGCTGCAGCACCGCGGCCAGGAGTCGGCGGGCATCGCGGTCAGCAACGGGCGTCAGATCCTCGTCTACAAGGACATGGGGCTGGTCTCGCAGGTCTTCGACGAGACCACTCTGGCCTCGCTCAACGGCCACCTGGCCATCGGACACTGCCGCTACTCGACCACCGGCGCCAGCACCTGGCAGAACGCCCAGCCGACGTTCCGCCCCACCGCCGACGGCTCGATCGCCCTCGGCCACAACGGCAACCTCATCAACACCCACGACCTGCAGCAGCTGGTCGAGGACCTCCCCGACCCCGAGGGCGAGCTGCCGCTCCACACGCGGGACGTCGAGACCTCCACCAACGACACCGGGCTGGTGACCGCCCTGCTGGCGCACCACCCCGACACCTCGCTCGAGCAGCGCGCGCTCGAGGTGCTGCCGATGCTGGAGGGCGCCTTCTCGTTCGTCTGGATGAACGAGGACACGCTCTACGCCGCCCGCGACCCGCAGGGGATCCGCCCGCTGGTGCTGGGCCGGCTCGACCGCGGCTGGGTGGTGGCCTCCGAGGACGCCGCCCTCGCCACGATCGGCGCGAGCGTGGTCCGCGAGATCGAGCCCGGCGAGCTGATCGCCATCGACGAGCACGGCCTGCGCACCCACAGGTTCGCCGAGCCGGCGCGCAAGGGCTGCGTCTTCGAGTACGTCTACCTCGCCCGCCCGGACGCCACGATCGCCGGCCAGTCCGTGCACCAGGCTCGGGTCGAGATGGGTCGCGAGCTGGCCCGCCAGTTCCCGGTCGAGGCCGACCTGGTGATGCCGGTGCCCGAGTCGGGGACCCCGGCGGCGGCGGGCTACGCCGAGCAGAGCGGCATCCCGTTCGGCCAGGGCTTCGTCAAGAACGCCTACGTCGGCCGCACCTTCATCCAGCCCAGCCAGACGCTGCGCCAGCTCGGCATCCGGCTCAAGCTCAACGCCCTCGAGCACATGGTCCGTGGCAAGAAGCTCGTCGTGGTCGACGACTCGATCGTGCGCGGCAACACCCAGCGCGCCCAGGTCCGGATGCTCCGCGAGGCCGGCGCCCTCGAGGTGCACGTCCGGATCTCGTCGCCGCCGGTGAAGTGGCCGTGCTTCTACGGCATCGACTTCGCCACCCGCGCCGAGCTGATCGCCAACGGCCTCGACGACGAGGAGATCCGTTCCAGCATCGGCGCCGACAGCCTCGGCTACATCTCCCTCGACGGGATGATCGAGGCGACCAGGCAGCCCGCCGACCAGCTCTGCACGGCCTGCTTCACCGGCTCCTACCCGATCGAGCTGCCCGACGAGAGCCTGCTCGGCAAGCACCTGCTCGAGGCGACGCTGTCGTCGTCCACGCAGGGCGAGGTGCTACCCGTGCTCAACAACCCCTAGGGACGCAATTGACAACCGGGCCCCAGACCAACCCAGCCACCACCTCCTACGCCGAGGCCGGGGTCTCGATCGAGTCCGCCGACAAGGCCGTCGAGCTCATGAAGGTCTGGATCGACAAGGCCCGCCGTCCCGAGGTGATCGGCGGCATCGGCGGCTTCGCCGGGCTCTTCGACGCGTCCGCGCTCACGTCGTACACGCGCCCGCTGCTGGCGACCTCCACCGACGGCGTCGGCACCAAGGTCGCGATCGCGCAGGCGATGGACGTCCACGACACGATCGGGTTCGACCTGGTCGGCATGGTCGTCGACGACCTCGTGGTGTGCGGCGCCGAGCCGCTGTTCATGACCGACTACATCGCGTGCGGCCGGGTCGTGCCCGAGCGGATCGCCGCCATCGTGAAGGGCATCGCCGAGGCGTGCGTCGAGGCCGGCTGCGCGCTGGTCGGCGGCGAGACGGCCGAGCACCCCGGGCTGCTCGGTCCGGACGACTACGACGTCGCCGGCGCCACGACCGGCGTGGTCGAGGCCGACGACCTGCTCGGCCCGGCGCGGGTGCGTCCGGGTGATGCGGTGCTGGCGATGGCGTCGAGCGGGCTGCACTCCAACGGCTACTCGCTGGTCCGGCACGTCGTCGCCAAGGCCGGCTGGGCCTACGACCGCGACGTGCCAGAGCTCGGCCGCACCCTGGGCGAGGAGCTGCTGACGCCCACCCGGATCTACGCCAAGGCCTGCCTCGACCTCGCCCGCCGCGACGGCACCCACGCCATGGCCCACGTGACCGGCGGCGGGCTGGCCGCCAACCTGGCCCGCGTGCTGCCCGAGGAGCTGCACGCCACCCTCGAGCGCGGCACCTGGACCCCCGCGCCGGTCTTCGACCTGGTCCGCCGGCTCGGCGACGTACCCCAGCCGGACCTGGAGGCCACCCTCAACTGCGGGGTCGGCATGGTCGCGCTCCTCGACCCGCGGGTCATCGACGCGGCGATCTCGCTGCTCGCCGAGCACGGTGTCAAGGCCTGGGTGGCCGGTGAGGTGACCGCCGCGTCCGGTCGCGGAGCGGCGTCCGGCGGGACCGTCGAAATGGTCGGCCAGCACCCCGGTTGGTAACGACCGTGGGCCGCTGAGGGCCATTTCATACGGTTTTACGAGGATTTCAGGGCACGGGTGTGCGGGAACACCCAGCCAGCAGGTAGCGTTGGTGTCACGAGAACTCATTGAGACAGTCCGGGAGCCTCTGTGCCCCGGCCGAGTGTGCGAGGGGGCTGACCCTATGGGGCGCGGCCGAGCAAAAGCCAAGCAGACGAAGGTCGCTCGCGACCTGAAGTACCGCACTCACGAGACGGACTTCGGTGCGTTGGCCAGTGAGCTCCACAAGGAGAGCGGCGACTCTGTGGAGGACGTCGATCCCGAAGTGCTCGAGAAGTGGTCGGACTACGCCGGCCCGTCTCGCGACTGACCCGCCAGCGGAGCCGGTGCGGCTCAGCCGAGCCAGATGCCGCGCAGCCGGCCGACGTCGTGCATGCGGCGCTCGGCGAGCCGGTCGGCGGCGATGGCGGGCGGCACGCCGTCTGAGGCGGCCAGCTCGAACACCGCGTAGGTCGTGTCGTAGATCGTCGTCGCGCGCTGCTGGGCGCGGTCGAAGCTGAAGCCGACCGGGTCGAGCTCGTCGGCGACCTGGATCAGGCCGCCGGAGTTGACGCAGTAGTCGGGCGCGTAGAGGATGCCGCGCTCCTCCAGGGCCTTCTCGACCCCCGGGTGAGCGAGCTGGTTGTTGGCGGCGCCGCAGACGATCTTGGCGCTCAGCACCTCGACGACCTCGTCGGTGAGGGCGCCACCCATGGCGCACGGCGCGTAGACGTCGAGCGGGCTCGCGACCAGCTCCTGCGCGGTGGCCACCACGCGGACCTCCGGGTGCGCGTCGCGGACGCGGTCGAGCGCGGCGGCGTCGACGTCGGTGACGACGACGCTGGCGCCGTCCTCGACGAGGTGGGTGACCAGGTGGTGGCCGACCTTGCCGACCCCGGCCACGCCGACGGTCCGGCCGGCCAGCGAGGTCGCGCCCCACGTGAACCGGGCGGCGGCGCGCATGCCCTGGAAGACGCCGTAGGCCGTGAGCACCGAGCTGTCACCCGCCCCACCGTGGGCGACGGTCCGTCCGGTGACGAAGTCGCACTCGCGGGCGATGTCGTCCATGTCGGGGGAGAAGGTGCCGACGTCGCAGGCGGTGTAGTAGCGGCCGCCGAGCGACTGCACGAACCGGCCGTAGGCGCGGAACAGCGCCTCGGCGCCACCCCGGGCGCGCACCTGGGCGGGGTCGCCGATGATCACGGCCTTGCCGCCGCCGAGGTCGAGCCCGGCGAGCGCCGCCTTGTAGGACATGCCGCGCGACAGGTCGAGGACGTCGGCGAGCGCGTCGCCGGTCGAGGCGTAGGGGAAGAAGCGGGTGCCGCCGAGCGCCGGGCCCAGGGCGGTCGAGTGGATCGCGATGATCGCGCGAAGTCCGGAGGCCGGGTCGTTGGCGAAGACGACCTGCTCGTGGTCGTGGCCGGCGTCGAACACGTCTAGCCCGTCATGCAGGGACATGGATGGAACCCGCTCTTTCGTCTGTAGCCACGGGGGTGGTGTGGCGTGCTGTGTAGGTGGCCCGCAGGGGTGGCGCGGGACCGCTCTAATGTAGAGCGCGTGACGCCGGCCCGCCGAATGTGGACGCTCTTCGAGCCGCTGCACGCGGTCACCTACTTCGCGCCCGAGGGCCGGGCGGCCTTCGAGGCCGCCGGGCTCCGCGGCTTCTGGCGCGGCTACTTCGCGTCGCGCTCGGCTCCGCTCGGTCCGGCGCCCGCGGCCGTCACCGTCGCGCTCTACTCGAACTTCGCCCCCCGGATGGTCGAGCGAGCCATCCCCTCGGTGTGGGAGCTCGCGCCGCCCGAGCGTGCCCTGGCCGCCCGGGTCGAGGGCTCGGTCGCCGCGCTCACCCGGCTGCTCGACGGCCAGGACGCCGGCGAGGCCGCCACGCTCCTGCGGTCGGTCGCCGAGGGCGCTGCGACCTCCGGGCGGGCGCTCGGCGCGGCCAACGCGGCTCTCCCGTGGCCCGACGAGCCCCTCGCCGTTCTCTGGCAGGCCGCCACGACCCTGCGTGAGCTGCGCGGCGACGGCCACGTCCTCGCCCAGCTCGCCGTCGGCCTCGACGGCCTCTCCACGATGGTGCTCCGCTCCGGCCACGACCTCGACCGCGAGGCGCTGCAGCCGAACCGCGGCTGGACCGACGAGGAGTGGGCTGCGTCGGCCGCCACCCTCACCGACCGGGGCCTGCTCGGCCCGGACGGCCAGATCACCCCGGCCGGTCTCGACGTCCTCGGCCACGCCGAGGCGCTGACCGACGAGCTGGCCCAGGAGCCCTGGACCCTCGCCGGTCCGGAGACGGTCGATCGGTTCATCGAGCTCGCCACCCCGCTGGCCACCGCCGCACGGACGGCGCTGCCACCCGTCAACCCGATCGGGCTGCCGGATCGATGAGGTGACGCCGACTGGCAGGTCCTGCCACTCCGTGACCGCCCGCTCGCCCACGTCGATGTCCCTCGACGGCTACACCGCCGGCCCCGACGACCGGGCGGGCCAGGAGTACCGATCCTCGTCCTGACCCGGCACCCGGACGAGGGCGAGCCGCCCGTCGAGGGCACCACCCCTCTACGACGACGTGGCAGCCTGCGCTACCGCGTCGTCGACACGTCCAGCTGATACCAGCTGCCCTGCTTGCCGCCGATCTCCGAGGGGTCCGCGGGCCCGACCTCGGCGAAGCCCACCTTGAGCAGCACCCGCTGGGACGCCACGTTGGCGTGGGACGTGGCGGCGCGGACGGTCGTGACCCCGTGCCGCACAGCGGCCACCGCGCACAGCTCGCGGACCGCCGCGGTCGCGACCCCACGGCCGGCCGCCCTCTCGGCGACGCGATAGCCCAGGCTGGCCACGCCGTCTCCCTCGAGCTCGAGGTTGAACCGGCCGAGTACGGACCCGTCATCGTCGACGAGCACGTAGAAGGCGGCGTGACGCTCCTCCTGCTCCGCCAGCAGGACGTCGAGCCGCTCGGTGAACTGGTCGAAGTAGTCGTCGCCGCGGTCGGAGATCGACCTCACGAACCAGGCGCGGTTCGCCACCTCGAAGTCCAGCAGTGCGGCCGCGTGATCGCGGCGCAGCGGCTGCAGCTCAGGCATCCATCCAGGCTATCCCTGCTCTTGAGGACTCCTGCCTCTGCCCGCCGGGCCGCCGCGTTGCCGACGCTGCCCGTTCGGACCAGCCGGTCCGGCCGGAGCTCAGGAGGAGATGTCGGATGTTCGCCTACACCGTCAGGCGGGTGGTGGTGGGAGCCGCGCTCCTGGTGGTCATGAGCATGGTGACGTTCGTGATGTTCTACGCGAGCAACGACCACCCGGAGCGGTATGCCTGCGGCCCCAAGTGCACCACCGCCCAGCTGGCGCAGACCAAGCAGGCACTCGGCTACGACAGACCACTGACCACCCAGTGGTGGCGGTTCGCGAAGGGCGTCGTCGCGGGTCGGCAGTTCCCCGACGACCCCGCGCTCCGAGAGAGCGCACCGCAGCTGGTGGTCGACTGTCCCGCGCCCTGCCTCGGCCTGTCCACCGGCTACGGCCTGCCCGTGCGAGCGCTGATCCAGGACAAGCTCCCGGTGTCGCTCTCCCTGGCACTGGCGGGCTACCTGGTGTGGATGGTGGGTGGGGTGAGCCTCGGCATCACGGCGGCGCTCTTCAAGGGCAGATGGATCGACAGAGGCATCGTCGCCGGGTCCCTGGTCGCCTATGCGTTCCCCACGTTCTTCATCGGACTGATCCTGCTCAAGTTCGTGGCGATCCGGTGGAGCATCGTGGACCTCCCGGTGTACACGCCGATCACCGAGGACCCACGACGCTGGGCGGCCGGGCTGTTCCTGCCCGCGATCACCCTGGCGCTCGTCTACATGGCCAGCTATGTGCGCGTGACGAGGGCGTTCGTCCTGGAGACGATGACCGAGGACTACATCCGCACCGCCCGGGCCAAGGGGCTGCCGCGCCGGGTCATCCTCGGCAAGCACACGATGCGAGCGGTGCTGACGCCGCTGGTGACCCTGTCCGGGGTGGAGCTCGCGGGGCTGCTCGGCGGCGCCATCATCACCGAGTCGGTCTTCAACTTCAACGGGGTCGGCAAGCTCTCGATCACCGCCATCCAGCGCTACGACCTGCCGCTGGTCGTGGGCGTCGTGCTGCTGGTCGCGTCGTTCGTGATCGCCGCCAACATCGTCGTCGACCTGCTCTACGCCGTGATCGACCCGCGGGTACGGCTCGGCTGAGCCTGAGAGCGCTCCCGGTGGGCGCGGACCCGGCTGCGGTTGCCGCACCGCAGGTCGGTGCACCAGCGCCGCCGGCCGGTGAGGTCGAGGAAGATGCTGGAGCAGGTGTCGTCACCGCACGCGCGGAGCGTGCCGGTGCCCCGGCCGGAGAGATCGACGACCGCCTGGCGGGCGAGCCGGGCGAGGGCGTCGTTGGTCGAGGCCGGCCGCCGTGGGCGTAGGCCGGCGTCCGACGCGGACACCTGGACTCCTTCATCGGCCGCGAGCACGCCGATGCAGTGGCTCGGCATCGGCCTGGGCGTCCTCGGCGTCATCGTCACGCTGGCCGACCGGGTGGGCCGCCCGCCCAACGCGGCGTCCCTGCTGTGGGCGGTCCTGGGCCTCGGCGGGCTCGCCGTCGGCACCACCCTCCAGGGGCGCGTGGGCGCGAAGGCCGGCCCGGCCGCGGTCGCGTCGGTGGAGGTGGCCGCAGGGTTCGCCGTGCTCGCCGTCTGGGCGCCGCTCGCAGGGGGCATCGCCCTGCCGATGAGCGGAGCCGGCCTGGCGTCGTTCGCCTGGCTCTCCGTCGTCGCGGGCGTCGGGGCGCCGCTGCTGTTGTTCGCGCTGGTGGGTCGACGCGGGGCGACCGGAGCCAGCAGCCACCTGTTCGTGGTGCCCGCCGTCACCGCCGTGGGCGCGTGGCTGGTGCTCGGCACGCCGCTCGGCCCGTTGACCGTGGTGGGGCTGGCGATCGTGGTGGTGGCGCTGATGCTGGCCACGGGCCGGCTCGCGGGACCGCCCTGGCACGAAGCGCGTCAGGCGAGCACCGTGGTCACGGCGTACGCCGCACCGAAGGCCGCCGCGAACACCAGCAGGCAGACGAGCGTGAGCACGACCGGGAGCCGGCGCCGCGGCTGAGCCGACGGCAGCGGCGCGTACGCCGTGTCGGGGGTCTGGTAGCGGGTGGTGGTCGAAGCGGGACGGGTCACGGTGACCGGCAGGGCGGAGCGGAGGGCGTCGACGAAGGAGTCGATGGAGGCGTAGCGCGCCTCGGGGTTGGGGTCGAGCGAGCGCAGCAGCACCTCGTCGACCGCGGGCGGCAGCGAGGGCTCGATGCGCGACGGTGCGAGCGGGAGGGAGGCGTGGGCGAGCTCGGCGATGGAGCCGTCGCGTGCCAGGCGGCCGGTGAGCATCTGGTAGGCGACCGCGGCCAGGGCGTGCACGTCGGCGCGCGCGTCGATCGCGTCTCCCGTGGCCTGCTCGGGGGCCATGTAGGCCGGGGTGCCGACCACCTGGGTCAGCCCCGACGCGTGCAGCATCGCCTTGGCGACTCCGAGGTCGGCGACCAGCAGCTTGTCGCCGGCAGAGCCGCCGCTGCGGAGGAGCAGGTTGTGCGGCTTGATGTCCCGGTGCACGACGCCGTGCTCGTGCAGGACGGCGAGGCCGGCCCCTGCCTGGCTGACCAGGTCGACGACCCGGGGGACGGGCAGGGGCAGGCCGGGCTCGAGCTGGCGGGCCAGCGATCCCTGGTCGGCGTAGGTCATCACGAAGTACGGCGTGCCGTCGACCTCGCCGATGTCGTAGACCCGCACGATGTGGTCGGAGTCCGCCCGGCGCAGGATCCGCGCCTCCTCCAGGAAGCGCTCGCGCACGTCGAGCCGCTGCGACCAGTTCTCGGCCAGCGCCTTGACCGCGACGTCGGAGTCGAGCTCGGCGTCGTGGTAGAGCCAGACCGTCGCGAAGCCGCCGACGCCGATGCGCTCGACCCGCTCCAGCCGGCCGAGACGGGTGGGCAGGGACACGGCTTCATGCTGTCACGCGGACAGAGGGACGCGGGCCGCGCCTGACGAGGCGGCGCGGCCCGCGTGACCGGCTCGGGGAAGTCGTCTGTCGACAGAGCCGGTCATCCCCCCAAGGTCAGCCCGGGGTCACTTCCCGCCGTGGAACAGCTTCACGTACTCGTACTGCGTGGCCTGGACGGAGACGCCGGCCTGACCGGTGTTCGCGCCCGTGAACTCGCCGGTGATCACGACGGGCGTGTCGTTGGCCACGATCTTGATGGTGCCGTTGAAGGAGACCTGCGCGGAGTTGTTGCCTCCGTCGGGCACGTCGCCGGTCCAGTTGCGGCTGAACCCGTCCTTGAGTCCGGGGATGGTCACGATCCCGTAGTCGGGGTCGGACGGGACGGGCGGCCCGATGTGCCAGAACTGCGCGGTCCCGGAGATCGTCCACGTCCCCTTGTCGAGGACCAGCGTGGCCAGCGGGGTGTTGGCCGCGTTGACGGGGACGACCCGCGCGCCGCCGTACGCCGGCACGGTGCTGACCGGCGTCGTGGCCGACACGACGTTCTCCGTCGAGGTGAACCTGGCGAAGTTGTTCTTCGTCAGGTCGCGGGTCTGGATCGTGCCGTCCTTGATCTGGGCCGAGGTGATGTGGCCGGCGGCGACCGAGGCGCCGGTGCCGACGAGTGCGGCGATGGTGCCGGCCACGACCACGGTGGCCATCTTGCTGCTGACGAGGGTGCTGAGCTTCATCGTTTCCTCCGAGTCTTCGAGTGCTCTCACTTCCCTGACGGCACCGGGAGCCGAACGGTTGGGTGGCCGGCCCATATGGTGATCGCGTGGAGGCGGACGAGGTCGACGACCTGGCCGTGCGGGCCGCGGGCGGCGACCGAGCCGCGCTCGAGGAGCTGCTGGCCGAGATCCAGCCCCGCGTGCGCCGGATCTGCGGGCGGATGCTGCTCTTCCCCGAGGACGCCGAGGAGGCGGCCCAGGACGCGCTGCTGCTGGTCGCCACGAAGATCCACACCTTCGGCGGCCGCAGCCGTTTCACCACCTGGCTGCACGCCGTGGCCTCCAACAGCGCCCGGTCGACGTACCGGACGCTCAAGCGGCGCGCCGGCGAGCGGCTGACCGACGACCTGCCCGTGCACGCCGACCCGCGCACCACCAGCGTGATCGCCGGCAGCCGCCTCGACCTGCTCGACGCCCTCGAGATCCTCGGCACCGACCACCCGGAGCTGGTCGAGCCGCTGGTCCTGCGCGATGTCCAGGAGCTCGACTACAACGAGATCGCCAGCCTGCTCGACGTCCCGCTCGGCACCGTGAAGTCGCGGATCCACTCCGCCCGCAACGCGGTCCGGCCACTGCTCAGGGTCACAGACTGACGGTGGGCCGGGCCAGCTGGATGACGACCTCGCCGTGGCTGCCGTAGCCCACCAGCCGGCCGCCGTACGTCGTCGCGTCGAAGCCGACCAGCAGTCTCTGCTCCCGGCCGGACCCGCGGAGGTCGACGAGCGTGGGCCACGGGATGTTGGTGGGGTAGGCCGCGTCGAGGGTCCCGACCTCGCGCAGGTCGAGGTCGAGCACGGGGTAGGAGCGGTGCCGCTTGTCGCTGGCCAGCACCCGCCACTCGCCGTCCAGCCGGGCGAGCGTGGTGCCCTCGGTCTGCCGGTGGTCGGGGGCCACCGCGCGCAGGCTGAGCGCGTCGAGCGACGGGCCGGCGGCGAGGGCGGGGTGGAAACGGAAGTACCTCGTCGCGCTGACGTAGCCCACCAGCCAGCCCTCGCCGGTCCGCACCAGGTGCGGGTCCCAGACGCCGACGGAGCGGAACCCCTCGGTCGGCAGCGCGAGCGGGCGACCGTCGAGCACGTGCACCCCGCGGGTCAGGTCCTCGGTCGACTCGGCGAGCGTCGCCCCCACCGGCCGCTTCTGCCGGTCGAAGTCGCCCCACGTGCTCGACGCCAGCAGCCACCGGTCGCCGTCGCGGAGCAGGTGCGCGGCGTGGTCGCCGTAGACGCCACGCGTGGCGGCACGCCGCTGGAACAGGTCGGCCCGGTGCTCGAGCTCGAGCGTGTCGGGGTCGAGCGACCACACCGAGCAGTGCCCGGTCACGAACCCTCCGGGGCCGGCACTGGTGGCGGTGAGGAGGACCCGCCCGTCCCGCAGGTACGGCGACCCGTCGGCCTCGCTGACCACGCGCAGGTCGCGGAGGCCCAGCTGGCCGAACCGTCCGGTCTCGTCACCCGACGAGGTCAGGGCGGCCAGCCACTCCTCGTCGTGCACGTCGTGCCGGTCGGTGAGGTCGTGGCGCGCCCGCGCCACCCAGCGCCCGTCCTCGCGGGTGAACGCGGTCACGTGCGGCCCGGTGAGGCGTCAGCCCGACGGCTTCGACCGGTCCCTCGGGGCGGCTGCTGCGCCGGCTCCGGTGCGTCGTGGTCCTGGCGTCGGTGCTGACGTGCAGGGCCACCCGGTCGCCGTACTCCGCCGTGAGGGTGACCGTCCCGCTCGCCAGCGTCAGCGCGCCGGCCCCCGTCGCCGACGTCGCGACGTAGGGCGCTCGCACCGGCCCGCCGTCGGGCACCACGAGCCGCACCGGCCGCTTGCGGGCGACGACCTCGAACCGCGGCAGCACCCCGCCAGTGTGTCAGCGCGGTGTGTCCTCGCACCGCGTCAGCGCAGCCGGCCCAGGTAGCCAGCCGCCTGGCGCAGGTCGCGCAGCCGCGCCTCCCAGGTGATGCCGGCCCCGATCAGCACGGTGCCGGCAGCGCCGATGATCACCCACTGCGGCGTCTCGACGGCGTACGGCGCCAGCTCGCGCAGCAGCAGCGCGCCGCCGACCAGCCCGCCCACGACGACCGGAGCGGACCAGCGCAGCGCCGCGCCGCCGACGAGGAGCAGCAGACAGGCACCGCCCAGCAGCGCGGCTCGCGGCGAGACGGGGTCGACCAGCGCCCAGAGCAGCGACGGCACGGTGGCGAGGCCCAGCCCGGGGAGGAGCGTGGTCGTCGTGTCGGCGTCGAAGTCGCGAGACAGCCGGTGGACGCCGACCAGGATCAGCGCGGCGGCGGTGGGCAGCGTGTAGGCCTCTGGCGCCTGGACGCCGATGTCGTAGAGCCGCACCCAGGTGGCCGCGGCGAGCAGCAGCCCACCGAGCCAGGCGAGCGGGGCGTGGTCGCGGTGCACCAGCGCGGTCGTCGTCACGGCGGCCCCCGCGATCGTCAGGTGGATCGCCGCCGAGACCGACGGGTCGGCGGCTGCGTCCACGCCGGCCACCGAGGAGATCGTGACCGCGACGGCGGCGCCGAGCTCCAGCTCGATGCGGGGTACGGCGATGGCGAGCAGCCCCAGCGCGGCCAGCGTCACCAGGGACCGCACCTCGAGCGGCACCTCGAGGAGGAAGCCGCCCGTCCAGAGGAACCCCGCCACCGCGAGCGGCAGGACCAGGCCGGCCGCAGGCTCGGCGGCGGCGACCCGCCGCGCCAGCAGCGCGGCCGCCAGGAGCGCGATCTCGGCCAGCACCAGCAGGGTGAGCACCGCGCTGGGCAGCGCGATCAGGAGGCCCAGCGGGCCGGACACGGCGACGAAGATCCACAGCGGCAGCGGGTAGAGCGCCGCGGTGGACACCCCGGCGGCGAGCAGGGCGAGGCCCGAGGCCCACGTCACGGCGCGGGTGCGCGGCAGGCTCAGGGCGGCGGCGGCCACGGTGACGCCGGCGCCGAGCGGCAGCAGCAGGGGGTGCGCGAACGGCGTGATCGGGTCGAGCCGGACCCCGGCGTCGGCCGTGAAGGCCGGGCCGACGGTGGTGAGGACGTTCGCGAGCGCGGTGGCGGCCAGGCCGAGCGGCGCCGGGAGGAGGGCGAGCACCGACCCGGCCAGAGGGACCCGTGGCACGGCGTACCACCGGGGCGGCGCCGCCGCCGAGAGCACCGCCCAGAACGTCGTGGCGGCCGCGGCGGCCAGCGCGATGCGGGTGGTCCCGTCGTCGAGCACGGGCAGCGCGGCGACGCAGGTGAGTGCCGAGACCGAGGCCGAGCAGACCAGCTGCCGCAGCTCGTCGTTGTCACGGACGAACGCCCAGGGCAGGAGGACCAGGGCGGCGACGGCGAGCATCCCGACCCCGTGTCCCTCGATCCACAGCGCACGGAGCGTCGGGTGCTCCGTCGCGTCCTCCACGGCGAGGCCCGCAAGGACCATGGCGGCGGTGCCGGCACTGACGCCCGCGGACCACGGCAGCACCGCGAGGCGGAGCCGGTGGCCGAGCATCGCGAGCGCGGTGAACGCCAGGACGCAGACGGTCGCCAGCACCTGGGGGTGCCGGGTGGGGGCGTCGACGCCGAGGACGAAGAGGCCGAGCCCCAGGGTGGCGCCGAGCTGCGGGACCACGAGCCGTCGGGCGGGCAGGCACAGGACCAACGAGAGGACGAGGGCGCCACCGACCACGGCCTGGAACGACCCGTCGGTCACGGTGCCGAGCCATCCGGCGCGTCGGGCGCCGAGCAGGTCGAGCGCCAGGAGGCCGAGCGCCACGGTGGTGAGCGCCTCGGCGGCCACGCCGAGTCGGCGTCGGGCGAGCCACTGGCCGGCGAGCGCGGTCGTGGCGGTCAGCCCGACCAGGACCGCGGTGCGGCCGCCGACGGCGAGCCACGACCAGGCGACGGCCAAGAAGATCACGGCGGCGACCAGGAGGCAGGTGGCGCCGAGCCCGAGCAGGATCTTGGGGACCGAGGCGGCGCTGAGGCCGCCGCGAGCCGCGGGCGGGGCTGGCGTGGGCGCGGGGTATGCCGCGGCGTACGACATGACCGGCGGCGGGGGTGGGGGCGGGGGAGCGAAGTGAGGCGTCGATGCGGGTGGCTCGTGGATCGGGTCCGGGACGTGGCCGCAGGTCGGGCAGGCCGCGAGGCGCGTGATCATGGGTCCATTGGGCCGTTGTCCGCCTCGGCGCGGACAGCGGACCTGCGCTCACCGGGGCTGAGTCGGCGTACTCAGGCCGAGGTCGGCGCCGAGAACGAGCGCGTCGCGGCCACGGTCGCCGGCGGCACGCCGTGGTGCTGCTCGCAGGAGCAGCGGCGTCTGACAGTCTCTCGGGCATGACCACCCCGCGAAACCACTCGGTGAGCGCGCTCCGCGCGGTCGGGTCGCGCTCCTGCGGGGACCCCGCAGAGGCATGAGCCGTGGCAGTGGCGAGGCCCGCGACCTCGCGGAGTGCTTCATCTCCGTCGACGTCGAGACCGGCGGGGCGACGCCGGCCGACTACGCGCTGCTCTCGATCGGCGCCTGCCTGGTCGATGACCCGGAGACGACGTTCTACGCCGAGCTCAGGCCCGAGGACAAGCGCTCGACGCAGGAGGCGCTCGAGGTCAGCAAGCTCTCGATCGACATCCTCGTCACGATGGGCGAGCCGCCGGCCGACGCGATGCAGCGGTTCTCCGACTGGGTCGGCGACGTGGTCCCCGAGGGCTCACGTCCCGTCTTCGTCGGTTTCAACGCGCCGTTCGACTGGATGTTCGTGGCCGACTACTTCGAGAGATACCTCGGCCGGAACCCGTTCGGCTTCGCCGCGCTGGACATCAAGGCGTTCGCGATGGGCCGGCTCGGCTGCACGTGGGCGGAGACCAGCATGAGCGTGCTCGGCCCGAGGTACTTGTCAGGACGGCCGCTCGCGCACCACGCTCTCTCCGACGCGCAGGACCAGGCTGCCCTCTTCCGGGCGATCTCGGCCGGGCCGGCGCACCCCTGAAAGGACGCCTCATGACCGACACCACTGCCGCCGGCTCGGGCGACGACGTCTCCCGTCTCGTCGAGTCCGCGCAACGACTCGGGATCGAGCTGGACGCCGCCGACACCGAGCGCTGGCTGGCGGCGATGACCAAGGAGTCGGGCGTCGAGACCTCCGACATCGTCATCGACGAGGAGGACGGCGTCTTCGGCCACCGCGTGAGCATGCTCGACTTCAGCCCGCGTGATCTCGCGCGGTTCCGCCGGATCGGCGAGGTCGTCGAGGTGACCGGGCCGGAGGGGGTCGCCGAGGGTGCGCTGGCCCTGTCCGGCTCCGCCGCGCAGTCGAAGATCCAGACCCACCCCGGTGACGCCGACTTCTTCCAGCGGCTCAACATCAGGGCGGCCACCCGTGACGAGGCGTGCGCCATCCTCGCGGGGTTGATGCGGGACAAGGCGATCGCCTTCGAGAGCGGGCCGACCTACCAGTTCATCGAGGCCAAGTGGAGCTCCTACCCCTTCGACTGCGTGCGGCACGGCGAGCCGCAGAAGAAGGGGGGACCCATCTCGTGGAATCTCGACGAGATCAGGGCCGGGCGGCTGGACGTCGAGGTCGACGGGACACCGACCACGCTGGCCTGGGACGAGCTCGCCGCCGACCCGGGCTGGTGCAAGCTCGACTGGGTCGTCGCCGACCCCGACCAGAAGCGGCTCACCAACGCGAGCAACGTCGTCGACGTGACCTGGGAGTCGCCGGCCGGCGACATCGTGGCCCTCGATGGCTACCTGGACGCCTACTTCCAGGAGATCTACCTCGACGCCGGTCAGCTGCCGACGTTCACCAAGGTCGTCCAGCACGTCTCCGGCGACGCGCTCGACGAGTACGTCGACTCGCTCGAGGGTGAGGTCCGCAAGTACCTCGCCGTGGACCACGCCAACTACGGCAAGGCCGCGAAGCGGATGTACAACGTCTTCCGGCTGACCGGCCGCCACCTCGACGCGGCGTACCTGCGAGAGCTCTTCGACGAGCCCACCACGATGCTCTACCAGGTCTGGTCGCTGATCACGACCCTCGAGAACGCGTCGCAGCCCGGCTCGACGATCCCGACGGAGACGGTCCAGGCGCAGACCGACCAGCTCGTGCTGACGGTCGTCGGGGCGCTGGACGGTGTGCAGGAGACGGAGCTCGTCGGAGCCCTGCTCAAGCTGCGCGTCGCCCTGGACAAGACCAAGGGCGGCGGCGCGGCCGCCGATGCGGCTGCGGTCGACATCGAGTCGGCCAAGGTGCAGGTCGTGAACCTGATCAACAACTTCTTCCACGGCCGGCTGACCGCGGTGCCGACGATCAAGGACTACATGGACTCGCTGGCGACGGCGTAGGCGTCATGCCGACGGCTGCGGGCACGAGACCACGGGGTTGGCCCCGCGGTAGTTGAACGGCCCGGCCGCGATGGTCGCCGCGATCGTGGCTCCCTGGTCGCAGCTGGCCAGACCGTGGCCGTAGTAGTTCCGCTGCTGGGCGGCGAAGGCGCCGACCACCAGCCACGCGGCCAGCAGCACGCCAAGAGCAATCCTCATAGGTCCCCCCCAGGACGCCGACCTGGCGATTCCCCACGAACCGCCATCAAGGGCCAGCCCCGTCATGGTGCGGGACCACCGAGGGGTTGTCATCGCCAGCGGTCTAGAAGTCCAGACCGGTGTGCACGTCCGCCGGGCGAGCGCGTCACCTCGAGGGCCGCGGCGCCTTGCAGTTGATCTTGGGGTTCACCCCGATGTAGTTGAGCGGGCCGGCCAGGATCGTCAGCCCCGTGTCCGCACCGGACTTGCAGTTGACCGCCCGGTCGTTGCCGAAGTAGCCCCGTTGGCCCGCGGCCGCACCACCGATCACGAGCCAGGCCACGATGACGGCACCGATGAGCAGCTTCATGTCCTACCCCTCCCGAGGAGCTCCTGTGTGACACCAGTCAGCACTCCAAGAGTGGCAGCGTCAACATCGGTACGGGCGAAATCGAGTCAACGCTGGGGTTCGGGGGTGCCTTCGCCGCCGGGTGCGTCGCAGCGCGAGGTGCTTGACGGGTCCGGCATCGGGGAGCGAGCGTTCCTCCATGGAGCGCGTCCCTCACGAGAACGCCGCGACCGTCCTGGTCGACCCGTCCGTGCTGCGCGACCTCGAGGTGCACCTGATGACGCTGGACCTGCGGCTGTGGCCGGTGGCGACCGCGCCGATCTGCTCCGACGGCCCCCGGACGGCGTTCCAGATCCGCCGCCGGATGCTCACCGCGCGCCGCGGGGCGTGGGACGACGCGGGGGACTGGGTGCCGGTCTGGATCGCTTTCGGCGAGAGCTGGCGCACGGGTGCGGAGCCGCTGCCGTGGACCGCGCACCAGACGCTCTACCGCGCGCTCGACAGGTACGCCGCCCGGGTCCGCTACCGCCGCGGTCTCGGCGGGATTCCCAGGCTCGACGTGCCGCGGGAGCTCGTGGGCTGAGAGCCGGGTCCACCGACGTGACATCGCCCGAACCGGTCCTCGACCTGCAAGGGTGGTCGCACCTACAGTCTTCGCAGGCCTGCCATGGGGCAGCGTCGAAGGGGGAGCAATGCACCAGCTGATGCGCCGAGTCGCGATGGGTCTGACCCTGCCGCTCGCGGTGGGCGCCCCCGTGGTGTTCCTGGCTGGCTCGGCCCACGCAGCGGTGACGCCGAGCATGACGTTCACCTCGCCGGCCAACCCGTCGAAGTACGGCCAGGAGGTCCGCCTCAACGCCCACGTCTGGGCAGGCGAGGAGACCAACGACGTGACGGCCGGCTCGGTCCAGTTCCGCGTCGACAGCGTGGAGATCGGTGACCCGGTCCACCTCGACGCAGCCGGCCACGCGACCAGCCTCCCGATCTACGACGAGGGCGGCGTGCTCGACGTGACGATCGGCAGCGACTTCCGCCTGGCCACGGCCGAGTTCATCCCCGACGACCCGATGGCCTTCGACCCGGCCAACGCCTCGCCGATCCAGCAGCGCGTCGACCCCGCGGGCTCGAGCCTGGCCATCTTGCCGACTCCGACCTCGCTGGTCGCCGACCTGTCCGGCGCGTTCCCCGGCGGCGTGCAGGCGGGGAGCGCCCCGCCCAGCGGCAGCGTGCACTTCTCCATCGGCGGCCAGGACCTGCCGGCCGAGATCGACCCCAACACCGGCCGCGCCACCCTCCACCACGTGCTGCCCCCGGGGCCGCAGACGGTGACCGCGACCTACGCCGGCGACGACCGCTACGACGGCACCACGCAAGCCCTGGTGCGCACAGATCCCAAGCTGCAGGCGCGGGTGCTGGCGAAGTTCCCCAAGTCCAGGTCTGGCTGGTACCACACCACGGTCCGCGTCTGGTTCATCTGCCAGCCGGCCGGCTCCGAGCTGGTGTCGGAGTGCCCCAAGGACACCCTGATCAGGAAGAGCGGCGCCGACCAGACCGTGACGCGGTCGATCCAGGCGGTCAACGGCGGCTCGGCATCGGTCACGGTCAGCGGCATCGATGTCGACCTCGAAGCACCCGTGATCAGGGTCGGCGGTCGCAGCTGCACCGCCACCGACAAGCTGTCGGGAGTCAAGGGCAAGTGCCACCTGCGGATCGGCCGCAACGGCCACTACCGCGCGATCGCCCACGACAAGGCCGGCAACCGCGCGGTCAAGCGCGGCGTCCTCGACTAGTGGTGGGGTGACGCTCGACCCGACGTGGCCGACGGGCTCGGACTCCGGCTGGGCCCACGCGCGCGGGACCCTAGCGGCGGACCACGAGTCTGACCCGGACGTCCGGCACGTCGTACGGCGTCTGCTCGCGCACGCGCAGCCACACGAGGTGCACGCCGGGGTCGAGCTGGCGCGCATCCAGGTCCAGCTCGACCTGCGCCGCCTCTCCGGGGGCGACCCGGCCGTGGTCAGGGGTCGCGCGCACCCAGGGTAGGTCGGTCGTCGTCCGACAGTCGTCGTAGCCAGGGAGCTGCTCCACGTCGGAGAACCCGTCCCACGCTTCGAACTTGCCGCCGACCTTCATGAAACCGCAGGCGCCGGACGCCCTGAAGTAGGCGCGCTTGGACGGCGGCACGGCCGCCCAGGAGTCGGAGACCGCGTCGTAGGCGTAACCCTCGTTGGTCACCATCGAGGAGTTGACCGCAGCGCCGCCGACCACGACCAGCCGGTCGTTCACCACCGAGTAGGCGCTGGCCCACATGTCCAGCGGCAGGTCCGCTACCCGGGTCCAGGAGTCGGTCCCCGGGTCGTAGCCGAAGACGGCAAACTTGTCGGCGTCCGTCCCGATGCCGCCGGCGCAGTAGACCTTGCCGTGGAGGCCGCCGCACGACGTCCACGCGGTGTTCTGCGGGTAGTCGGCCAGCCTGGTCCAGGTGTCGGCCTCCGGGTCGAAGCGGAGCACGTCGGTGCGGCCGCAGTCGTTGTCGAGGCAGCCGCCGACCACGTAGAGCTGGCCCTCCAGCACCGCCGTGCCCGATGCGGCGAGCGGTGCGGGGTTCGGATCCGCGGTCGACCAGGTGTCGCCTACCGGGTCGTAGACGAGGGTCTCGGCCACCGGGTGCTCGTCGGCGCCCCAGCCACCGGCGAGCACGAACCTGCCGGCGATGAAGGCGCCGGACGGCTGCTGCCGCGGGTGCGGCAGGTCGGCGATCCGCACCCACTCGTCGGACTCGGCGACGTAGCGGAAGGCGTCGCTCACTGCCTTGTGCCCGGCCGCGCTGTAGCCGCCGAAGGAGTAGACCGTGCCGTTCAGGTTGCCGAGGACGGTGTCTCGCACCGGGAACGGGTACGGCGCGACGTCTCGCCATGCGCCGCCCTGCGTGGCCGGCGCCGGATCGGCGGGGAGCACGGTCGCCTGACCGTCGCGATCAGGGAGCGGCGAGATCTCGGTCGGGAGCCGCTGGACTCCGGGCGCCTCTCCGGGCGCTGCCGCTCGAGTGGCCGAGGAGGGTGGTGCGCCCTCGACCTCCTCGAGCGAGTAGTCGGCCGGGGCGTCCCCGGTGTTGACGACGGTGAGCCGTCTGGTGGTCCGCTCGCCTCGGGTGAGCTCCACCCGCACGGTCCGTGGGGCCACCTTGAGCCTGCCGGAGGCCAGCCCCAGGTCGACGTTCGCGACGCGGCCCGCCTCGACCATTTGCTCGGCTGCGCCGTCGGCGTACGCCGGCAGTGTCGCGGTGATCCGATGACGGCCCGGGGTCGTGGCCATCCAGTAGAAGCCGTCCCGCAGCCGGTTGTCGTCCGGCGTCGGCCGGCTCGTGGTGGTCCTGGGCGGCGTCCCGTCGGCCGTGACCCGGACGTCGTTGAGGGGCCGGCCGGTCAGCGAGCTGCTCGTCCGACCGACGAGCAGGCCGGTAGGCGTGGGCGCGCACGTCTGGTCCCCGACGTAGACGTCGTCGACCTGCCAGTACCAGCCGGCCGGTCCGTACTTGTAGTGGAACCGGACCCGGGCATCGGCGGCCCCGGCCGCGCTGGGCAGCGGGATCCTCACGGTCTGCGGGCCGGGTATCGCGGCCTGGATGGACCATGCGCCGGCCCAGGTGGAGCCGCCGTCGAGCGAGAGGTCCACGGCCGCCAGTGCCGGCCACCCGGTGTTCAGGTCGGTCGCGAACTCGAGGACGGGTGCGTCGGCCTCGGTGAGGTCGATCGCGGGCGAGACCAGCGAACCGTCGGGCAGAGAGGTCGTCTGGTCGACGCTGTCGATGGTGGCGAAGCCGCCCTCGGCGCCGGTGTGGTTGCCGCGGACGCCGGGATCGTCGAAGCGCCACCGGACGCCGGTGTCGTGGAGGTCCTCGACCGTCCACCCGGCCGGCGTCGACCCTCCCTCGAAGCCCTCCCGGAAGCCGCCGCTGCGCCGGTAGCCGGGCGCAGAGCACGTCGCGTCGTCCGCCGTGACCCCGAGGTCGTGAGTGGTCGGACCGTCGACGACCACGGTGTCGGTCGCCGTCAGGTAGCCCGCATAGCTCGCGGTTGCCCGGACGGAGTAGGCGTGCCCGCTCGGCACGGTCAGGCGGTAGGCACCGGTGGCCGGGTCGGTCCAGGTCTCGAGCGGCGTCCCGGGCAGCGTGACGCGCGCGTAGAGCGGCCAGCCCTGTCCCGACGCGTCAGCGACGTGGCCGCGCAGCACCGCAAGGGGGGACGAGTCCAGCTGCGCATCCCGGAAGAGCAGGCTGTGGCGGCGGATCCGCACGGTCTGGCGCACGTCGTCGAAGCCGAAGGCCGTGATCAGCAGCTCGTAGTCGCCCGGCGCCAGGATGACGACGTAGCGCCCATCGGAGTCGGTGACGGCGGACTGCGACGAGGGACCGGTCAGGGCCACGCTCGCTCCGGCGATCGGACTGCCCGACGCGTGGTCGACGACCCGACCGGACAGTCGCCCAGCCTGTTCGGCCGGCGCGGCAACGGCGGCCGATGCGTCCGGCGTCCAGGTAGCCGTGGTGACCAGGGCGAAAAGGGTGAGCAGGGTGATGAGCGAGGCGGCCCGACGCCGGCGCGTTGCGTGCAGCATGGTTCGGCTCCCGAGAGGGTGGCTGGAGATGAGGGGGCGATGCCCTGCGACGGTGCCACGCCGTGCGGTCCTGACTCCATGGAATCGGGTGGCCGCAACCGGTCATCGGCCGGATGCGGCCATGAGCACGGCGGCCGACCGGGCGAGGCCCATCGGACGCTGACCCGCCGGTACAGAACGGGCGGGTGAGCGCCCATCGGTCGCTGACCCGCCGGTACAGAACGGGCGGGTGAGCGGATCCGAGGACGCTGACCCGCCGGTACAGAACGGGCGGGAGCGGTTCCTCCGGCCCACGCTCGCTCGACCGGTGACCGGGCAGCGACGTACCGTCGGGCGGGTGGAGACCGGCTCGGGCCTGTTGGCACCGCTGGGCGTCTCCGAGCTGGAGGAACGGGTCTACCGCGCACTGCTCGCCACCCCCGACTCGACGAGGGCCCAGCTGGCCGCAGACGTCCGCTGCCGTCCCGGCCGCGTCGCCGTGGCGCTGCACCGCCTGGAGTCGCTCGGGCTGGTGAGCCGCACGGGCGGTCGCCCGCAGCGACTCGCGGCCGTCGTACCCGACCTCGCGGTCGAGGCGCTCGTCCAGGCACACGAGCACGGGCTCCGGCAGGTGCGCGCGGCCGTGTCCGAGCTGGTCGCCGAGTTCCAGGCCAGTCGGCGCGACGACCCGAGCGTGCTGGTCGAGATCCTGACCGGCGAGCAGGCCGCTGCCCGGAGGTTCCAGGAGCTGCAGGCCTCCTGCAGCGAGGAGCTGCTGCTCTTCGACCGGCCTCCCTACGCCGCGCCGCCCGACAACCCCCAGCAGGCGCCGGTGCTCCGCCGCGGGGTGCGGTGGCGGACCATCTACGCGCCCGAGTCGCTGGAGCCGCCGGGTGCCCGCGCGCACGTCCAGGCCATGATGTCCGCCGGTGAGGTGGCGCGGGTGCTGCCCGGACTGCCGCTCAAGCTGGTGGTGGTGGACCGACGCACGGCCCTGCTGCCGCTGACCCTCGACCGGGCCCTGGCGGAGACCGCGGTCATCCACCGCTCCACCCTGCTCGACGCCATGGTCACGCTCTTCGAGATGTTCTGGGCGCGCGCGTTGCCGCTGGGCCCGGGCAGGGCGGTGCACGAGTCGCTCACCGAACAGGACCGGGCCGTCCTCGCGCTGCTGGTGACCGGTGCCAAGGACGAGGCGATCGCCCGCGAGCTCGGCATCGGCGTGCGCACCCTCCGCCGGCGGATGCGCCACCTGATGGAGCTTCTGGATGCCCAGACGCGGTTCCAGGCGGGCATGCAGGCCGTACGTCGCGGGTGGGTCTGAGCGGCTGAAGGAGACCGGCCTGGACCGATGCCGACCCGGGGTACAGGTGATCGGACCGTGCTCTGCCATGACACCTTGCGTGCGGCTCGTGTCCCGGGCATGTGCGGGGCTAGGTCGACTGGGTGCTCCATCCCGGCCCGGCGTGGATCCAGGCTCAGCGCGACACGGGCAGGCTGACCAGGAACACGGTTTCCTCGCCGACCCTCGCCACCGAGATGTCGCCGCGGTGGCGGTCAGCGATGATCCGACGGGAGATGTCGAGGCCGAGACCGGTGCCGCGGCCCACGTCCTTGGTGGTGAAGAAGGGCTCGAAGACGTGCGGCATCACGTCGCCGGGGATGCCGGGTCCGGAGTCGGCGATCTCGACGACCACCTCCCGGTCGGTGGCCGAGGTCGAGATGCGCAGGGTGCCGGTGCCCTCCATGGCGTCGATCGCGTTGTCGATCAGGTTGGTCCACACCTGGTTGAGCTCGCCGGGAATCGCCTCGATCTGGGGTACGTCGCCGAGCTCGCGGACCACGGTGATCCCTGACAGCTTGTGGGCGAGCACGGTCAGCGTGCTCTGCAGCCCCTCCGTGATGTCGGTCCGCTGGACCGACGCCCGGTCGAGCTGGGAGTAGGACCGGACCGCGGCCACGAGGTTCGACACCCGTTGCGTCGACTCCTTGATCTCGTCCAGCAGTGCGGCCGCCGAGAGCGAGTTCGAGACCCAGTGCAACGCCGCATCGAGGGCCGTCGGACCGACCAGGTCTGAGACGCGCCGGCACCACGCCGGGTCGGCGCCGCCCGCGGCCAGCGCCGGGGCGACCAGCCATTCCTCGGTCACGTCGTGCTCGGTCAGCCAGTCGGAGAGCTCGTCCTCGCGGTCGGCGCGGTCCAACGGGCTGCCGGCGAGCGGCGCCGGCCGCAATGACTGGCGCAGCGCATCGAGCTCGACGTAGGACTCGGCGGTGATGCCCGCCTCAGCCAGGCGCCGCAGGGAGGTGAGCAGCGAGTCCGCCGTGCCCTGGAGTGCATCGACGGCGCGGGTCGACGCCGAGGCCGGGTTGTTGATCTCGTGCGCGAGTCCCGCGGCCAGGGTGCCGAGCGCCACCAGCGCCTCGCGCTGCCGTGCTGTGGACTCGATGTTGCGCACCGTCTGGACGAGCCCCTTGATCAGGTGGACGCCGAACGGGAACCACGACTGAGCCATCGCGCCGAGGGCGTCCGCAGGCACCCGCAGCAGCCGGCACGAGGACACCGCCCTCCCGGTCGCCATGTAGACGCCGTGGGGGTCCCAGGCCCGGAACCCGCCGGCCCACTGTCCCGGCGTTCCCATGGCTCCGAGCACCGTGTCCTCGTTGCCGACCCGCCGGACCAGCTCGAGGGTGCCGTCGAGGAGCAGCCACCAGGACTCGGCCGGCTGCCCGCCGCGGAACAGCTCCTCGCCGGCCAGGCAGGTGACCTCGTCGCCGGCCGCGGCGAGCTCCGCGAGCTGGCCCTCGTCCAGTCCGGCCAGCAGCGGGAGCTCGCGCAGCTGGTCGACGAGCGGGGCCGCCATCAGATCGTCGCCAGGTAGCGGTGCACGGCATGGACGGCCATGGCGCCCTCTCCGACGGCCGAGGCCACCCGCTTCATCGAGTCGAGCCGCACGTCACCGGCGGCGAAGACTCCCGGCACGTTGGTCTCGAGGACGAACGGCGTCCGCTCCAGCGACCAGGCCACGCCGGCGGTCACGAGCTCCTGCCCGGTGAGGAGGAAGCCCTTGTCGTCGCGCGCCACCAGGTCGCCGAGCCAGTCGGTGCGCGGAGCAGCGCCGATGAAGACGAACAACCAGCTCGTGGCCACCTCCTCGACCGTGTCGTTCGCCTCGTCGCAGAGCTGGAGCTGCTCGAGGTGGCCGTCGCCGCTCGCGCCGACGACCCTGGTGCGGAGCCGCACCTCGACGTTGTCGGCGCCATGGATCCGCTCGACCAGGTAATGGGACATCGAGTCCTCGAGCCGTCCCCCACGGACGAGCAGCACCACCCGCTTGGCGAACCGGGCAAGGTTGAGCACCGCCTGACCCGCGGAGTTGGCCGCGCCCACGACGTAGACCTCCTCGCCCTGGCACTGCGGAGCCTCGCTGGCCGTGGCCCCGTAGTTGACGCCCCGGGAGCCGAGTGTGGTCAGCCCCTCGGCGTCGAGGCGGCGGTAGGAGACGCCGGTGGTGATCAGCACCGCGCGGGCCTCGATCTCGCCGCCGCCCTCCAGCAGGACGGCGCGCACCGGCCCGCGCTCCTCGAACCCGACCACGTCTCGGGCGAGCACCATCTCGGCACCGAACCGGGCCGCCTGCGCGACGGCACGGCGGGTCAGATCGGCGCCGGACAGCCCCTTGGGGAAGCCGAGGTAGTTCTCGATCGAGGCGCTCGTGCCGGCCTGGCCCCCGGGTGCGTCGCGCTCCACCACCACGGTCCGCAGCCCCTCGGACGCGGCGTACACGGCCGCGGCGAGGCCGGCCGGTCCCGCCCCCACGATGGCCAGGTCGTAGAGGGGCTGCTCCGGCCGGGTGCGCAGCCCGAGCGCCTCGGCAAGCTGTACCGCGGAGGGTGCGCGCAGCGTCTCGCCGTCGGGGATCAGGACCAGCGGCAGCTCAGCCGGCTCCGCACCCGCCAGCTCGACGAGCTGGCGTGCCTCGTCGTCGCGCTCGACGTCGAGCCAGCGGTACGCCACGTGGTTGCGCGCCAGGAACGTCTTGGTGTCTGCGGTCTGGTCGGACCACGGGTGGCCCACCACGCGGACCATCGAGTCCCGGTCGGGGTGGTCGTCGCTCCAGTCGCTGAGCAGGTCGTCGATGACGGGGTAGAGCCGGTCCTCGGGCGGGTCCCACGGCTTGAGCAGGTAGTAGTCGAGCCCGATCTGGTTGATCGCGTCGATCGCCACCTCGGTGTCTGCGTAGGCCGTGAGCAGGAGGAGCTTGGTCGTCGGGGACTGGCGGCGCACCTCGGCGAGCACCTCGATCCCGGTCATGCGCGGCATCCGCTGGTCGGACGCCACCAGCGCGAGCGGGCGCTCCCGCAGGGCGAGCTCGGCGAGGACCTGGAGCGCCTCGTCGCCGGACGTCGCGCTGAGCACGCGATAGTCGCCGCCGTAGCGCGCCCGAAGGTCGCGCGTCACCGCCCGGGACACCACCGGATCGTCGTCCACCGCCAGGATCGTCGGCTTGGTCGCCACGCACCTCCCCCTCGCCCCCGAGGTGACAGACGCTACCGCCGGGGGACCGGCCGCAACAGCCTCGTCCGGGCTGGGCCCGCCCCACGACATTCGCCCGGGCAGCATCGTGCAGCGGGTGCCGCTCGACGCTCCTTGCTCCGTGCTCGCCGCTACGTCCGCCGGTCCACGAGGACGCCCACCGCCGAACCTCGGCAGCGTTGATCACCGGCGCCTTCCGGCTGCTCCGTGTCCGTCAGTGGGGCTGCGAAGCGACGGCCCCCGCCAGACTCTCGGCGGGGGCCGTCCTGCAGGTCAGGGACCCGACTTGCTCGTGGGCAGGGGCGGGGTCGAACCGCCGACCTTCCACTTTTCAGGCGGACGCTCGTACCAACTGAGCTACCTGCCCGAGCGACGGTCACCCTACCGGAGTCGTTTGGGTGAGTCCGAATCGTGTCCTCTACGCTTTCACCTGCACCTGGCCCCCATCGTCTAGCGGCCCAGGACCCCGCCCTTTCACGGCGGTAGCACGGGTTCGAATCCCGTTGGGGGTACACAGAGGGCGACTGGCACCGAGGACCAGGTCGTCAAGCGCCTTGTCTGCCGAGACACGCGCACGTAGCCGCTCGCCTGGTCACTCGGCCGGAGCGATGTTCTGGTTGATCCGGAAGAGGTTGCCCGGGTCGTAGGCCTTCTTGACCGAGGCGAGCCGGTCGTAGTTCGCGCCGTAGTTGGCACGGATGCGGCCCTGGTCGTCCTCGGCCATGAAGTTGATGTAGCCACCTTCGCTGGTGTGCGGCTCGAGCGCCTGGTGGTAGTCGCGCACCCAGGCGATGTTGGCCTCGTTGTCGGCCGGGTCGGGCCACATGCCAGCGATGACGGGGGCGAAGTTCGCCTCCCGGAAGGCGAACGCGGTGGCGTCCGACGCGACATCGTGGACGGCTCCGTCGATCGGGTAGAGATGCATGGTGGATTCCAACGCCGGCACCTTGGGGCCGTGCTCGACGTGGGCCGCGATGACGCCGTCGGTCAGCTCAGGAAGGAAGGCGGCCTTCCAGTAGTGCTGAAGGCCCTTCGGGAGCAGACCGTCGAAGGCGCCGTTGAGCGCGGGGTAGGGCATCCGCCCGACGTGCTCGGCGACGGGCGTCCCCACGGCCCGCAGCTCCTTGAGCAGCAGCTCGGCGTCCTCGTCGCTGCCGTTGAAGCACGACACCACCAGCACCAACGGGTCGCCGACGCGGTTCTCGGGGATGAACGGTAGGGGCGGGGCGATCTGGAAGGCTGGAAAGGCGCTCATCGCGCGCGGTGCTGCGGCGATCCACTCGCGGTAGGTGCTGAACAGCGTCTCGGCGACATCGAGCTCGAAGAACATCGGCCCGCCGTAGATCGTGTCCACCGGGTGCAGGTCGAACTCGAGCTCGGTGACCACGCCGAAGTTGCCCCCACCGCCACGGAGCGCCCAGTACAGCTCCGGGTGCTCGGTCGCGCTGGCGGTCACGAAGCTGCCGTCGGCGAGCACGACGTCGGCCGACCGCAGGTTGTCGATGGACAGCCCGTGGGCCCGAGCCAGGTAGCCGATGCCGCCGCCCAGGGTGAGTCCGGCGACCCCGGTGGTCGAGATGATCCCGCCCGTGGTGGCCAGGCCGAAGCTGTGCGCGGCATGGTCGAAGTCGCCCCAGACGCAGCCGCCCTGCACCCGGCCGATCCGCGTGACCGGGTCGATGCGGATCCCCTTCATCGCACTGAGGTCCAGCACGATGCCGTCATCGACCGTCCCGAACCCCGGGACGCTGTGCGCGCCGTCCCGGACAGCGATCGGGAGGCCGCTCTCGCGGGCTGCGTTGACGACAGTGCGCACATCGGTGACATCTGTTGCGCGCACGATCGCGAGAGGCCGCCGGTCGATCATCGCGTTGTAGACCGCGCGTGCCTCGTCGTACTCGGGCGACTGCGAGGTGATCACGTCGCCGCGTACGGCGTCGAGGATGGTGAGGGCCGGAGTGCCGCTCATGGTTGCTCCCGGGTTTCTTGTCGATAGGGCTGGTGGATGGGGTGGGGCATGCGAGCCGGCTCGCCGGCTCAGGCGAAGACCCGCTGGGCATGGTCGTGGAACTGACGCATCGGAGCGACGGGGCCGATCTCGATGAAGACGGCGCCATCGCGGGAGGTGGCGGTGTGCCCGGCGGGCCAGAAGTAGACCTCGCCCGCGCTGGCGGTCTCCATGGTTCCGTCGGCGTGCTCGAGCCGAAGCGAACCCTCCAGCACGATCCCCCAGTGCGGGCTGGGACAGCGGTCGTCGGGGAGGCCCTTCAGGACGGGGCCGAAATCGGTCCCGGCGGGGATGCGCACGTGCCGGATGGCCATGTCACCCTGCTCGACGTACCTGGTCTCGAGGTCACCTTGGGCGACCTCGACGGGCAGGTCCTTGATCGGTGTTGCCATGGTGGTGCTCCCTTGCGATCGGTGTGTCAGCACCAGCGACGCTACGGAGGAGGAGACCCGGGCACCTGACCTGATCTGACCTCATCGGTCGGGACAGGTGGGGGTCAGATCTGACCATCGCGGCGGGCTGCGCGCCGGGCTAGAGTCGATGGACGATGGAACCTGCTCCGACGAGCTCAACAGGAGGGCCTGCCAAGAGTCGGACCTCCTTCGTCGGGCGTCAGGCCGAGATGGAACGCCTCGAGACGGTCTGGGCAGCCGTCGAGGACGACCGGCGCCAAGTCGTCTTCGTGGGCGGCGAGCCCGGTGTCGGCAAGACCCGGCTGGTGGCCGAGATGGCCGCAGCGCTCCGTGAGCACGGTGCCACCGTGCTCAGTGGTGCGTGCCGCGAGGAGTTCAACACCCCCTACCGGCCCTTCGTCGCCATCGTCGAACAGGCGCTGGAGCAGACGCCACCGGAGGTCCTCGGCGACATCACACCGCAAGCTGCGGCCCCGCTCCTGCGGCTGACGGCGGCCGCCCTGCGGCACTGGCCGTCGGCTGCGGGTCTCGAGTCGGGCGATGGAGACTCCCGGGCCATCGTCTTCGACGCCGTGCTCCGGGTGCTCCTGGCATCGGCAGAGCAGAGGCCCACGGTGCTGGTCCTGGAGGACCTGCACTGGGCACCGGAACCAACGCTCGCGATGTTGTCCCACCTGGTGGAGTCGACGGCAGGAGAGCGGCTCCTTGTCCTGGCCACCCGCCGCACCACCGCTCCGGACCGCACAGACGCGGTCAGCTTCGCCCTTGCCGACCTGCACCGTCTCGACGGCGTCGCCCGGATCGACCTCGTAGGTCTGACCACCGAGGACGTGGTCGAGTACCTCGTCCGAGAGGCTGGGGTCCCGCTCGGTGCGGCCCGGGCGGCCGCACCGGTGCTGCGCGACCACACCGGCGGGAACCCCTACTTCCTGCAGGAGTACTGGCACGACCTCGCTTCCCGCGGCGGCCTCGCCGCTCTGCGCTCCGGGACCGCCCAGGCGCCGGCGTCGGTACAGGACGCGCTGGCGCGACGGCTGGCGGCGTTCGACCTCGCTCACACGCGTGTCCTCGAGCTGGCCGCCGTGGCAGGAGACGCCGTCGATCCCAGTCTCCTGATCCAGGCTTGCGATCTCGGCGCGGCCGCGGTCCTCGAGGGCATCGACCTGGCAGTCGGCGTGGGGCTCCTGGTCGCGAACGCAGACGTCGGGTCCGGCGGCTACCGGTTCGTCCACTCACTGGCTCGCCAGGCGGCGCTCGACCAGATGTCGGCCACCGATCTCGCGGAGACGCACGCTCGAGTCGCCCAGGCTCTCGAGGCTCGCCTGGGCGAGGACGACCCGGGGCTCATGGCCCAGCTTGCCCATCACTACGTCCAGGCCCGCGTGCTCGGACACGGGGCAAAGGCGGTCCACTACCTGGTTCTGGCAGCCGAGCAGGCGGTCCGCAGCATCGCCCACAGTGAGGCTGCCACGCTGTACGAGCGGGCTGCGCAGCTTCACGTCGTCGAGGGCCAGTCACGGGTCGAGCTGCTTTCCGCCGCGGCCCTCTGCCACGTGCACGCCGGCCACTTCCCGACCGCACGACACATCTACGAGGACCTGAGCCGGGACGCGAACCCCCGCGTCCGGCTGCTGGCCGCCATCGGTCACGAGGACGCGTCGTGGCGACCCTCCGAGAACGGGCAGCGATCGCTGGCGATGCTCAGCGAGGCCCGGCGCGCGGCCGCACTGCCGGATGACGATCCGCTGAACATCCGAGCCCTCGCCAGCATGGGACGCGCGGCCTCGTTCACCGGTGACCGCAGGCGGGCCGGCGAGCTCGGAGAGGAGGCGCTGCGGCTTGCCCGTGCGAGCGGTGACGACGGACTCACTGCGCATGCCCTCGGTGCGACGCTGTGGCAGGGCCTGACCCCTGAGCTGGCCCCCGCCCTGTTGGCTCGCGCGCTCGAGCTGCACGAGATCGGCTCACGCCTCGGGGACGACGAGCACCTCGGGCCGGCTGCATTCCACCGAGGCGCACTCGCCTACATGGTGGGGAACGAGCCGGCCTGGAGCAGCGCTCAGAGCGATCTGATCGAGATCGCCTTGTCGCGCGGGCAGCCGTTCTTCCGCTACGTCTCCGGATGCTCCCGGTACTCCCACCGCTACGCGGTCGGAGACTATGCGGGCGCCGAGCACATCGTCGCGTGGCTCGACGACCAGTTCGGCCACGAGTTCGATGGCGCCACCGAGGGATCGTGGGGCGTTCAGCAGTTCATGCTGCAACGGGTGACCGGCGGCCTCGAGCGGGTGCGAGCGCTCGTCACCGGCGACGAGAGCTTCCACGACCACTGGTTGCCGGGCCTTCTGGCTCTCTACACGGAGCTCGAGATGTTGGAGCCGGCCGCACGCGTCTTGACGCACCTGCGCGACCGGCTGGACGACTATCGCGCCGGGGCCCAGTGGGCCGGTGTCCTGGCGTTCACGACCGAGGCCGCCGCCAAGCTCGAGGACACCGTCGCCGCGGCAGTGCTCCGGCCGCTCCTCGCGGAGTACGGAGGTACCAACCTCATGGCCGGCGCCAACGCTGCCGTCTTCGGCTCGGCCGACCGCTACCTCGCGCAGCTCGACTCCGTGCTGGGGGCTCCGAGTGCCGACCGGCACTTCGAGTGCGCCCTCGAGATGGACCGGCGAATGGGCGCGGTCACCCACCAGGTGGAGACGCTCGCCGCGTGGAGCTGGCATCGCGCCCGCCTCGACGATCGGTCCGACGGCAAGCCATCACCTTCAGCCACCCGCCTCGGCGAGGAGGCGCGCGCGCTCGCCCGACACATCGGTCATCGCCGAGTGCTCCGGGACCTCGACGCCGACCCGGCTCCGCAACCCGAGCACGCTCGCCTGCCGAACGGCCTGACCGAGAGGGAGGTGGACGTGCTCCGCCTGGTCGCGGACGGGCTGTCCAACCGGGAGATCGGCGAACGGTTGTTCATCACCGCGAACACCTCGGCCAACCACGTGCGCAGCATCCTCATGAAGACCGGCGCGTCCAACCGCACCAAGGCGGCGGTCTTCGCCACTGAGCACGGTCTGCTCCACCCGTGACCGGGAATGTCTACATGGGCGTGAAGGAGCCGTCCGGGGACAACGTTCCGGACAGCTCCATGATCGCATCGGCCGGGATGCCGGCGCGGATGGCGGCCGTGCGGATCGCGTCGACGTCATCGGCCTCGTACAGGCAGAAGGTCTTGCGCTTGTCCGAGGACAGAAAGGACCTGAGCCAGCGCACGCCGACCTCGTCGTTGATCCGGTTGATCGACTCAGCCGTCTCCGGGGCGACCTCCAACTGGTCGGCGAACCGTCGCTCCACCATGAATACGGGCATCGGCGTCCTCTCGATCTTGACCGGGAGCCCCCTCGAGAAGGCAGTCGATCGGAACTGTCGGCTCCCCCAACCTAGACGGCTTGGAGCTGCCCACCCACGAGGAGACCCGCGTCCGCTGACCGCTGATGGCTGAGGCAGATACCCCTTGGGGGTACTTGCAAATGTCCGCACGTCCGTGCGAACATACGGATATGCCTCCTGCCACACATCACCATCCCGTCGACGCCGCCAGCGTCACCCGGGCCCAGGCAGCGGGGCTCTCGGCGACCGAGGGTGAGCAGCTCGCCCGGCTGCTCGGGCTGCTCTCCGACCCGATCCGGGTGCGGATGCTGTTCTGTCTGGTCTCGGTCGACGAGCTGTGCGTCGGCGATCTGGCGATGACACTCGACATCTCGATGGACCAGTCGTCCTACGCCCTCAAGCAGCTCAGGAGCTCTGGTCTCGTGCAGGCTCGCCGAGACGGCCGCGTCATGTACTACCGCCTGGCCGACGGGTTTCCGCACCAGCTGCTCGACCACTGCCTGCGTCAGCTACTGACCATCGCCGCCAAGGAGGGTCGCTCATGACCACGCACCAGCACGAACACGAACCCGCACACGAACATGACCATCAGGACATGGGAAGCCTCAACAAGATGGCGGTCAGCGCCACGCTGCACTGCCTGACTGGCTGCGCCATCGGTGAGATCGCCGGTCTGATCATCGGCACTGCGGCTGGGCTGTCGAACGGCGTCACGATCGCCATCTCGATCGCCCTGGCGTTCCTCTTCGGCTACAGCCTGTCGACGCTGCCCCTGCTCAAGTCCGGCCTGGCGATCGGCACGGCGCTGAGTGTCGTGCTGGCCGCGGACACCCTGTCGATCGGCACCATGGAGGTCGTCGACAACCTGGTGATGGCGATCATCCCCGGTGCCATGAACGCTGGCCTGGTCAACGTCGTCTTCTGGGTCGGCATGATGACTTCGCTGACGGTCGCGTTCTTCGCAGCCTGGCCGGTCAACCGCTACCTGCTGCAACGCGGCAAGGGGCATGCGCTGACGCACGACTACCACGGCGCATCGGCTGAGCCCACGGGCGCCCGCCGCTTCATTCCGTCGTTCAGCACCGGGGCGCTCATCGCCACCATCGCCGCCTTCATGGCCGGCGGCCTGGTCGTCTCGATCGCTGACGAGCTGAAGACCGAGGACAGCAGCGGCCCCCATGTCGCCCGGGCGGTGCATGAGTAGGAGAGGAGCTCGCCGCTCGGCCCTCGTGCTCGAGGGGAGTGCGAGGGGAGGGCCGGCACCGCAATTGGGAGCGACCCCGCCCGGTAAGTTAGAGTCGCACCGCTTCACGGTCGGAAGGTCGTGGGAGCAACCTGGCCCCGTAGCGCAGTTGGTTAGCGCGCCGCCCTGTCACGGCGGAGGCCGCGGGTTCGAGTCCCGTCGGGGTCGCCAACAAGGACAGCCTCTGGCCTGCGGAAACGCAGATCCAGAGGCTGTTTGCTTTCGCCCAGCGGGAGGCGTCGGCAAGCCGTGTCCCGTCTACGTCCCGTCCCAGCTTCGTGCGAGCAGCGAGAGCGAGTCGCCTCTACTCGCGCATCCTCGCGTCCGCGCCAACGCCGTGCTGGGACCGTAAACTGCCCACATGACCGAGGCGCGCGAGGAGCTCATCGACCTCATCGATGGGCTGCCCGAGGACAAGGTGAGCACGCTGCTGGCCACCGCTAGGGCGCTCAGCACTGCCGATGCTCCGGGCGAGCGTCCGTGGCCGCCGAAGTTCTTCGGCAGCATCAAGCACGGGGCGAACGGTCGCACCGACACCGCGAGCCGAGTCGACGAGTTCTTGACCGAGTCCGGGTTCGGCCAGGACTTCCGCGGATGATCCTGGTGGACTCCGGTCCGCTCATCGCCGCTGCGATCGAAGATGACCAGGACCACCGTCGTTGCGTCGACATGTTCGCGGCTCTTCATCTGAACTCCGAGAAGTTGCTGGTGCCACAGACGGTCCTCGCCGAGAGCGTCTACACGATCCAGAAGCAAGGTGGCACGGCACAAGAACTGCTCTTCTTGCAGTCCATCGCCGACGGCGACTTGGCCCTCGTCGAGCTTGTGCCCGAGGACATGCCACGAGTCATCGAGCTGGTCGAGGCTTACGCCGACTTCCCTCTCGGAACCACCGACGCTTCGGTCATCGCCATCGCCGAGCGACTCAGCATCACCGAGGTCGCCACCCTCGACCGCCGGCACTTCCCGAACGTGCGACCTCGGCACGCCGACTACCTCACCCTTCTGCCGTAGTCAGCCCGGTCCAGAGGGTCACGAAGTGTGCCCGCACCAGTCACCGGTTCAGCGCCACCACCGCGGCCGCTTGACGGCTGGACCCCGTCACTGCTTCCAGGGCGACAGTCCGGGCCGCGTCCAGCGCATCCGCCACGGTGTCGAGGCGGTCGGGGAAGAGGTGCCCGTAGAGGTCGAGTGTCATCGTCGCCGACTTGTGTCCGAGCATCTGCTGGACAACCTTGACATCGGCCCCGGCAGCGATCGCCAGAGACGCCGCGGTGTGCCGCAGCGCATGCGGGGTCAGACCGTCGAGTCCGACAATTGCGGCCGCTTCGTCGAAGACCGCGCGCTGGAAGGTCCGCGAGCGCATCGGCGCGCCGGCCTTCTCGCCGCCGAAGACCAGTTCGTCGCCTGCTCTGCCAGCAACATGGACCGCGAGCTCGTCGACGAGGAACCGAGGCACCGGAACCTCGCGGCGCTCGTGGTTCTTGGGATCGCTTGCCTCGACATGGCCGTCCACCACGACGTAGGTCTCGACGATGGACGCGCGGCGCCGCATCAGGTCGAGCCGACCAACGCGCAACCCGGCGAGCTCGCCCCAGCGCAGACCGGTGTAGGCGAGGAACAGCACAAGAAGCCGATAGGCCGCCCGGTCCGCGGCCGTCGTGGAGGAGTACTTGCTGACGGGGACGGCTGCGCAGGCATCGGCGAGTTGTGCGACTTGTGCGTGCGTGAGGTATCGGCGTTCCTTCGACCGAACGCGTGGGAGGGCGACACCCTCGGCAACGTTGCGCACCAAGCGCCCGTCCCGCACAGCCGAGCCCAGCACCTGCGACAGCACTCGGTGCACTTTGCGGACCGTCGCGGCTGACCGCTCCTGCGCAAGCTCGGCGACCCACTTCTGTACGTCGGCGTGCCGGACGCGAGCCAGTTCGACCTCTGCCCAGCGTGGGACTACGTGCACGTCGAGGATGCTGCGGTAGCGCGCTCGCGTCGTCGGCTTGAGTTGCACCTGCACGTCGAACCACCGCTCCGCCCAGACACCGACGGAGACCTGTCCTGCCCGTGGGTCGACGTACGAGCCTGTGAGCTTGCTCGCTTCGACTTCAGTGAGCCTTCGCTCCGCGTCTCGCTTGCGTCGAAACGTCTCGGTGCGCTCTTTGCCGGTCTCGGGGTTGATGTAGCGCAAGCACCACACGACGGCGCCCGGAGTGCCGTCCCTCTTGGTCCGCTGTCGCTTCTGCACATGCGCCATCTCGGGTCACCTTCCTCGCTCGTCAAGCCACAACTGAGCGCTCATCTTGCGAACGAAGTGACGCGCGCCGCTCGTTGCCCGCCGTCGTCGCGGTAGCGGGCGGGCACCTTCCCGTTGGGGCACTTGGCGATCTTCCCGGCCATGGCCGCTCCTTCCCTCGGTCACCATGGTGACCCCGACTGCCGACACTCACGCGGTCGGAGGCCCGTCCTGTGGAGGGTCAGGGTCGGGACGTCGTCCCTGCTCGCCTCGCCAGAGGACGAGGTCGGTGCGCCAGTAGCGGACGTGGCGGCCCAGGCGGAAGCTGAACGGACCCTCGCCGGTGTGGCGCCAATAGCGCATGGTGGCGACGGGAACGCGGAGGAAGGCTGCTGCCTCGTTGATGGTGAGCATCTCGTCGTTCTCGTGGTTGTGGTCGTCAGCGAGTGCGATGGTCATGGTCGTTCTCCTGTTCGTCGTGTCGAGATTGCTGCGGATACTTCAAGGGCGGCGCGGGTCGCGAGTGGACACCGTTGGCATCCACTGTCCTCACGGTGCGCACCAATTTGCGCCCGTCCTGAGGTGCGCCCGTCCTGGACGGGCGGAGGGCGGGCGTTGGGACGGGCGCAGGCGTTTGCGCAGGTCAGCGGCCCGTGGGGCATCGCCGCTCCCAATGTCGGAAGTTCCCGCATGGTGAGACCCGGTGCCGTTGCATCCTGCCCGTGACAGGACCGTTCGTGGCGCCGTCGGTGTCTTGGCAGCGGTCGGAAGCCGATGCCCGGGGCGTCGCGCGATGGGACGGGCGATGGAGTTGTCCCGGTCGTATGCCACGGCTCGAACTGCCAGTGCTCGCCTCGCTGCGCTGAGCAGCTCGTCGTCTCCGTGGTGTCGTCGTTGGTGGGGTCCGGTGCTCATGGCTTCTTCTTCTTGTTGGTGGGTCGTTGGAACTACAGGCGCGACGGTGGGTCGGGCGTGGACAGCGCTTGTCACATCGCCTAGGTGCGCAGCACCCCCCGGAGCGATCACGGGCGGCCAAAGAAGTTGACGACGCTGTGAGTTGTTGTCCATGTCCTTATAGGCAACTGCTTGCGGCGCGGATCGGACATCGATGGCGGTTGTTTGTCGCGGACAGGCTGGTCAGCGGCCGATGCCCGGCCCGTGGTCGGGAGTGCTCCGGCCGGGTGGGGTTGGCTCGATCCGGCGTGTCTCTTGCTGGCGCTGCCGGCGCTGCTTGGTCTCTCGAGAGGCGGCCTCTTGCCCGGCCGCGCGGTCGGCGGCCCAGCGGTCGCGCTCCCCGTCGGCCGCAGCATGGGGAAGCGCTCGCACCGCCGGCTCGCGCTGGAGGGCATCGACCCGTGCGGCGGTGGTGCGTAGGTCGCGTTCGGCGCCTGCCAGTTGGTCCGCGATGGCGGGAAGTCGGCCGCCCGGGTCGCGTGTGTGCGCGGTCTGGCCGAAGGGGCGCAGCTCTGCGTACATGGCCTCGTCGAGGCGGGTGCGCGACCGTTCGGCCTGCTCGTACGCGGCGTAGGCGCCGCGTTCGGTCTCGCGGATCTGGTCGGCGTCCGGGTGTGCGTCGGCGACCGTGCGGGCGACGAAGGCGTTGATCGGGTCTTCGACGCGGCGCCCTTGCAGCCACCTCACCTGGGTGGCGAGCGCAGCAGGGTCGGTGGCCAGGTCGGGCACGGCGGGGTGCCAGCGGGCGGCGAACGCGGTCAGCTCGGCGCCGGCGTCGCGGACCTGTCGCCGGTGCCGGCCCAATGACTGGCCCAGGCGCCCGGCGCCCTGTCGGAGAACCTCGGCGGCGCGCTGCGTCTGTGAGAGCTCTTGGCGCCACGCGCCCCAGACGCGCGTCTGGAGATCCGCGGTTTCGGAGGTGAGCGCTGCGTCGAGTTCGTGGACTTGCTGGCGTGCCTCGAGCCAGCGGCCCCTGGCGTCAATCTCGTCGCTGCGAAGTCGTTCTCCGGCTGGCGTGTAGCGGGCATGGATGGCGGCGACCTGCTGAAGGGCGTCGCGTTCACCGGCCAGGCGTTGGTGGTGTTCGTGGAGGTCGGCCTGCCGGGTCCACGCCGCCCACAGGTCGCCGACGACCTCGTCGAGGGGGCGGGTGGGTTGTTGGGTGCCGAAGCGCTCGATGTCCTCGGCGGCCTGCTCGGCGGCGGCCGTCGGGCCGAGGTCGGCCCGGTCGCGGCCGAACACCTCCTCCCACTGGCGCCGGGCATCCTCGAGGTTCTCGGCGACCAGGTGGGCCACGTTGTGGTTCCGGCCGCGGGTCATCGCGACGTAGGCCGAGGCGGCCGAGGTGTGCTCGCCGAGTATCAGGTGCCCGGTGCCGGTGGTCTCGCCCTGGGCGCCGTAGATCGTGGTCGCGTAGGCCAGCTCCACGTGCTCACGCGCGTAACCGGCAGGGACGGTGCGCAGGTCGGCGGCACGTCGGCCACGCAGCGTGAGGCTGCCGTCGACACCGTCGACACCGTCGGTGCCGACGGCTGTGATGGTCCAGGTGTCGCGGTTCGTCACGCCGAGGTCGCGGTCGTTGCGCCGGGTCGCGACCCGGTCCCCGACACCGAGCCGCTCCCCGGTCTTGGTGACGACGGTGTGGGTGTCGTCGAGGTGGGAGTCCTTGAGGTGGCCGGTGGCGAGGAGTCGGTCGCGGATCGCGCCGTTCAGCGCGGCGGTCTGCTCGCGGGTGTCGGCCATCATCAGCATGCCGCCCCGGTCGCCGGGATCGCGACCGCCGCTTTGGATGGTGTCGGCGGTGCGGAAGGTGTCGGCGGCGAGCCGCGCCAACGCTTGGGTGCGCTCGGCGTCACTGGCGTAGATCCGGATCTGGCCGCGGCGTGACAGCGCGTCCCACACCTCACCGACCCGCTCACCATGAGGCTCACCACTGCACTCACCATCACGCCCACTGGCTGCCTTCCCGGGCGCGGTGTAGGTCGGTGAGCCCGTGCGCAGGGCGAGACTGATCGCGGCGTACTCGGGGTCAGCGAACCGGTGGGCGACGTCGAGGTCGACGTGTGCCTGGGGTGGGGTCCAGCGGGCGGCGAGGTCGAGGACGCCGCCGCGACCGACGGCGGGGAGCTGATGGCGGTCGCCGACGAGCGCGACCCGTGCACCCATCTCGTCGGCCACAGTCAGCAGTGCGCGTGCGGTGTCCTGGTCGAGCATCGCGGCCTCGTCGACCAGCAGCAGGTCACCACCAGCCAGCACCGCCTCGGGCACCGGCGCGGCCAGGTCGTGGCGGGTCCAGCGGCCGTCCTGGTCCCACCGGAAGCCGTGTTGGTGGATCAGCCACGCCACCGACCCCGCGGTGCCGACCTCGCGGGCCGCGACCTGGGCGGCCTTCAAGGTCGGGGTCACCACCAGCATCCGGCGGCCCTGGCCTGCCAGGAGCGCCTTGGTTGCGGCGAGGCTGGTGGTCTTGCCGGCACCGGCGGCGCCCTCGATGACCACCAGCCCCGCCTGGCCCGCGAGGGCGGCGACGGCCGTGGCTTGGAGGTCGTCGAGCCACCCGGCTTGGCGGGTGGACAACTCCGCTGGCGCCGTCGGGACGTCGGCTCGGGATGCGAGCCGGGTCACGATGTCGGCTTCGACCCTGACCACGTGCCGCGAGGTCAGCGACCGCACGTGCTCGGGCGTGCCCGGCTGGTCCAGCAGCGGCACGCACGCCTGGATCGACCGAGAGGTCAGGTCCTCGGCCAGTTCCGTGCGGACTGCTTGGTCGACGACGAGCCCGGTCGCGGCGATCGCCTTCTCTGCCTGACCGCGGATATCCGCGGCGTTCCACGCCGACCTTCGGGCGCCCAGACGAGCAAGGATGGTCTCCACGGCGGCGTCGCGGTCGAACTCACCCAGCCGCGGTACGCCCACCACCATCGGTAGCCCGGGCTGGGGTGACGGGTCGTGGTAGCCCAGGTCGTGGAGCTGTTGGGTCCAGTGCGCGATCAGCTCGGCGCCGTTGGTGGGGACGATCTTGTCGGGTCGGGCGTCCTTCCAGGCTCGCCGGTCCCAGGACCGCCGCACCGCCGGGCCGGGCTCTTGGCCGGGGTTGGCGGCCCGCCACTCGGCCTCGTACCGGTCGATGTTGCGCCCGATCTGCGCGGCCCGCTCACTGAACGCCCCCGACGTAGGGTGCCAGCTCGGCGACCTCGCCGGTAGCGGGGTCGAGAGTGAAACCGGCCGCCGCCAGCGCGGCCACGGAACTCCGGGTCGCACATCACCGCCGCGTGGCCGATGCCGTTGAGAGCCTCGATGGAGTCGCGGAACCCGACCGTGTGCAGGCCGCGCCACCGGCTCTGTCCAGGGGGTCCGGCGAAGACCCGGGCGTTGATCTGAAGGTGCAGGTGGCGGTGCGGGTCCCCGGCACGGGAGGTGTAGTGCCGCACCGTCACCGCCTCGATCCGCTCCACCGGCACCTGCACCTGCCGCCCGCGCGGCCCCACCCGCGTCGTGGCGTGGTCGGCGACCCAGGCGATGATCTGCTCCGCGGCCCGGTCCTGCGCGGCGTCGTAGGCCGCCGCCACCTCAGGAACCAGCGCCGCGGCCAGAGACCAGGTCTTCGGCCCGTTGACCGTGATCTCGACGAACCGCACCGCGTTACCGTCCTGGCGGAGCCGACCGCGCGCCAGGCCGGTCACCGGATCGCGGCCAGCCACCCACCGCTCATAGCCGTCGCCGTCGAGCACCCCGAGGTCCTGCACGCCCGCACCAGGTGACGCGCCGAACCGGCGGGCCAGGCCGCTGCCTTCGGCCAGGTAGTAGTCATCGACCCGGGACCGGTCGGACTCGACGTAGGCGCGCGCAGCCGATGCCGCTCCGCGGTAGACCTTCACACCACCATGCACGACCAATCACGTCCAACAAGTCGCCCGAAAATGACTCGTGGGCCACCCGTCCACGGGCGACCCATCAACGACATTCGTAGCATGCGTGCCGACGATCTGAGAGGTCGAAATGGCGTGTCGGCGGGCCGCGGGAGGAGAAAGTTGAGCAGTCAGTAACGGTCAGCGGTGTCCAGCGATTCAGGGTCCATCGAGACTCATCGGCGGGTTGGCGGAAGGGTTCTCGGAATCCAGGAGAACGCACTCTGCGAGCTGGTTGGTAAGCGTCCTCGCGGGCGGAGCCGACAGCGACATGGTCGGGCTCCGCCCGCAGTGCGGCATGGTCGGGCGGATCGGCGCCTAGGCGGATGCGGTCGAAGTGGGATGGCTGAAGCCCCGAGCAACTACCCTCACGTCGTGGCGGCAGAGGATCGAGAGCGGTACCAGCGCGACCTCGACTGGCTTCGATACGCCGTCCACGAGATTCCGGTGGGAGTCTTGTGGGGACCCAACGGCGCTTCGGCGGAGCAGTGCGCCGAGCTGATGGCGGGTCTGCTGGAGTTCGAGCGCATCTGCGTCCGGTTGAACTACGACCAGGCGACCTTTATCGATGCCTGTCGCTGGCACTTTGAGCATTACCCGCACTACTTGGAGCGACGGCGTCACTTCGTGGACTACGCGACATACATCAGCGATCGGGGTGGCCCGATGACGGTGCCCGAACCATCCCCACCAGGGCGATAGACAACGCCCGACCATCGGCTACTAAGACACTTCCCGCAGGATCGGTGTCTGGCCAGACTCGGTCCAGGTGTCCGGCGGGTGGCTCTCACTATCGGCTGCCCGCCTGCTTGAGGTGTGGCTCTCCCATGGTCTGCGGCCCGCCGGTCACCGTGACGAGGTGTGGCTCCAGAGGGGTCTGCCCTGCTCGTAGTAGCACTGCCCACCTCGCCGTCCCAGTGGTTCGTTTCGGGAGGTGTGAGGTGGAGCAGAAGCAGCGGGTAGTCATCGGCATGGACCCGCACAAGCTGTCGGTCACGATCGAGGTCGTCGACCGTGGCGGGGCTGTGTTGGGGAAGGGGCGATACGAGACGCATAAGGCCGGGTTTGCCGCGTTGGTGCGTTACGTCAAGCGGATCGAGGGGTCCCGCGAGGACCGGCTGTGGGCGGTCGAGGGCGCCAACGGAGCCGGCCGGGCCACCGCCCAGCGGCTGCTCGCCGCGGGCGAGAACGTGGTCGACGTACCAGCCAAGCTGGCCGCCCGGGCCCGGGTGTTGAACACCGGCCACAACCGGAAGACAGACGCCGTCGACGCTCACTCGATCGCGATGGTCGCGATCAGCAACGAACCCGGTGCCGACCAGCTGCGGGGTCTGGTCAAGGACGGTGAGCTCGAGTCGATCCGGATGCTCGCCGACCGCTACACCAGCTCTCCAAACGCCGGATCCAGACCGTGAACCGGCTGCACCGGCTGCTGGCAGAGCTGGTTCCAGGCACGAGGAAGAAGGACCTCTCGGCCCTGCAGGGCAAGGCGATCCTGGCCAAGGTCCGCCCCCGCGACCTGGCCGGGAAGACCCGCCGGCGGATGGCGGGTGAGGAGATCGCCGACCTGGTCCGCGTCGATACCCAGATCAAGTCGATCAAGGCCGAGCTGAAGGCCGCGGTCACCGACCGTGGGTCGAACCTGATGGAGCTGACCGGCATCGGACCGGTCGGTGCTGCCCGGGTCCTGGCCGACGTCGGCGACGTGGCCCGGTTCGCCGACCGCAACCGGTTCGCGTCCTGGACCGGGACCGCACCCCTGGACGCCTCCTCGGGTGAACAGATCCGGCACCGGCTGTCGCGAGCCGGGAACCGGCGGATGAACCACGTCCTGCACGTTGCCGCGATCGTCCAGCTGCGCCACGAGACGCCAGGCCGGGCCTACTACCGACGCAAGCTCGCCGCCGGCAAAACCCCGATGGAAGCGATCCGCTGCCTGAAGCGCAGGTTGTCCGACGCGGTCTATCGCCAGCTCGTCAATGACGCTCGAACCGCCGCCGGCAACACGCCAGACGGGGTCGAAGGTGCGGGTCCGGTAGGGCACTGCGGGGCGACTCTTCAATCCAGCGCGGCCGACCAAGTCCCGCCAGTCGACACTTCGGATCAGCCACTTCCCGGACCCGCAGCACCGACACTACAACCGAGAATCCCGACCCGGAAGACCCGAACCAAGACACCCCTCCGAACGGCTCCTTGACACAGAGGGGTGCCATGGTCGGGCGGGGGAACTCGCCGGCAGCGAGCGTGCTCGTTGACGCAGGGTCGGCTTCGGACTCAAGTGGCTGAATGGAATCCACACAGCTCGTCCGTACCGTCCCTGTCGACGACGGCATGGTCCTGCGTCTTGCGGTGGCCGCCTACCTGGCTCGCTACAAGGGCCTGACCCGCATCCACGCCGAGACCGACCTCCGCAGCTTCTTCGGCTGGGCCGCCAGCCACGACCTGGATCCGCTCGAGGCCAAGCGGGCACACATCGAGCTCTACCTGCGCTGGCTGCAGGAGGTCCGCCGGTACAAGCCCTCCACCGTCTCCCGACGACTCTCGATCCTCGCCGGCTTCTACCGGATCTGCGTCATCGACGGGGTCCTGGAGCACTCACCGGCCGAGTACGTCCGCCGACCTCACGTCCCACCAGAGTCACCCACCCTCGGGCTGAACCATCTCCAGTTCGAGGCGATGCTGGCCGCCGGCCGCGACTCCGCGAACCTCAACGACTTCGCCCTCGTCGCGATGCTCGGACTCCTCGGCCTGCGGATCTTCGAGGCCACCGGCGCCGACATCGAAGCCCTCGGCGAGTCCCACGGCCACCGCGTCCTACGCGTCCACGGCAAGGGCGACAAGGTCGTCCTCGTCCCACTCCCTCCAGCGGTCGCCAGAGCCATCGACCGAGCCGCCGGCGAACGTCTCAGCGGACCGATCCTGCGCAGCCGCACCGGCCACCGCATGGACCGCCACGGCGCCACCCGCCGCCTGCGCGCCCTCGCCAAGCAGGCGCGGGTCTCGACCGCCCGGATGCACCCGCACATGCTCCGGCACACCTTCGTCACCACCATGCTCGACGCCGGCGTCGATCTCAGAGACGTCCAGATCGCCGCGCGTCACGCCGACCCCCGCACGACCATGCGCTACGACCGAGCTCGCCAGAATCTCGACAGGCACCCCAACTACATCCTCGCCGCCTACATGGCGTCTGGAACCTGAACAGCCCGCAGCCGGTCAGGCAATCAAGTCAGGCGGCCGGTTAGTAGCCTCGCTCCCATGTCGACTCCACCCGCGCCACGGTCGGCACGCGACCAGGTGACCCAGTACCACGAGGCCAAGCTGGGTGAACTACTCGCACATGTGGAAGACGCTGTTCGTGCTTGGCGCGCAGGAGAAGTCGACGCGTTTGAGACCGACCACGTCATCTACCGCTATAGCCGAGCGGCGAAGGAGCTGTGGAAGTTCTGCAACCTCACCGACGCCGCGTCCACCGCCCCGCTCATCGTCGACCGCGACCCGATCGACTGGTGGGCGCAAGCAGCACCGCGCCGGCGCTAGCCGCTACCGCCCGACCATGCCGATGGTCGGGCGGAGCCCGACGTTGCCGATGGTCGGGCGGAGCCCGACGTTGCCGATGGTCGGGCGGAGCCCGACGTTGCCGATGGTCGGGCGGAGCCCGACGTTGCCGAGAGTCGGTCGATCACTCCGTCGGGTTGCTAGGCCCTGACTGCCTTGGGTATCGCTTGTCGAACCCCCACTCGTCGAGGGTCCCTTCGACGGTGTCGAGGGCTGCTTGCAGCAGGGCGTCGGCGTGGTCTGTGCACAGGGGCCACGTGACGGCGGTGTCCTGCACGGTGATGGCGAACTGCACTCCCCACCTGTAATTGCTGAACGGAGTTCGCCACTCACCGGCGGTGGCCGGTTGGCCACGCCCGGGATTCGGCAAGTCGCGTCCATCGCCGCAGCATAGGTGTGATGGGGAGGTGCGCCCGATCATGCCGCACTGCGGGCGGAGCCCGACCATGCCGCACTGCGGGCGGAGC
>CAWHLI010000009.1:0-126218 GCA_963830145.1 uncultured Actinomycetota bacterium
CTTCGAGCTCGACGGCGTCGAGCTGGAGTTCACCGACGACGCCATCAAGGCCATCGCCGACAACGCCATGGAGCGCGGCACCGGCGCCCGCGGCCTCCGCGCCATCATCGAGGAGGTCCTCCTCCAGGTGATGTACGACGTGCCCTCCCGCGGCGACGTCGCCAAAGTCGTCGTCACCGCCGAGACCGTCCTGGAGGGCGTCGCCCCGACCCTGGTTCCCCGCGAGTCCGAGGCCAAGAAGAAGAAGTCGGCCTGACCTCGTCGGCCCGGTCGTCCGGGTCTTCGCGATACGTCCTCAAAGAAGGCGACGCCACAGGCGGCGTGACGAAATACGCTGCGGCACGTGGACGCAGCGACGGTCGCCCTGCTCGGCGGTGGCATCGGGGTGGGCGGCACCTTGCTCGGCACGGTCTTCACCCAGCTGCGCTCCGATGCGCGCGACAGCGTCCGGCTCGCGTCCGAGGAACGCCGCGAGGAACAGCGGATGGCCGTCGAGGCGCGGCGTGAGCGTGAGGCGCGGTTGTTCGACCACCGGCGCGCCGCGCTCCTGTCGGTCATCGAGAAGTACCACGTCTACGCCGAGCTGGCCTGGCTGCTGGAGCACAAGAAGGCCGACCATCAGCCCGGCGACGAGGAGCTGGAGCCGTTCTGGCAGCTGCTGAGCGAGGTCGATCTCTACTGCGGTGCGGAACCGGCGAGGATCGCTCGCGCCTTGTACTCGGCCGTCTCGTCGTGGCTGCACGGAACCGGCGCCGACTCGTACACGACCCGGCAGGAGCGAGCCGAAGCGCTCTTCCAGGAGTTCCTGGCGGCAGCCCGTGCCGAGCTCGGAGTCCCGGCCGACGGTTCGGGTCTCGGCACCACCGGTGCGGTCTGATGCCCGAACGGGAGCAACTCTCGCCGGGAGCGACGACGTTGCTTGCCGCAGAGTTCGAGAACGCAGCGGCCCTGCGGTCACGGCCGGCCGAGGACTGGCCCACGGCACGCGATGGCGCTCGTCGCGTGTGTCGAGAGGTGTGGGGCGCCTTCGGCGGGGAGCAGGAGAGCGACGGCGACGGGTCGTTCGTGGTGTTCGCGAGCCCGGTGGCCGCGGTCGAGGCAGCGATAGAGGTGCTGCGCAGGCTCTCCGCCTCGGAAGGTTCCCCTGAGCACGGTGTGGCGATCCGGATAGGACTGCACTGCTGCACGCCCCGTCGGCACGAGGACGGCTACGCCAGGCTCGACAGGCACACCGTCGAGCAGGTGGCGTCGGCGGCCCACGGCGGTCAGGTCCTCGCTTCGGAGAGCGTGGCCAAGAGGCTCGAGCCGCTCCCGGCGTCGGTGGGGCTCCGAGACCTGGGGCTCCACGAGCTGCGGGACCTTCCAGACAGGCTGCGGCTCTTCCAGGTGACCGCGCCCGACCTGGCCGACGTCCAGGCCCCACCACGGTCGCACGGCGGCGCCGGCCTGCTCCCGACGCTGCTCACGCCGACGGTGGGGCGAGACGGCGAGCTGGACGAGCTCGCTGCCCTGCTTCGCGAGGAAGGCGTCCGGCTGGTGACCCTCACCGGCCCCGGTGGCAGCGGCAAGACCCGACTGGCCACCGCTCTCGCGGCGAAGGTCGCCCCCGAGTTCCCTGACGGCGTCCACTTCGTCCCGCTGGCGGCCGTGACCAGTGCCGACGCGATGTGGGCGACGATGGCACAGGTGCTGCAGGTTCCCCCGGACGGACACATCCCGCCGGGATTCTTCGACTACGTCGGCGACCAGCATGCGCTGGTGGTCCTGGACAACCTGGAGCAGATCCCGGACGCGGACCTCGTGGTCCGGACCCTCCTGGACTCGGCCCGACACCTGAGCGTCCTGGCCACCTCTCGCCGACCTGTGCATGTCGCCGGCGAGCACGAGCACCAGGTCCCTCCCCTCCTGCTCCCCGTCGGCACCTCGTTCGACGAGATCGCGGCGTCCGGGGCCGTCCAGATGCTGGTGGACACCGCTCACCGCATCCGCGACGACTTCACCCTGACCTCCGACAACGCACCGGACGTCGCTGCCCTCGTCCGTGCCCTGGACGGTCTTCCGCTGGCCATCGAGCTGGTCGCGGCCAGGCTCAAGGTCTTCTCACCCGCGGCGATCCTCGGCCGCATGGACGGGGCGCTGGATCTCCGGTCGGCCGACCGGTCGATCCCCGATCGACAACGGACCATCCGCGAGACGATCGAGTGGAGCTACGCCCTCCTCACGCCTGCCGAACAGACGGTCCTGGACCACCTGGGTGTCTTCGAGGGCGGCGCCGACCTGGGGGCGATCGAGGCCGTGGTGCCCAAGAGCGGGGTCGACGGGTCCGACGTGGTCGAGATCCTCATGCTCCTCGTCGACGCCAGCCTCGTGGTCGTGAGCGAGTCGTGGGACGGTGAGCCGAGATTCGCCCTGCTGGAGACGATCAAGCGCTTCGCCCTCGACCGCCTCGCCACGAGCGGCGGCCTCGCCCCGGCCGCGGCAGCACACTCCCAGCACTACTTCGAGGTCGTCGCCGCCCTGAACAGAGCCATCAGCGCAGGAGATCGGGCCTCCGTACGGCGTCGCTTCACCCTCGAGGTCGACAACCTGACGGCGACCGTCGCGAGGGGGGCATCGGGCATCAGGGACGAAGGATTCGAGGGACCAGAGGGCATGCCGCCGGTGCGAGCCATCGACCGCTTCCTCCGGCTGACGGTCGAGTGCAGACGCTTCCAGCTCGGACTGAGCTGGGCGGAGGCGGCTTCGCGAGATGCCTCGTGGACCACCGACCCGCTCGGCGCTGCTGCGTGCCTCCAGGTCCTGGCCGAGATCGAGGAACGCCTCGGTGACTCCGACGCGGCCATCGAGCACGCGCGTGCGAGCGTTGCCATGCTGCTGGAGACCGCAGGCCCCGAAGAGGAGTGGGCGCGTTCCCCCGGCCGGCTCAGCGCCCCGGACCTCCTCGTCATCGACCTGTTCCTGATCACGTCGAGCGAGATCGATCGGCGCAACCTGGCCGGGGCGCAGCGCGCGGCCGAGGAGTGTCTGGAGATCAGCTCCCGACTGCTCGCAGCGGGGAAGATCAGCAGCAACATGCACTCCGACGCGCTCAGGCAGCTCGCCTTCGTGGCGCTGGAGCGGGAGGACTTCGAGACCGCGGAGCGCTACCTCACCGAGGTGGGCGCCTTGCTGAGGGCGGCCGGAGACGAGTTCTGGCTGATGCTGGGGGAGTACGAGCTCGCGCAGCTGGAGGCCTTCCGCGGAGACACGCAGGCCGCCCACGCGCGACTCAAGGACATCACGGAGAAGGTCCTGGCCTACGACGAGCCCGAGACCATGGTCCTGATCGCCGAGCTCCTCGCCGACGTGATCAGCCGGTCCGATCCGCTGCTGGCGGGCCGGGCCTTCGGCGCGGCCTCCATGCTCCGTTTCGTCGAGGGCATGCCCGCGATGGCCTCCGAGGCGCGCTACAACGATCGAGCGATCGAACGGGGGAGGGCACTGGTCCCGGACGGGTGGGACGCCGCCTTCGACCAGGGGCGCTCCGAAGGTCTCGGTGGCCTGATGCGGAAGATGGCAGCCCTCGAGGTCATGGAACCGGCCTGACGGCCGAGTCGGCGCCTGTCTCGAGCAGGTGTTCGCGTAGCGTCGTCGCCACCAGCTCCGCGCGGCGTGCTGCACCGAGCTTGGACAGCAGGTTGGAGACGTGCCGCTCGACGGTGCGGTGGCTGATGAACAAGCGGGCGCCGATGTCGCGGTCGCTGAGGCCCTCGGCGACGAGCCGCAGCACCTCGGTCTCCCTCGCGGTGAGTCGATAGGGGTTCTCCGGGCGTGCCTCGACCTTCAGGCGGGCGCGGCGACCGAGGTCCTCGGCCCAATGGACCAGCCCAGCCGCACCGATTCGGCGCGCCGAGGCCAGGGCCGTGCTCAGGTGCTCGGCGGCCTCCCCGCGGTCGGTGCCGGTGCTCAGCAACGCGGTAGCGATCTGGAGTTGCGCGTACGCCGCCCGGTAGGGCTCGCCCATCGCCTGCCACGCGGCGGCCACGTCTCGCCACGCCGCGGCGTCACGGGAGAGCTCGGCGCAGGCGGCCCGAACCTCGATCTCCGCCGGGGTGCCCGGCGCAGGGGTGCCCGCCAGCACCGCCTCTGCCTGGTCGAGCAGGGCCCGCGCATCCACAGGCCGGGGTGGGACCGCCCGGGACGCCGCCGTCGCGGCGGCGGCGACAGCGGGCGCGAGGTGGGCGGGGTGCTGCACGTGGGCCAAGCGGCGAAGCCCGTCGGCAGACCAGCGGGCCGCGGCGGCGTCGTCGCCCTGCTCGACGGCGACCTCGAGCAGAGTGGCGAAGAGCGGGCAGAGCAGGTGCGGGTCGATGATCCGGACCCCCGCCGCCTCGGCGCGCTCCAGGAGGGAGCGCGCGCGGTCGACGTCACCTCGGCGAAGCCACAGCTGGCCCTCGACCATGTCGGTGCGGAAGGCGTCGATGCCCTGCGGCTGCAACAGGCGTGCCGCCTCGAGGAGGCGGCCCGCGTCGTCGAACCGGCCGAGGAGGATCAGCACCTGGGCCGCATCGCACCGGCTCCACACCCCCTTGCGCCGTTGGAGGCCAAGGGTCTCGGTGACCCGCACGTTGTCCAGTGCCAGCTCCGCGGCTTCGGCCAGGCGACCGTGGTCGTAGAGGATCGAGTGCAGGTTCACCAGTGCCCGTGAGATGTCATCGACGTCGTCGAACTGCTGCTCGGCGATACGGCGGGCCTCACGCAGCTCGGTGATGCCCTCCTCGAGCCGGCCGACGTAGGCCAGGGCGGTGCCGAGGTTGCACCGCGCATGGCCCTCGACGGAGCGCCCGTCCGGCACTCGCGAGGCCACCGCGATCGCCTCGCGCGACAAGCGCTCGCACTCCTCGAACCGGTCGGTCAGCATGAGCATCTGCGACAGCCCGCTCAGCACGGCGGCGCGAACTCGCGTGGGGGGCTCCGCGGGCACGAGCTCGACGGCGCGTTCGTACGACGCCAGCGCACCCTGCGTGTCCGCCGACATCCAGAGGTAGCGGCCGAGCCGCTCGTGCAGCCAGCCGTGCAGGTGCCGGTCGCCGGGGTCCACTCGGGAGATCGCCTCGCGCACGAGAGCGGTGGCGCGGTCCGGGTGGGCCGCGAGGTGCGCCACCTCCGCCGCCCAGTGGAGCAGCCGGGCGCGCGGCAGGTCGAGCAGGGCCTCGGCGTCCGGGACGGCGTCGCCCAGCTCGAGAGCGCGCTCGTAGTGCGACAGCGACTCCGCGAAGGCCAGCCCGTCGCAGGCCTCCCGCGCGGCGGCGACCGACGCCACGAGCGCCTGGGCGGGGTCACCGGCCTCCGCCCAGTGCCTGGCCAGGCGGCCGGCGACCCGGGCGCCCGGACCGGCCAGCTCCGGGTCGCCGGCCAGCGCCTCGGCGATCCGCCGGTGCGTCCGCGCTGACTCGCCGGGGAGCAGGGTCGCGGAGACCGCCTCCTGGAGGAGGGCGTGGCGGAACGTCAGCCCGTCGCCCTCGGCGCGTAGGACGTGCGCATGGACCGCGTCGCGCAGGACCTCCCCGAGCCGCTCACCGGACACGTCCACGACGGCTTCGAGCAGGCGGTGCGGGGCGGTGCGCCCGATCACGCTGACGGTGCGCAGCACCTGCTGGGTCGCCGGCGAGAGCGCCTCGAGGCGGGCCACCAGCAGGTCGCGCACGCTGGCCGGCAGGCCCTCGTCGCCGAGCTGGACCAGAGCCAGCACCTCCTCGGCGAAGAACGGGTTGCCCTCGGCGCGGTCGTAGACAACGTCGAGGAGCCGGCGGTGCGGCGGCACGCCGAGGATGTCGCTGATCTGGCGGGCCTGCTGCTCGCGGCTGAGCGGCTCGAGCGCGATGCGATGGTCACCACGACGTACGACCTCGGCGAGGTAGCGGGTCAGCCCCGCCGGGACGGGCGACTCGTCGGTGCGCAGCGTGAGGAGCAGCACGACGTCACCCGGCTGCTGGCGAGCCAGCAGCGCGAGCAGCTCGCGGGTCGACGTGTCGGCCCAGTGCACGTCCTCGACCACGACCACGAGCGGCCGCCGGAAGCTGAGGTTCTGCAGGAGCGCGGAGACGGCTTGGAAGAGCCGGGGCGAGCGGGCACTGTCGACCCCGGGTACGTCGGCGACACCGAGCGCCGGCACCAGCCGCCCGAGCTCCGGGCCGGCGGGACCGGCCGCCCGCAGGACGGCAGAAGCGCCCTCGCGGCGTACGAGCTCGGCCAGCAGCTCCATGACCGGCGCGTAGGGCAGCATCTGCTCGCCCTGCGCGACGCAGTGGCCGACGACGAGGTCGATGCCGCGGGCCGCCAACCGCGCGCCCAGCTCGTGGACGACGCGGGTCTTGCCGATGCCCGCCGGACCCTCGACCAGGACCGTACCCAGCCGGTGGCCGGCGACGATCTCGTCGACGAGCGCGTCGAGCCGGGCCAGCTCCTCGTCGCGCCCGACAAGGAGTCGGCTGGCCGAGCGGCCGCCTTCGACCCCGATCGCGGAAGTCATGTCAGTCAGTATGGGCCGCGAACGGGGTCGGCGGCAGTGCCGCGAGCGGCGGGGATCAGTGGCCTTCCCGCACCGGGATCAGGTGGTCGGCCACGAGGCCGTGCGCCTCCCGGTGCACCCGGCTGGCGGTCTCGGCGTCGGGCGCGTCGACCAGACAGAACACCTTGCCGGAGGCCTCGTCGAACCAGTACTGCTGGTAGTCGACGCCGTAGGCGCCCTGGGTCTCGAGGTCGGCCTTGTGGGCGCCGGCCACGGCCTCTGCCGTGAGCCCCTCGACCTTCTCGTGGATGTCCATGAACAGCGTCATCTCGCACTCCTCTGTGGTGGTTGTCGTGTGGACGACCACCAGCCTGTGCGCGCACGACGCCGGGCGAGTACGTGGAACCACCCAGGTCTGGGCGGGAAGGAGCCCTGTGCCGGCGTACGTGTCGGACGCTGTGGCCCTCAGCCTTCGACGACCGGCGCGAGCTCCGCGTCGACGGACAGCTGGGTGGCCGACTCGTCGACGGTGAACTCGAGCTCACCGGTGACCCGGCCGGTCCTGCGCAGGTCGTCGGCGGCGAGCTCGGCGGCTCGGACCAGCGACTCGGGGCCGCTGATGCGGACCTCGGTGAGCTCGTGGCGCATCGACACCTTGGCCTGCGACTTGGCGCCGCGGATCCCGATCAGCGCGGCGGCCACGGCGTCGAGGGTCGCCGGGTCCGCGGCGGCCGCGGCGCCGAGGTCGGCCTCGGTCGGCCAGGACGCCAGGTGGATCGAGCCCTCCTGCCACCACGACCAGACCTCCTCGGTGACGTAGGGGAGGAACGGCGCGAGCAGCCGGAGCTGGACCTGCAGGGCGATCGCCAGCGTGGCGCGGGCCGAGAGGGTCGAGGGGCCGCCCGGGTCACCGTCATGGGCGTCGTAGGCCCGCTCCTTGACCAGCTCGAGGTAGTCGTCGCAGAACTCCCAGAAGAAGCGCTCGGTCGTCTCGAGGGCGCCGGTGTAGTCGTAGGCCTCGAAGGCCTCGGTCGCGGTGGTGACGACGTTGGCGAGCCGGCCGAGGAGGGCGCAGTCGACCGGCTCGGAGACCTGGAAGGCGTTGAGCTCGGTGGCGCCGACGTTGCCCAGGACGAACTTGGAGGCGTTGAGCACCTTCATCGCCAGCCGGCGGCCGACCTTCATCTGGGTCTCGTCGAACGGCGAGTCCATGCCGGGCCGGACCGCGGCGGCCCGCCAGCGGACCGCGTCGGCGCCGTACTTGTCCAGGATCTCGGTGGGAACGACCACGTTGCCCTTGGACTTCGACATCTTCTTGCGGTCGGGGTCGAGGATCCAGCCGGACAGCATCGCGTGCGTCCAGGGGGTGGCGTGGTTCTCGTAGTGCGCCCGGACCACGCGGGAGAACAGCCAGGTGCGGATGATCTCGTGGGCCTGGGTGCAGAGGTCCATCGGGAAGACCCGGGCGAACAGGTCGGGGTCGGTCTCCCAGCCGCCCGCGATCTGTGGGGTCAGCGAGGACGTCGCCCAGGTGTCCATCACGTCGGGGTCGCCCAGGAAGCCCTGCGGCTTGCCCCGCTGGTCCTCGGTGTAGCCGCGCGGGGCATCGGTCGACGGGTCGACCGGCAGCTCCGCCTCGGTAGGCATCAGCGGGTGGGCGTGGTCTGGCTCGCCCTCGCTGTCGAGCGGATACCAGACGGGGAACGGGATGCCGAAGAACCGCTGACGTGAGATCAGCCAGTCGCCGGTGAGTCCCGAGACCCAGTTGTCGTAGCGGATCTTCATGTGCGGCGGCAGCCAGGTGATGTCGGACCCGTGCTCCAGCATCTCGGCACGAACGGCCTCGTCGCGGCCGCCGTTGCGGATGTACCACTGCCGGGTCGCCACGATCTCGAGCGGCTTGTCGCCCCGCTCGTAGAAGTTCGCCATCCTGGTCGTCGGGGTCGGCTCGCCGTCCAGGTCGCCGCTCTCGCGCAGCATCGCGACCATCTCCTCGCGGGCGGAGAACACGGTCTTGCCCGCCAGCCGCTCGTAGGCTCCCTCCGCGCCGGGGTCGGAGGACAGCCACGCCGGCGTCTCGCGGGCGAAGCGGCCGTCGCGGCCGATCACGGTGCGGACCGGCAGGTCGAGCTCGCGCCACCAGGTGACGTCGGTGAGGTCACCGAAGGTGCAGCACATCGCGATGCCGGCGCCCTTGTCGATCTCGGCGAGGTGGTGCGCGACGACGGGGATCTCGACGCCGAACACCGGTGAGGTGACCGTGGTGCCGAACAGCGCCTGGTAGCGCTCGTCGTCGGGGTGGGCGATCAGGGCGACGGCGGACGGGATCAGCTCGGGACGCGTCGTCTCGACGTGGACCGCAGACCCGTCGGGACGGTGGTAGGCCACCCGGTGGTAGGCACCGGGGTACTCGCGGGCCTCGATCTCGGCCTGCGCGACCGCGGTGCGGTCGGTGACGTCCCAGACCGTCGGCGCCTCTGCGAGGTAGGCCTCGCCCCGCGCGAAGTTGCGCAGGAACGCCCGCTGGCTGGTCTGCCGGGCGTGGCTGCCCGCGGTCGTGTAGGTGTGGTTCCAGTCGACCGAGAGGCCGAGCTGGCGCCAGAGCTGCTCGAAGACCTGCTCGTCCTCCTCCGCCAGCCGCTCGCACAGCTCGACGAAGTTGGGTCGGCTGATGGGGACCTGGTGCTTGGCGTCCTTGCCCTTCGATGTGGCTGGCTCGGGCGGAGCGAAGTCGGCCTGGTAGGGCAGTGACGGGTCGCAGCGGACGCCGAAGTAGTTCTGCACCCGCCGCTCGGTCGGCAGGCCGTTGTCGTCCCAGCCCATGGGATAGAACACCGCCTTGCCACGCATCCGCTGGAAGCGGGCCACGAGGTCGGTGTGGGTGTAGGAGAAGACGTGGCCCACGTGCAGCGACCCGCTCACCGTGGGCGGCGGCGTGTCGATCGCGTAGACGTTCTCGCGCGGCTGGGTGCGGTCGAAGGCGTAGGTCTGGTCGTTCCGCCAGCGCTCCACCCACTTCTCCTCGAGCCCCTCCAGAGCAGGCTTGTCGGGTACGACGACGGCGCGGGGGGCCGTCGACGTCTCCTGAGCCTGGTCCTGCTGGGTCTCGGTCATGCCCGAAATCCTAGGTGTCAGCGCGCCTCTGCCGAAAACGACATGAGGGGTGACCTGCACCGTTAGCATTTCCAACGCGCATCATGGGGTGCGACAGATCGGGGGTTGGACCACCCATGCGGGCATCCACCACTGCGCCCCGGGCTCGAACGGGGTGCGACCTGCAGCGGATCGACGACGTCACGGACGCGATCCGCGACTTCGGCGACCGCTACCTCGACCGCGTCTACACCCCCGCCGAGCAGGAAGCCGGCCGCGTGGGGGGCGCCGCGTCGCTCGCCGCCAGGTTCGCCGCCAAGGAGGCGGTGCTCAAGCTGATCGGCACCGCCGACGGCGTCGACCCGCGCGAGGTCGAGATCACCCACGCGGGCGGCCGGCCCGTGGTACGCCTGTCAGGACACGCTGCCGCCCTGGCCGAGGACGCGGGCGTGGGCACGATCGACGTCAGCCTGAGCCACTCCGGGGACCACGCCCTCGCGGTCGCCGTCGCCATCACCGAGCTCCCCGCCGAACCCCCCGCCGAAACCCCACCGACCTCCCCACCGAACTGAGAGACAAACGAGCATGACGCAGTCAGTGACCGACACCATCCGCGGGCTCCTCACGGAGCACGCCCGGCTGGGCGTCGACGTCGCCTCCCTGTCCGACACCGACGACCTCTACGGCGCGGGCATGACCTCGCACGCGTCGGTCACGGTGATGCTGGCGTGCGAGGACCAGTGGGACCTCGAGTTCTCCCAGCAGATGCTCAAGAAGAGCACCTTCGCCTCCATCGCCAACATCCGTGACGCGCTGGGCGAGCTCGGCGTCGACGACGCATCGGTGGCGAGTGCCTGATGGACGCCCCGACCATGCCCACCAGCGGGTCCGTGGAGGAGGCGACCGCCCTCGCCCACAAGCTCGGCCGCGAGGTCGCGGCCATCCACGCGGCCGACGTCGACCTCCAGGCGCGGTTCCCCAAGGAGACCATCGACGCCTTCCGCGCCGAGGGACTGCTCGGGGCGCTGGTCCCTGTCGAGCTCGGCGGCCTGGGCCACGACCTGCGCACCGCCGCGGCGGTGGTCCGCACGGTCGGCCGCTACTGCGCATCCTCGGCGATGATCCTCGCGATGCACCACATCCAGGTGGCCTGCCTGGTCCGGCACGGCCGCTCGGAGCGGCTGCGCGACTACGCCCGGCGGGTCGCCGCCGAGCAGCTGCTGCTGGCGTCTGCCACCACCGAGATCGGCATCGGCGGCAACACCCGCAACTCCACCTGCTTCGTGGAGCGCGACCCTGCTGACGGCGCCGGGACCTTCACCCTGAACAAGCAGGCGCCGGTCATCTCCTACGGGCAGTACGCCGACGCGATCTTCACGACCGCCCGGCGCGACGCCGACAGCCCGCCCAGCGACCAGGTGCTGGCGGTCTGCGAGAGCAACGCGGTCACGCTCGAGCCGCTCAGCGGCTGGGACACGCTCGGCTTCCGGGGCACCTGCTCCCTCGGCTTCACGCTGACGGCCACCGGTGATGCCGCCCTCATCCTCGACGACCCGTTCGGCGACATCTCGGCCCAGACGATGCTGCCGACCGCGCACCTGCTGTGGTCCTCGCTGTGGCTCGGCCTGGCCGAGGAGGCCTCGTGGCGGGCCCAGCGGTTCGTCCAGAAGGCGGCCCGCAAGGACCCCGGCACCACGCCGCCCGGTGCCATCCGGCTGGCCGCGCTGATGGTCACCCGCCAGGAGTTCGCGGCGACCGTGGACTCGCTGATGACCCGCTACCTCGCCATCAAGGACGACCCCGACGCGACGAGCGCGGTCGACTTCATGGTCGCGATCAACACCCTCAAGATCTCGGCCTCCACCGAGGTGGTCGACGTGGTCAACCAGGCGATGCTGATCTGCGGCATCCAGGGCTACCGCGAGGACTCGGAGTACTCGCTGGGCCGGATCCTCCGCGACGCCCATGGTGCCGCGGTGATGGTCAACAACGACCGCATCGCCGGCAACACCGCCCAGCTGGCCCTGATGCAGCGGGAGGTCTGAGTGACCGACCCCCAGGTGGAGCGCGCGCCCGCGCCGTACGCCACCCCCGACGACCTGCGCCAGGCGCTGGTCGACGGCGGGGTCCTCCACCTCACGGCGGTGGACGGCGTCCACCACCGCTCCTACGCCTGGGAGCAGGTGCTGCGCGGGGTCGAGTCGCACGTGATGAGCAAACGGGTCGCGACCCATGCCCCGCAGCGGTGGTTCCCGCCGATCATGCCGCGCGAGGAGTTCCTCAAGACCGACTACGTCCGGTCCTTCCCAGACCTGGTCGGCTCGATCGACGTCTTCACCGGCGGCGACAAGGAGCATCGCGCACTCCTCGAGGTGCTCGAGTCGGGCGGCGACTGGACGACCCACCTCACGCCGGCCGAGGTGGTGCTGCCGTCGTCGGTGTGCCACCCGCTCTACGGCAACCTGCCCCACGACGTACCGGCCGACGGGCTCGACGAGGAGTGCAGCGGCTGGTCGTTCCGACACGAGCCGAGCCTCGACCCGGCGCGGATGCAGATCTTCCGGATCTATGAGTTCGTGAGGATCGGTACGCCGGAGCAGTCGCTCGCGCATCGCGACGAGTGGCTCGAGCGGGGGCTGGCCGCGCTCACCGAGCTCGGGCTGCCGGTCCGCTCCGAGGCGGCCAACGACCCGTTCTTCGGCCGGGTCGGCAAGATGCTGGCCGCCAACCAGATCAACGCTTCGCTCAAGTACGAGATGGTCGTCGACCTCACCGAGGTGCGCGGCACGGCGATCGGCTCCTCCAACTACCACGAGGACCACTTCGGACACTCCTTCGAGCTGCACCTGGCCGACGGCACCTCGGCGCACAGCGCCTGCATCGGCTTCGGGCTCGACCGCATCACCCTGGCCCTCTTCGCGACGCACGGCACCGACCTCGACGCCTGGCCGGAGGGGGTGCGGTCCGCGCTGGGGCTGTAGCGCAACCGACCAGAGCATGGGGGAACCGACGACACCCGAGGCGCCCGAGCACACCCAGGTGTGGTTCGGGCCCGAGTCGCGTCCGCTCTACGGCTGGGTGTCGCGGCCGGCAGGCGGCGCGGCCCGGGGCGGCGCGATCCTCTGCCCGCCGATGGGGGAGGAGGGGCGCGCCGCGCACCGCACCTTCCGGCGGCTGGCCGAGGAGCTCGCCGCGGCCGGCATCGTCGCCCTCCGCTTCGACTACGACGGCACCGGTGACTCCGCCGGGCTGCAGGACGAGCCCGACCGGGTGGCCGCCTGGCTGGCCAGCATCGAGGCGGCTCGCCAGTACCTCCTCGACCTCGGCGCCCCCAGCGTGGCGACGGTCGGCATGCGGCTCGGCGCGACCCTCGCCGCGGCGCAGGCCGCCGCCTCCTCGCCGTACGCCTCCCTCGTCTGCTGGGACCCCTGCCTGTCCGGCCGCACCTTCCTGCGCGAGGGCGAGGCGCTCTACGGCTTCGGCGAGACCGCCCTCGACAGGCCCGACGACGGGCTGCGCCACACGCCGGGCTTCCAGTACGACGCGGAGACCGCCTCGGGGCTGCGCGCCGTCGACCTCGCCAAGCTCCCTGCCGACCGGCAGCTCGCCGACCGGGTGCTGCTGCTGACCCGCGTCGACCGACCGGTCCCTCCCGGGATCGTGGAGCGGCTCGGACACGAACGGCTGGAGCAGGCCGCGGCCGCCGGCCAGGGACAGCTCCTCGACGTGCCGCCCGAGCTGAGCGTCGTGCCCGAGGGCGCCCTGCGCCAGGTGGTGGCGTGGCTGGTCGCGGGCGTCGACGACCAACCCGCCGTGCCCGTCAAGGCGCCGGACGCCGACCAGGCGGTGCTGGTCGGCTCGGGCGCCGACGGGTCCGCACCCGTGCTGGAGCGCATCACCCGGCTCGGCCCCGACGGCGTCGTCGGGCTGATCGACGAGCCGACCGACCTCGCCGACCGCACCGACCGGACCGGCCCGGTGCCGTGGGTGGTCCTCGTCAACGTGGCCGCCGAGCACCACATCGGCCCCGGCCGCCGATGGGTCGAGTGGGCCCGGCGCTGGGCCGCCTCGGGCTACCGCGTGATCCGCATCGACCAGAGCGGTGTGGGCGACAGCCCCACCCGGCCGGGCGGCGTGGACGACCGGGCCTTCGCTCCGGAGTGGATCGACGACATGCGCCATGTCGTCACCGAGCTCGCCGGCGACGGTGCCCAGGTCGGCATCGTCGGCCTCTGCTCGGGGTCCTACTCGGCGTTCGAGGTCGCGATGTGGGAGCACGTCGACGCGGTCTTCGCGATCAACCCGCGCCTGACGCTCTACCCGGCCGCCAAGGGCTCGCCCGTCTACACCGACCGCCGGAGGGCCGCGATGCTGCCCAACAGGCCGTTCGCACGGCTCGCGGCCCGGCGCCGGATCCTGGCCGGGGGGCTGTGGCGGATCTACCGCGAGTTCGCCCTCTGGCACGCGCCGCTCCTCGTGCTCCGGAGGGTGCAGCGCCGGGGGACCGCCGTCCAGGTCATCGCCTGCCCCGACGACGCCCAGCACTTCACCGAGGTCTACGCGCTGCGACCGCTGCTCTGGTGGATGAGGCGCAGCCCCAGGTTCGACTTCGCCGCCGACCCGGTGCTCGACCACTCGCTCCTGTCGCGGCCCGCCCAGCTGGCCGGCTACGACCTCGCCACGGCGTTCCTCGACCGCCACCTCGACCGCCACCTCGACCGCCACCTGACTCCGAAGGCAGAACGATGAGCCGGCTGATCAGCCTCCTCGACCTCGACCCGTCGTCCTACGCCGCACACCCGATCCACAGTGACGAGCGGACCTACTCCGAGACCAACTGCTACGTCGACTGCCTCGTCGAGCTGGTGCATGCGGCGGGCCTCGAGGCACACGCGATGATGGGCGGTGCGGTCGCCGCCGACTTCGAGCTCGACCAGTGGACGTTCTTCAAGCCGAGCCCCGATGACCTCTTCCGCCTCTACGGCGTCGACCTGCACGAGGTGCAGCCCTACCGCGGCTTCCCGACGCTGATCGCCACCCGGCTCGCCGCGGGCCAGACGGTGATGCCCGAGGTCGACTCGTTCTACCTCCCCGACGTCGCCGCCACGGCCTATCGCACCGACCACGTGAAGTCGACGATCATCGCGGAGTCGATCGACGAGGACGCCAGGGTGCTGCGCTACTTCCACAACACCGGCTACCACGAGCTCTCCGGCGAGGACTACGACAAGCTGTTCGCGACGTACTCCGGCGACGGGCACCTGCCGACCTACGTCGAGCTGCTCCGCCTCGGCGCCGGCCCGGTCCCGACCGGCGACTCGCTCAAGGCGGTCGCCCGCGAGCTGCTCGCCGGCTACCTGGCGCGCCGTCCGGCCGAGAACCCGTTCGTCCGCTTCTCCGCCCAGCTCGGGACCGACCTCCCCGCGCTCATCGAGGGCTCGACGGCCGACTACAACGCCTACGCGTTCCACAACCCGCGGATGGTGGGCGCCTCGATGGAGCTGCTGGCCGGCCACGTGCGGTGGCTGTTCGCCGAGAATGGCGAGAAGGCCGCCGCCCGGCTCGACGACGTGGTGGGCGGCTCCAAGATGCTGCTTTTCCGGCTGGCGCGGCAGCGCGCCTTCGACGTGGCCGGCGTGGTCGCGCCGATGGCCGAGGCCTACGACGCCGCCGTCACGGAGCTCGACTCCCTCTGCCGGATCTGATGGGGGCCTGAAGCCGTGCGCACGGTGCTGGAGTTCGAGCGACTGACGCCCGAGCCGGGGCCGGACGCCGATGCGGTCACCCACGAGTTCGTCGCGCACTGCACCGCTGACGCACCGGGAGTCCTGGAGATCGGGGGCATCGCCACGGTCTGGGAGCTGCTGGTCGACGGCACCGCGGTGGCCTCGGGACGCTCCATGTTCGAGCGGCAGGCCGTCGACATCGCAGCCGGCGACCACGAGGTCCGCATCGTCGTGCACCCGCTCACCGAGCTGCTCGACAGCCTGCCCAGCAGGCCGCGCCAGCGCTGGCGGACCATGCTCGTCGAGGACCCCCGGCTGCGCTGGGTGCGGACCCAGCTGCTCGGCAGGGCACCCGGCTTCTCGCCCGGTCCGCCGCTGGTGGGGCCGCACCGGCCGGTCACGCTGGTCACCGGCCCGGACGTGAACCCTCGGCTGAGGGCGTGGCTCGAGGGAACGACCGGCGTGGTCGACGTCGGCGGGACACGGGTCGAGTTCCCCGACGCCGAGCTCTGGTGGCCGCACACCCACGGCACACCCCGCCTGCACGACGTGGAGATCGACGGCGAGGTGGTCGGCCGGGTCGGGTTCCGGACCATCGACAACCGCTCCACCAACGGCTCCCTCGACCTGTGGGTCAACGGCGTGCGGGTCTTCTGTCGTGGCGCCGTGTGGACCCCCGGCGACCCGTCTGCGCTCGACGAGGCGGTCGGCCTGGGGCTGAACATGGTGCGCGTGCCGGGCATCGCGGCCTACGAGTCCGACGAGTTCCACGCCCGCTGCGACGAGCTCGGCCTGCTGGTCTGGCAGGACCTGATGTTCGCGACCTTCGACTACCCGCTGGCCGACGAGGAGTTCGCCGAGACCATCACCGCCGAGGTGGCCGACCAGTGCGCGCGGCTCGCGCAGCACCCGTCCACGGTGGTGGTGTGCGGCTCGGCCGAGCACGAGCAGCAGGCGGCGATGTTCGGCGTGAGCCCGTCGACCGGGTACGCCGGCGAGCTGGCCGCGCTCGTGGGCCCGGTCGTCGCGGAGTCCGGCCTCGACGCGGTGTGGGTCGACTCCTCGCCGTCCGGCGGAGACCCGGTGATCCGGGTGGACGTCGGGATCGCGCAGTACTTCGGCGTCGGCGCCTACCTCCGCGACCTACCCGACGTCCGGCACAGCCGGGTCGGGTTCGCCGCCGAGTGCCTGGCGTTCAGCAACCTTCCCGATCCGGTGGTCCCCGGGGGCGTGCCGCAGGACAACGGCGCCGACTGGGACTTCGCCGACGTGCGCGAGCACTACCTGCGCCAGCGCTACGGCGCGGACGCGACCGAGGCCGACGCCCAGCGGGTCACCGGCGAGGTGATGGCGGACGTGTTCGGTGAGTGGCGGCGTCCGGACTCCGGCTGCGGTGGCGGCATCGTGCTCTGGCTCCGCGACGTCGTGCCCGGAGCCGGCTGGGGGCTGCTCGGCCACGACGGCCGGCCGAAGCCGGCCGCGCTCGCCCTCGCGCCGACCCTGCAGCCGACCGCGGTCTGGTTCGTCGACGAGGGGCTCAACGGGCTCGACGTGCACGTCGCCCACGACCGATCGGACGGCGACACCGCGACCCTGGTCGTCGAGCTGCTCCGGGACGACGGCTCGGCCGGCGAGTCGGCGGAGGAGGGCTGGGAGCTCCAGCCCCACAGCCACCGGGTGCTGTCGGTCGAGGCCCTGCTCGGCCGGTTCGCCGACGTGACGTACGCCTACCGGTTCGGCCCGCCGCAGCACGCCGGCGTCCGGGCCCGGCTGGTCACCGGCTCGGGGATCTCCCGTGAGGCCGTCTGGAAGGTGGCGCAGCGCCCCTGACCCGTCGGACCCGGGGCGCTAACGTCGCTCAGGTGAGGTTCGCGCTCGAGTTCACCGAGGACCCACGCGCCTTCCTGCTCAGCGCCGGGGGTCTGCTGGAGGCCGACCCGGTGCTCAGCACGGTGGTCGCCACCGTGACCGCGCGGGCCGTGGGCGAGATCGAGGCGGGCGACCCGGCGCCGGCGCACCCCCGCTGGTGGCTGACGGTCACGGACGAGTCGAGCGGCGAGCCCGTCGGGGTCGCGATGCGAACCGCGCCGTTCGCGCCCTACCCGCTCTACGTGCTGCCGATGCCCGAGGCCGCGGCGCGGCAGGTGGCCACCGCCCTCGTCGAGCGCGGCGAGGAGGTGGCGGGGCTGAACGGCGCGCTGCCGGCCGCGCGGACGCTCGCCGCCGAGCTGGCCAGGCGCACCGGGCGCAGGGCGTGGGTGCACGAGCACACCCGCCTGCACGTGCTCCACAAGCTGGTCGAGCCGCGGGTGGCACCCGACGGCCGGCCCCGGGTCGCCGTACCCGCGGACGCGCAGCTGGCCCTGGCGTGGTTCCGCGCGTTCCACGCCGACGCGGCCGAGCAGGCCGGCCGGCTGGCCCCGGACGCCGAGCGGGAGCAGTTCGACGAGACGGACATCGCCCGGCGCATCGCCGAGGGCCGGATCTGGCTCTGGGAGGACGGGCTGGGCGCGCCGGTCAGCCTCGTGGGGTTCAACGCACCGAGCTTCGGTGTGGCCCGGGTCGGGCCGGTCTACACGCCGGGCGCGAAGCGCGGGCACGGCTACGCCAGCGTGCTCACCGCCCACGTCTCGCGGCTGCTGCGCGACACCGGCACGCGGGTCTGCCTCTTCACCGACCAGGCGAACCCGACCTCGAACAAGATCTACGCCGCGATCGGCTACGTGCCGGTCGTGGACATGGCGAACCTGGTCATCGGCCGGTCGGTCACCACACGAGCACGGGCTTGACCACCGCGCCGCTGGTCACGTCGGCGACCGCCTGGTTGATCTGGTCGGCCGGGTAGGTCGTCACCAGCTCGTCCATCGGGAAGTTGCCGGCGGCGCGCATCCCGAGCAGCCGCGGCACCATCTCCTGCGGGTCGGAGTCGCCCTCGATGGAGGAGGTCACGGTCTTGCCGCCCTGGAGCAGGTCGATGGCGTCCAGCGCGTACTCCTCGGCGCCCAGCCCGAGCGCGACCAGGGTGCCGCGCGGTGCGAGCGACTGCTGCGCCTGCTTGACGACCTGCGGGATCGCCGTGGTGTCGATGGCGTACGACGCCCCGCCGCCGGTGAGCTCCTTGACCCGGTCGACGACGGTCTGCTCGCCGAGGTCTCCAGGATCCACCGTGGTGGCGCCGAACCGCTCGGCCACGGCCCGCCGGCTCTGCAGCGGGTCGACGGCAGTGATCGACTCGACGCCCTCGGCCGCAGCTGCGGCGATCGCGGCGAGTCCGACCGCGCCCACGCCGTAGACGACCAGGCTGTCGTCCTTCGCCGGCTTGATGACGTTGAGCACCGTGCCCGCCCCTGTCTGGAACCCGCAGCCGTACGGCGCCACGAGGGTCAGGTCGAGCTCCGGGTCGACCTTCACGCAGTTGTCGGCGTAGGCGAGCGAGTGCGCGGCCAGGCTCGACTGGCCGAAGAAGCTGCCGAAGACCGGGCCGCCGTCTCGCGAGATCGGCATCGAGCCGTCCATCCGCATGCCCATGTAGTTGAGCAGCAGCGTCTGGTCGCAGTAGCCCACGAGGCCGGCCCGGCACTTCGCGCAGTCGCGGCAGGAGCGGAAGCTCATCACGACGTGGTCGCCGGGCTCGAGCCCCTTCACGCCGTGACCGACCTCCTCGACGACGCCCGCGCCCTCGTGCCCGAAGACGTTGGGGAACATCTCCGCGGGCAGGAACGACCCCATGGTGATGTCGGTGTGGCACAGCCCGGTGGCGACCATCCGCACCAGCACCTCGTCGTCACGGGGTGCCTCGAGCTCCACCTCGCCCATCGTGAACGGCTGGCCCTGACCCTCGACGACGGCGGCTCTGGTCTGCATGCAGAGAACCTAGCCGCGATCTAGAACACGTTCTAGATCCGTTGGCCCGGGTTTCGAGACGGTCGCAGAACGACCTCCTCGGCCACCGGGCACGGCGCCACCCACATAGGCTGGCCATCTCATGACCGACCTGCCTGACACCCCTGCCACCCCGCGCCTCGCCGAGACCTACGAGGAGGCCGAGGACGCGCTGCTGTCGCGCTGGCCCGAGACCAAGCTCGAGCCGTCGCTGGACCGCATCACCGCCTTCCTCGACGTGCTCGGCAACCCGCAGGCCGGCTACCCGCTGATCCACCTGACAGGCACCAACGGCAAGACCTCGACCTCGCGGATGATCGACACCCTGCTGCGCGCGCTCGACCTGCGCACCGGGCGGTTCACCAGCCCGCACGTCGAGCGGATGAGCGAGCGGATCTCGGTCGACGGCGAGCCGCTGAGCGATGAGGAGTTCGTGGCGGCGTTCAACGACGTGGCGCCCTACATCGGGATCGTGGATGCCGAGGAGTCGCACCCGCTGTCGTTCTTCGAGACGGTCGTCGCGATGGCCTACGCGCGGTTCGCGGAGGCTCCGGTCGACGTGGCGGTGGTCGAGGTCGGCATGGGCGGGTCGTGGGACGCCACCAACGTCGCCGACGGCGCGGTGGCGGTCGTGCTGCCGATCGCGGTCGACCACAGCCGCTACCTCGGCGACTCGCCCGCGGAGATCGCGGTCGAGAAGGCCGGGATCATCAAGCCGGGAGCCGTGGCGGTGCTGGCCGAGCAGCAGCCCGACGTGGCCGAGGTGCTGCTCGCGCGGGCGGCGGAGGTCGGCGCCAGCGTGCTGCGCGAGGGCATGGACTTCGGTGTGGTGGCCCGGGTGCCGGCGGTGGGCGGCCAGGTGGTGACGCTGCAGGGGCTGCGCGCGCGCTACGACGAGCTGTTCCTGCCGCTCTACGGGGCCCACCAGGCCCAGAACGCCGCGCTCGCGCTCGCCGCCGTCGAGGCCTTCGTGGGCGGCACCGAGAGGCTCGACGACGAGCTCGTGCGGGCGGCGTTCGCGCAGGTGAGCTCTCCGGGCCGGCTCGAGATCGTGCGGACCGGCCCGACGATCCTGCTCGATGCCGCGCACAACCCGCACGGTGCCGAGGCGGTGGCCGACGCGCTGGATGACTCGTTCACGCTCGACCCGCTCATCGGCGTGATCGGCGTGATGGGGGACAAGGACGCCGAGGGGCTGCTGGCGGCGTTCGAGCCGCACCTCTCGCACGTCGTGGTCACCCAGAACTCCACCGAGCGTGCGATGCCGGCGGACGAGCTCGCGGCCGTCGCGATCGAGGTCTACGGCGAGGACCGCGTCACGGTGCAGCCGAGACTGGCCGACGCGATCGACGAGGCCGCCGGGCTGGCCGAGGACCAGTCGGGCTCCTCGATCGGCGCCGGTGGCGTGCTCATCACCGGCTCGGTCGTCACGGTCGGTGAGGCCCGGGCGATGCTGCGCCGCCGGAGCCGGGCGTGACCGCGGCGGCTCCCGAGCGGTCGCCCCGCCGCGGCATGTGCGCGGCGGTGCTCTCGCTCGAGGCGATCGCCCTCGGCCTGACCACGCCGGTGATGATCAAGGTCTCCGGCGTCGACACGGCGGTCGCGCTGGCCGTGGGGCTCGGCCTGGCGGTGGCATGCCTGCTGATCGCCGGCATGCTGCGCAGCGAGTGGGCCTACGCGCTCGGCTGGCTGGTGCAGCTCGGCGCCATCGGCCTGGGCTTCGTGATCGCCCTGATGTTCTTCCTCGGGGGTGTCTTCGCCCTGCTCTGGGCGACGGCCTACCTGCTGGGCCGGAAGATCGAGCGCGAGCGTGCCGCGGCGTACGCCGCCCTCGAGGCGGATCAGCAGTGAGCGACCACTCCCCGGCCCCCCTGTCCCCGACGGAGCGCACCCGCATCACCCGGCTCCGCGAGCGCGGCCGCAGCGACCGGGAGGAGCTCCTGGCCTTCCTGGGCGAGGCGATGATCGCCCACGTCGCCGTGGACGCCGGCGGCCATCCGGTGGCGCTCCCGGTGGCGTTCGGCGTCGACCCCGAGGGCCCGGACGAGGACGGGACGATCTACCTCCACGGTTCGGTCGGCGCCGGCTGGTTGCGCCACGCGCCCGGCTCGACCGTCTGCGTGACCGTGACCTCGCTCGACGGGCTGGTGCTCGCACGGTCGGGGTTCCACCACTCGATGAACTACCGCTGCGCGGTCATCATCGGCACATCGCGACTGGTCGAGTCGGAGGAGGAGCGGGCCCGCGCCCTCGACCTGGTGGTCGACCAGATCGTGCCCGGACGTGCCGCGACGCTTCGCCCGCACACGCGCAAGGAGCTGGTCGCGACCGCGGTGCTCGCGGTGCCCCTCCACGAGGCGTCGCTCAAGCTGCGCGCCGAAGGCGTCGGTGACGAGCCGGAGGACGTCGAGGCCGGGATCTGGGCGGGCGTGCTGCCGCTGCGCACGGTCGCCGACGACCTCGAGAGCGACCCGCTGACCTCCGCACAGGTCCCCGACGACGTCGCTGCGAGGGCCGCCGACCTGCGCGGCTAAGGTCTGGCCCATGTCACGCACGCTGGTCCTGCTGAAGCCCGACACCGTCCGCCGCGGGCTGGTGGGTGAGATCCTGTCCCGCTTCGAGGCGAAGGGGCTCACGATCGTCGCGATGGAGCACCGCACCATCGACGCCGCCCTCGCCGACCAGCACTACGCCGAGCACGTCGAGAGGGACTTCTACCCGCCTCTGCGCGACTTCGTGACCAGCGGGCCGCTCGTCTCGCTGGTCCTCGACGGCGACGAGGCGGTCGAGGTGGTCCGGGCGCTCAACGGCGCCACCGACGGCCGCAAGGCCGCCCCGGGAACGATCCGGGGCGACCTCTCGCTGTCCAACCGCGAGAACCTCGTGCACGGCTCCGACTCGGACGAGTCCGCCGAGCGCGAGATCGCGATCTGGTTCCCGCAGCTCGGCTAGGGCACAAGTGCCCCGCACACGAAGTTCGCGGCACAAGTCGCACCCCCAGCACGCACCTCGCTTTGTTGGCGACGCTGGGAGCACGACTGAACTTGCGAACTCCGCGCGCTGGGCGCTAGGTGACCTTGACCTGCTTCCTCTTGCTCTTGGACTTCTCGAAGCCCGTCGAGCCGGCATAGCTCGCCTTGAGGGTGTAGGTGCCGGGCTGCAGGTTCTTGGGGAGGGCCATCGTGGCCTTGCCCTTCTTCAGCTTCACCGTGGCCTTGAAACGTCCGAGCTTCAGCTTCACCTTGCCGTCCGGAACGGCTCCGGGGGCCGCCTTCACCTTGACCTTGATGGCACCGTGACGGAACGAGACCTTGGTCTTGGTCGCGTTCTTGGCCACGGCGACCGGGCGCGTCGTGAACGGCGGCACGACGTAGCCGGCCTGCGCGAAGACCAGGGAGACGCCGGGAGCGGCGGTCAGCCGCGCGGCTACCGGCTGCCCGCCGTCGACAGGCGTCGTGGTGTAGCCGAGGCCGGTGGCGCCGGTGATGTCCACGGAGCCCCGCACCCACTGCTGGGTGGCGGAGCCCGGGAGATTGGTCTGGGAGGCCGCCAGGCTCTGCAGGAGCGCGAACCCCGGCGACGTCTGGAGGGCCAGCGGGGCTCCGACCGCCGGGCCGCCGGTCGCCGTCGGCATGGTGACGTGGATGGTGTAGCTGGCCGTAGCGCCCTCGGCGACGGTCACGACCGGAACGACGGTGGTGGGACTCCCCACGACGCACGGTGAGACCCCGAAGCACTCGACGCCGCTCCACGGCCCGATGGTCTGGAAACCGTAGCCGCTGGCGGGCAGACCCGTGAACGTGTGCGTGCTGGTGATCGGGGGTGTGCCGGGCGGGCCGTCGTAGTGCGAGTTGAGGGTCTGGTCGAAGGCCTGGACCGCGGCGACCGTCGGCTGGCCGAACTGGTCGACCACGGTGACCGTGATCGTGGCGGTGTCCGCGGCGTGGGCGCTGCCCGTCGTTGCCATGAGTGCGGAGGTGGCGAGGGCGGCGGCGGCGAGGGTCGCGCCAGCGCGGGGGAAACGTGTCTTCACTGGACTCCTACGGAGAAAGGGACGAGTCGGGAGGGTGCGGGCTGAGTATTGCAAGAACCTCGTGCGGTGCTGGGCAAGTTGGCCGAGCCCCTCGCGTCACATCAGTCACAGCCGCCCCGGCGTGCCTGCCGGGCTATGCCGACGTCCTTCCTTAGCCTCGAGGTGCCGAGACCGGCGTGTCCTGCCGGTTTCGTCTTCCCCGCACGCTTCCCCGCGCAAGGACAAGGACGGATGGCGACTGCACTCTCCGCTGGCTTCGTCGGCCGGGACATGGCCGTGGACCTGGGCACGGCCAACACGCTCGTCTACGTGCGCGGCCGGGGCATCCTGGTCGACGAGCCGAGCGTGGTCGCGGTCAACGAGAAGACCGGTGAGCTGGTGGCCGTCGGCCACGAGGCCAAGCAGATGGTGGGACGCACGCCGGAGGACATCACCGCCATCCGGCCTCTCCAGTCCGGGGTGATCGCCGACTTCGAGGCGACCGAGCAGATGCTGCGCCACTTCATCGCGCTGGTGCACCGGCGTCGCTACCTGGCCAAGCCGCGGATGGTCGTGTGCGTGCCGAGCGGGATCACCACCGTCGAGCAGCGGGCCGTGAAGGAGGCGGGCTACCAGGCGGGCGCGCGGCGGGTCTACGTCATCGAGGAGCCGATGGCCGCCGCGATCGGCGCCGGGCTGCCCGTGCACAAGCCGACCGGCAACATGGTCGTCGACGTCGGGGGCGGCACGACCGAGGTCGCCGTGATCAGTCTCGGCGGCATCGTCACCAGCCTGAGCGTGCGGACCGCTGGTGACGAGCTCGACCGCGCCATCACGAACTGGATGAAGAAGGAGCACGCGCTGCTGCTCGGCGAGGCCACCGCCGAGGAGGTCAAGGTGATCCTCGGCTCGGCGTTCCCCGGCCCCCTCGACCGCGAGGCCGAGATCCGTGGCCGCGACCTCGTCTCCGGTCTGCCGCGCACCGTCACGCTCACCAGCGCCGACGTCCGCACCGCGATCGAGGAGCCCCTGCACGCGATCATCGACGCCGTCCGCGTCACCCTCGACCAGACCCCGCCCGAGCTGGCCGGAGACATCATGGACCGCGGCCTCGTGCTCACCGGGGGTGGCGCCCTCCTCCGCGGCCTCGACGAGCGGCTGCGGCACGAGACCGGGATGCCGGTGCACGTCGCCGAGGACCCGTTGCGGTCGGTCGCGCTGGGTGCGGGCCGCTGCGTGGAGGAGTTCGACGCGCTCCAGCAGGTGCTGGTGAACGAGCGCCGCGGGATGGCCCGGACGGCGTGACCGCATCATGACCGACCTCCTGACCCGACCGGGCCGACGCGCGCCGAGGCCGGCGGCCCCGGACCGCCTCAACCGTCGCGGCAGCCTCGAGCCGCGCGAGCCCGGGCGGCCGCGCCGCTCGCTGGTCGTCACGCTGGTGCTCGCCTGCGCGACCCTGATGACCCTCGACCACGTCAACGACGGCGCCGCGGTGGACCCGCTCCGGCGGCTGGTCGGCGAGGTCTACGGCCCGGTGGAGTCCGGCGTGAGCACCGTGGTCGACCCGGTCGCGGCCGTTCCGCACTGGCTGCGCGACCGGCACGACCTCACCGCCGACCTCGACCGGCTGCAGAACGAGAACGACCAGCTCCGGTCCGAGCTCGCCACCACCGACTACGGCCGCAACCGCCTCCAGGAGTACGACGACCTCACCGCCACCGCCGAGTCGATCGGCTACGCGCTCGTGCCGGCGCGCGTGATCGGGATCGGCGCCGCGCAGTCCTTCTCGCGGACGGTGACCATCGACGCCGGGGGGCGGGCGGGGCTGAAGCCGGACATGACGGTGGTCAACGGGCAGGGGCTGGTCGGCCGGATCCTCCGGGTCACCTCGACCACCGCCACCGTGCTGCTGGTCGTCGACGCCGACTCCACCGTGGGCGGCCGGGTCGGGCGGAGCATGAAGGTCGGCTTCCTGCACGGTCGCGGCGACCTCGGCCAGACCGCCCGTCTCGACCTCGAGCTGGTCGACCAGACCTACGTGCCGGCGGAGGGCGAGACCGTGGTGACGTGGGGCAGCCAGGACGGCGCGCCCTACGTCTCCGGCGTGCCGGTCGGCCGGGTCGACTCCGTCTACTCCAGCCTCCGCGAGACCACCCAGCGGGCCGTGATCGAGCCGTTCGTGGACTTCTCCGCCCTCGACGTCGTCGGGGTGGTGGTGCCGTCGGGCACCGACAGCGACCGCGGCGTGATCGAGGCGGACGGGAGCCTGCGATGAGCCCTCTGCTCACCTTCCCGCGCGCGATGGCCGCGCTGCTCGCCGTCTCGGTCGCGCTGGTGCTGCAGGCCTCGCTCTTCCCCCACGTCGCTGTCCAGGGCGTGGTGCCCGACCTGGTGCTGCTCGTCGTGGTGGCCGCCGGACTGGCCCACGGCTCGGAGCAGGGGCTGGTGCTGGGCTTCGGGGCCGGGCTGCTGCTCGACCTCGCGCCTCCGGCGGACCACTACGCCGGGCGCTGGGCGCTGGCCCTGATGGTCGTCGGGTATGTCGCCGGCAGGCTCTCGACCCCGGGACGCCCGCGAGTCACCCAGTGGCTGCCGGTGGCCGCCGCGGCGTCCTTCGTCGGCACCTCGGCGTTCGCGCTCACCGGGCTGCTGCTGCGCGACCCGGCGGTCGGCGTCGGCGAGCTGCTGCGCGTCGAGGTGGTGGCCGTGTGCTGCGACGTCGTGCTCGCGCTCGTCGTCGTACCCCTCACGCTCGGACTCTTCGCGAAGGTCGAGCCCGACCGGGTCGTGGCATGAGCAGCACCACCGGCTCGACCGGCGAGCACCGCAGCCGGCTCCGGCTGGTGGTGATCCAGGCGCTCGTCTTCTCGCTGTTCGCCACGCTGCTGGTCCGGCTCTACTACCTGCAGGTCGTCACCGGTGAGCAGTACGCCGAGCAGGCGGCCTCCCAGTCGGTGCGCGAGATCGTCGTGCAGCCGCAGCGCGGGCTGATCGTGGACGACGAGGGCCGGCCGCTGGTCGCCAACCGCACCTCGTGGGTCGTCTCGATCGACCGTGGCACGCTCGCCAAGCTGTCCGACTCCGAGCAGCGAGCCCTGCTGCACCGCGTGGCGCGGGTGACCGACGTTGCGGTGCCACGGATCCACCGCCTGCTCACCACGTGTGGCGAGGACAAGGCCGTGCAGGGCGACTGCTGGAACGGCTCGCCGTTCCAGCCCGTGCCGGTCGCGGTCGACGTGCCCCAGCCGATGGCGCTGCGGGTGCTCGAGCAGCCCGAGGACTTCCCGGGCGTCACCGCCGAGCAGCAGAGCCTGCGCGCCTACCCGGCGCCGTACGGCATCAACGCAGCCCACCTGCTCGGCTACCTCAGCCCGATCACCGGCGAGGAGTACGACCAGGCCAAGGCCGACGGTGACAAGTCGGTCAACGGCGCCTCGGTCGTCGGCCGGGCCGGCGTCGAGAAGGAGTACGACGCGTGGCTGCGCGGGATGCCGGGCTACCAGCAGGTCGCCGTCGACTCGATGGGCCGGGTGATCGGCGACGAGGCCGAGGTGTCCGCGCAGCCCGGCGACACCCTGGTGACCTCGATCGACGCGCGGGTGCAGTCGATGGTCGAGCAGCAGCTCGCCGCGACGATCCAGACCGCCCGACAGACCTACGACGACGTCACCCACAAGAACTACGTCGCCGACTCCGGTGCCGCGATCGTGATGGAGGCGAAGACCGGCCGGATCGTGGCGATGGCCAGTCAGCCGACCTATGACCCCTCGGTCTGGGTCGGCGGGATCTCGAAGAAGCAGCTGTCGCGGCTCTACTCCGAGCAGGCGGGGACGCCCCTGCTCGGGCGGGCGACCCAGGGCCAGTTCGCGCCGGGGTCGACGTGGAAGCCGATCATGACCGTCGGCGCGCTCAACAACGGCTTCTCGCCCTCGACCCGCCTGGACTGCTCCTCCGGGCTGCAGGTCGGCAACCGGCTGTTCAAGAACTACGAGTCGGCGGCGTTCGGCTACATCGGCTTCGACCAGGCACTCCAGATCTCGTGCGACACGTTCTTCTACCGGGTGGGGCTGAAGTACTGGCAGCAGTACGGCACCGACGAGACCGACGTGAGCGCGAAGGACCCGCTGGTCTCGGAGGCCAAGTCGTTCGGCTTCGGATCGCGCACGGGTGTGGACCTGCCGGGGGAGGCGCCCGGGCGGATCGCCGACCGGGCCTGGAAGCTGTCCTACTGGAAGGCGATGCGCTCCTACTACTGCAAGATCGACCGCGACGGCTCCGCGAAGAACGACTACCTGCAGCTGTTCGCCCACGAGTTCTGCCTCGACGGCAACCGCTACCGGGCCGGCGACGCGGTGAACTTCGCGATCGGCCAGGGCGACACGATCGTGACGCCGCTGCAGCTCGCCCGCGCCTACGCCGCGCTGTCGAACGGCGGGACGCTCTACGAGCCGCGGGTGGCGAAGGCGATCGTGGCGCCGGACGGCACCGTGCTCAAGCGGATCCCGCCGAAGGTCGCGGGTCACGTGCCGTCGACCAAGGCCGCGCTGGACTACGTCGACAACGCGCTGCTGGGGACGCCGAAGGTCGGGACGCTGGCCTGGAAGTTCACCGACTTCCCCCTCGACCGGGTGCACGTGCGCGGCAAGACCGGCTCGGCCGAGGTCTACGGGAAGCAGTCGACGTCGTGGGTCGCGACCTACGACGAGAACTACGTGGTCGTGATGATGGTGTCGCAGGCCGGCACGGGGTCGGGCACCTCCGGGCCCGCCGTCCGCGCGATCTGGGAGTCGCTCTACGGCATCACCGGGGAGACCGTCTCACCCGGCGCGTCCGCGATCGCGGGCGTCACCCCGCCGGCCGGCCTGCCGACCTTCATGGGCGACGGCTCGATCCTGCCTCCGGGCCGGGAGGACTGACCGTGACACTCTCGCTGCGTCGCCTCGACTGGGTGCTCATGCTGGCCGTCCTCGCGCTGGTCGCCCTGTCCGCGCTCCTGGTGTGGTCGGCCACCTCGCACCGGGTGGACCTGACCGACGGCGACTCGACGGCCTACCTGCGCAAGCAGCTGGTCAACATCGTCATCGGGCTCGTGCTGCTCCTGGGGGTGACCGTCGCCGACCACCGCTGGGTGCGGATCGTGGCGCCGCTGGTCTACCTGCTGTCGGTCTCCGGGCTGGTGCTCGTCCTGACCATGGGGTCGACAGTCAACGGCTCGCGCTCGTGGCTGCGGGTGCTGGGCCTGTCGATCCAGCCGTCGGAGTTCGCGAAGCTCGCGGTCGTCATCGGCATGGCGCTGGTGCTCGCCGAGCGCTCGTCGGCGCGACGGCAGCGCCGGGCCGGCTCGCTCGACGTGCTGCTGATGATGGTGATCGCCGGCGTGCCCGCCGTCCTGATCCTGCTCCAGCCCGACCTCGGCACCATGCTCGTGCTCGCCGCGACCGTCTTCGGCGTCCTCGCCGTCTCCGGCGCTCGCCGGCGCTGGCTCTTCCTCGTGCTGCTGTCTGCCGGCTCGGCCGCGGCCGCGGCACTGGCCAGCGGCGTGCTGAAGGCCTACCAGGTCGACCGGTTCCTGGCCTTCGTCAACCCCGACCTCGACCCGCGCGGCGCGGGCTACAACGTCGAGCAGGCGCGCATCGCGATCGGCAACGGGGGCCTGCTCGGCCAGGGCCTCTTCCACGGCTCCCAGACCCGCTCCGGCTTCGTGCCCGAGCAGCAGACCGACTTCGTCTTCACGGTGGCGGGGGAGGAGCTCGGGCTGCTGGGCGCGGGCCTGCTGATCGCGCTCCTGTGCCTGGTCATCTGGCGCGCCCTGGTCATCGCCCGCCGCGCCGAGGACGTCTTCGGCCGGGTCGCCGCCGCGGGCATCGCCTGCTGGTTCGGCTTCCAGGCGTTCCAGAACATCGGCATGTGCCTCGGGATCATGCCCGTGACCGGCGTACCCCTGCCGTTCGTGTCGTACGGCGGGTCCTCGCTCTTCGCGGGCATGCTCGCCGTCGGTCTCCTGCAGAACATCCACGTGCGCTCGCAGACGCGGACCTACGTCGCGCCGTACGAGGAGCGGCGGGTGCTGGTCGGGCGGTAGCGTCCCGCAATGCCGTCGACCCAGTTCACCGTCCGCACGAGCCTGTCGCCGAGCGAGGTGCTGGAGCTCTTCACCGACTTCGGCCCGGGTCGGGCGGAGCGCTGGCCGAACGTCGACGAGGCGCACTTCAAGGTCCACGAGGTGGGTCCGGACTGGGCCGAGGTGACCGAGGGCAACGGGATGGGGTGGGAGCGCGAGCGCTACTCCTGGGACGCCGCGGCCGGCACCGTGGTCATCGACACCCTCGACTCGAACCTCTGGGCGCCGGGCAGCAGCTGGCGCTACCGGCTGAGCCCGGCCGACGGCGGCACCGACGTGCACGTCGCACTGACCCGGGTGCCGAAGGGGCTCAAGGGCCGGCTCGTCGGCGCGTTCATCCCGCTGGTCGGCTCCCGCGTGCTCGGCAAGCAGTTCCGGTCGCTGCTGGCCGGCGCAGAACGCAGCTGACCGCTCAGGACACGGCGGCCTTCACCAGCGCTGTGACCCGCTTGTCCACCGCCGGCGTCCAGTCGGTCACGGCGTACGCGACCGGCCAGAGGCCGCCGTCGTCGAGGTTGGCGGTGTCCTGGAAGCCGATCGTCGAGTAGCGGTAGGAGAACTTGCCGGCGTTCTGGAAGAAGATGACCACCTTGCCGTCCGCGTTGGCGTAGGCGGGCATGCCGTACCACGTCTTCGGCTCGAGCTGCGGCGCGTGCGTGGTGACCGCCACGTGGACCCGCTCGGCGAGCGCACGATCGGTGGCGTCCATCTTGGCGATGCTGTCGAGGGCGGCCTGCAGGCCGTCCGCCTTCTTGGCGCCCTTCTTCCCCTCGGCGCGCAGCTCGGCCGCGCGCGCCTTCATCGCCGCGCGCTCCTCGGCGGTGAACCCCTCGGGCTCGGTGTCGGCGGTCTTGGTGGGCATGTCGTGGTCCCCTTCGAGAGTGTGGTGCCGGCTCGCGCCGACCGTGATCGAAAGGCTAGGCAGGGACGACCCGGTCGCGCTTCTCGATTCCTGACCGGATCGCGAGCCCTGGTCGGTCCTCGCCGACCCGCTTCCAGCAGCTGCGCCGGACCTTCAGGCGCGGGTCGCAGTCGTCCTTGGCAGCCGGCGGAGCGGGCGGCGCACCAGAGCCGTGCGTGATACTCGACGGGTGGCCGGGCAGGCAGCGGGGCAGGCGGCAGGTGGTGTTGGCGACCGACATCGGCGAGGGGCTGGGCCCGTGGCGCCTCGGGGACGACGACGCCCTGCTCGAGCTCGTCACGAGCGCCAACATCGCCTGTGGCTTCCACGCCGGCGACCCGGGGATCATGCGGCGCACCTGCGCCACCTCGGTCGCCAACGGCATCTCCATCGGGGCGCAGGTGAGCTACCGCGACCTGCACGGCTTCGGGCGCCGGTACGTCGCCGTGCCGGCCCCCGAGCTCACCGACGACCTGCTCTACCAGCTCGGCGCGCTCGAGGCGTTCGCGCGGCTCGCCGGCGGCAGGGTCGGCTACGTCCGCGCGCACGGTGCGCTCTACAACGTCGCCGCAAGGGACCCCGAGCACGCCCTGGCCCTCGTCGACGCGACCCGGCAGTTCGGCGAGGACCTGCCGCTGCTGTGCCAGGCCGGCACCGAGGTGTGGCGGCTGGCCGAGGAGGCCGGCGTCCGGCTCGTCTCGGAGGCGTTCGTCGACCGGGCCTACACGGCCGAGGGGCTGCTCCAGCCGCGCACCGAGCCCGACGCGCTGCTGACGGACCCTGACGAGGCCGCTGCGCGGGCGGTCCGGATGGTCACCGAGGAACGGGTCCTCGCCGTCGACGGCAGCGAGGTCGAGGTCCGCGCGGAGGTGCTGACCGTGCACTCCGACACCGCCGGCGCGGTGGAGATCGCACGCCGGACACGGGCGGCGCTCGAGACGGCCGGGGTCGAGCTCGTTCCTCTTCGCTGAGGGCTAGGGCTTCAGCGACAGGAACACGAACGCCGCCAGCAGCACCAGGTGCACCCCGCCCTGGAGGGGCTTCGACCGCCCCGGAACGACGGTCAGCACCGACACGACCGCGGTGATCGCGAGCAGCACCATCTGCATGGGCTCGAGGCCGAGCGCGAGCGGGTCGTCGATGAAGAGGGTGGCGACGGCCAGGGTCGGGATGGTCAGCCCGATCGAGGCGATGGCAGAGCCGTAGGCGAGGTTGAACGAGGTCTGGGCGTTGTCGCGAGCGGCGGCGCGGACCGCCGCGATCGACTCCGGGAGCAGCACCAGCAGGGCGATGACCACGCCGACCGAGGCGGCCGGGAAGCCGAGCGCGGAGACGCCCGACTCGATCGACGGCGACTCGACCTTGGCCAGGCCCACGACGCCGACCAGGGCCACGCAGAGCAGACCGACAGAGACGAGCGCGGCGCGAGTGGACGGCGGGTCGGCGTGACCGTCGCCGTCGAGGTCGTCGTCGGCGGCGACGGGCAGGAAGAAGTCGCGGTGCCGGACGGTCTGCGTGAAGACGAACAGCGCATAGAGCGCCAGCGAGACCACGGCCGCGAAGGCGAGCTGCGGTCCGGAGAACTCCGCCCCGGGAGTCTCGGTCGTGAAACGGGGGAGGACCAGCGTCACCGAGGCCAGCGTGATGACGGTGGCCAGGGCGGAGCCGGTGCCCTCCGGGTTGAAGCTCGCCAGGTGGTGGCGCAGTGCGCCGACCAGGAGGGCCAGGCCCACGATCCCGTTGCACGAGATCATCACGGCGGCGAAGACCGTGTCACGGGCGAGCTCGGAGGTGTCCTTGCCTCCGGCCGACAGCATCAGCGTGAGGATCAGCCCGACCTCGATCACCGTGACCGCGACCGCGAGGACGAGGGACCCGAACGGCTCGCCGACGCGGTGCGCGACCACCTCGGCGTGGTGGACCGCGGCCAGGACGGCGGCGACGAGGACCACCGCGATCAGGGCGGCCACGGGGGAGGACGGGTGCCGGCCCCAGGAGGCCGCGAGCACGACGAGACCGGCCAGGGGAGCGGCGACCGTCCACGAGAGCCGTCCCCGTCTCGCTCCGCTCATGGGGAGACCCTACGGAGCGCGGGGGTGCCGCCTAGACTCGTTGCCGATGGCAACCAACGACACCGCCTCCCCGGCTGAGACGGGTGAGTACACCCACGCCCAGGTCCTGACGATCCTCACCGGCCTGCTGCTCGGCATGTTCCTGGGCGCGCTCGACCAGACCATCGTGAGCACCTCGATCCGCACCATCGCCGACGATCTCGACGGGCTGTCCATCCAGGCGTGGGTCACCACCGCCTACCTGATCACCTCGACCATCGCGACGCCGATCTACGGCAAGCTCGGCGACCTCTACGGCCGCAAGAAGCTGTTCATGTTCGCGATCTCGGTCTTCATCGTCGGGTCGGTCCTCTGCACGTTCGCGACGACGATGTACGAGCTCGCCGCCTTCCGCGCCTTCCAGGGGCTCGGCGCCGGCGGGCTGTTCACGCTGGTGCTGGCGATCATCGGCGACATCGTGTCGCCGCGCGAGCGGGCGAAGTACACGGGCTACTTCATGGCCACCTTCGCGACCTCGAGCGTGCTCGGCCCGGTGGTGGGCGGCTTCTTCGCCGGCCAGGGGGAGCTCCTGGGCGTCACCGGGTGGCGGTGGGTGTTCCTCGTCAACGTGCCGGTCGGGATCGCCGCGCTCGTCGTGGTCTACCGCACGCTCCACCTGAGCCACCAGCCGCGGGAGGTCCGCATCGACTGGTGGGGCGCCGTCGCGCTGGTCGTCGCGCTCGTGCCTCTCCTCACCGTGGCCGAGCAGGGCCGCGACTGGGGCTGGGGCTCGGGACGCTCCCTGGCGGCGTACGTCGTCGGGGGGCTGGGGATCGCGGCGTTCTTCTTCGCCGAGCGGGCGATGGGCGACGCCGCGCTGATCCCGCTGCGGCTGTTCCGGATCCGCGCCGCGGCCGTGACCATCTTCGCCAGCATCGCGATCGGGGCCGCGATGTTCGGCGGGATCCTGATCCTGCCGCTCTACATGCAGATCGTGCACGGGGCGTCGCCCACCAAGGCCGGCCTCCTGATGCTGCCGATGGTGGTCGGGATGATGTCCGGCGCCCTCGTCTCCGGTCAGCTCATCTCCCGGACCGGCAAGACCCGTGTCTTCCCTCGCGTCGGGTCGGCGCTGCTGGTGGTCGCCCTGGTGCTGCTCTCGACCACGTCGGCCGACACCTCGCTGGTGACCATCGACCTGTTCATGCTCGTGCTGGGCGTGGGGCTCGGCAACTGCATGCAGCCGCTGCTGCTGATCATGCAGAGCGCGGTGCCGCCGAGCGAGATCGGCGTCGCCACGAGCTCGGCGACGTTCTTCCGCCAGATCGGCGGCACGGTGGGGGTGGCGGTGTTCCTGTCCATCCTGTTCAGCACGGTGGGCGGCAACATCGCCGACGAGTTCGACAAGGCGGCGAAGACCGAGGCGTTCCAGCAGGTCGTCGCCCACCCGAGCCCCGCCGATGCCGCAGTCCTCGGCAACAGCGGTGCCGCCGAGCAGGTGCAGGGCGACTCGTCGTTCATCGAGACGCTCTCGCCGGCCCTGGCCCACCCGTTCAAGCAGGGGTTCGCCGCGTCGATGGACGTCGTCTTCCTCATGGGTGCGGGCGTCGGGCTGATCGCCTTCCTGCTCCTGCTCCTCATGCCCAGCGTGGAGCTGCGCGCGACCTCCGCGGCGGCAGCCGCGCGTGCGGCCGCCGGAGGGACGGCGACCACCGCGCCGGCCGACCAGGCCTGAGCCCCACGCACCAGGGAACCTCGCCATTCGGCGCTCGGTCGGCCCGCGCCGTACTCTGGTCAGCTGACCCGCCCTCGTTCCCCGGAGTGCCTGCATGCCCGCCACCGCGACCGACCCTCAGTCGCTGTTCCCCCGTCTCGAGCCGCTGCTCCCGACGGTGTCGAAGCCGATCCAGTACGTCGGAGGCGAGCTCAACTCCACCCTGAAGGACTGGGACGCGGCGCCGGAGGGCGAGACCGTCCGCTGGGCTCTGATGTATCCCGACGCCTACGAGGTCGGCCTGCCCAACCAGGGCGTGCAGATCCTCTACGAGGTGCTCAACGAGCGCGACTGGATCGTGGCCGAGCGCACCTACTCGGTGTGGCCGGACATGGAAGCGGTGATGCGGAAGCACGAGATCCCGCAGTTCACCGTGGACGGCCATCGCCCGGTCCGCGACTTCGACGTCTTCGGGCTGAGCTTCTCCACCGAGCTCGGCTACACCAACATGCTCAACGCCCTCGACCTGGCCGGCATCCCGCTGCACGCCGCCGACCGTGGTGACGACCACCCGATCGTGCTCGCGGGCGGGCACGCGGCGTTCAACCCCGAGCCCATCGCCGACTTCCTCGACGCGGCCGTGCTCGGCGACGGCGAGGAGGTCGTGCTCGCGATCTCCGAGGTGGTGCGCGAGTGGAAGGCCGAGGACCGGCCGGGAGGCCGCGACGAGCTGCTGCGCCGGCTCGCGGTGAGCGGCGGCGTCTACGTCCCGCGCTTCTACGACGTCGCCTACGCCGCCGACGCGACCATCGAGGCCGTCGTGCCCAACCGGCCCGGCATCCCGTTCCGGGTCCGCAAGCACACCCTGATGGACCTCGACTCGTGGCCCTACCCGGCCAAGCCGCTGGTCCCGCTGGCCGAGACCGTGCACGAGCGGTTCTCGGTGGAGATCTTCCGGGGCTGCACGCGCGGCTGCCGGTTCTGCCAGGCCGGGATGATCACCCGCCCGGTGCGTGAGCGATCGCTCGAGACCATCGGCGACATGGTCGAGAACGGCATCCGCCAGACCGGCTTCGAGGAGGTGGGCCTGCTCTCGCTCAGCAGCGCCGACCACACCGAGATCGGTGAGCTCGCGAAGGGGCTCGCCGACCGCTACGACGGCTCCAACGTCTCGCTGTCGCTGCCGTCCACCCGCGTGGACGCCTTCAACATCGACCTCGCCAACGAGTTCTCCCGCAACGGCCGCCGCTCCGGTCTGACCTTCGCCCCCGAGGGCGGGTCCGAGCGGATGCGCAAGGTGATCAACAAGATGGTCAGCGAGGACGACCTGATCCGGACCGTCGCCGCGGCGTACTCCTCGGGCTGGCGGCAGGTGAAGCTCTACTTCATGTGTGGTCTGCCGACCGAGACCGATGACGACGTGCTCGCCATCGCCGACCTCGCGAGGCGCGTCATCGCGACCGGCCGCGAGGTGTCCGGCCGCAACGACATCAAGTGCACGGTCTCGATCGGCGGCTTCGTGCCCAAGCCGCACACGCCGTTCCAGTGGGCCGCCCAGCTCGACCACGACACCACCGACGAGCGGCTCCGCAAGCTGCGCGAGGTGGTCCGCGCCGACAAGAAGTACGGCCGCGCCATCGGCTTCCGCTACCACGACGGCAAGCCCGGCACCATCGAGGGACTGCTCTCCCGAGGCGACCGCCGCGTCGGCGCGGTCATCGAGCGGGTCTGGCGCGACGGTGGCCGCTTCGACGGCTGGAGCGAGCACTTCTCCTACGACCGCTGGGCCGAGGCCTGCTCGACCGCGCTGGCCGGCACCGGCGTCGACCTGGACTGGTACACGCTCCGCGAGCGCGACTACGACGAGGTGCTCCCGTGGGACCACCTCGACTCCGGCCTCGACAAGGACTGGCTCTGGGCCGACTGGGAGGACGCGCTCGCGGTCGCCGACGGCAGCTCCGACGTCGAGGTCGAGGACTGCCGCTGGACGCCCTGCTACGACTGCGGCGTCTGCCCTGAGATGAACACCGAGATCCAGATCGGCCCCACCGGCCGGCAGCTGCTCCCGCTCTCGCCCGTGTAGGCCGCCGACGGCGTGCCAGACTTCCCGACCGTGTCGCACCTGCTGGATCTCGGGACCCGGAAGTTCTGGCGACTCACGGGCCGGGAGGTCGATCTCGACGGGCGTGAGTCGTGGCTGCGCGCCCCGATGAGCCGCTCGGCGGTGGTCAGCGACGAGTGGCTGGAGGCCGAGGCGGCCCACCACGGCGGCGCGCTGGACCCTGCCGGCGCGCACGCCGGGCTGCTGCCGTCGATGTCGGTGCTGGACGGGCCCGGGTTCGACGCGGCCCGGCTGCGGCCCGCGATCCGCGACTTCTACGAGCACACCGCCGCCTGGGAGATGGAGGTGTGGACCGGGTGGTCGCCGGTGTTCTGGCCCGGCGGTGAGGTGGTGTCCCGGCTCTTCGGCCAGCGGGTCGAGCAGCTCGCGCTCCCGATGCGACCCCTCGACGTCGCGCACGGGATGGACAGCCAGGTCACGCTGATCCGCGACCGCGACGGCGCCCAGGTCGCGGCGGCGTGGGCGCGGACGCTGCGCAGCAGCGGCCGGGTCGTCTTCAGCGGCGCCTACTCGGCGTACACGCTGCCGGGGGCCGACCGCCCGAGCGTGCACGTCGCGTTCCCGCTGGAGTCGGGCAACGTGCAGGTGTTCCTGCGCCCCTCGGTCACCGCCGACGGGGGACTGGTCCTCGAGTCGCCGTCCGGGCGGTTCGGCCAGGACGGTGCGTACGTCGTGGTGCGCGACGGCAGCCGCGACCACGCCGCGCGGGTGCCGCTGCACGAGACGTTCCGCGTGTACGTCGACCCGCACGGCGTGCTCCGCACCGACCACGAGCTGCGCCTCTGGAACGCGTCGGCCGTGCGCCTGCACTACAAGCTCGAGCGCACCTCGTGACCGTCCACACCTTCCACCTCGCCGAGGTCCCCCGTTCGGTGGGCGCCCGGGCGCTGCTCCGGCCGCCGTCGACGACCAGCGTGCCCGGCCTCGACCACGCCGAGAGCCTGGCCGTGATGCGGCTGGGAGCGCCGACGCTCTCTCCGGACCGGATGCAGCTGCGGCGCCTGGCCGTCTTCGCGCAGTGGCGCGACCAGGACGCCGTCGATCGCTTCCTCGGCGAGAGCCCGCTCGGCCGTCACCTCGCCGAGGGTTGGCACGTGCGCCTGCAGTTCCTGCGCCGCTGGTCGACCCTTGCAGCTCTGCCCGGGCTGCCGTCGCGCGCCGGCGAGTGGGAACAGGACGAGCCGGTCGTCGCCGTCACGGTCGCGCGGATGCGCCTTCGTGAGGTGCCGCGCTTCCTGCGGTGGGGCAAGCCCGTCGAGCGACTCGTCCGCGACCACCCGGGCACCACGCTCGCGCTCGCAGCCGTCCGCCCACCACGGACGATCTCGACGTTCTCTGTCTGGCGAACGGTGCGCGAGATGGAGGAGATGGTCCGCGGCCACTCGGGCGTCCCGGACCCCGAGCGGCACGCCGCCGCGATGGCCGAACGAGCGCGCCGCGACTTCCACCACGAGTTCGCGACCTACCGCTTCCGGACCCTGTCGGAGCACGGCACCTGGCAGGGGCGGACCGGCATCGTGCCGTCGCGGGACACGTGATCGATGGCTGACCTCGGACCCGTCGCCTGGCCGCCAGCTGCGATCCGTCTGCGACTCGCCGCGAGGCATGACCGGTCGACCGACGGGCGAATCGCGCTGCGAGACGGTCAGCGCGGCTTGACCCGGCCGTCCAGCCGGGTGCCGTCCGCCGCGAAGCCGAAGCAGGCGAGGGTGTCGCCGGACGAGGGCTTCGCCCGGTCGGCGACGCCGGCGACGAGGAGCCGCTCGTCGCTGACCGCGGCGTCGGCCGCTCCGTCGAGGGCGTCGAGGCAGATCGCGTCGGGCACGACCGGGCGGTAGGCCCTGGCCTGGTCCTCGTCGAGGTCGACCATGACCAGCACCTCGGCGTCGTGCGGGTCGTCGCAGTCGGCGCGGGTCAGGTCGGCGAGGGCTGGCTGCCGCCCGGAGAGGAACGGCGCGGCGTCGACGCAGTCACCGCGCTCCAGGTCGGAGACGCTGCCCAGGTCGTCGTCCTGGCGCACGACGAGCACCACGGCGACCGCCACGGCGGCCAGGGCCACCGCGACGGCCGTCAGGACGGCCCGCTGCACTGGTTCAGGACCCGATTCTGGAGGTCAGCTTCGACCCGTCGGTGTTGTAGGCCACGCAGACGAACTTGTCGCCCGCCTCGGAGTCGGCGGCGGCCAACCCGTTGTAGGTCAAGGGGGGCACGATGAGCTCGGCCTTGCCGGCGGTCATGATCGCGTCGTCGCACGCGCTGCTGTCGAAGCTGTCGGCCTGCGCCATGGTCAGGTTGCCGGTGGCGAGGACCTCGGCGTCGTGCGCCGTCGAGCAGCTGACGACCTTGATCTCCGTGATGCCTGAGTCATCGGTCTTGGAGATGTTCTTGGCGGTGATGCACTGACCGGTCTTGAGGTCGTCGACGGTCTTGAGGTCCTTGGCCCAGTCGTAGAGGAGGTAGCCGCCGACCACCCAGGCGATGATGTAGACCACGCTGATGACCAGCGCGGCGATCGCCATGCCCTTGCCGGCGTTCTTGCCGCCGCGGCTGCGGACGAGCGCCACGATCGCCAGCGGGATGGCGACCAGGATGGCGATGCAGGTGCAGCCGAGGATCGACAGCACCAGCGCGGTGATCGCCATCCCCTTGCCGGGCTCGGCCGGCCCGGGCATCGGCGACGGATAGCTGGGCGCGCCGTAGGCCGGCTGGCCGGGCACACCCACGGCACCCGGCTGGCCGTACGGCGGTGCGGCGGGCGGGACCGCGGACGGCGGGGGCTGCTCGCCGTACGGCGACGGCGAAGAGGGGGCCACCGGAGGGGGAGCCGGTTCGCCGTAGGGCGTCGGCGCGGGGGGAGGCGGCGTGCCGTAGGGGTTCTGCGGGTCGCTCGGATCCTGTGGCGTGTCGCCGTCGCCAGGGTTCTGCGGAGTGCTCATCGGGTCCCCCTCGGGTGCCGCCGTGGTCGGTGCGCGAGTGCAGCGTTCCACATCCGGCGCGCCTCGGGTGCCACCGCTCCGGATCGTGGGTTCAGCGGTGCGAACCGGCGGCGCTCGTCCCCACGTCGGTGCGGCGCCCCGGCAGCTGGTCCTCTATGTGGGCCGGCCGTCCGACGTAGAGCCCCACCACGAACAGCGGGACGCTCAGCACGGCCAGGACGAGCAACGGGACCGTCCAGTCACCGGTCGCGTCGTGCAGGACACCGACACCGAACGGGCCGAGCGCGGCCATCAGGTAGCCGGTCGACTGCGTCCATCCGGAGAGCGCGGCCGTGGCGCCGGCGGTCCGGGTGCGCAGGCCGATGAAGGTCAGCACGATCGGGAAGGTCGTCAGGGCGGCACCGAGCACCACCGCCCACAGCACCGCCAGGCTGTGCGGTGCGACCAGCAGACCCACATATGCGATCGGGTAGCAGCCCATCACGAGCATCAGCACCCAGCGCTGGTCGCCGGGCCGGGCCACGACCTGGGGGAGGAGCAGCGAGAGCGGGATCGACATCGCGGCCACGATGCCGACCAGGGCACTGGCCGTGCCAGCGCCGAACCCCGCGTCGCGCCACAGCGTCGCGAACCAGCCGAAGACGGCGTAGGCCATCAGCGACTGGAGCCCGAAGAACAGCGTCATCGCCCAGCCCAGCCGGGTCCGGGCGATGTCGCCGAACCCCACGTCCCGCACCGGCGCGTCGAGCCGGTCGCGGCGGCGCGCGTCGTGCCGGACCAGGCCGATCCACGGCAGCGCCGCGACCGCCGCGAGCACCGCCCAGATCCCGATGCCGTAGCGCCAGCTGCCGTAGGCGTCGGCCACCGGCACGGTGAGGAGGAACGACGCGGTCAGCCCCACGGCGAGGGCCGTCGTGTAGAGCGCGGTGAGCAGCCCGATCCGATCGGGGAAGTGCAGGCGGACCAGCGAGGGGATCAGCACGTTGGCCATCGCCATGCCGGCCACGGCGACCAGCGAGAGGGCCAGGAACGTCGCCTCCTGGCGGGCCACGGCGCGACCGGCCAGCCCCACGACCACGGCCAGCAGCGCCAGCAGGGTGACCCGGTGCGGGCCGAGCCGTCGGGCGGCCACGGGCGCGAGGGCGCCGAAGACCGCGAACGCCAGCACCGGCAGCGAGGTGAGCAGCCCGGCCGACGCCGGACCCATGCCCAGCCCGTCGCGCAGCTCGTCGAGGACCGGGCCGACGCTCACCGCGGCGGGGCGCAGGTTCAGCGACAGCAGGAGGATCCCGACGAGGACCAGGGCAGTCGAGCGTCGGGACACTCGGGGACACTAACGGTCGTGCGGCACATCCCTGACACCGAGCGGCGGGCCCGCCTGTCCCGGCGCCACGCGCTCGCGCCGGGACACCGCGCGGCCGACGCCGTGGAGGCGACGCGGGCGGTCACGGTGCTGCACTCGACCGAACCTGCCACGGTCCACCTCTCGCTCCGGGCCCGGGTCGACGGGCTCACCGTGGCCGACGTCGAGCGCGCGCTCTACGTCGACCGCACGCTGGTCAAGCAGCTCGCCATGCGGCGCACCCTGTTCGTGTTCCCGCGCGAACTGCTGCCCGCGGCGTGGGGCAGCGCGTCCGCCCGGGTCGCCGCCGCGCTCGCCGCCCGCCTGGCGAAGGAGGTCGAGAAGGCCGGTCTGGCCGACGACGGCGCCGAGTGGCTGGAGGACGCCAGGACGGCGGTGCTCGACGTCGTCCGGGACGGCCGGGCCATGACCGCGCAGGAGATCCGCGAGCAGGTCCCGGCGCTCGAGGCGCGGCTCGACCTCTCCCCGGGCAAGAAGTACGCCGCCAACGTGTCCATCGGGCCGCGCGTCCTCACCCAGCTGGCGGTCGAGGCGATGCTGGTCCGCGGCGAGAACGCCGGCCACTGGCGGCTCTCCAAGCCCCGCTGGACCCGGATGACCGACTGGCTCGACGACGTACCCCCGGCCGCCCAGGCGGACGAGGGGTACGCCGAGCTGGTGGGCCGGTGGCTGCGCTCCTTCGGCCCCGGCACCGAGGACGACCTCGTCTGGTGGCTGGGCGGCACCAAGGGTGTCGTCCGGGCCACCCTCGCGGCGCTGGGAGCCGTGGAGGTGTCGCTCGACGGCGGCGACACCGGCTGGGTGCTGCCCGACGACGTCGAGGAGGTGGCCCCGGTCGAGCCGTGGGCGGCGCTGCTGCCGGTGCTCGACCCGACGGTGATGGGCTGGAAGCAGCGCGACTTCTACCTCGGCGCCCACGCACCGCACCTGTTCGACAGCAACGGCAACGCCGGCACGACGGCGTGGTGGGACGGCCGGGTCGTCGGCTGCTGGGTGCAGGACGACGCGGGGGTGGTCGAGGTCCGGACCCTCGAGCGGCTGCCGAAGCCCGCCCTCGCGGCGCTCGAGGCGGAGGCCGGGCGGCTCACCGACTGGCTTGACGGCGTCCGAGTCGGCACGGTGTACCCGTCCACGGCCATGAAGGCCCCCACCTGGAAGGTCCCCTGATGGCTCGCGAGCAGCCCAAGCAGGCACCGCCGCCGGTCCAGCGGCTGCGGATCCGCTACGCGAAGCGGGGGCGGCTGCGGTTCACCAGCCACCGCGACTTCAGCCGGGCCTTCGAGCGGGCCGTGTTCCGTGCCCGGCTGCCGATGGCCTACTCCTCGGGGTTCAACCCGCACCCGCGCATCTCCTACGCCGGCGCGTCGCCCACCGGGTCCGCGAGCGAGGCGGAGTACCTCGAGCTGGCCATGGCCGAGGTCGTCGACCCGGCCGCCGTGCACGCTGCGCTGGACGAGGCACTACCCGACGGCCTCGACGTCGTGGAGGTGGTCGAGTCCGCAGGCGGTGGCTTCGCGGAGCTGATGCAGGCCAGCCTGTGGCGGATCGAGCTGCCCGTGGACATCGGCGCGGCAAGCGAGGCGGTGACGGCGTTCCTGGCCGCCGAGGAGGTGGTCGTGCAGCGGATGACCAAGAAGGGGCTGCGCGACTTCGACTGCCGGGCCGCGGTGCTCGAGCTGGGCGTCTTGCCGGGTGGTGGTGGGAGCGGTCCGGGCTCGGAGCTGGAGCTGGTGCTGCGGCACCAGGAGCCCGCCGTACGCCCCGACGACGTCCTGTCGGCGCTCGCCTCGGTCGGGGGGCTGGCGCTGGTCGGCGTGCCGTTGCTGACCCGGGAGGCGCAAGGACCCCTCGACGAGGCGACCGGCGAGATCGGCGACCCGCTGCGCCCCTGAAATGAGTTGCCCCGATGGCGGCTGTGCGATACTCGCCAGTGGTCGACCACACGTCGACCCGATGACGTTCTCATGTGCGGGACTCGTCGATTCCAGACCGCGACGCGGCCGGGCCGGTTGGTGACAGCGACCGTAGCCGGGCAGGCGACCGCGGCAGGGATCGGCCGGACTCGATGTGACACCGCGAGGGTGTCGTCGCCATGAAGGCTTGATGCTGCGCCCGGATCGTCGGGCCGCGGCGATGACCACCCGGCCGCCGCGGCGCCCGGGTCGAGGAGCAGTACATGCCCGAGGACGAGACCCCCACCTCATCGGTTGCCCCCTCGGAGTCGACTCCGTCGACCGACTCCACGGACGCTGCCCCCGCCAAGAAGGCGGGCGCGAAGAAGGCCGCCGCCAAGAAGTCGGCGGCGAAGAAGACCACGGCCAAGAAGGCCACCACGACCAGCACCACCAAGAAGGCGGCCACGAAGAAGGCCGCCGCCAAGAAGGTGGCCGAGCCGGCCGCTGACGCCGGGGCCGGCGACGCGTCCGGCGCCTCCGCTCCCGCGGTGCTCTTCCAGGTCCCCGACACCCCGGTGGTGACCACGAGGAAGCGGTCAGCCAGGAAGACGACCGTCAAGAAGGCTGCCGAAGCCGACACAGACACCGGCAGTGCGACGCCGCCCGAGCAGCCCGAGCAGCCCGAGCAGCCGGAGCAGCGCGACGAGCAGCCCGCCGAGAAGCCGGCGAAGAAGTCCGCCAAGAAGGCGTCGGCCAAGAAGGCCACCTCCAAGAAGTCGGCGAAGAAGGCCGCGGCCGATGAGGGCGAGGACGAGCCCCAGGACGCGGGGGAGGCCCAGGACGACTCCGACGACGGCGAGTCGGGTGACGGCGACGGCACGGGCGCGCGGCGCCGGCGCCGTCGCGGTGGCCGCCGCCGCCGCAAGACCTCCGACGGCGACGGCGACTCCTCCGACGACAGCGACGGCAGCGACGGCAAGGGCGACAGGGACGACAAGGACGAGCAGGGCGACAGGGACGACGAGGACGCCGGCGACGGCACCTCGCGCCGTCGCCGGCGCCGTCGCCGGTCCGGTGACGACGGTGGGGGCGGCTCCGACGACCCGCAGAACACCGTCACCCGCGTGCGCCGCAGCCGCACGGGCGACGACCAGATCACCGCGATCTCGGGCTCGACCCGCATGGAGGCCAAGAAGCAGCGCCGCCGCGAGGGCCGCGAGGCCGGCCGGCGGCGCGCACCGATCGTCAGCGAGGCGGAGTTCCTGGCCCGCCGCGAGTCGGTCGACCGCGTCATGGTCGTGCGCCAGCGCGACGAGCTGACCCAGATCGGCGTGATCGAGGACAAGGTGCTCGTCGAGCACTACGTCGCCCGCGAGTCCCAGACCTCGCTGATCGGCAACGTCTACCTCGGCCGGGTCCAGAACGTCCTGCCCTCGATGGAGGCGGCGTTCATCGACATCGGGCGCGGCCGCAACGCCGTGCTCTACGCCGGCGAGGTCAACTGGTCCGCGCTCGGCCACAAGGACGGCCAGCAGCGCAAGATCGAGTCGGTCCTGTCCTCGGGCCAGTCGGTGCTGGTGCAGGTCACCAAGGACCCCATCGGCCACAAGGGCGCCCGCCTCACCAGCCAGGTCAGCCTGGCCGGCCGGTTCCTGGTCTACGTGCCCGACGGCACGACGTCCGGGATCTCGCGCAAGCTGCCCGACAACGAGCGCAACCGGCTCAAGTCGGTGCTCAAGGAGATCGTGCCCGACACCGCCGGCGTCATCGTGCGCACCGCGGCCGAGGGTGCCAGCGAGGACGAGCTGACCCGCGACGTCGAGCGGCTCAAGGCCCGCTGGGAGGACATCGAGAAGAAGTCCAAGGGCAGTGCCCCGCAGCTCCTCTACGGCGAGCCGGACCTCACCCTCAAGGTGGTCCGCGACCTGTTCACCGAGGACATCGCCAAGCTCGTCATCCAGGGGGCCGACGCCTGGGAGACCGTGCAGCAGTACGTCGCCCACATGGCGCCCGACCTCGAGGAGCGGCTCGAGAAGTACGACCCCGACGAGCACGGCGGCAAGGACCTCTTCGCGACGTACCGCCTCGACGAGCAGATCGCCAAGGGCCTCGACCGCAAGGTCTGGCTGCCCTCCGGCGGCTCGCTGGTCATCGACCGCACCGAGGCGATGACCGTCGTCGACGTCAACACCGGCAAGTTCACCGGCTCCGGGGGCAACCTCGAGGAGACGGTCACGAAGAACAACCTGGAGGCGGCCGAGGAGATCGTGCGCCAGCTCCGGCTGCGCGACATCGGCGGCATCATCGTCGTGGACTTCATCGACATGGTGCTGGAGTCCAACCGCGACCTGGTGCTGCGCCGGCTGGTGGAGTGCCTGGGTCGCGACCGCACCCGTCACCAGGTCGCCGAGGTCACCTCGCTCGGCCTGGTGCAGATGACCCGCAAGCGGATCGGCACCGGCCTGCTGGAGGCGTTCAGCGAGAACTGTGAGCACTGCCAGGGCCGCGGGCTGGTCGTCCACGAGCACCCGGTCGAGCAGAAGCGCTCCGACGACGACGGTGCCGCGCGCGGTCGCGGTGGCCGCCGCAGCCGTGGCGGGCGTGGCCGCGGCGGCGACGCCGAGAACGGCGACAACGGCAACGGTGGCAACGGTGGCAACGGTGGCAACGGCAACGGTGGCAAGGCACCCTCGCCCAAGGACGTCGCCGCGATGGCGCGTCCGCCGGCCGACGAGCACGACGACCCCGACGACGCTGACCCGGACGGCCCGGACGAGTCCGTCGAGGGCACCGACGGCCTCGATGACCGCAGCGAGCGCGCCGACGAGGTCCAGGACGACCTGGAGAGCCTGACCTCGGAGGTCGTCGAGTCGCTGGAGGACCGCGGCGAGAGCGACGACTCCGACGACTCCGACGACCCCGACGACTCCGACGACCCCGACGACCCCGACGACGTGGACGGCCAGGAGCAGAGCCCCGCCGAGCCCGAGCCCGAGCCGGACCCCGAGCCGGAGCCGGAGCCCGAGACGAAGCCCACGGTCGTCACCCGGACCCGCCGTCGCAGCGCCAGCCGCCCGGCCGGACCGCCGCCCGTGCCGGCCATGGGGGAGCCGGCGAGCGCGCTCGGCACCGAGCGTGACGGTGCCGTCGGTGCGCCGGCCGCGGACGGGATGGTCGAGCCGGGCACCGCCGACGCGGACCCCGGTGCGTCGGCCGCCCACGTCGAGCACGTGCCGATCAAGCGCAAGGGCTCCCGGAAGCGCTGACGGGCCCGTCGGGCGCGGCCGCCGGCGCGGGTGCCGAGCGTCGCAGTCCCGGCGTGTTCAGCAGCGTGACGGCGATGGAGGCGCACGCCATCGCGCCCATGGCATGCGCCGGGGACACGACCGACGCGATGCCGCCGGCCAGCAGGGCACCGATCGCCTGCCAGACCATCAGCCCGTTGCCGTAGAGCCCCATGGCCTGCCCGTGGACCGACTCGTCGGTCGTCGCGAACAGCCGCTCCTGCAGGGGCAGCGAGGCGGCGTACCCCACCGACGACACGAACGCCACTGCCACCGTCACGGCCGTGGGCGGGGTGAGCAGGAGGACGGCGTACGGCGTGGCGAGCAGCAGCCTCAGCGGCCCGATCAGCCGGTCCCGACGGAGGACGGGCACGAACCGGCCCATCACGAGGTCTCCGACCATCATCCCTGCAGCGGCCGCGGCGAACAGGTAGCCGGCGACGGTGCCGTGGCCGTAGGGCACGTAGAGGGCCTCGCAGCCGACGATCAGGCCGTTCGGCACCAGCATCGCCACGTAGAGCGGACGGGTGATGCGGCTGCCCAGGAGCGCCCGGTTGGCCGTCCTCGTGCGCCGGACCACGCCGCCGTCGCCGCTGCGCCCCCTCGGCGGTCGGTCGCGGATGCCCAGCCGCAGGTTGACCAGGCAGATGGCGTCGGCCACAGCGGCGAAGAGGAAGAGGTCGCGCGGCGAGAGCCACAGCAGCGCCACCCCGCCCACGCCGTAGCCCACCACCTGCATGCCGCCCACGGCCAGGTTGAACGTCGATCGGGCCAGCACGTAGGACTCCGGTGGCACGATGTCGCGGACCACCACCCACTGGGTGCCGGAGAACATCGAGTTCACGACGTACGGCACCGCCAGCAGCACGAACCGGGCCTGCCACGGCATCCCCGGCAACGCCTGGAGCGCGTTGGCCGTCATGGGAGCGGCGGCCTGCCACATCATCGCGGTCCGGGGCCGGACCGTGTCGGAGCTGGCCAGCAGCAGCTGCGAGGCCACCAGAGACACCAGCGGACCGCCGAACATCGAGAGCGCAGTGAGCACCGGCGAGCCGGTGGCCTCGTAGGTGATGGTGCCCAGCGCCAGTCCGGACGTGGCGACCGCGGCCATCACCACGAGCCGGTTCAGGAACAGGACCCGGAACTCCGGCAGTGCGAACAGCTCGCGGTAGGTGGCCACCTGGCCACCCTGCGGCGCGGCCCGACAGGTGCGACAATGATTCGCGAGGAGGCGAAACATGGGGACCTGGCTGGTGCCGGCGGATCTGCTCGCTCGCAGCCGGTTCGTGGTCTCCCCGCTCAGCGAGACGGTCGCGGCGTTGACCCTCCTCAGCGAGGCCAGCGCCCTGACGATGCCCTGGCAGCGGGCCTTCCGGACCACCCACCAGGAGGCGTACGCCGAGCTCCTGGCCGACGACCGCGTGCTGGGCGCCCTGGCCGGCAGCCTGTGGCGACCCCGTCGGGGCACGGTGCCCGGGTGGATGGCCGACTTCCTGTCCCTGCCACCCCTGGGCGGGGCGGCGACGTTCGCGGACGAGCTCGACCAGCTCGCGGACTGGGGCGACGAGCGGATGCGGGCCGAGCTCCGCTCGCTGCGCGCCAGATCCCCTGCCGCGCGAGCTGGAGGGCACCGGCCTGCGGGCCGCGGTGCGGGAGCTGCTGACCTGGGTGTGGACCGCCACGGTCGCCGCTGACTGGCCGCGCCGGCGCCGCGTCCTCGAGGCCGACATCGTCTCCCGCACGAGCCGCCTGGCCACCCAGGGCTGGGCGGGCGTCGTGCCGTCGCTGGGCACGCGGCTGGCCTGGAAGGAGGGCGGTCACCTGCAGATCAACTCCTACGACCTGCCCACGCGCGACCTGGCCGGCGCGCGAGAGCTCTCCTTCGTGCCGGTGCACGCCAACGGCTCCTGGGTGGCGTGGGAGCAGCCAAGGCGGTTCGCGGTCGTCTACCCGGTGGCCGGCGCGCAGGCCCTGGCGGACCGCCCCGTGGAGCACGGGCTGGGCCGCCTCGTCGGCGCCAACCGGGCCCGGCTGCTGGGCCTCCTCGACGAGCCGCACTCCACCAGCCAGCTGGTCGCGCTGACCGGGCTGCCGCTGGGAGCCGTGGGCAACCACCTCCGGGTCCTGCTGGACGCCGGCGCGGTGCTGCGCCGCCGCTCGGGCCGCGAGGTGCTCTACTGGCGCACGTCATTGGGGGACGCCCTGGTCGCTGCCGGCCGGTGAGCCTCGATCCACCGACAGGGTGAGGTTTTGCAGGGCGCACTGCCGATCCGTAGTATTGATCCTCGGTGCGCGCTCTGTGCGCCCGTTTCTGTGCGGCGCCGCCCAGCGTTGCGCCCCAGCCGAAGCTCAAAGACCAAGGAGACCGCGGTGTACGCGATCGTGCGCGCAGGCGCCAAGCAGCAGAAGGTGACCGTCGGCGACGTCATCGAGATCGACACGATCGCGACCGCCGTCGGCGACGAGGTCTCGCTGCCCGTCGTGCTCGTGGTCGACGGTGACGACATCACCTCCGACACGAAGAAGCTCGACAAGGCGTCGGTGACCGCCGAGGTGCTCGGTGCCACCAAGGGTCCGAAGATCGTGATCCAGAAGTTCAAGAACAAGACGGGTTACAAGAAGCGCCAGGGCCACCGCCAGAAGTACACCCAGGTCAAGATCACCGGCATCAAGGCCTGAGGGCCTCCGACTTCACAGCGCAGCAGGAGACACAGCGATGGCACACAAGAAGGGCGCCGCGTCCACCAAGAACGGTCGCGACTCCAACTCCCAGCGTCTCGGCGTCAAGCGGTACGGCGGCCAGGTCGTCAGCGCCGGCGAGATCATCGTCCGCCAGCGCGGCACCCACTTCCACCCCGGCGCCAACGTCGGCCGCGGGGGCGACGACACGCTGTTCGCGCTGTCGGCCGGTGCCGTGGAGTTCGGCACCCGCCGCGGCCGCCGGGTCGTCAACATCGTCCCGGGTGACGACGCCTGACGTCGTTCCACACCAGCGACTGACGAAGGGCGTCCCGATTCCGGGACGCCCTTCGTCGCGTCCAGAGAGAAAGCAGTTCCCATGGCCGTCCCGACCTTCGTCGACAGGGTGACGCTGCACGTCAGCGCCGGCCGCGGCGGCAACGGGGTGGCCTCGGTGCACCGCGAGAAGTTCAAGCCGCTCGGCGGGCCCGACGGCGGCAACGGCGGCCCCGGTGGCTCGGTGATCCTGCGCGTGGACCCCGACGTCACGACCCTGCTCGACTTCCACCACAGCTCGCAGCGCCGCGCCGACCACGGCGGGCACGGCGCGGGCGCCCACAAGAACGGCGGCCACGGCGAGGATCTGGTCCTCCCCGTGCCCGACGGCACGCTGGTCACCGATCGCCAGGGCGAGGTGCTCGCCGACCTGGTCGGCCCCGGCACCGAGCTCGTCGTGGCGCAGGGCGGCCGTGGCGGCCTCGGCAACGCCGCGCTGGCCAGCAGCAAGCGCAAGGCGCCCGGCTTCGCGCTGCTCGGCGAGCCGGGCGACGAGCTCGACATCGTCCTCGAGCTCAAGGTGGTGGCCGACGTCGGACTGGTGGGCTTCCCGAGCGCCGGCAAGTCCAGCCTGATCGCCGCGATCTCGCGGGCCCGGCCCAAGATCGCCGACTACCCGTTCACGACCCTGATCCCCAACCTCGGTGTCGTGACGGCCGGCGAGACGACCTACACGGTCGCCGACGTGCCCGGGCTGATCGAAGGGGCCAGCGAGGGCCGCGGGCTGGGCCATGAGTTCCTCCGCCACGTCGAGCGCTGCGCCGCGCTGGTGCACGTGGTCGACACCGCGACGATGGAGCCCGGCCGCAACCCGGTCGATGACCTCGCGGTGATCGAGCAGGAGCTGAGCCGCTACGGCGGCCTCGAGGACCGGCCCCGCCTGGTGGCGCTCAACAAGATCGACGTCCCCGACGGCCGCGACCTGTCCGACATCGTCATCGACGACCTGCGCGAGCAGGGGCTCCGGGTCTTCCCGGTCAGCGCCGCGTCGGGGGAGGGACTGCGCGAGCTCACCTTCGCGATGGCCGAGATCGTGGCCGCGGCCCGCGCCACCAAGGAGGTCGCCGAGGCGACCCGGATCGTGCTCCGCCCCCCGTCCGCCGACGGCGGCGACGACTTCACGGTGGCCGCGGTCGAGCTGTCCGGTGAGCAGGTGTGGCAGGTGCGGGGCACCAAGCCGGAGCGCTGGGTGCGGCAGACCGAGTTCAGCAACGACGAGGCGGTCGGCTTCCTCGCCGACCGGCTCAACCGGCTCGGCGTCGAGGCAAGGCTGCTGCAGCTCGGAGCGGTGGAGGGCGACACCGTCCTGATCGGCCACCCCGACAACGCCGTGGTCTTCGACTTCAAGCCCGAGCATCGACGCCGGCGCGGAGGTCTGCAACCTTTTCGCCCGCCGCGGTGAGGACACCCGGCTGATGGAGCAGCGGCCTGCGGTCGGCCGCCGGCACGCCATCCAGGAGGGCATGGCCGACCGTGGTGAGAACGAGGAGCGGGCCGACGTGGCGCGCCGGCTCGACCGCCTCGAGACCGGGCCCGAGGTGCCGAAGGGCCCCTCGTCGTACGTGATCGGCTCCGAGCAGGACCCCGACTACGTCCCGGATCCCGTCTCGGGCGATGACGCGCCACCCCACGACGTTCTTCGAGAGGGGCGCGACGCGCGGCGGACGAACAACTCCGCGGGGACCCCGGAAAAGCATGAGGACTGAGGTCACCGGCGCCCGCCGGATCGTCGTGAAGGTGGGCTCGACCTCGCTCACCACCGCCGAGGGCGGCATCGACCCGGCCCGGGTGCGTCACCTGGCCGAGGTGCTGGCCGGCGCGCGCGCCCGCGGCGCCGAGGTCGTGCTGGTCTCCTCCGGGGCCATCGCCGCCGGGCTGGCCCCGCTGCGGCTGAAGCGCCGGCCCCGGTCGCTCCCGGCCCAGCAGGCCGCGGCGTCGGTCGGCCAGGGGTTGCTGGTCCACCGCTACACCGAGGAGCTGGCGCGCTACGGCGTCGTGGCCGGCCAGGTGCTGCTCACCGTCGACGACGTGACCCGGCGCTCGCACTATCGCAATGCCCACCAGACCTTCGCCAAGCTCCTCGAGCTCGGCGTGCTCCCGATCGTCAACGAGAACGACACCGTGGCGACCAGCGAGATCCGGTTCGGCGACAACGACCGGCTCGCGGCCCTGGTCGCCCACCTGGTCCACGCGGACCTCCTGCTGCTGCTCTCCGACGTCGACGGGCTCTACGACGCCGACCCGGCGGCACCGGGCAGCACGCTGCTGCCCGACGTGCGAGACCCCGCCGACCTCGCCGCCGTGCGGGTCGGCAAGGCCGGGGCGGCGGGGCTCGGCACCGGCGGCATGCAGACCAAGCTCGACGCCGCCCGGATCGCCACCGGCGCCGGCATCCCCGTGGTGCTCGCGGCGGCCGAGCGGGTCGCCGATGCCCTGGCGGGCGAGGCGGTGGGCACGCTCTTCCACACCACCGGCCGGCGTCGCCCGACCCGGCTGCTGTGGCTCGCGCACGCGACCGAGCCGGTCGGCACCCTGCTGCTCGACGACGGCGCCGTCGCCGCGGTCACCCAGCGCCGCGCCTCGCTGCTGGCCGCCGGTGTCACGGGCGTGGTCGGCACCTTCCACGCCGGCGACCCCGTCGCCATCGCGGGCGCGGACGGCGTACCCGTGGCCCGGGGCCTGGTCAACTTCGACTCCGGGGAGCTGCCCGCGCTGCTCGGCCGCTCCTCGAAGGACCTGAAGCGCGAGCTCGGCGCGGCCTACGAGCGTGAGGTCGTGCACCGCGACGACCTGGTGCTGCTGTGATCTGGCGGGTGCTGCTCTGGCTCTCCGCCGTCGTGCTGGCCGTCCCGGCACTGACCCTCACCTCGGCCCGGGCCTTCGACACCGACAACGGCAGCCTGATCAGGATCGAGGCGTTCACGCCGGTGGCTCTGCCGCTGTACGCCGGGCTGGTGGTGCTGCTCGCCGTCGGGGCCGCGCGGTGGCGCGGTGCCCGCCGGACACTGCTGGTGGCGACGGGGCTGGCCCTGGCGGGGCTGGCCGTCCACCTGTGGTGGTTCGCCCCGCAGGTCGTCGGTGACACCCCGGAGCCCGCCGACGGGGCCGAACGCGTCACGGTGATGAACGCGAACCTCTACGAGGGCCGGGCAGACGCCCAGGAGATCGTCGACGCGGTCCGCGACCACCACGTCGACATCCTGGTGCTCGAGGAGATCACGCCCAGCCTGCTGGAGGAGATGGACGCCTCGGGGCTGGCCGGGCTGCTGCCCGAGCGGGTGGGGGAGCCCGACTACATGGTCGCCGGCACCATGATCCTGGCCAACCGGCCGCTCACCGACCACGTGCGGCTGCGGACGACGTTCCAGGGGTGGGAGGCGAAGTTCGGGTCGCTGACGGTGCTCGGCGTCCACCCCGTGGCCCCGGTCGACCCGGCCGGCTGGCGCGCCGACCACGCCGCGATCCTGAAGCAGGCGGAGGAGGACGACGCCGACCTCGTCGTCGGCGACATGAACGCCACCCCCGACCACTCCGTGATGCGCGAGCTCGACGACGCCGGGTTCCGCGACGCGGGCGAGGTGTCCAACGAGGGCTGGCAGCCGACCTGGCCGGCCAACCACATCGGCATCGCGCCGCTGCTGCCTCCCCTGGTGCGGATCGACCACGTGCTGATCGGTGCGCACCTGGCCTCGCTCGGCACCCACACCGTCGACATCAACGGCACCGACCACCTGGCCCTGGTCGCTACCGTGGCTGCTCGCGACTGACAGCCAGGACGGACACCGAGGACTGACACCGAGGACTGAGGCGGGTGGCTGACGAGATGGACGACGCGGAGTTCTTCCGCTGGTACGGCGCGTGGGAGCCCCTCGACCCGGCCGGCCTGGCCGAGCTCATGCGGGGCTTCGAGCGGCCGTGGTGGATCGTCGGCGGCTGGTCGATCGAGGCGTTCACGGGCGCGCCGCGCGAGCACGAGGACGTCGACCTCTCGCTGCTGGCCTGCGACCTGCCCGCCTTCCGGGAGCACCTCGGGACCGGCTGGACACCGTGGTCCAACCACGGTGGCACCCTGCGCCCGCTGAGCGACCGGTTCCCGGAGCCGCTGGACGTCGAGAGCCAGGTGTGGATCCGGCGCGACGCACGGTCGCCCTGGGTGGTCGACCTGCCGATCACGCCGGACCGGGACGGCCTCTGGACCAACAAGCGCTGGGCCGACCACGTCGTGCCGGTCGAGGAGGCCACCTGGGTGGCGGGTGACGGGATCCGCTACCTCCGCCCCGAGATCGCGCTGCTCTACAAGGCCGCCCTGGACCGCGAGAAGGACCTCCGCGACCTCGACCTGGCCTGGCCGCTGCTCGACGACGCGGCCCGGACCTGGCTGCTCGACGCGCTGGGCGTCGTGCACCCGGGGCACGCGTGGCTGACCCGGCTCGCAATCTGAGGTAGCAATCTGAGGTAGCCGCCGGCTCCCGCGGTGCCCGGAACATCACGGGTGCGCCGTACGCTGGGGAGGCCATGGACGAGACCCAGCGCACGGTCTACCTCGACCACGCCGCCACCACGCCGATGGTGCCCGCGGCGATCGAGGCCATGACGGCGCTCCTGCTCGAGGTGGGCAACCCGAGCTCGCTGCACGCCTCCGGCCGACACGCCCGCCGGGTGGTGGAGGAGTCCCGCGAGCGGGTCGCGCAGGCGCTCGGCTGCCGGCCCGGCGAGGTGGTCTTCACCTCCGGTGGCACCGAGGCCGACAACCTCGCGGTCAAGGGGATCCACTGGGCGCGGACCGCCGAGGACCCGCGCCGCACCCGCATCCTGGCCTCCGCGATCGAGCACCACGCCGTGCTCGACCCGCTCGACTGGCTGCGCGACTCCGAGGGCGTCGAGGTCGAGCTGCTGCCGGTCGACTACAAGGGGCGGCTGGACGTCGACGCGCTGCGCGCGGCCGTCGGGCGAGACCCGGAGTCGGTCTCGCTGGTGTCGGTGATGTGGGCCAACAACGAGGTCGGCACCCTGCAGCCCATCGAGGAGGTCGTCGAGGTCGCGGCCGCCCACGGCATCCCGGTGCACACCGACGCGATCCAGGCCGTGGGCGCGGTGCCGGTGGACTTCGCGGCCAGTGGCGTCGACGCCCTCAGCCTCACCGCGCACAAGCTCGGCGGCCCCTACGGCGTGGGCGCGCTGATCGTGCGCCGCGAGGTGGTCGTCACCCCGCTCGTGCACGGCGGTGGCCAGGAGCGCGACATCCGCAGCGGCACCATCGACACGCCGGCCATCGCGGGCTTCGCGGCGGCCGTCGAGCTTGCCGTCAAGGAGCAGGCGTCCTACGCCACCCGGGTCGGGGCGCTCCGCGACGACCTGGTCCGGCGGGTGATCGAGGTGGTGCCCGACGCGCACCTGCACGGTGCCGCCACCGACCCGCTCGCCGCCCACCGCCTGCCCGGCAACGCCCACCTCGGCTTCCCGGGCTGCGAGGGCGACTCGCTGCTCATGATGCTCGACGCCCGCGGCATCGAGTGCTCGACCGGTTCGGCCTGCTCGGCGGGCGTCCCTCAGCCCTCGCACGTGCTGCTGGCGATGGGCTGCGACCCGGAGGCCGCCCGGCACTCGCTGCGGTTCTCGCTCGGGCACACGTCCACCGCGGCCGACGTCGACGCGGTCGTCGAGGCGATCGGTCCGGCGGTCGAGCGCGCCAGGGCGGCCAAGGCGCCACGATGACCGGCATCAAGGTCCTCGCCGCGATGTCCGGCGGCGTGGACTCCGCGGTCGCCGCCGCCCGGGCCGCGGAGGCCGGGCACGACGTCACCGGCATCCATCTCGCGCTCTCGCGCAACCCCGCGTCGTACCGCTCCGGCGCGCGCGGCTGCTGCACGATCGAGGATGCCAACGACGCCCGCCGGGCCGCCGACGTGATCGACATCCCGTTCTACGTGTGGGACCTCTCCGAGCGGTTCCACGAGGACGTGGTCGAGGACTTCATGGACGAGTACGCCGCGGGGCGCACGCCCAACCCGTGCCTGCGGTGCAACGAGAAGATCAAGTTCGCCGCCGTCCTCGACCGGGCGCTCGGGCTCGGCTTCGACGCGGTGGCGACCGGCCACTACGCGCAGCTCCGTCCCGGCGCCGACGGGTCCGTCGAGATGCACCGGGCCGTCGACGACGGCAAGGACCAGTCCTACGTGCTCGGCGTGCTCGACCAGGAGCAGCTGCGGCACTCGCTCTTCCCGCTCGGCGGCTCGACCAAGGCCGAGGTGCGGGTGGAGGCGGCCGAGCGCGGACTGCTGGTCGCCGACAAGCCGGACAGCCACGACATCTGCTTCGTCGCCGACGGCGACACCCCGGGCTGGCTGCGCGAGAAGCTCGGCGACCGCGCCCCCAACCAGGGCGGCGCGATCCTCGACGAGGCCGGTGACGAGGTGGGGCGGCACGACGGCACCTACGGGTTCACGATCGGCCAGCGCAAGGGGCTCCGACTCGGCCGGCCCGCTCCGGACGGCAAGCCGCGATTCGTGCTCGACATCGAGCCGGTGTCCGGGACGGTCACGGTCGGCCCGCACGAGCGGCTGGCCGTGCACCGCCTGACCGGGATCCGACCGCGCTGGTGCGGCACGCCGCCGGCGCGGCTCGAGGGACCCGACGTCTCGGTGCAGCTGCGCGCCCACGGTGCCGAGCACCCCGCCGTGGTCACCGTGACCGACGACGCCGTCGACGTCGAGCTGCTCGAGCCGGCCTACGGCATCGCCCCCGGCCAGGCCGCCGTCGTCTATGACGGCACTCGCGTGGTCGGGAGCGCGACGATCGCGAGCACCGAGCGTGTGTCGGAGTCACCGGGGCCCCGGTGACTCTGGCACTTCCCGGGGGAGATCTTGCCCAGGAAGTGCAGGAGTCCCCGGGGCCCCGGTGACTCCGACAGCCCACCGGCCCGGGCCTAGGGTGGCGGGGTGCGGGACGTCGTGGGGGTGTGGATGGGGAGCCTGGACGGCACCACCTGGTGGGAGCAGGACGCCGACGAGCCGGTGCTGGCGGCGAGCCTGATGAAGGTGCCGGTCGCGATGGCGGCGCGAGCCGTCGACCTCGACGCCGAGGTCGAGGTGCACGCCGACTTCGAGTCGGTGGTCGCGGGGGAGCGGTTCACCCTCGACGAGGAGGACGACCAGGACCCCGACACCTGGGCCGAGATCGGCACCACCCAGGCGCTGCGCGAGCTCCGGCGGCGTTCGATCGTGCTCTCGGGCAACCTGGCCACCAACCTGGTCATGGAGCAGGCCGGGGTGGCGGCGGTGTCGGAGGTCATGCCCCAGGTGCGCCGGATGATCAGCGACCTGCCGGCCACCGACGCCGGCATCGTCAATGCCGCCTCCGCCCGCGAGTGGGGTCAGCTGCTCGGGAGGGTCCCCGACGAGGTCGAGGACGTGATGCGCGCCCAGACCTACCGCTCGGGCATCCCCGCGGGGCTGCCGGTGGGCACGCCGGTCGCCAACAAGACCGGCTGGATCGACGACCACACCCACGACCTGGCGATCGTGCGCCCCGAGGGCGGGACGCCGTTCGGGCTGGTGGTGCTGACCCGGCTGGCCGGCGTCGCCACCGACGAGGGCAACGCACGGATCGCCGAGCTCGCCCGCGAGGCGTGGGGGAGGCGACGTCAGTGACCGGGACAACCACCATCGAGCGCGTCGAGGTGGAGCGGCTGAGCCTGCCGCTGCACTCGCCGTTCGCGACCGCGCGGCGCCAGACCACGATGGCCGACAGCGTGATCGTGCGCGTGACCGACAGTGACGGCCGGGTCGGTCTGGGTGAGGCGCCGCAGAACTGGCCGGTGCTCGGCGCGTCCGTGCCCGCCTCGGAGGCCTGCCTCGAGGGGCCACTGCGCGAGGCCGTCCTCGGCCTGGTCGCGGATCCGTTCGAGGCCTGGCCGGTCATCGACCGCACCGTGGCCGACCACACCTCCGCCAAGGGCGCGCTGGACAGCGCCCTGCACGACCTGGCCGGGCACCCGCGGGTCGAGCTCCCGACCCTGGTCACCGTCCCGGTCGGCGAGCCCGAGCAGATCGCCGAGACGGCCCGGCTCCGGGTGGCCGAGGGCTTCAGGACACTGAAGCTCAAGGTCGGCACCGACGCGGCGACCGATGTCGCCCGCGTGCGCGCCTGCCGGGAGGGTGCGGGGCCGGACGTGGCGCTGAGGGTGGACGCCAACACCGGCTGGGACTGTCTCGAGGCGGTGCGGGTCATCCGCGCCCTCGAGGACGCCGGCGTGGACCTCGAGCTGGTCGAGCAGCCGGTCGGGCGCCGCGACTTCGTGGGTCTGGCCCACGTCCGGCGCCACGTCGAGACGCCGGTGATGGCCGACGAGTCCGTCTTCGACCTCGAGGACCTCGTGGCGCTGGTCCGGCACGAGGCCGCGGACCTGGTCAACCTCAAGGTCTCCAAGTCCGGCGGCATCACCCCTGCCCTCGAGCTGGCCGACGTCGCCAGGAAGCACGGTCTCGGCGTCAGCGTGGGCTGCATGATCGAGTCCGCGGTCGGGGTGAGCGCCGCGGCGGCGCTGGCCGCGCAGGTCGGGTGCGACGTCGACCCCGACCTCGACGGAGCGTGGTGGCTGGCCGACGGGGCGCCGTACGCCGAGCGGCTGGCCTATGTGGACGGCCAGGTCGTCCTCGGCAGGATGGAGCCATGACCACCCCACGACGACGCGCGGAGACCGTGCCCCTCCGCGGGGGCAGCGGAAGAGCATGAGGGCTGCGCGCGAGGTCGGCGTCCACCGGGAACCCGACGAGAGGTCGGAGCGGGTCACGTCGCTGGCCTTCGGCGAGGAGGTCTTCGAGGTCGAGGCCCGGGCGGAGTGGACCCGGGTGCTCGCACCCGACCAGCCGACCCACCTCGACGCCGCCGGCTACCCCGGCTGGGTCCGCAGCGACGCGCTCGCGCAGGACGAGCCGCTCGCCGTGGCGCGCGGGTTCCTCGGCACGCCGTACGTCTGGGGCGGGCTGGGCCACAGCGGCATCGACTGCTCGGGGCTGGTCCACCTGAGCTTCCGCGCCATCGGTGTGCGGGTCCCGCGCGACGCGGCCGACCAGGCCGCCGCGGCCGTCCCGGTCCAGGAGCCGCGTCCGGGCGACCTCTACTTCTTCGGCCGGCCCGACGAAGCGGTCAGCCACGTGGGCTTCGTGACCGATGTGGGGCTGCTGCACGCGAGCCAGTCGATCGGTGTGGTCGAGGAGCCGATGCCCGAGGAGCGGCGGGCCACCCTCCTCGGCGCCGGCCGGCTGCTCCGATGACCGCCGCCAGCGGCGTCGGTTCGCACCCCGGCGACGACCAGCGCGACTTCGACGAGGCGGTGCGGCTCGTCCTCGGCGAGCTCCCCGACCTGCCCTACCTGCCGGAGGTCCCGGGCCGCGGCGCTCCCGCATCGATGACCGGGCGCGCCCTCGCCGTGATGGCCGAGCTGGGCGCCGACCTGCAGCCCGCCGGCTGGCGGCTCACCGGACATGGGGGGACCCCCGGCATCGACCACCGCCGGGCCCGCAGCCTGCTCGCCCAGGACCTCGACGGGCTGGAGGAGCAGGCGCAGGAGTACGCCGGCACGTTCAAGGTCCAGGTCGCCGGACCGTGGACGCTGGCGGCCACGGTCGAGCGGCCGCGCGGCGACAAGGTGCTCGCAGACTTCGGCGCCCGTCGCGAGCTCGCCCAGGCGCTGGCCGAGGGGCTCGCGGCCCACGTCGCCGACGTGCGCCGTCGGCTGCCGCGCGTGGACCGGCTGGTGGTCCAGGTCGACGAGCCGGCGCTGACCGCGGTCCTGTCCGGCGCGGTGCCGACCGCGTCCGGCTTCGGCCGGCACCGCACCGTGCACCCGCCGGAGGCGTCGGAGGCGCTCGGCTGGGTGCTCGAGGCGATCCGCGGCGCGGGCGCCGAGCCCTGGGCGCACTCGTGCGCCGCCGGGGCGCCGCTCGACCTGCTTCGCGGAGCGGGCGCCGAGGGGCTCTCCGTCGACCAGGCACAGCTCTCGGCCCGCGACCTCGACGAGCTGGCCGGCGCGCTGGACGCCGGGGAGACGGTCGCGCTCGGCGTCGTTGCGGCCACGGACCCGGCTGCGGAGCCGACCGACACGGAGGTGACCGAGGGGGTCCTGCGCTTGCTGGACATGCTCGGCCTCGACCCCGAGCAGGTCGGGGACCGGTTGGTCCTGACCCCGGCCTGCGGGCTCGCGGGTGCCTCGCCCGACTGGGCCCGGCGGTCGCTGACCCTGCTGCGGGAGTCCGCCGGCCACCTGTGACGCGAAACGTCTGCGGCCCACGCGCTCGAGGAGCACGCGAGACCGCAGACGAACCGCGATGTGAGGGTCAGACCCCGGCGTGCACGACCTCGGGCCCGTCGGTCGCCAGCTCCTGGTGCTTGACCTTGAGGAAGGTCCAGGTGACCAGGGACGCCACGATCATCAGGCCGGAGGCCAGCAGGAACGCGTCGGTCGCGCCCTCGGTGAACACCTGGTGCTGAGCGATCGGGTCGGCCATGGCCTGCCCCAGCTCCTTGCCCCGGTCGGTGATCGTCTGGGTCGCGAGCGTCGCCAGCAGTGACAGGCCGAGCGCACCGCCGACCTGCTGCATGGTGTTCAGCACGCCCGAGCCGATCCCCGAGTCCTCGGCCCGCAGGTGGTGCACAGCGGTCAAGGTGAGCGGCACGAAGGTCAGCCCCATCCCGAAGGACATCATCAGGATGAACGGGAGCAGGTCGGTGACGTAGCTGCCCTGCACGTCGCTCACGGGAGCGGTGGTGTCGAACGGCAGCCGGGAGAACCCGAACAGCGCCACCGCGGCCATCAGCGTGCCGACGCCGGCGAGGTACCGCGGGTCGATCCGGTTGATGAGGTTCGACGAGATGCCGGCCGCGAGGACCAGGCCCACGCAGAACGGGAGGAACGCGACGCCCGCCCGCAGCGGCGTGTAGCCCATGACGACCTGGATGTACTGGCTGAGGTAGTAGAACATCGCGAACATCGCCGCGGGGGCGAAGAACATGGCCAGGAAGCTGGCCGCACGGGTGCGGTTGGTGAAGACACGGACCGGCAGCAGCGGGTGCTCGACCCGGCTCTCGACCACCACGAACGTGAGGAGGAGCGCGACACCGGCAGCGAGGCTGGCCAGGGTCCAGGTGTCGCCCCAGCCCTCGGAGCCGGCGCGGCTGATGCCGTAGACGATGCCGAGCAGGCCGGCGGTGCCGGTCGCGGCGCCGGGCAGGTCGAGCTCACCCGGGTGGGACTCGGACTCCGCCAGGAAGCGGGGCGCGAGGAACGCCGTCGCGATGCCGATCGGGGTGTTGATCAGCAGGGTGAGCCGCCAGCCGTCGATGTCGGCACCGAGCAGGTGCAGGTTGGTGCCGGTCAGCCAGCCGCCGAGCAGCAGGCCGACGGCCGCGCCCACACCGGACATGGCGGCATACACCGCGAAGGCGCGGTTGCGGGCCGGTCCGGCGGGGAACGTGGTGGCGATCAGGGCGAGCGCGGCGGGAGAGGCCAGGGCGGCACCGAGGCCCTGGAGGCCACGGGCGGCCAGCAACAGCCCCTCGCTGGTCGCCAGGCCGCCGAGCAGCGAGGCGACGCCGAACACGACGAGCCCGATCATGAAGACCTTGCGGCGGCCGTAGAGGTCTCCGAGCCGTCCGCCCAGCAGCAGCAGGCTGCCGAACGCCAGCGCGTAGCCGGTGACGACCCACCGCAGGTTGTCGATCGAGATGTCGAGGTCGCTCTGGATGTAGGGGAGCGCGATGTTCACGATCGTGCCGTCGAGCACGACCATGAGCTGCGCCACCGAGATGAGGACGAGCGCCCAGAGCAGGCGCCTGCCGCCCTCGGAGTCGGGTTCCGTGGCCACCGGGGCGGCGTCGGGGGTGGTGGTGTCGGTCATGGTGATTTCTCTCTGTGGTGGGAGGGAACGGTCAGCGAACAGCGCCGGCGGCCGGAAGGATGATCTGGTCGATGACGCTGAGGACGAGCTCCTTGGTCGGGGGCTCGCCGACGAGGAAGAACCGGTGCAGCACGATCCCGGCCAGGGCCGGGGCGAGCAGCTCGATGTCGACGTCGGCACGGATCTCGCCGCGCTCCTTGGCGCGCTCGAAGAGCGCCTTGGAGCCGGCCAGCTTGGGGGCGAGCACCTCGCGACGGAACGCCTCGGCGAACTCTGCGTCGCGGGTGATCGCGGTGAGGATGGCACCGAACGTGTCGACCTCGGGCTTGTCGGTCAGACCACCCTCGCCGCAGAACGCCGAGACGAGGTCGCCGCGCAGCGAGCCGGTGTCGACCGGTCCCTGCTCGGTGTAGTGGTGCTGCTGGTGGTCGTGGTGCAGCGCGTCGATGACGAGCTGGACCTTGCCGTTCCAGCGGCGGTAGAGCGTCGCCTTCGACGCCTTGGCCCGCAGGGCCACCGCGTCCATCGTGAACCGGTCGTAGCCGACCTCCGCGAGCACGGCGAGCGCCGCATCGAGGATCTCCGCCTCGCGAACGCCCTCGACCCGCGGGCGGGGGTGGGCGGTCTCGGTGTCCGGTGACATCTGCTCTCTGCTCCTCGTGGACCTGCATGAAACGAAACTGTTTCGTTTCATCGCGAACAGAGTGACACGACCGGATGTTCCGGCCAAATCGAATTATCGGTGCCGGTCTGGACCAGTGCGCAGCGCACGCGCACCTCGTCGAGGGCCCACCGGGCGTCGTCGATCTTGTCGGAGCCGCCGTCCCAGCCGCGGGTGCGACAGCGCAGGAGCCAGGTGCTGGCACCGCTCTCGGGCAGCTCCGGGGTGATCGCTCGCTGCAGGGCCGCCATCGGGCGCCACGGGGCGCTCCGGCCATCGACCGGCTGTCGGTGGTCCCGGGCAGAATGAGCTCGTGAGCGACCCCAAGCCCGCCACCCCGGAGGCCCGCGACGAGCACGGACGGCTGTCCGAGGAGATCGACGACGCGCGCTGGCGCTACTACGTCCTCGACGACCCCACCCTCGACGACCATGACTTCGACAAGCGGCTGCGCCGGCTCGAGGCGCTCGAGGAGGAGTTCCCCGAGCTGCAGACCCCCGACTCACCGACCCAGAAGGTCGGCGGCGCGGTCTCGACCGAGTTCACCTCGGTCGACCACCTGCGGCCGATGGAGAGCCTGGACAACGCGTTCACCTACGAGGAGCTCGAGGCGTGGTACGCCCGGCTCGGCCGCGAGGGCATCGAGCGCGCCGACCTGCTGTGCGAGCTCAAGGTCGACGGGCTGGCGATCAACCTCCTCTACGAGGGCGGCCGGCTGGTCCGGGCGCTGACCCGCGGCGACGGGCGCACGGGCGAGGACGTCACGCCCAACGTGAAGACCATCGCCTCGATCCCTCACCGGCTGAAGGCGACCGAGAAGTTCCCGGTGCCCGCGCTGGTCGAGGTGCGCGGCGAGGTCTTCTTGCCGGTCAAGGCGTTCGAGCGGCTCAACGAGTCGCTGCTCGAGGCCGGCAAGCAGCAGTTCGCCAACCCGCGCAACTCGGCTGCGGGGTCACTGCGCCAGAAGGACCCGAAGGTCACCGCGAGCCGGGCGCTCGGCATGGTCTGTCACGGCCTCGGCGCGCGCGAGGGGTTCGAGCCCGAGGCGCAGTCGCACGCCTACGAAGCGCTCGAGGCGTGGGGGCTGCCGACCTCCGACCAGGTGAAGGTCGTCACGAGCCTCAAGGACGTCGAGCAGTACGTCGAGCACGCCGGCGAGCACCGCCACACGATCGTGCCCTACGAGATCGACGGCGTGGTGGTGAAGGTCGACGACGTCGCCCTCCAGCGCCGGCTCGGATCGACCAGCCGCGCGCCGCGCTGGGCGATCGCGTTCAAGTACCCACCCGAGGAGGTCAACGCCAAGCTGCTCGAGATCCGGGTCAACGTCGGCCGCACCGGCCGGGTCACCCCCTACGGCGTGATGGAGCCGACCCTCGTCGCGGGCTCGACGGTGGAGAACGCCACCCTCCACAACGCCCACGAGGTCAAGCGCAAGGACGTGCGCCCCGGTGACACGGTCATCCTGCGCAAGGCGGGCGACGTGATCCCGGAGATCCTCGGACCCGTGCTGCCCCTGCGGCCGAAGGGGCTGCGGGCGTGGAGGATGCCGACGAAGTGCCCGGCCTGCCGGACGCCCCTGGCCCAGCAGAAGGAGGGCGACAAGGACCTCCGCTGCCCCAACCACCAGTTCTGCCCGGCCCAGGTGCGTGAGCGGGTCTTCCACGTGGCCGGCCGCGGTGCCTTCGACATCGAGGGGCTCGGCTACGAAGCCGCCGTCGCCCTGCTCGAGGCCGGCGCGATCGACAACGAGGGCGACCTGTTCGACCTCGACCAGCCCAAGCTCCTGGCGGCACCGCTGTTCACGCGGGCACCCAGGAAGGGCGAGGAGGGGCCTCAGCTCTCTGCCGATGGTTCGCGGGCGCTCACTGCCAACGGCGAGCGCCTGCTCGCCAACCTCCGCAGCCGGATGGACGTGCCCCTCTGGCGGGTCCTCGTCGCGCTCTCGATCCGGCACGTCGGCCCGACCGCGGCGCGGGCCCTGGCCCAGGAGTTCGGCTCGATGGCGGCGATCAGGGAGGCCTCCCTGGAGTCCCTGGCCGCCGCCGAGGGAGTCGGTCCGACGATCGCGGAGGCGGTCGTCGAGTGGTTCGGCGTCGAGTGGCACCGCGAGATCGTCGACAAGTGGGAACGCGCCGGTGTCTCGCTCGAGGACGAGCGCGACGAGTCGGTCGAGCGGACCCTCGAGGGGCTCACCGTCGTGGTCACCGGCTCGCTGGCCGACTTCTCCCGCGACTCGGCCAAGGAGGCGATCCTGTCGCGCGGCGGCAAGGCGTCGGGCTCGGTCTCCAAGAGCACCGACTACGTCGTGGTCGGCGACAACGCCGGCTCCAAGGCCGACAAGGCCGAGCAGCTCAAGGTCCCGATCCTCGACGAGGAGGGTTTCAAGGTGCTGCTCGAGGGTGGACCCTCCGCCCTGTAGGCGACCCAGGAGGGCCGCCGACCCACAGCGAGCCGCGGTCGCCTCACGCTGAGCGCCCCGTGCACCACTAGCGTCTGCGGCATGACCAGCCCATCGACTGCCGCCCGTGCGCGGCTCACTCCCGACGACGTCCGCATCGAGGACTTCGTCGCCGTCGTCGAGCAGAGGACCGACCTCGCGGCGTACCCCCACGCCGACCGGGTCGAGAGCAACGTGCTGGTCTACGACGCCGACCGGCTCCGGGCGGCGATCGTCACCGACGGCGGGCGCGACGACGTGAGCGCCGAGCTGGTCCGCGGGTTCACGGACGGGCCGGGGGTGATCGTCTTCGAGGGTGCGTTCCCGGACCACTCCGTGATCGACCGGGTGACCGCCGTCTTCGACGAGGTCATCGCCGAGGAGGCGGCCGCGGGCGGCGCCGCCGGCGACCACTTCGCGGCCCCAGGCGCCAACAGCCGGGTGTGGAACGCGCTGGAGAAGCTGGCCGTCCGCGCGCCGGAGGCATTCGTCGACTACTACGCCAACGACGTGATCGCCCTGGCCTCGTCGGCCTGGCTCGGCCCGGGCTACCAGGTCACCTCGCAGGTCAACGTGGTCCGTCCCGGTGGCCTTGCGCAGGAGCCGCACCGCGACTACCACCTCGGCTTCCTCTCCGACGAGCTCATCGCCCGCTACCCGGCCCACGTGCATGCCCTCTCGCCCGTGCTCACCCTCCAGGGTGCGGTGGCACACAGCGACATGCCGCTCGAGAGCGGGCCGACGCTCTACCTGCCGTACTCCCACCAGTACCTGCCGGGCTACCTGGCGTGGCGGCGCGAGGACTTCAAGGCCCACTTCGCCGACCACCACGTCCAGCTGCCGCTGCGCAAGGGCGACGCGGGGTTCTTCAACCCGGCCCTCTTCCACGGTGCCGGCACCAACGTCTCGGCCGACATCCAGCGGATGGCGAACCTCCTCCAGGTCTCCTCGGCGTTCGGCCGGGCGATGGAGCAGGTGGACCGGGCGCGCGTCGTCGCGGCTGTCTATCCGGCGCTACGACGGAGCTCGCTCGGCGCCGACGGCCTGGCGGCGGCGGTCGCGGCGTCTGCCGAGGGCTACCCCTTCCCCACCAACCTCGACCTCGACCAGCCGGTCGACGGGCTGACGCCGCTCAGCCAGGCGGAGCTGGTCCACCGCGCGCTCGACGAGGGCTGGGAGCCGGCCGCCCTCACCGCCGCCCTCGACGACTACTCCGCCCGCCGGCGGACCTGACCGCTGCCGTGCCCACCACCCCCTTCACCCTCGCGGTCTGCGTCGAGATGGTCCTGCGGGACCTGCCCCTCGGACACCGGATCCGCCGTGTCCACGACCTCGGGTTCGCCGCGGAGATCTGGGACTGGACCGCCAAGGACCTCGACGAGCTGGCCGGGCTGGCCGAGTCGGGGGTCCGCTTCACGTCGATGACCGGGTACGTCGACGGCGAGCTGGTCGACCCCGACGGTGCCGCGGCGCTGCTGGCGTCGGCGGCCCGGTCGATCGAGGCCTCGCGCCGGCTCGGCACACCGAACCTCAACCTGCACGGCACCGGCCTCGACGGCGACGGGCTGCCGGTGCGGCCGGTCGGCGAGGTCACCGGCCCGATGTGGCTGGCCGCGCGCGACACGCTCGCGCGGGTGGCCGAGCTGGGGGAGCGGGAGGGTGTGGTCTTCGTCCTGGAGAACCTCAACACCGAGGTCGACCACCCCGGCACGCCGTTCGCCCGGGCCGCCGACACCCGCGCCCTGGTGGCGGCGGTGGACAGCCCGCACCTGCGGATGAACCTCGACCTCTACCACGCACAGATCGGCGAGGGGAACCTCATCCAGCTGGTCCGCGACAGCGTGGCCCTGCTCGGCGAGGTCCAGGTGGCCGACGTGCCCGGCCGGCGCGAGCCAGGCACCGGCGAGATCAGCTACCCGGCCGTGGCCCGGGCGCTGGCCGACGCGGGCTACGACGGGGTGGTCGCGATGGAGGCGTTCGCGTCGGGTGAGGACGATCAGGCGTTGGAACGCTTCCGGATCGCCTTCAGCTTCGGCTGAGGGGCTGGGCAGGTGGTGCGTCGCTCGACCAGGGTCGTCTCGATCCGCTGCACCGTGCGTGGCCGGTCCGCGTCCGCGATCCGGTCGACCAGCAGCCGCATGGCCGCCGAGCCGAACTGGTCGACGCCCTGGCAGATGCTGGTGAGCCGGACCAGGTCGAGCCGAGCGATCTGCGAGTCGTCGTAGCCGACCACGCTGATGTCGTCGGGCACCCGCAGCCCGCTGGACTCGAAGACGCCCATCGCCCCGACCGCGACGAGGTCGTTGGCCGCGATCACCGCGGTGGGTGGCGGCGACATCTCCAGGATCTTCGAGGCGGCCGTCTGGCCCGCGTCGTGCGAGAAGGCGCCGGGGACCTCTCGGGGCTCCAGCCCGCGCTCGCACATCACGGCACGGTAGGCCTTGGCACGGTCCTTGGCCGAGCGGTTGGCGCCGCCGGTGATGTGGACGATGTTGCGGTGGCCGAGGCCGGTGAGGTGGTCGAGCACGAGGCCGACCGCCTGCCTCTCGTCGGTCGTCACGACATCGACCCCGGGCAGCGAGGCGTCGCGACCGATCAGCACGGTCGGCCAGGATGCGGTCAGGGTGCGCAGCTCCTTGGTCGCCATCATCGGGCTCATCAGTGCCAGCCCCGCGACGCGGTGCTCCAGGAGCGTGCGGATCAGCGGCGCCTCCTTCTCCGCGGAGCGGGTCCCCGGCGCCACGAGGAGGTCGAAGCCGGCCTCCTCGGCCGCGCTGGCGAGGGAGGAGTAGACCCCGCCGAAGTAGGGGTTGGTGACGTCGTTGATGAGCACGCCGACGGTGCTCAGCCTCTTGCTGGCCAGGGAGCGCGCATAGGCGTTGGGGCGGTAGCCGAGCTCCTCGGCGACCCGCAGCACGCGGCGTCGCCGCTGGTCGGAGACGTTGGGTGCATCGCGCATCACGAGGGAGACCAGGGCGCGGGAGACCTTGGCCTTCTTGGCCACGTCCTCCTGGGTCGGACCCACGGCTACCCCGTTCGCGGTGAAATGTCAGGACTTTGTGTAACGGTTTGGTAACGACCCCTTGTGGCGCTCGTGTGACTGGCACCACAGTACCGGATTAGCGCGCGCTAACAAGTAGCGCGCGCTAACGCGCACAGGGCGCACTGCGGGCCAGGCCCGCGACCAAGGAGGAAGCATGAAGGCTCCGAAGCTGAGTCTGGCGGTCGCTGTCGCGGCCACCCTGGTCCTGTCGGCCTGCGCCAGCGGCCAGGACGACGACAAGAAGGACAGCGACGCTGGCGGTAGCGGGAACTCCGACATCAAGATCTGCATGTACACCCACGGTGACGGCGGCGGGTTCTGGTCGGTCGCCAAGAAGGGCGCCGTGCAGGCGGCCAAGGACCTCGGGGTCGATCTCGACTACCAGGAGTCCAACAACGACCCCGAGGCGCAGGCTCAGTTCATCGAGGCCGGCGTCGACGCGGGCTGCGACGGGATCGCCGTGTCAGCCCCCAACCCGGACGCCATCCAGGGCGCGATGGACAAGGCGGATGCCGCGGGCATCCCGCTGGTGACCATGAACTCCGGTGCCTCCGACTTCGCGAAGCTGCACGCCTTCACCCACGTCGGTCAGGACGAGTTCATCGCCGGCCAGCAGGCGGGGCTGAAGTTCAAGGAGCTCGGTGCGACCAAGATCCTCTGCCCGATCCAGGAGGCCAGCAACATCGGTCTGCAGCAGCGCTGCGACGGGGCGGCCGACACCTTCGGCAACGTCGAGAACCTGCAGCTCTCGGCCGGGCTGGCAGACCTCTCCAAGAGCGAGGCCGAGATCCAGGCCAAGCTCGAGGCGGACACCGACATCGACGCGGTGTTCTCGCTGAACGCCGACATCGCCACCGGCTCGTCCATGCCGGCCTCCGAGGCGGCCGGCCGCGACATCGTCAACGGCACCATCGACCTCTCGGGCGACGCGGTGCAGGCGATCATCGACGGCAACCTCGCGTTCGCCGTCGACCAGCAGCAGTACGCACAGGGCTACCTGCCGATCGTGCTGCTCTACCTCAACAAGATCAACGGCCACGTGCTCGGTGGTGGCCAGCCGATGTACACCGGCCCCGGCTTCGTCACCGCTGAGAACGCCGAGCAGGTCCAGAAGCTGGCCGCGGCCGGTACTCGCTGAACCAAGGTCCGGGGCGGTCGGGCCGTGGTCCGACCGCCCCGGACACCAGCAGCAGACACCACTCAGGGAGGAACCCCGTGTCCGCAACCATCGCGGCGCCGAAGGACGAGCGCCTGGCGAAGACATCCACCGCCACTCGCCTGCTCCGACGGCCCGAGCTCGGCGCTCTCATGGGCGCCGTCGTCGTCTACGCCATGTTCGCCGGTGTCGACACCACGGGGATCTTCGCCACCATCACCGGCACCGCTCGCTGGACCGACGTGGCCTCGACCGTCGGCATCGTGGCCGTCCCGGTCGCGCTGCTGATGATCGGCGGCGAGTTCGACCTCAGCTCCGGAGTCATGGTCGGCTCCTCGGGGCTGCTGTGCGGCGTGCTCACCACGGAGTACGGCTGGTCCATGTGGCCGGCCATCCTCGTGACGTTCGCGTTCGCCGCCTGCGTCGGGCTGGTCAACGGGTGGCTGGTGCTGCTCACCGGGCTGCCGTCCTTCATCGTGACCCTCGCGATGTTCTTCTCGTTGCGCGGCATCAACTCGGGACTGACCAAGCAGATCACCGGCACGGTCCGCGTGGCCGGTCTCCGCGACGTCGACGGCTTCGACTCGGCGGCGAAGGTCTTCTCCTCGACGTTCTGGCACCCCTACGACTACCGCATCGCGGTCGTGTGGTGGCTCGCCATCACCGTCGTCGCCACGGTGGTCCTGACCAGGACCCGGTTCGGGAACTGGATCTTCGCCGTGGGTGGCGACGCCAACGCGGCCCGCAACGCCGGCGTGCCCGTGCGCCGCACCAAGATCACCCTCTTCGTGCTCACGCAGATGGCCGCGGCGCTCGTCGGGATGATCAGCCTGACCCGGCTGGCTTCCATGCAGGCCGGCCAGGGCGTCGGCGAGGAGTTCACCTTCATCATCGCCGCCACCGTGGGTGGCTGCCTCCTCACCGGTGGCTTCGGCTCGGCGATCGGCGCGAGCATCGGCGCCTCGATCCTCGGGATGGCCTTCATCGGGATCAACTACGCGGGCTGGAACTCCGACTGGCTGTTCCTGTTCCTCGGCGTGATCCTCTTCGCCGCGGTCATGGTCAACACCTTCATCAGCAAGCGGGCACAGGGAGCGAAGAAATGACCGACCCCTCCAGCAACGAGGTGACCTTCGAGGAGATCCCCGAGCCCGAGCTGTCGCCGGCGCCGCAGCCTGGGAGCGTGGTCCCGGCCCTGCAGCTCAAGGGTGTCTCCAAGTCCTTCGGCAGCGTGCTCGCGCTCCGCGACATCTCCCTGCACGTGGACCCGGGCACCGTCACCTGTGTGCTCGGCGACAACGGCGCCGGCAAGTCGACGCTCATCAAGATCCTCAGCGGGGTGCACCAGCCGTCGGACGGGGAGTTCCTCGTCGCCGGGGAACCGACCAGCTTCGGCTCGCCGCGCGAGGCCCTGGGCGCCGGGATCGCAACCGTCTTCCAGGACCTGGCCACGGTGCCGCTGATGTCGGTGTGGCGGAACTTCTTCCTCGGCAACGAGCCGCGCCGCGGCGTGGGGCCGGTGAAGTTCCTCGACACCCGTCTGGCCAAGAGGGTGTGCCGCGAGGAGCTGCTCGCCATGGGCATCGACCTCCGTGACATGGAGCAGCCCGTCGGGACCCTGTCGGGCGGAGAGCGGCAGGCTGTCGCGATCTCCCGCGCGGTCTACTTCGGCGCCAAGGTGCTGATCCTCGACGAGCCGACCAGCGCGCTGGGCGTCAGGCAGTCCGGCGTCGTCCTGAAGTACATCCTCCAGGCGCGGGAGCGCGGGATCGCGGTCGTCTTCATCACCCACAACCCGCACCACGCGCACATGGTCGGAGACCGCTTCTACCTGCTCAACCGCGGCCAGATGACCAACGAGTTCGAGCGCAAGACCGTCAGCCGCGAAGAGCTGGTGAAGGCGATGTCCGGCGGCGCAGAGCTCGAGGCCCTCGCCCACGAGCTCGAGGGCTCGGCAAGGTAGAGATGGAAGCGCTCAAGGTCGGCATCATCGGTGCCGGCTGGATGGGTCACGTGCACGCACGGGCCTACCAGCGGCTGGCCCAGCACTGGCCGGACCTCGCGGTGCGGCCCGAGGTGGTGGCGGTCGCCGAGTCGTCGGCGGCCGCGGCCGAGACGTTCGCGCGAGCCCACGGCACGTCGGCGCAGCCCGTCTCGACGTGGCCGGAGTGGCGCGAGCTCCTCGCCGACCCCGACGTGGCCGCGGTCAGCGTGACCGCGCCCAACTTCCTGCACCGGGAGATCGGGGTCGCCGCGGCGGAGGCCGGGAAGCACCTGTGGATCGAGAAGCCCGTCGGGCTCACGGCCGCAGATGCGGTGGCGGTCCGCGACGCGGTGCGCGCCAGCGGCGTCGTGGGCTGCGTCGGCTTCAACTATCGCCACGTGCCCGCAGTGGCCCGCGCTCGGCGGATCGTGGCGTCCGGGCAGATCGGCCTACCGACCCACGCGCGCGTGCAGCTGCTCACCGACTACGCCGCCCACCCGGGCAGCCCGCTCTCGTGGCGCTACGCCGTCGACCGCGGTGGCCACGGCGCCCTCGGCGACCTGGCCTCGCACGGCGTGGACCTGCTCCGGTTCGTCGTGGGTGACGTCTCGAGCGTGATGGCGCAGACCGCGATCCACATTCCCCAGCGGCCGGTCGCCGACGCCGCCGGCCACTACTCGGTGCTCGACGTGACCGAGCCAGGCCTCGCCTTCGGACAGGTCGAGAACGAGGACTACGTCATCGCGATCCTCCGGATGGCAGGCGGTGTGCTGAGCGTCTGCGAGGCCAACCGGGCCGCGGTGGGGGAGCAGAACAACTACGCGTTCGAGGTGCACGGGACCAAGGGGCTGGTGCGGTGGGACTTCCGCCGTCCGGGGGAGCTCCAGGTCTCGACCGGCGACCAGTACGCCGGTCAGCCCACCAGCACCGTCTTCAGCGAGCCCGGTGACGGCGAGTACGCCGCCTTCCAGCCGGGCGCCGGCATCGCGATGGGCTATGACGACACCAAGGTCGTCGAGGCCCGCAACTTCGTCCGGGCCATCTCGGGCGAGGCCGCCGACCTCGCCACCCTGGACGACGCGGTGGCCTCCGCGTCCGTCCTCGACGCCATGGTCACCTCGCACGACACCGGAGAGTGGGTAGCGCTGTCATGAGCAAGGACGCAGGGTTCGCGGTCGACACCGGGCCCGAGCTGCCGGTGCGCCGGATCGGCGTGATCGGCTGCGGCCGGATCGGCCGGATGCACGCCTCGCTGCTGGCGCGAGAGGTCCCGGGCTGGGTCGTGGCCGCGGTGGCGGACGCCGTGCCCGCCGCGGCCGAGGGCGTCTCGGCGGCCATCGGCGCGCCGGTCATGTCCATCGAGGCGCTCCTGGCCTCCGACGACGTCGACACGGTCGCGATCTGCACCAGCACCGACACCCACGTCGACCTCATCGTCGCCGCGGCCGAGGCCGGGAAGGCGATCTTCTGCGAGAAGCCGGTCAGCCTCGAGCTCGCCCTGGTCGACCGTGCCCTGGAGGCGGTCGAGCAGGCCGGCGTCCCGTTCATGATCGGTTTCAACCGGCGCTTCGACCCCGGCCACCAGTCGGTGCGCGACCGGGTGGCCGACGGCTCGGTCGGTGACCTGCACGTGCTGCGGATCACCAGCCGCGACCCGGCGGCCCCACCGCCGGAGTACGTCGCCGTGAGCGGCGGCATCTTCCTCGACATGGTGATCCACGACTTCGACATGGCCAGCTACGTCGTGCGGAGCCCCGTGGTCGAGGTGTTCGCCCGCGGGGCGGTGCGCGTCGACCCGCGGATCGGCGAGGCCGGCGACGTCGACACCGCCGTGACGGTGCTGACCCACGAGGACGGCACGCTCACGACCATCGACAACAGCCGCGAGGCGGTCTATGGCTTCGACCAGCGGGTGGAGGCGTTCGGCAACGCCGGCCTGGCGGTCTCCGACAACCCGGCCCGGCACGCCGGGTGGCACCTCGGCCGGGAGGCCAGGACCGGCGAGCCGCTCCCGTGGTTCTTCCTCGACCGCTACGTCGAGTCCTACCGCCGGGAGTGGGCGGCGTTCCACGCCTACCTCACCGAGGGCGGGCCGTCGCCGGCCGGGGCCGCCGACGCGCGGCACTGCACCGCGGTCGCCCTCGCCGCCGGGCTCTCGCTCCGCGAGGGTCGGCCGGTGCAGGTCCAGGAGATCGGGTGAGGATCGCGGTCACGGGTGCCACCGGCTTCGTCGGTGGCACGGTCGCGGCCGTGCTCGCGAACAAGGGCCACGACGTGGTCTGCCTCGTCCGCCGCGAACCGGGCCAGGACTTCCCCTGGCCGACCCGGCTGGTCGACACGCAGCGCACCGAGTCCCTGGCCCGCGGCCTCGAGGGCTGCGAGGCGGTGGCACACCTGGCGATCCTCAACGACTTCCACGGGATGTACGCCGACCGCAGGGCGGCCCAGGACGGCTACGTCGGCCTGACCCGGCGGGTGGTCGACGCGGCCAACCAGGTCGGGGCCAGGGTCGCCTACGTCTCGAGCGACTGGGTCTTCGACGGCACCGGCCACCTCGTCGATGAGGAGGAGCCACCCAACCCGGTCAACTTCTACGGGTTCATGAAGGCCGCGTCCGAGCTGGTCGTGCTCGAGCGGGCGCGGGCCGGGTTCGTGGCGCGGGTCGGCGGCGTCCAGGGACTGCACCAGACCCAGGAGTCCGGCCCACGGTCCCAGGACGTCGGCTTCGGCTACTTCGTGATCGCCCTGGTCGACGCCTTGCGCGGCGGGGGACGGTTCACGGTGTGGGAGGACCCACGCATCAACTCGGTCGCCACCCCGATCGTGTCTCCCGAGATCGGCGCCCTCCTCGGTCTGGCGGTCGAGAAGCAGGTCGACGGGGTGCTGCACCTCGCCGGCGGCACCGCGGTCACCCGCCGCGAGCTGGCCCTGGCCACCTGCGACGTCTTCGGCCTCGACCCGGGGCAGCTGGACTTCGGTCCACCGCCGGACGCGGCCCGGCTCCCGGCCCCGGTGCCCTACGACACCAGCATGGCCGGTGACGCGACGATGGCCCGGCTCGGTGCCACGGCCCACCCCATCGAGGCGCAGCTGGCCGCGCTCAAGGCCGAGCTCGAGCAGGGCGCTCCGGCGCCGCTGAGCTGATGACGATGACCGGGCCGGTCGCGCTAGCCGTGGACCAGGTTGATCTCGAAGCTGTAGCGGCTCGCGGCGTAGAGGTGGCTCGCGAACTCCACCACCGTGCCGTGGTCGTCGAGGGTCTCGCGCTCCATGGTGAGCAGCGCCGCGCCGCGCGGCTCGCGCAGCTCGCGCGCCTCGGCGGCGGTCGCGGTGCGGGCGCCGACCGTCTGGGTGGCCGAGTGGAGGTGCACGCCGGTGCGGCGGAGCAGGTCGTAGAGGCCCGTGGTCGCGAGAGCGTCCTCCTCGAAGCCGACGATGCCGGCCGGCAGCCAGTTCGTCATGCGAGCGATGGGCTGCTCGCGCGCGCTGCGCAGCCGCTCGACCAGGACGACCGGGTCGCCCTCGGCGAGCCGGAGCCGCGCTGCGACGTCGGCACCGGCTCCGACCGACTCGAAGCGCAGCACCGTGGTGGTCGGCTCCTGCCCGGCGCTCGCCAGGTCGTCGTGCAGGCTGGTCAGCTCGAGGGGGCGGCGGACCTTGGGCTGCACGACCCGGGTGCCGATGCCGCGCCGGCGGACGATGAGCCCCTGGTCCACGAGCTGCTCCATGGCTCGCCGCATCGTCGGCCGGGAGATGCCCAGCTGCTGGGCCAGGACGATCTCGTTGTCCAGCAGGGTGCCCTGGGGGAGGACGCCGGAGGCGATCGCCTGCTCGAAGTGCTGCGCGACCTGGAACCACAGCGGGATGGGACTGGACCTGTCGATGGCCAGTGCCAGGGGGGCGGACATGGAGGTCAGTATGTCAGATGATCTAATGTTAAGACAAATCTTTGTTGTTCGTTCGAACTTGCGATTGGATCGGTGTCGTGACCACTTCCCTTCCCGTTGACCGGATCGCCGGGGCGCCCATCTCGTGGGGCCTGTGCGAGGTGCCCGGTTGGGGCCACCAGCTGACGCCGCAGCGGGTCCTCGCCGAGATGCAGGAGCTCGGGCTCGCCGCCACCGAGTTCGGACCGCCGGGATTCCTCGAGGCCGAGGCCGGCTCGCGCGTGGCCCAGCTGGCGAGCTACGGCCTGGGTGCGGTCGGAGGATTCCACGTTGCGGTCCTGCACGACCCGGGCCACGACCCACTCCCCGGCGTCGACGCGTTCATCGACGAGTGCCTCGCCGCCGGGGCCGGCATGGTCGTCCTCGCCGCCGGGACCGGCCAGGCCGGCTACGACGCCCGGCCCGAGCTGGACGAGGCGGGCTGGGCGACGCTGCTCGCCAACCTGGACCGCATCGCAGAGCGCGCCGCCGCCCGCGGCGTCGAGGCCTCCCTGCACCCGCACATGGGAACCATGATCGAGAGCGGCGTCGAGACGCTGCGGGTCCTGGAGGGCTCACGCATCGGCCTCTGCGTCGACACCGGGCACCTCGCCGCGGCCGGCGCCGATCCCGGCGCGATCGTCGCGGCCGACCCTGCCCGGGTCCGCCACGTGCACCTCAAGGACGTCGACAGCGCGCTGGCCGCGCAGGTCGTGTCCGGCTCGCTGACGTTCGCCGACGCGGTGCGCGCCGGGCTGTTCGTGCCGCTCGGCGCCGGCAGTGTCGACGTCACCGGGATCGTCGACACGCTGGAGGGGGCAGGCTACGAGGGCTGGTACGTCCTCGAGCAGGACGTGATGCTCCCCGGTGAGCCCGACGGCGACGGCCCCCTCGCCGACGTACGTCGGTGTCTCTCCTACCTGACGGGCCTAGCCCAGGAGGTGTCGCAGTGACCACCACCATCCAGCACTGGGTCTCCGGATCCCCGACCAGCGCCGGCTCGACGCGCAGCGCACCGGTCTACAACCCCGCCACCGGCCAGGTGGCGGCCGACGTCCTGCTGGCCGAGACCTCCGACGTCGACCTCGCCGTCGATGCCGCCTGGGACGCGTTCCCGGGCTGGTCGCAGACGTCGGTGAGCGCGCGGACCAAGATCATGTTCGCCTTCCGCGAGCTGCTCAACGCCAATGCCCAGCGGCTCGCCGAGGTGATCACCGACGAGCACGGCAAGGTGCTCTCCGACGCGCTCGGCGAGGTGCAGCGCGGCCTGGAGGTCGTCGAGTTCGCGTGCGGCATCCCGAGCCTGCTCAAGGGCGACTACTCCGACCAGGTGTCGAGCGGGGTGGACACGTTCTCGTTCCGCGAGCCGCTCGGGGTCGTCGCCGGCATCACGCCGTTCAACTTCCCCGCCATGGTGCCGATGTGGATGTTCCCGGTCGCGATCGCGTGCGGCAACACCTTCGTCCTGAAGCCGAGCGAGAGGGATCCGTCCGCGTCCCTGGTCATCGCCGACCTGTGGCGGCAGGCGGGGCTGCCGGACGGGGTCTTCAACGTCGTGCACGGCGACAAGGTCGCCGTCGACGCCATCCTCGACTCGCCCAAGGTCGCGGCGGTGTCCTTCGTCGGCTCGACGCCGATCGCGCGCTACATCCACGAGCGCGGCACCGCCAGCGGCAAGCGGGTCCAGGCCCTCGGTGGTGCCAAGAACCACGCCATCGTGATGCCGGACGCCGACGTCGACTTCGCGGCGGACCACCTGTCCGCGGCGGCGTTCGGCTCCGCCGGCGAGCGCTGCATGGCCATCTCGGCCGCGGTCGCGGTCGGCTCCGCAGCGGACCGGGTGGTCGAGGCGGTCTCCGACCGTGCACGCGCGGTCAAGGTCGGCTCCGGCCGCGACGCGGCCAGCGAGATGGGACCGGTGGTCACCCGCGAGGCGCAGCAGCGGATCCGCGGCCTGATCGGCACCGGCGCGGAGCAGGGGGCGAGGCTCGCGGTCGACGGTCGCGACCTGGTCGTGCCGGGCTTCGAGGACGGGTTCTTCGTCGGCCCGACGGTCATCGACGAGGTCACCGCCGAGATGGACGTCTACACCCAGGAGATCTTCGGCCCGGTGCTGTCGGTCGTCCGCGCGGACGACGTCGACGAGGCCATCGCGCTGATCAACGCCAACCCCTACGGCAACGGCACCGCGATCTTCACGTCCTCGGGCGAGTCGGCCCGACGCTTCCAGCGCGGGGTCAACGTCGGCATGATCGGCATCAACGTGCCGGTCCCCGTGCCGATGGCGTTCTACTCCTTCGGCGGCTGGAAGGACTCGCTGTTCGGCGACAAGCACGTGCACGGACCGGAGGGCGTGAGCTTCTACACGCGCGCCAAGGTCGTCACCGCGCGCTGGCCGCAGCAGTCGCAGGCCAGCGGCGCCAGCCTCCACTTCCCGACGTCCAGCTGAGCCACGCCGATGACCGAGCTGGAGCTGCTGACCGTCGGCCGGGTAGGGGTGGACCTCTACCCCGAGCAGTCCGGCGTGCCGCTCAAGGACGTCGCGACGTTCGCGAAGTCCCTGGGCGGGACCGCCACCAACGTCGCGGTCGGTGCGGCCCGGCTCGGTCGCCGCGCCGCGGTGCTGACCAAGGTGGGGCCGGACGGCTTCGGTGACTACGTCCGCGAGGCCCTCACCGGCTTCGGCGTCGACGCGGCGTACGTCGGCACGGCGGCCGGACTGCAGACGCCGGTGGTGTTCTGCGAGCTCAACCCGCCGGAGGACCCGCCGCTGACGTTCTACCGCGCGCCGGTCGCGCCCGACCTGACCCTCACCAGCGAGGACGTCCCGTGGGACGTCGTGACCGAGGTGCCGGTGCTCTGGGTGACCGGCACGGGCGTCAGCGTCGAGCCGGCCCGCTCCACCCAGCTCGAGATGCTCGCCCGGCGCCCGCGTCCCGAGCCCGGGTCGGGCCGCTGGACGATCCTCGACCTCGACTGGCGCGAGATGTTCTGGCCCTCGCCGGACGAGGCGCGTGCCGAGTACGACGCGATGCTCGACCACGTGACCGTGACCGTCGGCAACCGCGCCGAGGTCGAGGTGGCGGTCGGCACCAGCGACCCGCACGAGGCAGCGAAGAGGCTGCTCGACCGCGGCGTCGAGCTGGCGCTGGTCAAGATGGGCGGCGAGGGCGTGCTGGTCGCCACCGCCGACGGCGCGACCGTCGTACCCCCGCATCCGGTCGAGGTCGTCTGCGGCCTCGGCGCCGGTGACGCGTTCGGCGGCGCGCTGGTGCACGGTGTGCTGTCGGGCTGGGACCCCGCCCGCTGCGCGGCCTACGCCAACGCCGCCGGCGCGCTGGTGGCCTCGCGGCTGGCCTGCGCCGACGCCATGCCCACCGTCGAGGAGCTCGACGCGCTGGTCAGCGGGGCGAGCGCATGACTCCGACTCTCTCCGACGAGCGCTGGCTCGACCTGCTCTCGACCCGCGCCGCCGACCCGGGCGCGGTGGCCAAGGCCTACGCCGCTCGGCGCCGCCCGGGCCGCATGCTCAACGACCGCGGCACGGTGTTCCTCGTCGCCGCCGACCACCCGGCTCGCGGTGCGCTGGCCTCGGGCGGCGACCCGATGGCGATGGCCGACCGGCGCTCGCTGCTGGCGCGTCTGGCCGAGGCGCTCAGCCACCCCGACGTCGACGGAGTGCTCGGCACGCCCGACGTCGTCGAGGAGCTGCTGCTCCTCGGAGCCCTCGAGGACAAGGTGGTCATCGGCTCGATGAACCGCGGTGGCCTCGACGGCGCCACCTGGACCATGGACGACCGGTTCACCGGCTACGACGCCGCGAGCATCGCCGAGTGCGGCCTCGAGGGCGGGAAGATGCTGCTCCGCATCGACGACGCCGACGACGGCACCGCCGAGACGCTCGAGGGATGCGCCAAGGCGGTCAGCGAGCTCGCCGATCGCGGGCTCGTGGCGATGGTCGAGCCGCTGCCCTACCACCGCGAGCCCGACGGTTCCCTGCGGCTGCTCAAGGACGTCGCGTCGCTGTCCCGCGCGGTCGCCATCGCCAGCGGGCTCGGCACGACCAGCGCGCACACCTGGCTGAAGATGCCGTCCTGCGACGACCCGGAGGCGGTCTTCGCGACGACGACGCTGCCCTGCGTCGTGCTGGGAGGCGTGCCGCACCCCGACCCGGCCGAGGACCTCGCGTCGTGGGGCCGCGCGCTGATCCAGCCGGTCGTGCGCGGCCTGGTCGTGGGGCGGGCGTTGCTCTACCCGCCCGACGGCGAGGTGTTCGCCGCGGTCGACGCGGCCGCCGCCGTGCTGCGCGCGGCGGGAGAGCTTTCGTGAGCACGCTCCGCGAGGCGCACGACACGGGCGCGCCGGGCGTGGTCGTCGACATCACCCCCGAGGACGCCGGCTGGGACTGGACCGGGCTGCGGGTGCTGCGGTTGGCGCCGGGGGAGCCCCAGGTCGTCGAGACCGGAGGTTCGGAGCTGTTCGTGCTGCCGCTGGCGGGTTCGCTGCGGGTCAGCGCCGCCGACCAGACCTTCGAGCTCCAGGGACGCGACTCGGTCTTCGCGCGCGTCACCGACTTCGCCTACGTCGGCCGGGACAGCACCGCGACCCTGCTCTCGGAGGCCGGCGCCGAGGTGGCGCTGCCGTCGTCGCGGTGCGAGCGCGCCCTCCCGCCGGCGTACGGCGCGGCCGAGGACGTGCCGGTCGAGGTGCGCGGTGCCGGGCCGGCCACCCGGCAGGTCGCCAACTTCGGCGTCCCGGGCGTCTGGGACCACGCCGACAAGCTGGTCTGCTGCGAGCTGCTGACCCCCGGCGGCAACTGGTCGAGCTATCCGCCCCACAAGCACGACGCGAGCGAGCCGTGCCGGGTGGTCAACGAGGAGATCTACTACTACCGGATCGACGGTGGGCCCGCGGGGTTCGGCTACCACACGACGTACACCGGACCGGAGCACGAGGCCGTCGGGCTGGCGCCGATCGACGACAACCACCGGGTGCGTGACCACGACGTGGTGCTCGTGCCGCACGGCTACCACGGACCGTGCGTGGCGGCGCCCGGCTACGAGATGTACTACCTCAACGTGATGGCCGGCCCCGGCGCCGAGCGCGAGCTGGCCTTCTGCGACGACCCCGCGCACGGCTGGGTGCGCGACACCTGGACGGCGATGCCCACGGACCCGCGCTGCCCGATGACCTCGGCCGTGGGGCGGAGGGAGAGCTGATGGAGACCGTGCGACTGACCACGGCGCAGGCGCTGGTGCGCTGGATGACCGCGCAGCGCTCGGAGCTGCTCGACGGCACGGAGGTGCCGCTGTTCGGGGGCGTCTTCGCGATCTTCGGCCACGGCAACGTGCTGGGGCTCGGCACCGCGCTGCAGGAGGCCGGCGACGCACTGCCGACCTGGCGCGGCCAGAACGAGCAGGGCATGGCGCTGGCCGCCGTCGCCTACGCACGGGCGACCGACCGCCGCCAGGTGATGGTCGCCAGCTCGTCCATCGGCCCGGGCGCGCTCAACATGGTGACCGCCGCCGGCGTCGCGCACGCCAACCGGCTCCCGGTGCTGCTGCTGGCCGGCGACACGTTCGCCGGCCGGGCGCCCGACCCGGTGCTCCAGCAGGTCGAGCACTTCGGCGACCCGACCATGACCGTCAATGACGCCTTCCGGCCGGTCTCGCGCTACTTCGACCGCATCACGCGCCCCGAGCAGCTGCTGGCCTCGCTCCCACAGGTCGCCCGCGTGCTCACCGACCCGGCCGACTGCGGGCCGGTCGTGCTCGCGCTGCCGCAGGACGTCCAGGCCGAGGAGTGGGACTTCCCCGAGTCGTTCTTCGGCACCCGGCTGCACCGGGTGCCGCGGCCCCGTCCTGACTCGACCGCTCTTCGGGGGGCGACCGCCGCCGTCCGCTCCGCCGCGCGGCCGCTGCTCGTGGTCGGTGGCGGGGTGCGCTACTCGGGTGCCGCGGCCGAGGCGCTCGCGTTCGCCGAGGCGCACGGCCTACCCGTGGTCGAGACCGTCGCCGGCCGCACCCTCGTGCCGCACGACCACCCGCTGTACGGCGGCCCGCTCGGCATCGTCGGCTCCGCCTCCGCCAACACCCTCGCCGCCGAGGCCGACCTCGTGCTCGCGGTCGGCACCCGGCTCCAGGACTTCACCACCTCGTCGTGGACCGGCTTCTCCGACGACGTGCGGGTGGTCTCGGTCAACGCCGCGCGCTTCGACGCGGTCAAGCGCGGCGCCGAGGAGGTGGTCGGCGACGCCCGCGAGGTGCTGGCCGAGCTGACCGAGGCGCTCGGGGGCTGGACCGCGCCGTCGGGCTGGACCGACCGCGCGGCCGAGGTGAAGGGCGAGTGGGACGCCGAGGTGGACCGGCTGCGCGCCGGGGTCGAGCCGGGGGTGCTGACCTACGCGCAGGTCACCGGTGCGGTCAACGACGCCTCCGGCCCCGGCGACTACGTCCTGACCGCCTCGGGCGGCATGCCGGGCGAGCTGCACGGCGGCTGGCGCACGGGCCAGGTCACCCCGGGCGCGACGTCCGGAGCGACCATGGACCTGGAGTACGGCTTCTCCTGCATGGGCTACGAGATCGTCGCCCCCTGGGGCGCAGCCATGGCCCGGGCCCGGACCCACCCCGACGGGGTGGTCACCTCGATCTTCGGCGACGGCTCCTACCTGATGCTCAACTCCGAGCTCTACTCCGCCGCCTTCGCGGGCGTGCCCTACGTCGCCGTGCTCTGCGACAACGCGGGCTTCGCGGTCATCCACCGGCTGCAGACCGGCCAGGGCGCCGACGGGTTCAACAACCTGCTCACCGACTCCCGGGGGCCCGGCGCCGCGGCCGGCCTCACCGTCGACTTCGCTGCGCACGCCCGCTCGCTGGGCTGCCACGTCGAGGAGGTCGCCGATGGTGACCTGGACGGCTTCCGGTCGGCGTACGCCGCAGCTCGCACCGCCGCCGTCGCCCAGCAGCGGCCGGCGGTGGTGGTCTGCCGGGTGGCGCAGGCGGCCTGGACCGAGTCCGGTGCCTGGTGGGAGACCGGCACTCCCGGGTCGCTGTCCGGCCGCGCGGCGTACGACGAGGGCAAGGCCCGCCAGGTCCGCTGGGTCTGATCGCGAGTGAGACGCTGAACCCATGCTCGAATTGCGTCCCAACTGCGAGTGCTGCGACCGCGACCTGCCGCCGGAGTCACCGGACGCCATGATCTGCACCTACGAGTGCACCTGGTGCCGCGACTGCGTCGACAACGTGCTGCACGGGGTCTGCCCCAACTGCGGGGGGAACCTCGAGCGGCGTCCTGTGCGCCCGGCGGCCAAGCTCCTCGAGGACCCCGCCTCCACGACGCGCGTCCTCCGCGAGCGCTGTCCCTAGTGCACTAGGAACCGTCCGCGAGGGGGTGCCTGTGCAACCGCGTCGTCAGCAGCCGGCGCTCGGCGTCGTTGCCGGTGAGTCCGAGGGCGGTGCGGTTGGCCTCGCGGGCCTCGTCGTGACGGCCGAGCGAGGTGAGCAGCTCGGCCCGCGCCGCGTGGAAGAGGTGGTAGGTCGCCAGCGCGGAGGCCAGGCCGTCGAGCTGGGCCAGTGCGGCGGCGGGGTCGCCCAGCTGGGCACGGGCGACCGCCTGGTTGAGCCGGACGACGGGGGAGCGGTCAAGGCGCGCCAGCACGTCGTAGAGCATCACGATCTGCAGCCAGTCGGTGTCCTCCCACGAGGAGGCCGTGGCGTGCAGGGCGGCGATCGCGGCCTGGAGCTGGTAGGGACCGGGCGGGCCCACTGCGGCCGCGCGCTCGATCAGCCGCTCGCCCTCGGCGATCGCGGAGCCGTCCCAGCGCGACCGGTCCTGGTGGCGCAGCAGCACCAGCCCGCCGTGCTCGTCGAAGCGGGCCGCGGCACGCGCGTGCTGGATGGTGAGCAGCGCCGCGAGTCCCCACGCCTCCGGGTCGTCCGGCACCGAGGTGGCGACCACGCCGGCCAGCCACACCGCGTCGGCGGCCAGGTCGCGGTCCTGGGCCGCGCCGGTCGAGGAGACGAACCCCTCGTTGAACATCACGTAGACGACGGCGAGCACGTCGCCGAGCCGCTCGGTCAGCTGGTCGGGAGGAGGGACTGCGAGCGAGATGCCGGCGTCCACGATCTTGCGCTTGGCGCGGACGATGCGCTGGGCCAGCGTGCTCTCGTTGACGAGGAACGCCCGCGCGATCTGCGGGGTGGTCAGGCCGACCACGGCCCGGAGGGTGAGCGCCAGCCGGGCTTCGGGTGCCAGCCCCGGGTGGCAGCAGGCGAACAGCAGTGCCAGCCGGTCGTCGGTGCCGGTGGCGGGTTCGGCCGGTGGTTCGGCGCGCTGGGCGAGTGCGCGCTGCCGCGTGCCACGACGTAGGCCGTCGAGCGCGTTGCGCTGCGCCGCCACCTGCAGCCACGCGGCGGGGTTGTCGGGCGGGCCGTCACGACGCCAGCCGGTGAGCGCCTCGACCACCGCCGACTGCACCGCCTCCTCGGCGACGTCGAAGTCACCGAACCGCCGCGAGAGCCGGGCCACCAACGGCCCAGCCTCCTCGCGCAGCACCTGCGCGAGGAGGCCGTCGGTCGCTGGCCCTGCCGTCACTGCTCCATGTGCGAGTAGTCCTCGACCATCGGCCGGATCTCGACGGCCACGCCCGGCAGGTCGAGCAGAGGCCAGGTCTTGACCGCCTCGATCGCGGCGCTCAGATCGGCGACCTCGATGACGCTGAAGCCGCCGATGACCTCCTTGGCCTCGTTGAACGGGCCGTCGACGACCACGGCGCCCTCGGCGCCGTGCTTCACGGTGGTCGCGGTCTCGACCCCGAGCAGCTCGGCGCCGGAGTCGGCCATGATGCCGCCGTTCTCGCCGAACCACTCATAGACCCGCTTGTAGAGCGCCTGCGCCGCCTCGGGGTCGGCGTTCGCGTCGAGGTCCGGGCGGGAGGTGTACATCAGCACGTACTTCATGGCTCTTGCCTCTCTTGGGTGCCCCGATCGGGCACGGTCACGGACTCGTCGCCGCTCGGCTCCGGAAATCGACAGCCCGGCTGGAGGAAGTCTCGCCGCAGACGTCAGCCCGCCGCCAGCACCTGCTCGCGGAGGATGTCGCCGTGGCCAGCGTGCCGGGCCAGCTCCTCGACCATGTGGACGTAGATCCAGCGCACGGTCAGGGGGCCGCGGCGGTTGTGCACCGCCAGGTCGTCGAGGTCGTAGGGCGCGGCGATCTCGTCCGCCTCGGCCCACGCGGCGCGGTAGTCGGCCAGGACGGACCCCACGGTGTCGCCGTCCTCGAGCCGCCAGCTGTCGTCGGCCGCCTCGGGAATCCCGACCTCCTCGCGGGTTCGGCCGGCCAGCGAGACGTGGAACCAGACCCGCTCGACGAAGGCGCAGTGCTTGACGATCCCGAGCAGCGTCGTCGCCGACGGCACCAGCCGGGACCGCGCCTGCTCCTCGCTCAGGCCCTCGAGCAGCGCCACGACCTCCTTCCGGTTGTCGTGAAGAAACGCCAATACTTGGGCGCGCTCGCTGCCGATCAGGGCCTGTTCGCTGAGATAGTCGGCTTCAGTCACGGGGCAGGAGCCTAGGTGGCCCAACGCCTCGTGTAGAACAGGAGCACACGTGACCACGCATTCCGGAGGGACAACGCAATGAACAAGGGCCAGCTCAAGGACGCCATCGCCGAGGCCGCAGGGCTCAGCGGAGCCGACGCGGAGCGCGCGCTCGACGCCGTGCTCGACACCATCACCAAGACCGTGGCAGGTGGCGACAAGGTCACCATCCCCGGTTTCGGCACGTTCGAGCCGCGCGAGCGCTCGGCCCGCACCGGCCGCAACCCGCAGACCGGCGCGGAGATCCAGATCGCCGCGAGCACCGTTCCGGGCTTCAAGGCCGGCGCGGCCTTCAAGTCCGCGGTCTCGAAGAGCTAGCGACGCACAGGTCGAGCCGCCCAGCCACCACTCGTGGCTGGGCGGCTCGACCTTTGTCATGTCAGCAGCGCGGCCCTGCGACGACCTCGATGGACGGTGCTCGAGTGGCACCCGCAGAGGCTTTTCGAGACTCTTCCCCGACCCCTGTGGATCAAGGGGATCTGGGGCTCGGAGTGTCGGTGGTCGCTGGCAGTGTGGGTCTCACGATGACCTCGACCTCGGACCCGATCTCGCTCGATGGGGCAGACGACCCCGCGGCTGTGCTGGCGGCCGCGCGAGCCCACAGGGCGGCCGAGGACGACGAGGCCCGGCAGGTGATGATCGCCGCGGTCCGGTGGGCTGCGATGCACTCGGGCGACTCGCGGGTGGGTCCGGTCGATGAGTGGCACGAGTCGCTGCTGCCGATGGGTGGCCAGGGGTGTCCGGAGGTGGCGGAGTTCGCGGTCGTGGAGTTCGCCGCGGCCCTGGGGAGGTCGACGGAGTCCGGGCGCCGGTTCCTCTCCCACGCCGTGGAGGGCCGTTACCGGCTCACCGGGTGCTGGGCTCGGCTGGAGGCTGGTGAGCTGCCGGCCTGGCGGCTGGGGTTCATCGCAGACCGCACCCTGTGTCTGTCCCCGCAGGCGGCGGGGTTCGTGGACGCTGCGGTCGCGCCGTTCGCGCACAAGATCGGCCCCGCCCAGCTCGACCGGTTGATCCAGGAGGCCAAGGCCCGCTTCGACCCCGAGGCCACCGAGGCCGAGCGGTTGGCGGCGGCCGAGGCGGGTCACTTCGACATCGCCCTGGACAGGGTCGGCGTGGATGGTCGGGTGCGGGTCGAGGGGGATGTCGACCTCGCCGATGCCCTGGACCTCGAAGCCGCCGTTGCCGCGGATGCCCACGCACAGCTCCTGCTGGGCTCCGGTGACTCGTTGGACGTGCGCCGCGCCAAGGCGGTCGGCAACCTCGCTCGCCACCAGCCCACCCTCGACCTGGCCGAGGACGGATCGGCGCGAGGTCCTCGCCGGAAGCGGGAGGTGGTCCTGCATGTGCACCTCGAGCACGCTGCGGTCCTCGGCGCGGGCGGGTTGGCGCGACTGCAGGAGACCCGCGGGCCGATCACAGCCGAGCAGGTCCGCCAGTGGTGCGCCCACCCCGAGGCGGTGGTCACGGTGCAGCCGGTCCTCGACCTGGCCGAGCACCTCCACGTCATCGCCTACGAAGCCTCCGCCCGGCTCAAGGCCCAGACCCGGCTCCGCGACCTGATCTGCGCGTTCCCGTTCTGCTTCCGGCCCGCTGAGAGGTGCGACTGCGAACACCGGGTGCCACATGCCGATGATGGTCCGACCTGTTCGTGCAACCTCGCCCCGGCCTGTCGTGGCCACCATCGGGCCAAGACCACCGGCGGCTGGAGCTACGTCACCGTCGCACCCGGCGTCCACCTGTGGCGCAGCCCGCTGGGCTTTGAGTTCTTGAAAGACCCGACCGGCACGATCGACGTCACCCCCGATGCTGAACGACGCCGACTCGCCCACGAGTTCCGCCGCCACTTCGGCGACACCCGGCCCGACGACCCCGACCCCTGACCACCCCGCCCCTCACCCCGCTCACGACCAGCCGAGCGGGGAGTTCGGAGCGCGCTCGCGGCAGATGCGGGTGTCTCCGAGCGCCCGCTGACGGTCGGGCGGCGGCCCGTCAGCGGCGTAGGAAGCGTCCGTAGATCAAAGTGCGAGCCAACGCCCGAGATGCATCGCGGCCGGTCTCTAGTGCAACAGACCGAGGTTCCCGATCATCATCAGTGTGTGGACTCGGTCGAGATGGCGCGCGGGGAGGCACTGGCCGACCTCGCGCGGCTCCTCACGCTCACTCGGGACAACTGCCTCCCGCTCTTCGAGGAGCCGGTCACCCTGTGGCAGTTCCAGCACGCCTTGACCGGGATCTGCTCGACCTCGTAGCGACCCCGGGGGTCATCATGTGGAAGGCACCCCGAGCCCGATCTCAGCGATCGTCATCGGCACCCGTGGGCGACCCCGCTCAGCGGCCTGGACATCGCGTGTCAGGCCTCAGCGGGCGTCGAACCAATCGGCCAGCGCCGGCACCCGCCTCAGCACCAGCTGGTCGAGCAGGAGCGCGGCCAGCAGGGTGACGCCGAAGAGCGGGAGGAAGGCGCCCAGCGCCACGAGGGCCACGACGAGCAGGGGCGTCGCCGTCAACGGCATCCGGCCGCGCGGGGCGCCGAGCCGGGCGGCCCCGCGTGGTCGGCGGCGCCACCACATGAGCGGTCCGGTGACGCACATGAAGATCACCGCGAGGCACATCAGCGCCGACCCCCAGAACGACCACCGCCCGAGGCTGCGGCCCTCGTGGAGCCCGATGCCCTGCGAGACGACCTTGGCGAGCAGCGGGTAGTCCGCGAAGCCGTACGTCGACTCGACCTCGCCGCCGTAGCGGCCGACGTGCACCGTCCGCTCGTCGGACGGCGCGTCGAAGGCGTAGCCGATCACCGAGAAGACGCCCCTCTCGTCGTCCGGAGCCGGCAGCGCCACGGTCATGGGGTGGCGCAGCCCCTGCCGATCGCCGACCTCGATCGCGGTGTCGACGTTGGCGACACTTCGCTCGCCGTCCGGTGCCGGTCCCGGCGGGACCGGGGCGTCGCCCTGGGCCCAGGGCACGTCCTGCTGGTGGCTGTGCGGCAGCGACTCGTCGAGGGTGGACGCCGGGTTGCTCTGGGCACCCGGGTCCACGCTCCACAACGACGAGCCCCGCTCGGTCGCGAGCGTCTGGACCTTCTCGCCCCAGAAGCCCGTCCACGGCAGCCCGGTCACGAGCAGCGTGAGCAGGCCGACGCCCACCAGGGCACCCACCAGGCCGTGCCGGTAGCGCAGCTTCGCGCCCCGACGCTCGGCCTTCCTGGCGCGGCGTCGAGCGCGGAAGCCGCGCACGAAGAGGTAGTAGCCGGTCAGCGCCATCACGAACGCCCAGCAGGCGCCCACCTCGATGACGTGGTCGCCCCACGTGCCGGCCATCAGCTCACCGTGCAGCCGGATCGCCCGGCCGGAGAGCGTGGTGTCCGGGTCGACCGAGCCCAGCACCTTCACCCGATAGGGGTCGACGAAGACGTCCCGCCCGGCGCCGTCCGCGGTGGTGATCGACACGATCGTGGGGTCGCCGGTGTGGCGCGGTTCGGCGACCGAGACCGGCGTCGAGCCGGGGTGGTGCTGCTCGACGGCGGAGAGCTGGCTGACGTAGGGCTGGGCGAGCCCGCCGGTCGCGTGGGTGTCCACGTCGTAGAGGCCCGGATGCACCAGAGGCTCCAGCTGGAAACGGAACAGGTAGATCAGCCCGGTCGTCGCCAGCAGCAGCAGGACCGGGACGACCAGGAAGCTGGCGAAGAAGTGCCAGCGCCAGACGGCCCGGAACCAGCCGCTCCCGCGGTTCGGCGTACGACGAGGGTCGGGTGGTGGTGCAAGGGCGCGCGACGGCGCCGCTGAGGTGGTCATGAGCTCTCCTCGAGCAGGTGGAAGGAACGCAGATCAGCCCGCCCGGGGGAGCGGGCGGGTCAGGTGCGGTGCAGCGGAACGGTCAGGCTGCGAGGAGAGGTGGGCCGCGCCGGGAGACGGAGCGACCGACGAGGAGCCCGCGGAACGGCGTCGAGTCGACGGTGGTGAGGGAGGTCCGCAGGACGACCGGGACGTCGACGGCGAGAGGTGGTGGCACCAGGGCCAGCAGGAGTCGTGCCGTCATGGCGAGGACGGCGCAGGCGCAGCGCTCGCCATGGGCCAGCCACAGCGCGACGAGTGCGGCCGCCGCCAGGTGAGCGACCATCATCGGAGCGTGCGCCTGCAGGTCCGCGACCAGGTGGTGGATCGGCAGGGTCGGGGTCGCGTGCGGCATCGCGTTGGAGCCGACGAAGGCGTCCTGCAACGAGCCGACCCGGTGACCATCGACCGTGGGGAGCTGCGTGAAGCCGGTGTCGGCGGGTCGCGGCGCCGTCGGGGCGACCTTCGGGTCGCCGACGTGGCCCGCGGTCAGCGTGAGGCAGAGGTGGATGAAGGTCTGGCCGCCGACCAGCAGGCCGAGCATCCGCAAGGACGAGCCGGCCCGGGCCAGGACCGGCACGCTGAGGGCGACAGTGAAGGCGTAGAGCACGACGAGGAACGGCGTGCCGGGGAGCAGGCCGTCGGCCATGACGTGTCCGGCGATGCCCAGGAAGAACGCGAACGACCCGGCGTAGAGCGCACGAAGCCACAGCACGGGCGCGTCCGTACTGCTGTCCATGGCCCCAGCAGTCTGCCAGAGGTCCTCCGGTAGTCGAGGGATCCGCTCGACAATGAGGCGCGGTCAGGACTCGTAGGTCTCGCCACCCAGCCGGACGGCGTCGCTGAAGTCGTCCTCCGACTCGTTCGTCGCCGTGGTCGTCGGCAGCGTGAGCGTCGTGGTCGTGCAGTCACCGGTGGCCGCCGGGCACGTGGTCAGCTCCGAGCCCGTGAGGGTGAACACGGAGTCGTCCGGCGACCAGCCGATCGAGCCGTCCGGGTCGAGGCCGTCGAGCGTCCTCGCGCCGCCGTCGGCGAGGTCGAAGATCCGCGCGGCCCCGCTGCCACGGGCGATGGCGTAGCGCCCGTCCGGCGAGAGCCGGAGGTACTCCTTCTTGTCGGCGGCAGCGACCGTGGCACCGTCGGAGACGTCGACGACGCTCATCTGGTCGCCGTCGTAGACGACGCTGTGGCCGCCGTGCACCTCCGGATAGCCCTGCGGCACCTGGCCCGTCTCGGAGACCTCGCCGGTGCGCCAGGCCACCGACCACACGGCGTCCCTGGTGCCGACGTAGACGACGTCGCCGTCGAGCGAGACCGGTGGGGCGGTCCAGCCCGCCCAGTGCTTCGCGCCGGGCACGGGCACCCGCGCCGCCTCGGAGCCGTCGCGGACGTCGAGCACGACGACCTGCACGACACCGCCGACCTTCTCGGCGTACGCGAGGTAGGGCTGGTCCGGATCTGTGGACGGCACCGTCTCCTCGAAGGTGACGCCGAGCCTGCTCACCGCACCGTCGGGCGCCACGAGCGAGAAGCGCATCGGGCCGCCGCCGTCGGAGTAGTTGTTGTTGCCGTGGCGCACGACGACCCCGGCCGACGTGTAGTACATCGACTTGATGGCCTTGTCGTCGATCGTTGCCGTGCGGGCGCCGCCGTCGAGGTAGACGGTCGTGCCGATCGAGAAGACCGGGCCGGTCAGCCCGCTCGCGGGGTCGGCCACCACCTGGTCCTGGCGGTCGGGGCGACTGTCCCCTCCGGCGCCACCGTCGCCCCGGGCCACCGCCATCCCGATCCCGGACACCACGACCACGGCCGCGACCGCGCCGGCGCCGACGGCGTAGGTGCGGTGCCGGCGCACGGAGCGTCCGTGGCGGAGCACCTCCGCCGACGGGGCGGGCGGCACGGCCAGGCCGTCCGCCGCGCGCTGCATGAGTTCGCTGAGGCGTTCAGTCACGTCGGGCTCCTTCGTTCACGGGGACGACGTCGTCGCCGAGCCGGACCCGCAGCGTCGACAACGCGTGCGAGGTCTGGCTCTTGACCGTCCCTTCACTGATCCCGAGAGAGTCGGCGACCTCGCGCACGCTGAGGTCGGCGTAGTAGCGCAGCACCACCACCGCGCGCTGCCGGGGCGGCAGGGTGCGGAGCGCCTCGACGATGGCCGGCCGGTCGGAGGGCTCCGAGAAGGAGCCGGGTGGCTCCGGCAGCTCCGACGCCGGCCGCTCGTTGCGCCACGACCGGCGGCGGAACCACGACGAGGCCGTGTTGGCGAGCACCACGCGCGCGTAGCCCACGGCGGCCGCAGGCTCGCGGACCTTCCCCCACGAGGCGTAGGTCTTGGCCAGCGAGGTCTGCACCAGGTCCTCGGCGAGGTGGTGCTCGCCGAGGAGGAGGTACGCCGTCCGGTACAGGCCCGGCCACGCAGCCTCGACGAGCTCGGTGAACTCCGAGTCCGACGGCGTTCGCGCCACGACACCTCCTCCTTGGGTCAGCTTCCTGCACCCCTCAAGATGCCGTGGCGCGGCGTTCGGTTGGCCCGCCGGTGCGAACTTCTCGGATCTCCTGACGACCGTGCGGCAACACGCTCCGACGCGGTGGGCACCGTCCAGCGCGGCGGGCGAGGCGAGACCGGGAAGCCGGCGTCCCTAGGATTGAACCCATGCCCGCATCGCTGTCCCGTGACGAGGTGGCCCACCTGGCCGACCTCGCCCGGATCGACCTCACCGACGCCGAGCTCGACCACCTGGCACCCCAGCTGTCGGTGATCCTCGAGTCGGTGGCGTCGATCCAGGGCGTGGCGTCGGCCGACGTGCCGCCCACCTCGCACGCACTGCCCCTGACCAACGTCTTCCGCGAGGACGTCGTCGAGCCGTGCCTGACCCCCGAGCAGGCGCTGTCGGGCGCGCCCGAGCAGGAGCTGCAGCGGTTCTCGGTCCCGCGCATCCTCGGGGACGAGCAGTGACCGCCGACCTGCGCCGTACGGCGGCCGAGCTGGCCGACGACCTGGCCTCCGGCGCGACCACCAGCGTCGAGCTGACCCAGGCCGCGCTCGACCGGATCGGTGCGGTCGACGGCGCGGTGCACGCGTTCCTCCAGGTCGACACCGAGGGTGCCCTGGCCGCGGCCCGGGCGTCCGACGAGCGGCGTGCCGCAGGGAGCAGCGCCTCGTCCCTCGACGGTGTGCCGATCGCGGTCAAGGACGTGCTCGCGACCAAGGGCCTGACCACCACCTGCGGGTCGAGGATCCTCGAGGGGTGGGTGCCGCCCTACGACGCGACCGTCGTCGCCAGGGTGCGCTCCGCCGGTCTCCCGATCTTGGGCAAGACCAACATGGACGAGTTCGCGATGGGCTCCTCCACCGAGCACTCGGCCTACGGCGTGACGCACAACCCGTGGGACCTGACGCGGATCCCGGGCGGCTCGGGCGGCGGCTCGGCCGCTGCGGTGGCCGCCTTCGAGGCGCCGATCGCGCTCGGCACCGACACCGGCGGCTCGATCCGCCAGCCCGGTGCGGTCACCGGCACCGTCGGTGTGAAGCCGACCTACGGCGGCGTCTCGCGCTACGGCCTGGTCGCGCTGGCCAACTCCCTCGACCAGGTCGGCCCGGTGACCCGGACCGTTCTCGACGCGGCGCTGCTGCACGAGATCATCGGCGGCCACGACCCCAAGGACTCCACCTCGATCGACCAGCCTCTGCCGGCGCTGGTCGAGGCCGCGCGGCAGGGCGCCACCGGCGACCTGTCCGGTCTGCGGATCGGCGTCGTCACCGAGCTCGGAGGCGAGGGCTACCAGGCGGGTGTGCTCACCCGGTTCCAGGAGTCCGTCGACCTGCTCGTCAAGGCCGGCGCCGACGTGGTCGAGGTGTCGTGCCCTCACTTCGTGCACGCGCTGGCGACCTACTACCTCATCCTGCCGGCCGAGGCGTCGAGCAACCTGGCCCGCTTCGACGCGATGCGCTACGGGCTGCGGGTGCTGCCCGAGAGCGCCAGAGACGGGCAGAGTGCGCCCTCGGCCGAGGACGTCATGCGGGCCACCCGCGAAGCGGGGTTCGGCGACGAGGTCAAGCGCCGGATCATCCTCGGCACCTACGCGCTGTCGAGCGGCTACTACGACGCCTACTACGGGCAGGCCCAGAAGGTGCGCACGCTGATCTCCCAGGACTTCGCGAGCGCCTTCGAGCAGGCCGACGTGCTCGTCTCGCCGACCGCCCCGACCACGGCGTTCCCGATCGGCGACAAGGTCGACGACCCGATGGCGATGTATCTCAACGACCTGGCCACCATCCCGGCCAACCTGTCGGGCGTGCCCGGCATCTCGGTGCCGAGCGGCCTGGCCGACGAGGACGGCCTGCCGGCCGGGTTCCAGATCCTGGCCCCGGCGCTGGCCGACGACCGCGTCTACCGCGTCGGAGCCGCGCTGGAGTCGCTGCTGCTCGAGCAGTGGGGCGGCCCGCTGCTCGACCAGGCACCCAGCCTGAACACCGGCCCGGACACCGGCCCGGACACCGGCCTGGACGGAGCGACGTCATGACGACGACCCAGGACGCGCTCGTCGCGTTCGACGAGGTGCTCGAGCGCTACGACCCCGCCCTCGGCCTCGAGGTGCACGTCGAGCTCAACACCGCGACCAAGATGTTCTGCGGCTGCCCGGCCACGTTCGGCGGCGACCCCAACACCCACGTCTGCCCCACCTGCCTCGGCCTGCCCGGCTCGATGCCCGCGGTCAACCGCAAGGCCGTCGAGTCCGCGATCCGGATCGGGCTGGCGCTCAACTGCTCCATCGCGGAGTGGTGCCGGTTCGCGCGGAAGAACTACTTCTACCCGGACATGCCGAAGAACTTCCAGACCTCGCAGTACGACGAGCCCATCTGCTTCGAGGGGTTCATGGACGTGGAGGTGGACGGAGAGCCGTTCCGGGTCGAGATCGAGCGCGCCCACATGGAGGAGGACACCGGCAAGTCGACCCACGTGGGCGGGCTGACCGGCCGGATCCACGGCGCCGACTACTCGCTGGTCGACTACAACCGCGCCGGGATCCCCCTCATCGAGATCGTCACCAAGCCGATCACCGGCGCGGGGGAGAAGGCGCCGGCCGTCGCGCGGGCCTACGTCTCCCAGCTCCGCGACCTGATCGTCGCGCTCGGCGTCTCGGAGGCCCGGATGGACCAGGGCAACCTGCGCGCCGACGTCAACCTCTCGCTGGCCCCGAAGGGTTCCGGCGTGCTCGGCACCCGCACCGAGACCAAGAACGTCAACTCGTTCCGGTCCGTCGAGCGCGCGGTGCGCTACGAGATGCAGCGGCATGCCGGCGTCCTCGACGCGGGCGGCTCGATCCTGCAGGAGACGCGGCACTGGCACGAGGACACCGGGGTCACCACCAGCGGCCGCGAGAAGTCGGACGCCGACGACTACCGCTACTTCCCCGAGCCCGACCTGGTCCCGATCGCGCCGCCGCTCGAGTGGGTCGAGGAGCTGCGCGGCACGCTGCCGGAGAACCCCACCGAGAAGCGCGCGCGGCTCCAGTCCGAGTGGGGCTTCAGCGACCTGGAGATGCGCGACACCGTCGGCGCCGGCGCGCTCGGGCTGGTGGAGGAGACCATCGCCGCCGGAGCCGGCCCGCAGGCGGCCCGGAAGTGGTGGCTGGGCGAGCTGGCCCGACGCGCCAACGACACCGGCGCCGAGATCGCCGAGCTCGGCGTCACCCCGGCCCACGTCGCTCGCGTGCAGGCCCTGGTCGACGAGGGCGCGATCAACGACAAGCTGGCGCGCCAGGTCTTCGACGGGCTGCTCGCCTCCGAAGGGACGCCCGACGAGATCGTCGCGGCCCGCGGGCTGGCCATCGTCTCCGACGAGGGCGCGCTCTCGGCCGCCGTCGACGCCGCCATCGCCGCGAACCCCGACGTCGCCGACAAGATCCGCGACGGCAAGGTGGCCGCCGCCGGTGCGCTCATCGGTGCGGTGATGAAGGAGATGAGGGGCCAGGCCGACGCCGGCCGGGTCCGCGAGCTGGTCCTGGAGAAGCTCACGTAGCCGGACGCGCTAGGCTGCCCGCGCAACAACTTCATTCATCACGTACGTCGTGGGGGAAGCCGGTCGAATCCCGGCGCTGACCCGCAACCGTAGGCCCGCTGCACCTCGACACTGAGGAAGCGGGCGAGCCGGAGCACCCGCTGCGTCACGTCCTGACCTCACGCTGTCGAGGAAATCAGCGGGTCGGCCCTGACGGCCTCCCGTTGCTGCAGCGGGAAGGAACCTTCATGCGCACCATCCTCCGCCGTACGGCCGTCTTCGCCGTCGGCTCCGCTCTCACCGTCACGGGGTTGGCGTCGTCGCCGGCCTCCGCTGACCCGACCCCGTCGAGCACTGCGGCCACGACCTGGCTGTCGGGTGAGCTCACCAACGGGCTGATCCACAACCCGAACTTCGGCGGGTTCGACGACTACGGCCTGAGCATCGACACCGCCTTCGCCGAGCTGTCGACCGGCAACACCCCCGTCGCCACCCAGATCCGCGACGCGATGGCACCGAACATCGACTCCTACCTCAGCTTCGGTGACCCCACGCAGATCTACGCGGGTGCGGCCGCCAAGGCGCTCGTCTTCGCGCAGCGCACCGGCGCCGACGCGGCGACCTACGGCGGGCGCAACCTGGTGACCACCACGGAGGGCCGGATCAGCGCGACCGCCGGCTCCGAGGGGCGGCTCGTCGACATGACCACCGGCACCGACTCGGCCAACACCATCGGCCAGGCCTTCGCCGTCCGCGGGCTCACGACCGCGGGCAGCGCCAAGGCCGCCGCCGCGACGTCCTACCTGCTGCGCCAGCAGTGCCCGGCCGGCTTCTTCCGGCTCGCGCTCGGTGACGCGCAGTGCGCGGCCAACACCAGCCCGGACACCGACGTGACGGCGCTGGCGGTGCTCAACCTGCAGGGTCAGACGGCCAACCCGGCCGTGGCGGCGGCACTCACCAGGGCCGCGGCGTGGCTGGTCTCGACGCAGGGCCAGGACGGCTCCTTCGGAGGGGGCGACGTCACGGCCGCTCCCAACACCAACAGCACGGGGCTCGCGGGCTCCGCGCTCGGTGAGTCGTGCCAGATCTCGGCGGCCAACCGCGCCGCGACCTACGTCCGCGGCTTCCAGGTGCAGGCGGGTCAGGCAGGGCCGCTCAGCACCGAGGTCGGTGCGGTCGCCTACGACCCGGCGGCCAGGACACTCGGGCAGACCGCGGGCATCGACGACGCCAGCAGCGACCAGTGGCGCCGTGCGACGTCGCAGGCAGCCGTGGGACTCACCTGGGACCCGACGGCCGCGGCGACGGTCGCGGTGTCCGCGCCCAAGAAGTTCGTCAAGGCCGGCGCCACGGCGTCGGTGACGATCACGGGCGCAGCGAAGGGCGAGCGGGTCTGCGTGACCGATGCGCGCGGCACCCGAGCCGTCGACGGCACGGGTGCTCCGCTGAGGGTCGAGGTGAAGACCCCCAAGAAGGGCAAGGCCGTCGTCTCGGCCACGACGGGTCCGGGCTCGGCCTCCGTGACAGTTCCGACCCTCGCGAAGAAGCGGCTCAAGCCCAAGCTGGCCGCGAAGGTCGGACGGGGCGACAGGTCGGTCGTGCGGGTGAGGGGCCTGGGCGCCAAGGAGAAGGTCAGGCTCTTCGTCGACGGCAAGGTCGTCGCCAAGGGCAAGGCCACGAAGAAGGGCGTGTTCGTCGGCCGCTTCGTGGCCCGGTTCAAGGTCGGCACCCACAAGCTCAAGGTGACCGGGGCGTTCAAGAACCGCGTCGGCGCGACGACCTTCCGCGTCGTCCGCTGACCATGCGACTCCAGCTCGCCAAGCTCGCCGCCGCGGGGCTCGTGACCGCGGCGGCGAGCCTCGGAGTCGTCGCCGGCTCCACCGCTCCGGCCGCGGCGACGGGCTGCTCGGGCGCGACGGGGGTGACCGTCGTCGTCGACCACGGTTCCCTCGGTGGCGGCGTCGAGACGTCCTGCAACGCCGGGGGAGGCGGCCAGGACGGGATCTCGTTGTTCACGGGCGCGGGCTTCTCCCTGACCTACGTGCAGCGCCAGCCCGGCTTCGTCTGCCGGATCAACGGTCAGCCGGCCTCCGACCCGTGCGTCAACACGCCCCCGTCGGACGCCTACTGGGGACTCTTCTGGTCGGACGGGAAGTCCGGATCGTGGAGCTACGCCTCCGCGGGCGCAGGGTCGCTCCACGTACCCGACGGCGGCTACATCGCGTTCGCCTGGCAGAGCGGGGCCAGGAACAACCCGAACGCCGCGCCGACCCCGCACGCCAGCGCGCCGACTCCGTCCACCGCGCCGACGGCCGCTCCGACGTCCGGCGGTGGTGGCAATGGCGGTGGTGGCAATGGCGGTGGCGGCAATGGCGGTGGTGGTGGCCACGGATCCGGGACACCGTCGGGCAAGCCCTCGACCAAGCCGTCGACCAAGCCGTCGAGCAAGCCCTCGACCAAGCCGAGCGCCACCGCGACCTCGGTCCCCGCGCCGACACCGGCTCCGTCGGAGGGCCTCTCGCCGAGCGCCTCGGAGGCGACGCCCACGGCCGCACCGACGGTGGAGCCGAGCCCGTCCGAGAGCGCGCTGCTCGCGGCGTCCGACCCTGCGGCCGGGGCCTCGACGCCGTCCGACTCGGCGTCGGCCACCGCCGCGGAGGTCCCGGACAGCCAGCCCGGTGACACTGACGCACTGCCGGGGTGGGTCGTGGCTCTCGTCCTGGTGGTCCTGGCGGGTGGGGGCGGTGCGACGTACCTCCTGCGCCGCCGGCAGCGGACTAGCCCATAGTTCTCCGAACTTCTTCGCCGTAGACGCGCGTGCTGTATTTTCCAATGAGGGCGAGGGAGCGACCTTCCGTCGTGGGGGCTTCAGGAGGACGTCGTGAGCAGGACCTGGACGAACATCGTCCGCTTCGCCGTAGCGGCGTTGCTGGGCCTTGCCGCCTGCCTCGTGGCCTGGTGGCCGCAGAGCGCGGCGGGCTCGGGCGACACGGCTGCGGTCCACTCGCCGGCGGCTGCTGCGCCGACCCAGAAGACCCCGACCGCTTCCAACGCGCCCACGGCGACCGTGGCACCGACCACGGCCGCGCCGCCTCCTGCGCCGCCGCCGGCCTCGCCGACCCACAAGCCGACGAAGAAGCCGACGAAGAAGCCGAGTCCCAAGCCGACGCGCAAGCCGACGACGCTGCACAACAACGGCGGGAGCGGCCACAACAACGGCGGCTCCACCAAGCCACCGCCGGCCAAGCCGACGCACTCCACCGTCTCGACCAGCGCGCCCTACACGCCGCCACCGGTGTCCACCAACGCGCCGGCCAAGCCCACCGGCACGCCCTCCGCGTCGGCGCCGACGGCTCCGCCGACCACCGCCGCGACCAGCCCGACGAGCTCGACCGCCGTCGCCCGGTCCGAGCAGGTCGACCAGGTCGACCAGGGCGAGGCGGACGCCGAGACCTACGACACCTACCTGACCAGCTCGGCGCCCGTGGAGGCCAAGAGCGCTCCCGTCTGGGTGGTGCCGGGGATCCTGCTCGTGCTGACCTCGATGCTGGCGCTGCTGGGCGGCGTCCTCGGCCGAGGCCCCCGGCCGGCACTGGCGCGGGTCGAGCCGGCTCCCGAGAAGCCGAGCGACGACGAGGTGTAGGCCCCGGGGCACCGTCCGGGATGATCGCTCGATGAGCGCCCGGCTGCCCCGCGACCTGCATCCGGTCGCCTGGTGGGTGTGGGCGCTCGGCCTGGCGACCGCGGCGTCGTTCACCACGAACCCCCTGGTGCTGCTCACCATCGTGGCCGTCGCCACCCTCGTGGTGCTGGCCCGGCGCTCGGCGCAGCCGTGGGCGGACGCCTTCCGGCTCTACGTCGTCGTGGCGATCGTGATCGTCGTGATGCGGGTGCTCTTCCGGGTGCTGCTCGGTGGCGGTGCCGACGGCGGGCACGTGCTCCTCGACCTGCCCGAGGTCCCGCTGCCCGACTGGGTGCTCGGGCTGCACCTGCTCGGGCCGGTGACCCGCGAGTCGGTGCTGGCCGGGCTCTACGACGGGATGCGGCTCGGCACGATCGTGGTCTGCGTCGGCGCGGCCAACGCGCTGGCCAACCCCAAGCGGCTGCTCCGCTCGGTCCCGGCGGCGCTGCACGAGATCGGCACCGCGCTGGTCGTGGCCGTCACGGTGCTGCCGCAGCTGGTCGACAGCGCCCGCCGGGTGCGGGCCGCGCAGGCGTTGCGGGCGGGCGACACCCGGCGTACGGGGCGGCTGCGCCGCTATCTGGTGCCCGTGCTCGAGGACGCGCTGGAGCGGTCGCTCAGCCTGGCCGCCGGCATGGACACCCGCGGCTACGGCCGCTCCGCCGGCGCACCTCCGGCCGAGCGGCGGGTCACCGGTGGCCTGATGCTGCTGGGGATGTGCGGCGTGGCGGTCGGCGTCTACGCCGGGCTCGACCACACCGCACCCCGGCTGCTGGCCACGCCGATGCTCGCGCTCGGCGTGGTCGCCGCGGTGGCCGGGCTGGCGCTGGCCGGCCGGCGCGTCGCCCGGTCCCGCTACCGCCCCGACCCGTGGCGCTGGCCGGAGCTGGCGGTGATGCTGTCCGGTGTCGCCACGGCGGTGGTGGCCTGGTGGGTGAGCGGGCACCAGCTCGTGGTGGCCTACCCCGACCTCACGTCGTTCCCGCAGGTCACGCTGGTCGCGCTGGTCGGGTCGGTGCTGGGCCTGGCGGCGGCGGCCGCCGCTCCCGAACCCCGGCTGGCGGCACGATGAAGCTCCTGGAGCTGCGCGACCTCTCCTTCCACTACGACGACGCGCCGGTGCTCGCCGAGGTGTCGCTGACGGTGGACGAGGGCGAGCTGGTCCTGGTCACCGGGCCGACCGGCTCCGGCAAGTCGACCCTGTTGGGCGTCGTGACCGGGCTGGTGCCTCGGTTCTCGGGCGGGACGCTCCGGGGCGACGTCCTGCTGGACGGCGTCTCGGTCCTCGACGCGCCGCCCCGCGAGCGGGCCCACGCGATCGGGTACGTCGGGCAGGACCCGCTGGCCGGCTTCGTCACCGACACGGTCGAGGAGGAGCTCGCCTACGGCATGGAGCAGCTCGGGCTGCCGCCGGAGACCATGCGGCGCCGGGTCGAGGAGACGCTCGACCTGCTCGGCATCGCCGACCTGCGCGACCGTGACCTGCGCACCCTCTCCGGCGGGCAGCAGCAGCGGGTGGCGATCGGCTCGGTGCTGACCATGCACCCGCGGCTGCTGGTGCTCGACGAGCCGACCTCGGCGCTCGACCCGACGGCGGCCGAGGACGTGCTCGCCACGATCACCCGGCTGGTGCACGACCTCGGGGTCTCGGTGCTCCTGGCCGAGCACCGGCTGGAGCGGGTGGTGCCGTTCGCCGACCGGATCTGCCTGGTCACCGGCTCCGGCTCGGTGGTCGTCGGCGAGCCGGCTTCGGTGCTCGAGACGTCGCCGGTCGTGCCTCCTCTGGTGGAGCTTGGCCGTGCGGCCGGCTGGTCGCCGCTCCCGCTGACGGTGCGGGACGCGCGCCGGCTGGCCTCCTCGCTCGCGCTGTCCCCGCCGGTCGTCCTACCGCCCGCACCCGCTGCCGCGGGAGTGGTCGCCTCCGCGCTCACCGTCGTGCACGGCCGGACGGTGGCGGTGCGCGAGCTGTCCCTGTCCCTTGCGGCCGGGCGGGTGACCGCGCTGATGGGCCGCAACGGCTCGGGGAAGTCCTCGCTGCTGTGGGCACTGCAGGGGAGCGGGCCGCGGCGCTCCGGCTCCGTGCTGGTGGGCGACCGCGACCCGGTGGCGCTCAAGCCGGCCGAGCGGCGGGCTCTGGTGGGGCTGCTCCCGCAGCAGCCGGCCGACCTGCTCTACCTCGAGACGGTCGACGAGGAGTGCGCGGCGGGCGGCCCGGGCACCCGGGAGCTGCTGGACTCCCTGGCGCCCGGGATCCCGGGGGACCAGCACCCCCGCGACCTGTCCGAGGGCCAGCGGCTGGCGCTGGCGTTGTCGCTCGTGCTGGCCGGCCGGCCGCCCGTCGTACTCCTGGACGAGCCGACGCGCGGCCTCGACTACCGCGCCAAGCGGGTGCTGGCCGAGGCGCTGCGGGGGCTCGCGGCCGAGGGGCGGACCGTGCTGGTGTCGACGCACGACGTGGAGTTCACCGCGCTCGCGGCCGACGACGTCGTGGTGCTCGCCGAGGGTGAGGTGGTCTCGTCGGGGCCGGTGCGCCGAGTGGTGGCCGAGTCGCCGGCGTTCGCGCCCCAGGTGACCAAGGTGCTCGGCCCACCGTGGCTGCGTGTCGACGAGGTCGTCCTGGCCCTGGGGGCCCCGTCATGACCGTCCACGCCGTCCCGGTGTCGCGCCGCTCCGCGGTGATCCTCGGCGTCGCGTCGCTCGGGGGGCTGATGATGCTGGTCTGGCCGTTGCTGCTGCGGGTCCAGCCGACCGACCGGGTCGACCCGCCGTTCCTCTTCCTCGCCCTGCTGCCGGTCGTGATCGCCGTGGTGCTGGCGGAGCTGAGCGAGGGCGGCCTCGACACCCGGGTGCTCGCGGTGCTCGGTGTCCTCTCGGCCGTGATCGCGATCCTGCGCGGCCTCTCGGCCGGCACCGGCGGCGTCGAGCTGGTGTTCTTCCTGCTCATCCTGGCGGGTCGCGTCTTCGGCCCGGGGTTCGGCTTCGTGCTCGGTGTGACCTCGCTGTTCGCCTCCGCCCTGATGACCGCGGGCGTCGGCCCGTGGCTGCCGTTCCAGATGCTCGTCTCGGCCTGGGTCGGGATGTTCGCGGGGCTGCTGCCGCGGCGACTCACCGGTCGGTGGGAGATCGCCGTGCTCGCGGCGTACGGCGTCGTGGCGGCCTACGTCTACGGCCTGCTCATGAACCTGTCCGGCTGGCCGTTCCTCCTCGGCATCGTGGTCCAGGGCCACGAGCAGACCCCGCTGTCCTTCGACCCCTCGGCGCCGATCTGGGAGAACCTCCACCGCTTCGGCGCCTACACGCTCATCACCTCCACCGGCTCCTTCGACACCGGGCGGGCGATCACCAACGCCATCGCGATCGTCGTCGTCGGTCCCGCCGTCCTCACCACCCTCCGGCGCGCCGCTCGCCGTGCCACCGTCGTCGGCACCTCGACCCGCCTGAACTGAACGGGCGGGTCAGCGTTCGGATTGACGGTGACCCGCCTGAACTGAACGGGCGGGTCAGCGTCCGGTGGGGCTGACGAGGAGGATCTGGTCGTCGGTGTCGGAGGGGGAGCCGCGGCCGTCGCGGTTGCTGGTGGTGACCCAGAGGTTGCCGTCGGGGGCGACGACGACGGTGCGCATCCGGCCGTAGGCGCCGACGAAGAAGGCCTCCGGCTCGCCCGCGGTCTGGTCGGCGACCGGGATCCTCCAGAGCCGGTTGCCGCGCAGGGCGGCCATCCACAGCGCGCCGTCCGCGTAGGCGAGCCCGGAGGGTGAGGCGACGTCGGTGCCCCAGGTTGCCTGCGGGTCGGTGTAGCCCTCCGCCGCGCCGCCGGTCCCCTCGTGGACGGGCCAGCCGTAGTTGGCGCCGGCGTCGATGCGGTTCAGCTCGTCGAAGGTGCTCTGTCCGAACTCCGAGGCCCACAGCTGTCCGTCCACGAACGCCAACCCCTGCACGTTGCGGTGGCCGAACGACCAGACCGCGGTGTCGAACGGGTTGCGGGGCGCGGGCTTGCCCCGGGGCGTGAGCCGCAGGATCTTGCCGCCCAGCGAGTCGCGGTCCTGGGCGAGCTCGCCGTTGCCGGTCTCGCCCGTCGAGGCGTAGAGCATCCCGTCGGGCCCGAACGCCAGCCGCCCCCCGTCGTGGATGCCGCCGAGCGGGATGCCGGTGAAGATCGCCTTCGTGGCGCCGAGCCTGCCTTTGTCCAGGGTGGCGCTGAGGATCCGGTTGTCGCTCTCGGCGCTGGCGTAGAAGTAGACCGTGTGGTCCTGCTCGTACGTCGGCGAGACGGCCACCCCCAGCAGCCCACCCTCGCCCTGGGGCGCGGCATCGCCGACCCGGCCGACCTCGGTCACCTCGTGGTCGGTGGCCGAGATGGTCAGGACCTTCGCCGAGTCGCGCTCGGTGACGACGGCGTCGCCGTTGGGCAGGAACGCCAAGCCCCAGGGCACCTCGAGCCCGGTCGCGATCGTGTCGATGACCGCGGGCTCCGACCCGGAGGCGCCGGCCGACGCGGTGCCGGTCGGCGCCGAGCCGTCGTGGGTGACGTTGACCGTGACCTCGTCACCGCCCTGCGAGCAGCCCGCCGCGAGCAGCGCCAGCGCGGCGGCCGCCAGGGCGGGTCGGCGCATCAGGAGACCCGGCCGAGGAACTCCTGCAGGAGCTGGTGCACCCGGTCCGGGTGCTCCATCTGCACGAAGTGGCTGCCGCCCAGCTCGACGTACGTCGCGTGGGGGATGCGTGCGGCGGCGGAGGCCATGTCGCGCGAGCCGGCGAGCACGTCCCACTTGGCGGCCACGAACGCCGTCGGCACCTCGATCTTGCTCAGCGAGACGCGGCCGTGCTCGGAGGTCGCGATGGCGAGGTGCATGTACCACTCGATGGGGGTCTCGAGGAGCTCGCGCACCGCGTTGGCGGCGCCCTCGCCGTCGGCCACCGGGAGCATGAAGCCGCTGTGGCTGAGCACCGCGATGGTGCGGGGACCGACCGGGAGCCGCGTGGTCACCGGTGTCAGGGCGCGCCCGGTGAGCCTGAGCGCCCGGGCGAGGTTGACCGTGAGCCCGTGGGCGACCAGTCGGGGCAGCCTCAGCGGTGCCAGCATGGTCGCGAAGGTGTCGCCCGGCACGCCCGCCACCGCGAACAGCCCGGAGACGCGCTCGGGGTGGCGGAAGGCCAGCTCGAACATCGTGTTGACCCCCATCGACCAGCCCATGAGCGGGGCCCGGTCGATGCCGAAGTGGTCCATCACCGAGAGGGCGTCCTCGACGAACGCCTCGATACCGCAGTGCGCGGGGTCCGCCGGGCGGTCCGAGCCGCCGGTGCCGCGGTGGTTCCACGAGATGACGCGGACGCCGCAGTCGGGCCGCAGCAGCGCCGGCCAGGCCCACGGCCCGGTGCCGAGGCCGTTGCAGAGGACGACGGTCGGGCCGTCGATGGTGCCGTCGGGGTCGTTGGTCCACGCGGTGAGGCGGGTGCCGTCATCGGACAGCACGTCGGTGTAGGTGATGCTCGGCGCCGGCGCGACCCGCGCCGCAGAGATCGGCATGGGTCGATTCTGCCGGAGCGGCGCTGCCGCGGCCCTCCGGGTGCGTCCGGCGCGTGTCGGGCTACCTGCGTACGGCGGTGGGCAGCTGCGGCGCCGACGGCTGCGGCCGCAGCCCGGCGAGGTAGGCGTCGACGTCCTGGCGCTCGGCACGGCGGGAGGCCAGCGCGGTGTTGGCGAGCATGGCGTTGCGGCGGGCGCCCTGCTGGGACCCGACGCTCCAGGTGTGGACCCGGTCGAGCACGGCGGACCGTACGACGAACAGGGGGTTGAGCGAGGTCATGTGCCACTCCGGTGTGGGGAAAGGGGAGTGCTCACGACGCTAGCCACCTGGCGGGTCGGAGTCATCACCCCTGCGTAAAGAGTCCGTGAACAGTTCGATGAGCGGCTCCTGAGCATCACCTGCAACGGATCAGTCCGGCACGGGCTCCGCGATGACGGTCCCCGACCTGGTGGCGCCCACGCTCGCGACCACCACGCACGCCATCGCGGCCAGCTGCACCGGACCGAGCACCTCGTGGACCACGACCAGCCCGGCCAGCGCGGCTGCCGCGGGCTCGAGGCTCATCAGGATGCTGAACACCGCGGGCCGCAGGCTCCGCAGGGCCACCAGCTCGCAGGTGTAGGGGATGACCGAGCTCAGCAGCCCCACCAGCGCGCCCAGCAGCAGGATCCGGGCGTCGGACAGCTCGTCGGCGTACCTCCCGAGCGCCAGGGGGGTGAGCATCAGCGCGGCCACCACGCTCGCGATCGCCAGCCCGTCGATGCCCTGCCAGTGGCGGCCGGTCTGCGCGCTCAGGAGGATGTACGCCGCCCAGCAGCCGCCGGCCAGGAGGGCGAAGGCGACTCCGGCCCAGGTCAGGTCGCCGGGCTGCAGCCCGAGCAGCAGCACGCCCAGGCCGGCCAGCCCCACCCAGACCAGGTCGCGGGCCCGCCTCGAGCCGAGCACCGCGAGGGTGAGGGGCCCGACGAACTCCAGGGTGACCGCGAGCCCGATCGGGATCCGCGCGAAGGACTGGTAGATCGACCAGTTCATCAGCCCCAGGACGAGGCCGAACGCGAGGACGACCAGCCAGTCCCGACGGGTGCGGCCGCGCAGCCTCGGCCGCGCGATCGCCAGCAGCACGACCGAGCTGGTGGCCAGCCTGAGCCAGACGATCGTGGTCGGCTCGACCTCGTCGAACAGCGTCTTCGCGATGCCGGCGCCGAACTGGACCGACAGGATCGCGACGAACACCAGCCAGATGGGGGAGAGCGGCACCGATGAGTTCCGGGCCGCCACCCGGTCAACCTATCGACGTGTGCCACCCGATCGAACGAGGATGCGAGCCATGGAACACACCGTGCTGATGGTCGGGACCCGCAAGGGCCTCTGGATCGGGACCTCCGACGAGGCGCGCGAGGAGTGGAGCTTCACCGGGCCGCACCACGACATGGAGGAGGTCTACTCCTGCATGGTCGACACCCGCAGCGACCCGGTCCGGCTCTATGCCGGCGCCTCGTCCAGCTGGCTCGGGCCGCAGGTGAGGTGGTCCGACGACCTCGGCGAGACCTGGCAGGAGACACCGGGCGGTGCCATCAAGTTCCCGGAGGGCTCCGACGCCAGCGTCGAGCGGGTGTGGCAGCTCGCACCCGGGCTCGAGGACGACACGATCTGGGCCGGCACCGAGCCCGGCGCCGTCTGGCGCTCGACCGACCGCGGAGCGACGTTCCGCCTCGAGCAGCAGCTGTGGGACCACCCGCACCGCAAGGAGTGGGGAGCCGGGTTCGGCGGCCAGGCGTTCCACACGATCCTGCCGCACCCCAGCGACCCGGCGTCGGTCACGGTCGCCATCTCCTCGGGCGGGGTCTACCAGACCGACGACGACGGAGGCTCCTGGTCGGCGCGCAACCAGGGCGTCCGGGCGGAGTTCCTGCCCGAGGGGCAGCAGTACCCCGAGTTCGGCCAGTGCGTGCACAAGATGACCCGGCACCCGTCGCGTCCCGAGCGGCTGTTCATGCAGAACCACGGCGGCGTCTACCGCTCTGACGACCACGCCGCGTCGTGGACCTACATCGCCGACGGTCTGCCCGGCGACTTCGGCTTCCCGGTCGTGGGGCACCCCCACGAGCCGGACACCCTCTTCGTCTTCCCGCTCAGCGGGAGTGGAGGGCGCTACCCGCCCGAGGGCAAGGCGCGGGTCTGGCGGTCGTCGGACGCAGGCGAGTCGTGGGACGAGCTCGGCGACGGGCTGCCCGACGAGTTCTTCGTCGGCGTGATGCGCGACGCGATGTGGGCCGACGTCCACGACGTCCCCGGGCTGTACGTCGGCGCGCGGAACGGCGCCGTGTGGGCGTCTCCCGACACGGGCGAGAGCTGGCGCCAGGTCGTGGCCAACCTGCCGGACGTGATGGCGGTGCGGGCCGCGGCGTACTGACCCCCCGCGACAGCGCCGGAGGTCAGTGGCTCGCCCCGAGCTCGCCCTCCTCGACCTTGGCCTCCTCGCGCACGTCGTCGATGTTCTCCTGCGCCTCTTCGGGCGAGAGCCGCACCGCGTGCGCGATGAGGTAGATGGCCACCGAGAACACGAAGATGATCGCGACGGACGACTCGAAGTTCAGCCAGCCGAGGTTGCCCTTGCGGGGGTCCTCCGGGAAGTTGCCGATGTAGGAGAGGAAGGTCAGGCCCCCGAGCCAGGGCAGCAGCCACGAGGCACCGGACGGGAAGTCCAGCTTGGGCGCGTTCACCTTCCCGGTCAGCGTGAAGACGCCCAGCAGGGCGAAGCCGAGCAGGACCGAGACCATCAGCTTCCACACGATGTCCCAGCCAGACCAGTAGATGATCAGGTTGGAGCCGAAGAACGCCAGCAGCGGGATCACGTGGCCGCCCGGGAGCCGGAACGGACGCTCCTCGTCGGGGACCTGCTTGCGCAGCGCGACCATCACGAGCGGGCCGGACGCGAAGGACAGCACCGTGGCCGAGGTGATGAAGCCGACCAGCTGCTGCCAGCTCGGGAACGGCAGGAAGACGATCAGGCCGATCACGAACGCCACGACCAGGCTGACGAGCGGGACGCCCCGGTTGGTCGTCCTGGCCAGCGCCTCGGGGGCGTTGCCGTTCTTCGCGGCGGCGTAGGAGATCCGGGCGGTGATCGTGGTGTAGATGAGACCGGTGTCGCCGGGAGAGACGATGGCATCGATGTAGAGCAGCACGGCGAGCCACCCGAGGCCGAGCAGGGATGCGAGTGCGGCCAGCGGGCCGAAGTCGTTCTCGAAGCTGAGGCTGGACCAGCCGCCCGACTTGTCCAGGGTGCTCGGGTCGAGGGCGCCGATGAAGGCGATCTGCAGGCCGACGTAGAGCAGCCCGGTGATCAGCACCGACCCGATCACCGCGAGCGGCACGTTGCGTCGGGGGTTGTCGGTCTCGCCGGCCAGCTCGATGCCCTGTCTGAAGCCGAGGTAGGAGAAGACGATGCCGGAGGTGGCCACGGCGGTGAAGATGCCGTGGACGCCGTTGGGCTTGAACCCGTGGTCGGTGAAGTTGCCTCCGTGGAAGGCCGTCGCCAGGAAGGCCACGATCACCAGCGCGATCATCCCGAGCTTCCACCAGACCAGCACGTTGTTGATCCGGGCGAACCAGCGGATGCCGAAGTAGTTGACGACGACGAAGACGGCCATCAGGACGACCGCGCTGCCGTAGCCGAGCGCGGTCAGCGTGTGGACGCTCTCGCCGTCGACGGTGTGCTCGCGGGTGAACGCGGCGTACTTGGTGCCGTACTGCAGTGCCGCCTCCACCTCGATCGGCGCGGTGGTCGCCACGGCCACCCACGTGATCCAGGCAGTGGTGTAGCTGGCGAACGAGCCGAACGACATGTGCGGGTAGCGCACCACCCCGCCCGAGAGCGGGAACATCGTGCCGAGCTCGGCGTAGACCAGTGCGATGAGGAGGATGAGGAATCCGCCGAGCGCCCACGAGAGGATCGCGGCCGGGCCGGCCTCGACCGAGGCGTTGAGCGCCCCGAACAGCCAGCCGGAACCGATGATCGACCCCACGCTGGCGAAGAGCAGCCCGACTATCCCGACATGGCGTCTCAGGTGGCGGTCCTCGTGTCCGGCTGCGTCCTGGGTCTGGGTGGCCATGCCCGCTCCTTCACTTGGTTGCCGAGATCAACGTCAAGCAGTACCCACCCGCGGCCCGGCGCTCACCCCTCGAGGAGGGCAGCCACATCCTGATGCGGCGCCCGGGAGACCTCTCCGCACGCCGTACGCTCGCCCCATGGCACAGGATCCAGCCGCCGGTCCGGACATCAAGCCCCGCTCCCGTGACGTCACCGACGGACTCGAGAAGGCCGCCGCCCGCGGGATGCTGCGGGCGGTCGGCATGGGGGACGAGGACTTCCTCAAGCCGCAGATCGGCGTCGCGTCGAGCTGGAACGAGATCACCCCCTGCAACCTGTCGCTGCAGCGGCTGGCGCAGGCGGTGAAGAACGGCGTCCACGCGGCCGGCGGCTACCCGCTCGAGTTCGGCACCATCTCGGTCTCCGACGGCATCTCGATGGGCCACGAGGGCATGCACTTCTCGCTGGTCAGCCGCGAGATCATCGCCGACTCCGTGGAGACGGTGATGAGTGCGGAGCGGCTCGACGGGTCGGTCCTGCTGGCCGGCTGCGACAAGTCGCTGCCCGGCATGATGATGGCCGCCGCGCGGCTCGACCTGGCCAGCGTCTTCCTCTACGCCGGCTCGATCATGCCCGGCCAGGTCGACGGCCAGGACGTCACGATCATCGACGCCTTCGAGGCCGTCGGGGCCTGCCTGGCCGGCAAGATCAGCCGCGAGCAGGTCGACAGGATCGAGCGCGCGATCTGCCCGGGCGAGGGCGCGTGCGGCGGCATGTACACCGCCAACACGATGGCCGCCGTGGCCGAGGCCATCGGCATGAGCCTGCCCGGGTCCGCCGCCCCGCCGGCCGTCGACCGCCGCCGCGACGGCTTCGCCCACCGGTCGGGCGAGGCGGTCGTCGGCCTGCTGCGCCAGGGGATCACCGCGCGCCAGATCATGACCAGGGAGGCGTTCGAGAACGCCATCACCGTGGTGATGGCGCTCGGCGGCTCCACCAACGCCGTCCTCCACCTGCTGGCCATGGCCCGGGAGGCCGAGGTCGAGCTGACCATCGACGACTTCAACCGGGTCGGCGACAAGGTCCCCCACCTCGGCGACCTCAAGCCGTTCGGCCGCTACGTCATGAACGACGTCGACAAGGTCGGCGGCATCCCGGTCGTGATGAAGGCCCTGCTCGACGCGGGGCTCATGCACGGCGACTGCCTCACCGTCACCGGCAAGACGATGGCCGAGAACCTCGAGGAGCTCGCCCCGCCGGCGATCGACGACGACGTGATCCGGTCGCTGGACCGGCCGATCCACAAGACCGGTGGCCTCACCATCCTCAAGGGCTCGCTGGCGCCCGAGGGTGCGGTGGTCAAGAGCGCCGGCTTCGACGAGTCGGTCTTCACCGGCACCGCGCGGGTCTTCGACGGCGAGCGCGCCGCCATGGATGCCCTGGAGGCCGGCCAGATCACCGCGGGCGACGTCGTGGTGATCCGCAACGAGGGCCCCAAGGGCGGCCCCGGCATGCGCGAGATGCTGGCGATCACCGGCGCCATCAAGGGTGCCGGCCTGGGCAAGGACGTCCTCCTCATCACCGACGGCCGGTTCTCCGGCGGCACCACCGGCCTCTGCGTCGGCCACATCGCCCCCGAGGCGGTCGACGGCGGCCCGATCGCGTTCCTGCGCGACGGCGACCAGATCACCCTCGACGTGCTCAACCGCTCGCTCGAGGTCGAGATGGGCGAGGACTGGGAGTCGCGCAAGGACGGCTGGGAGCCGCTGCCGTCGCGCTACACGACCGGCGTGCTGGCCAAGTACCGCAAGCTCGTCTCCTCGGCCGCCGACGGGGCCGTCACGGGCTGAGTGCCTCACCTTGTCAACCGGACGGTTGACAACTGCGCGACAGACCTGTCAGCCTCCTCTTGCTCAACCCATCAGTTGACAACGAGGAGCCCGATGTCCGACCCGCTGTCGCAGGTCTTCGCCGCCCTGGCCGACCCGACCCGCCGCGACATGGTGGCCCGCCTGTGTGCGGGCGACGCGACGGTGGGCGACCTCGCGGCGCCCTACGACGTGAGCCTGCAGGCGGTCTCGAAGCACCTGAAGGTGCTCGAGGGCGCCGGCCTGGTCACCCGCAGCCGGGAAGCGCAGCGGCGGCCGGTGCACCTCGAGGCAGGGGTGTTCGACCTGATGACGAAGTGGATCGAGCGCTACCGGCGGGAGGCCGAGGCGCGCTACCAGCGCCTGGACGCGGTCCTCGCCGAGCTGGACGAGCAGCCGCAGGACGAGACCACCGACCGAGGAGAGACGGCATGACCACCACGACGACGAAGACGCTCGAGGACGGCACCACCGCCGTCGAGGCACCGGTCGACCTGCCGGTGATCCGGCTGACCCGTGAGTTCGCGGCCACCCCCGCCCAGCTGTTCCGGGCGCACACCGACGCCGACCTGGTCGCGCGGTGGATGGGGCCGGACGGCGGCTCGCTCCGGATCGACCAGTGGGACGCGCGCACCGGAGGCAGCTGGCGCTACGTCGGCACGATCGGCACCCAGGAGCTCGGCTTCCGGGGCTGCTTCCACACCGTGCGCGAGGACCGCGTCGTCTGGACCTTCACCTTCGAGAGCATGCCCGACGCGGTGTGCCTCGAGACGTTCACCTTCGACGACCTCGGCAACGGCCGCACCCTGCTCCGGTCGGAGTCGCTGTACGAGAGCTTCGAGGCGCGCGACTTCATGCTCACCTCGATGGAGTCAGGCGTCACGAACGCCTACGCCCAGCTCGACCGCCTCCTGGAGGCGGGTGCGTCGTAGACCTGGGGCAACACGGGACGCGGTGGCTTCGCAACCGAACGGCATCCCCTATCGTCTTGATCCCGATGGACAAATCAGAACGCCCCGTCCTCGTCGCCGTCGTCATCGCGATGGTCGCGCTGATCGGCCTGGCCGCCGTCGTTCCCGACGTCAGGGACCTGCCCGCGTGGGGGGCCATGCCCAACAGCGGCAGCACCGCCACCACCGTCTCCTCGACGTCCGCTCTCTCGGCGACCGCCCACACCGACACCACTGACGGGGGCGGCGTCACCGTCGTCGACCCGCAGGGCGGGCAGACGGTTCAGCCCCCGGCGCCGGCGCCGACCCCCGCCAAGACCCTTCCGCACGGCACCACGAAGATCTTCGGCGACGGGCGGTTCCTCGTCGCCTACTACGGGACCGCCGAGACCGGCGCGCTCGGGGTGCTGGGTGAGACCTCTCCGGGGCAGATGGCCAAGCGCGTGGAGCGCGCCGCGAAGCCGTTCGCCCGGCGCAAGCAGCCGACCCAGATCGTGTTCGAGCTGATCGTCAGCATCGCGGACCGCTACGCCGGCCCCGGTCACGACTACTCCCACGACATCCCGCGCGCCGAGGTGCAGAAGTACATCGACGCGGCCCACCGCCACGACGCGCTGCTGCTGCTGGACATCCAGCCCGGCCGCTCCGACTTCCTCACCGCAGCCAAGCGGTGGGCCTGGGCGCTCAAGGACCCCTACGTCGGCCTGGCGCTCGACCCTGAGTGGCGGATGGGCAAGCACGGCGTGCCGGGCACCCGGATCGGCTCGGTCGGCGCCGGCGAGGTCAACCGGGTCTCCGCCTGGCTGCGCGACCTCGTGGCCCGCAACGCGCTGCCGCAGAAGCTGTTCGTGCTCCACCAGTTCCGCACCGACATGATCGAGCGCATCGGTGCCATCGAGGCGCGCCGCGGGCTGGTGATGGTGCAGCACGTCGACGGGTTCGGTACGCCGGGCCAGAAGCTCGACACCTTCCACGCCGTCGCGCGGCCCCGGCAGTTCTTCATGGGGTTCAAGCTCTTCTACGACGAGGACGTGCACCGCATGTCGCCCGCCGACGTACGCCGGATCAACCCGAAGGTCCGGTTCGTCAGCTTCCAGTGAGGGCCAGATAGCCTCACCGCGTGCCTGATGCCGCGGAGCTCGACGCCGCCGACCCGCTGGCGGCCTACCGCGACCGCTTCGTCGGCGCAGGGACCCCGCTGGTCTACTTCGACGGCAACTCGCTGGGCCGGCCCCTGAAGGTGACGGGGCCGCGGCTGGCGGAGTTCGTCGAGGTGGAGTGGGGCGGCCGGCTGATCCGGGGCTGGGACGAGCGCTGGTTCGACCTGCCGCGCACCCTCGGCGACCGGCTCGCAGAGGTCTGCCTCGGAGCAGCGCCCGGGCAGGTGGCGATCGGCGACTCGACCACGGTGCTGCTCTACAAGCTGATGCGCGCGGCGGTGGCGGCGCGTCCGGGACGCACCGAGATCGTGCTGGACCGCGACCAGTTCCCCACCGACCGCTACGTCGCCGACGGCGTCGCGCGTGAGACCGGGCTGACCCTGCGCTGGATCGAGGTCGACACGACCGCCGGCGTCACGGCCGAGCAGCTCTCCGAGGTGGTCGGCCCGCAGACCGCGCTGGTCGTCCTCAACCACGTCGCCTACCGCTCCGCGTGGCTCGCCGACGTGCCCGAGCTGACCCGGATCGTGCACGACGCCGGTGCGCTGGTGCTCTGGGACCTCTGTCACTCGGCGGGCGTCGTCCCGGTCGCGCTGGACCGGCAGGAGGTCGACCTGGCGGTCGGCTGCACCTACAAGTACCTCAACGGCGGCCCGGGCTCCCCGGCCTTCCTCTACGTCGCCGAGCGGCTCCAGGAGGAGCTGACCCAGCCGATCCAGGGCTGGATGGGTGCCGACGACCCGTTCCTGATGGGGCCGTCGTACGTCCCGGCCACGGGCATCCGCCGCTTCCTCTCCGGCACGCCCGCGGTGGTGGGCATGCTCGCCCTCGAGGACATGGTCGACCTGGTCGCCGAGGTGGGGCTGGACGCCGTGCGCGCCAAGTCAGTGTCGCTCACCGACCACGCCGTCGACCTCGCCGATGAGCTGCTGGCACCGCTCGGCGTGGTGCTCGCCTCGCCGCGCGACCCGGCTCGCCGCGGTGGCCACGTGACGCTCAACCACCCGCTGATGCGCGAGGTCACGGCGGCACTGTGGCAGCGCGACGTGATCCCCGACTACCGCGACCCGCACGGGCTGCGGATCGGCCTCTCGCCGCTCTCGACGTCCTACGCCGAGGTGCGGGCCGGCCTGGAAAGCGTTCGCGAGGTCACGCAGACGCTCGGTTGACCCAGGGTCAGTGCAGGTGGCTGCGCCAGTCGGCAGGAACCCGCTCGGCCGGGCCGGGGACCGTCTGGTCCTCGGGGTGCTCGGTCGGCGTGGCCAGCTCGGGACCGGCGACCGGTTCGTCGGTGCGGTAGTCCCAGAACCAGTCCTCGCCCGGTTCGAAGCTCTGGATCACGGGGTGGCGGGTGGCCCGGAAGTGTGCGGTCGCGTGCTGGGCCGGGGAGGAGTCGCAGCAGCCCACGTGGCCGCACTGGGCGCACCGGCGCAGGTGCACCCACCAGCCCCCTGCCGGGTCGCACTCCGCGCAGCCGGTGCCGCTCGGGGGGACGGTCGGGTCGATGCCTTCGATGGGCTGTTCGGTCATGGCTGGCTGGTACCTCCGCGGTAGGGGTCCCACGCCTCGGGCGCCGGCCTGGCCCGCCGGTCGATGAACGTGGCGATGGCGATGAGGAGCAGGACGATCACGGTGATGCCGACCGCGGCCCCGAGCACGTGGCCCCAGCCCTTCTCGTCGACGTCCAGGAAAGGGTAGGGGTACCAGCCGCTGGCGCCCCCCACGACGAGCACGTAGCCGAGGTAGGCAAGGGGCCAGCCGATCGACCAGGCCTGTGCGGCGCGGTCGACGCGCGGCCGCGGCCCGAAGAGGGCCCACCCGGCGACCGCCAGTGCGGGCACCGCCATGTGGAGCAGCTTGTCGGCGACGTAGTCGCCGCCCTCGAGGTCGAGCAGCGGGCGCAGGAGGACGAAGTGCACGACACCTGTGACCGCGATGCCGACGGTGCCCGCGAGGCGCAGCGCGCGAAAGCCGGGTCCGTCCCGGAGCGGATCCAGGGTCAGGAGCACCGCGGCCACCGCGACCAGGAGGTTGCTCTGGATCGTGAAGTAGGAGACGAAGTGCCACAGCCGGTCGAAGAGCGGGATCGGCTCGGACTCGTCGAGCACCCGCCCGCCGTGGATGATCAACGCCAGCTGGAAGACCAGCGCACCGATCGCGACGGCGGCGGTGAGCCCGTGCCAGAGTCGAGCTGTTCGTGGCGTCACGAGGGTGAGACTAGGGCGTGTCCGGGGCCCTGGTGTCGTGCGTCGGAAGTTGTTGGACGGTGCGCGAAGCGCACAGGGACTTCTGAGTGTGGCACCAGTGTCCCGCGCGCGGGTTCGCAAGACAGGTCGTGCTCCCAGTGCGCGCATCGCGAGGCGGCGGCGCGCAGGCAGACCGGGCGTCTTCCCCAGCGTCTTCCCAGCGTCGCCAACGATGCGAGGTGCGTGCTGGGGGTGCGACCTATGCCGCGAACTTCGTGTGCGGGTCACTAGGGTGCGTCGGTGCCCGAGATCAACCAGTTCGGACAGGCCGTCGGAGACCGGGTGCCCGGCTGGTCGCCGCGGCCGCGCCCGGATGCCGTCACCCTCGAGGGGCGCTACGTCGTCGTCGAGCCGTTGGCGGTGACCCACGCCGCAGCGCTCCTGGGCAGCGTGTGCGGACCGGACGACCGGTCGCTGTGGACCTACCGCGCGACCGAGCCTCCGACCGACCTCGAGGAGATGACGGAGCTCATCGCCCGCACCCTGGCGGCTCCCGACCTGCTCACCTTCACCCTCGTGCCTCGCGGCGGTGGGCCGGCCGGCATCGCGTCGTTCACGCGCATCGACCCGGCCACCGGCCAGGTCGAGGTGGCCGGGGTGCTCTACGCACGGACGCTGCAGCGCACCGCCGCAGCGACCGAGGCGATCCACCTGCTGATGCGCTACGCCTTCGACGACCTCGACTACCGGCGGTTCGAGTGGAAGTGCGACTCGCTCAACGAGCCGTCACGGCGCGCGGCCGTGCGGCTGGGCTTCACCTACGAGGGCAGGTTCCGGCACCACATGGTGACCAAGGGCCGCAACCGCGACACCGACTGGTTCTCGGTCACGGACGCCGAGTGGCCCGGCGTACGTGCGGTGCACGAGCGCTGGCTCGACCCCCACAACTTCGACGAGAACGGCGGCCAGCGGACCTCGCTCTCGTCCGCATGGGGTACCGCCTCGCCATGACCGACGACTCCGGAAAGACCACGCTCTCCCCGAACGACATCGAGCAGGCCGAGCTCGCGGACTGGCGGATGCTGTTCGACGTGCTGCACGCGAGGTTCCGCACGGAGGACTTCGCGACGGCGCTCGAGCTGGTCAAGAAGATCGGCAAGGCGGCCGAGAAGGCCGACCACCACCCCGACGTGGACCTGGCCTACGGCCGGGTCGACATCCGGCTGTCCAGCCACGACGCCGGTGGGGTCACCGAGCGGGACGTCGACCTGGCGCGCCAGGTCAGCGGCTTCGCCTCCGACCTCGGAGCAGACCCGGCCCCGCGCGAGCTTTCGGTGATCGAGATCGCCCTGGACACACCGGCCTACGACGACGTGAAGCCGTTCTGGGCTGCGGTGCTCGGCTACGAGGGCAACCGGACGCACGAGGAGGAGATCAACGACCCGGACGGCACCCGGCCCACCCTGTGGCTCCAGAAGGCGCAGGAGGCCACGGGGGAGGTGCCCCAACGCTTCCACCTCGACGTGCGCGTGCCACCCGACGCGGCCGAGGACCGCGTGCGGGCGGCGCTGAAGGCCGGCGGCACGCTGGTCAGCGACGAGCGCGCCCCGACGGTGTGGGTGCTGGCCGACACCCACGGCAACAAGGCGTGCGTCACGACCTGGCTGGGCCGGGACCCCGAGCACGGCTCCGAGGAGGGCGACGCCGCCGGCACGATCGATCCGGAGGGTGTCGGCGAGGAGTGACAGGCTGAGGGCATGGACCAGAGGATCAGCTTCCTGACCTTGGCCGTGCGCGATCTCGGGGCCAGCCGCCGGTTCTACGTCGACGGGCTCGGGTGGACGCCCGAGCTCGAGGTCGAGGGCGACGTCATCATGCTCATGGCGGGCGACAGGCTCGTGCTCTCCCTGTGGGACCGCGAGCACTTCGAGGCCGAGGTCGGCCCGATCGCGGTCGGTGAGGGAGTCTCGCCGTTCACGATCTCCCACAACGTGGCCACGGAGACGGAGGTCGACGCGATCCTGGAGACCGCGCGGGCCGCCGGCGCCGATCCGGTCCACGACCCGCAGCAGCGTGAGTGGGGCGGCTACACCGGCTACTTCGGCGACCCCGACGGCTACCGCTGGGAGATCGCCACCAACCCCGGACCCATCGGACAGAAGGTGCTGCCATGATCACCCCACGAAACCGCGGGATTCCCCCGCTTCGCTCCTCCATCCTGCGCTTCCGCGGGGACCCCGAAAAGCCATGACCGATCCCAAGCAGACGCTCCGCTACCCCGAGGTGATGGCCGAGGAGGGGCTCGACGACTGGCGCTTCTTCCTCATGAAGCTGCACGCACGGTTCCGCACCGGCAGCTTCGTCAAGGGGCTCGAGCTGGTCACGCGGATCACCGCCGCGGCCGAGGCCGCCAACCACCACCCCGACGTGGTGCTCACCTACCCGCAGGTCGACGTCGACCTCACCAGCCACGACGTCGGCGGCGTGACGAGCCGCGACCTCGACCTCGCCCGGCGGATCTCCGCGATCGCCGCCGAGCTCGGGGCCGAGCCCGCACCCCGGGAGGTCTCGACCCTCGAGCTGGCCCTCGACGTGCCCGATGCCGACGAGGTGAAGGCGTTCTGGGCGGCGGTCCTGGGCTACGAGCCCTCGGACCGGTGGCCCGAGACCTACGACAAGGGTGGCCGCAACAACACGCTCTGGTTCCAGACCGCTCCCGAGGCGACCGGCGAGGTCCAGCAGCGGTTCCACCTCGACATCGTGGTGCCGCGCGAGGTCGCCGAGGAGCGGCTGCAGGCGGCGCTCGAGGCGGGCGGCACCCTGGTCAGCACCGCCGACGTCCCGGCGTTCTGGGTGCTGGCCGACCAGCACGGCAACAAGGTCTGCATCTGCACCGCCGACGGGCGGTCCGGCTCCTAGCCCGATCCGGGCCGGCTCAGCCCTCGATCTCCAGCACCAGCACGCGGAGGAGATCGGCCAGCGTGCGCTGCTCGGCGGTCGACAGCGCCCCGAGCAGCGCGGCCTCGTCCCGTCCTTCGAGGCGCGCGTGCCGGTCGAAGGCGCGGCGGCCCGACGCGGTCAGCCGCACGTGCACGCGACGCCGGTCGTCCTTGTCCACGGTGCGCGTGACCAGCCCGGCGTCCTCGAGCGGACCCAGGCGCGCGGACAGTGCGCCCCGGCTCAGGCCGAGGTGGTCGGCGAGGTCCGAGGGGCTGGCGGTGTAGGGCGCGCCGACCCGGCGCAGGGCCAGCAGGATCTTGAACGAGGGGCGGGGGAGCGCGGCGCTCGTGTGCGCGGCCTCACGGCTGCCGGCCAGGTGCCGGCTGAGGATCATCAGCCGGGCGATGATCGCCTCGTGCACGGGCTGGAGGTAGTCGAGCTCGTCGCGCCAGCGCGACACGTGCCGGTCGACGGAGTCCTGCGGCACCATCACGTTCTCCTACGAAATAGTTTTCTGGAGGATAGTTTTGTCCCAAACTATCTTGCCAGCATGGAACTCGACACCGTGCTCGCGGCCGCCCACGCCCTCCGCCTGTCCACCCACTACGACGAGGCGCTCGCCCTCCTCGAGGGTGCCTCCGCGACCTCCGATCGCGACCGGCTCGCTGTCTTGATGGCGAAGGCCGACGTCGTCGGCCAGCGCGACTACGCGCGCGGTGCGCGCTCCGGCGCCGAGCACCCGCTCGACGACGCCACCGCGCTGGCCGGCGAGGTCGGCGCCGGCCCCACCCAGTCATGGGACCTGGCCATGCTGCACCTGCGCCGGCGGTACGCCGACCAGCTCGTCGACGGGATCGGCCCGGCGGGGCGAGACGCCTCGGTCGTGGCCGCGATGGACGCCGAGGCCGCGCGCCTGCGAGACACCGCGCCGGACGACGGGCGCCGGGGCTGGGCCCTGATGTGCCTGGGCTGGTTCTCCGACAACCTGCGCGGCGACCGGGAGGCCGCGCCCGGCCACTACGCCGGGGCGCTCGCGCTGGCACGGGTCGTGGACGACGCCGTCCTTCTCTTCGAGGCGCAGCGCCACCTCGGCGACCACGCCCACGACGACGGCGACCACGAGGAGGCGCTCGCCGCCTGGCAGGAGTCCGCGGCCGCGGCCGCCCGCGGTGGCCACCTGCTCGGCGTCCTCGCCCAGCAGCTCCTGCTCGCCGTGCTGACCCGCGACGCCGGCGACGAGGCGGGCGCCCGAGCCCTCGCCACGGAGACGCTGCGATGGGCCGACGCCGTGGGTGCCGTCCGGTTGTCCGGGCAGCTCACGGGCTTCCTGGCCGGCGTCGACCCGACCCAGCCGCCTCCCGCCGCGCAGAACTGAGACGGCCGTCCCGTATGGTGGGACGGCTGGGCATCGACCTGACGTGCGTCCGGACGAGCGGCTAGCGTGGCTGCGTGCACTTGAGGCTTCTCGTACGCATGCGACGCGCCGCCTGACTGATCAGACGACGCGTCACCCCTCGTTGCCCGCACGCGGCCGAGGGGTTTTTTGTTTCCGAGGCGAGCCGACGATGAGGGATGCAGGAGAGATGAGCGAGCAGATCACCGGGGCACAGAGCCTGGTCACGTCACTGGAGGCGGCGGGGGTGACCGACATCTTCGGCATCCCCGGCGGAGCGATCCTGCCGGCCTACGACCCGCTCATGGACTCCAAGATCCGGCACATCCTGGTCCGGCACGAGCAGGGCGCCGGCCACGCTGCCCAGGGGTTCGCCTCGGCGACCGGCCGCGTCGGCGTCTGCATGGCGACCTCGGGTCCGGGGGCGACCAACCTGGTCACCCCGATCGCCGACGCACACATGGACTCGGTCCCGATGGTCGCGGTCACCGGTCAGGTCGGGGCCGCCGCCATCGGCACCGACGCGTTCCAGGAGGCCGACATCCGCGGCATCACGATGCCGATCACCAAGCACAACTTCCTGGTCACCGACCCCGACGAGATCCCGCGCCGGATCGCCGAGGCGTTCCACATCGCCAGCACCGGCAGGCCCGGTCCGGTGCTGGTCGACATCGCGAAGTCGGCGCTGCAGGCGATGACCACGTTCGAGTGGCCGGCCGAGCTGCACCTGCCCGGCTACCGCCCGGTGACCCGGCCGCACTCCAAGCAGATCCGCGAGGCCGCCCGGCTGATGCTCGAGTCGCGCCGCCCGGTGCTCTACGTCGGCGGCGGCACCGTCCGCTCGGGCGCCTCGGCGGAGCTCAAGCGGCTCGCCGAGCTGACCGGCATGCCGGTCGTCACCACGCTGATGGCCCGCGGTGCCTTCCCCGACAGCCACCCGCAGCACCTCGGCATGCCCGGCATGCACGGCACCGTCGCCGCGGTCGCGGCGCTCCAGAAGAGCGACCTGATCATCAGCCTCGGCGCCCGCTTCGATGACCGGGTGACCGGCAACCTCGACTCGTTCGCTCCCGGCGCCAAGGTGATCCACGCCGACATCGACCCGGCCGAGATCGGCAAGAACAGGCACACCGACGTCCCGATCGTCGGCGACGTCCGCGAGGTGCTGGTCGACCTCCTGGTGGCGCTGCAGACCGAGGCCGACGCGGGCCACACGGGCGACTACGAGGGCTGGGTCAAGTTCCTCGAGGGCGTCCGCGACGCCTACCCGCTCGGCTACGACAGGCCCGAGGGCTCGCTCGCGCCGCAGTACGTCATCGAGCGGCTCGGGGCCCTCGCCGGTCCCGACGCCATCTACACCTCCGGCGTCGGCCAGCACCAGATGTGGGCAGCACACTTCGTCGGCTACGAGCAGCCGCGGAAGTGGATCAACTCCGGTGGCCTCGGCACCATGGGCTTCGCGGTCCCGGCCGCCATGGGGGCCCAGGTCGGCTGCCCCGACCAGGTCGTGTGGGCCATCGACGGCGACGGCTGCTTCCAGATGACCAACCAGGAGCTCGCCACCTGCGCGATCAACAACATCCCGATCAAGGTCGCGATCATCAACAACGAGTCGCTCGGCATGGTGCGGCAGTGGCAGACGCTGTTCTACAACCAGCGCTACTCCAACACCGACCTCCACTCCAAGCGGATCCCCGACTTCGTGAAGCTCGCCGACGCCTACGGCTGCGTCGGCCTGGCCTGCGACAGCCCCGAGGACGTCGACGCCACCATCACCAAGGCCATGGAGATCAACGACGTCCCGGTGGTCGTCGACTTCCGGGTGCACCGCGACGCCATGGTCTGGCCGATGGTCGCCGCCGGCACCAGCAACGACGAGATCAAGTACGCCCGTGACCTGGCGCCCCAGTTCGACGAGGACGACCTCTGATGGCCCCCACGACAGCTGTCGCGCTCTTGGCGCGCACCTCGCACGCGCCGGGTGGCGTGGCCGCCGCTCGCAGGGGCGGCTCATGACCAGCCACACCCTCTCCGTGCTGGTCGAGGACAAGCCCGGCGTCCTGGCCCGCATCGCCGGGCTGTTCAGCCGGCGCGGCTTCAACATCGAGTCCCTCGCGGTCGGCCCGACCGAGCACCCGGACATCTCGAGGATGACGATCGCGGTCAACGTCGAGGGCTCGCCGCTGGAGCAGGTCACCAAGCAGCTCAACAAGCTGGTCGAGGTGATCAAGATCGTCGAGCTCGATCCCGACGCCTCGGTCCACCGCGAGCTGGTGCTGGTCAAGGTCGCCGCCACCGCCGAGACGCGTGGCCAGATCCTCGACGTGGTCCAGCTCTTCCGCGCCAGCGTCGTCGACGTCGCCACCGACGCGGTCACGATCCAGGTCATCGGCAACGCCGCCAAGATCGCCGACGTGCTCCGGATCCTCGAGCCCTTCGGCATCCGCGAGCTCGTCCAGTCGGGCATGGTCGCCATCGGCCGCGGCTCCCGCTCCATCTCCGAGCGCTCGTTGCGCCCGGTCGCCGTACCCACCACCCCACCCGCCGCCGGCTAGGCAGTTCCACCCGGCACCCGGTGAGACCGGCCCTTCGCGGCCGGAGTTCCATGCAAGGTGCAGTTTCCTCCGACCAGGCCCCACCCAGACCCCGCAACGCACGACCGAAGGAGAAGCCCACCGTGGCTGCAGAGATGTTCTACGACGACGACGCCGACCTCGCCCTGATCCAGGGCAAGAACGTCGCGGTGATCGGCTACGGCAGCCAGGGCCACGCGCACGCGCTGTCGCTGCGCGACTCCGGGGTGGACGTCCGGGTCGGCCTCCAGCCCGGCTCCAAGAGCCGCGAGAAGGCCGAGGCCGAAGGGCTGCGGGTGCTCACGCCGCGCGAGGCGGCAGAAGAGGCCGACGTCATCGTGATCCTCGCGCCCGACCAGCACCAGCGGAAGCTCTACGCCGAGGAGATCGAGCCCGAGCTCGCGGCCGGCGACACCCTGGTCTTCGGCCACGGCTTCAACATCCGCTTCGGCTACATCACCCCGCCCGAGGGCGTCGACGTGTTCATGGTCGCCCCCAAGGGCCCCGGCCACCTGGTCCGTCGCGAGTACGTCGACGGTCGCGGCGTGCCCGTGCTCGTCGCGGTCGAGAAGGACCCCTCGGGCAACGCCTGGCCGCTCGCGCTGTCCTACGCCAAGGCGATCGGCGGCCTGCGCGCAGGCGGCATCAGGACGACGTTCACCGAGGAGACCGAGACCGACCTCTTCGGTGAGCAGGCGGTCCTCTGCGGGGGCGCCTCGCAGCTGGTGATGTACGGCTTCGAGGTCCTCACCGAGGCGGGCTACCAGCCCGAGGTGGCCTACTTCGAGTGCCTCCACGAGCTCAAGCTGATCGTCGACCTCATGTATGAGGGCGGCATCGCCAAGCAGCGCTGGTCGGTCTCCGACACCGCCGAGTTCGGCGACTACGTCTCCGGCCCGCGGGTGATCACGCCCGAGGTGAAGGAGAACATGAAGCAGGTGCTCGCGGAGATCAAGGACGGCTCCTTCGCTGCGCACTTCATCGCCGACATGGACGCCGGCTCGCCGGAGTTCACCGCCTACCGCGAGAAGAGCGAGCAGCACCCGATCGAGCAGACCGGCCGCGAGCTCCGCAAGCTGATGGCCTGGGTGAAGTCGCACGACACTGACTACGTGGAGGGCTCATCCGCGCGCGGCTGACCTCCGGCGACGGTGCCTGACATGGAGATCCTGGAGGCGGGTCACAGTGCGGCCGAGGGGGCCGTGTTCGTCGTCATCATCGGTAGCCGCAGGATCGAGCTGCCGTGGGTCGAGCACGCCACGCTGCGCGACGGGATCCTCGTCCTCGAGGCGGTGTCGTCCGGGTCGGGCTCGCCCGCGACGACCTGGCTACGGGTCTGGGACCAGGCCTCCTGGCAGGTCTCCCTCGGCGAGGAGGCGAACGCCGCGTCGCACGGTCGGCGCGTGCGGAGCTCCGACCCGGAAGCGGAGACGTCATGACCTCCGCCGGGCGCGAGGAGGCCCCGTGCCCGGCGTGCGGCGCCTCGCGCGACCAGAGCACCAACCCCGGCAACCTCCGGCGCGCCGTCTGCTTCTGCGGCCACCCGCGCTACTACGACTACAAGCACGAGGACGGCAGCTGTCCGTGCCTCCAGAGGCGCTGACGGTTCAGCAGCCGGACCACTGCTGCACGACCCACGCGGCCCACTGGCCCTCGGCGGCGTTCTGGGGGTGGATGCCGTCCTGGAGCAGGCCCGGGTGGGCGCGTGCGTACGCCGGCCAGTCGGCGACGCAGGTGTGCGGGCGGCCCGCGGCCACCGACCGCATCCAGCCGCCGAACCGCTGCGACCAGGCGGAGACGACGACGGGGTCGCTGGCGGTCTCGACGTAGGGCGCGACGAGCAGCACCGGCGTCCGGCCGGGCAGGGAGCGGAGCGCCTCGGCGAGGTCGCGGCGGGCGTAGCCCTGCGCCGGGTTGGTGCCGAGCTCGACGATCAGCCCGGCGGGGCTGCCGTGGCGGCTGCGGTAGGCCTCGAGGCGGGCCGGGAGCTCGGTCGGCCGCCTGGCCGGCTCGCCGTCGACCGTGAGGTCGGGCAGGAGCCGGGCCAGCTCGTCGCCGCCGCGCCAGGTCACCGAGTCGCCGATCATCAGCGGCCCGCTGCTCGACGGGGGAGCCCACTGCGCCCGGGCGACCTCGGCGGCCAAGGTGGTGTCGTCCGCGGCGGCCCGCTGGGACAGCGCGGCTGCCCGCTGGCCGGTCAGGCACTCGTCGTAGCGTCCCGGGGCCTCGGCGAGAGCCACGTAGACCGTGGCCGGCGACATGCACTGCGGGGCGCCGGAGACGGCCAGCCTCGAGCGGTCCGGCTGGGAGGCGCAGTAGTTGACCGCCGCGATCCAGCGGCGGTGGAGAGCCCGGCAGGTGCGCACGTCGACCGTGGCGGCGTAGCCGAAGCCCCGCGGCTGGCCCGGCAGTGCGCACGCCTCGGCGCCGGCGACCTTGCGCCAGGGCACCGCGCCCTCGACACACCGCTGCCGGGAGCACCCCAGGTCCGGGGCGAACGCGCGACCCAGGAGGGCGCAGTCGTCAGCGCCGAGGTCCCGGTCATACGCCGTCCCGCTGTCGGCCACCGCGATGGCCGTGCCGGGGGCGAGGCTGGAGCCGGGCAGGGCCACCTCGACGGAGAGGACGACGAGCAGCCCGAGCACGAGCACCGCCAGGCGGCGCCGCAGAGCGTGCGGGCGTGCGACAGGCATGGTGAATGACCCCGTGGATGTGTGTCCCCCGAGCCGGAGTCGACCCCGGCCCCCTCGCGGACCACGGTAGGAGCGCGCGGCCGAGCCCGCGGGTGATCACCCGGAAAAGGAGGGTTCTGCCGTCACTGGTCCAGAGGGGCTCAGCAGCGACGCCACTGCTGGGAGATCCAGTGTGCCCAGCGACCCTCGGCCGCGTGCTTGGTGTGGACGCCGTCCTGGAGGATGCCGGGGTGTGACCGCACGTACGCCGGCCAGTCGGCGACGCAGGTCCCGGGACGGGACCGGGCCAGGTCGCGCATCCACCCGTCGACCCGCCTCGACTGCGGCGTGACGACGACCGGATGGCTGCTCAGCTCGAAGTGGGGCAGGACCAGCATCACCTGCGTCGCGCGCGGCACGCTGCGGACCGCCTTGACCAGGTCGTGCCGGCCGAACCTGGAGGCGGGGACCGTGCCGAGCTCGATGATCAGTCCGTCGGGCTGGCCGTGGCCGGCTCGGAAGTGGGCCAGCCGCGACGCCAGCTCCGTCGGCGGCCGCGCCGGCTCACCGTCGAGCGTGAACGCCGGTCGCAGCCGGCCCAGCTCGTCGGAGCCGCGCCAGGTGAGCGAGTCACCGATCATCAGCACGCCACCGCCGGACGGGACGAAGCCCGCGTCCTCCACGCACTGGTCGTTGACGAAGACGTGCCCGGGTCGGTGCGCGCACTGCGTGCTGGACCGCAGGGCCACCTCGGCCTCGAACGTCAGGCCGTCGAGGGCGGACCTCTGCACGAGCTCCACCGCGCGGGCCGTGGTGATGCACTCGTCGTAGTAGCCCTCGGTCTCGGCGAGGTCGACGTAGATCGTCGCCGCGCCGACGCACTGCGAGGCGTTGCTGGTGGCGCCCGGCGAGCGGTCGGGCTCGGACGCGCAGTAGTTGACCTGCGAGATCCAGCGCCGGTTCAGGGCGCGGCACTGCCGGACGTCGACGGTGGCGGCGAACCCGTAGCCCTTCGGCGCGCCTCGCAGCGTGCACGCCTCCGCGCCGTAGGTCCTCCGCCACGGCACGGCACCCTCGAAGCACGCGGTGCGCGAGCAGCCCCGGTGCTTGACGAACTCACGGCCGAGCAGGGTGCAGTCGGCCTCGTGAACGCGGTGGTCGTACGCCGCCGCTCCGCTGCCTCCGGACTGGCCGGACGAGGCCGTGGAGACCGGCGCGGCCGCGACCGGGGCGGCGAGGCAGAGAAGCGTCACCAGCGTCACCACGAGGCGGCGCAGCGTGGCGTGGAGGGGTCGGTTCGTCATCGCGGGCGCAACGTTCCCACACCGCGTCCGGGTTCCGCACGCGGGCGGGGTGGCGTCGGGTCGTCAGAGCGTGACGCTGCGCGAGGTCGACCCCGCGACGTTGTCGAGCGACGGGACGACGGCGCGGACCCGCTGACCGCGATGGCCGTTGATCCGGGCCACGGCACGGCCGTGCACGGTGGTCAGCGTGATGCCGCGGATCCGCTTCCAGTGCCCGGACACGAGCCGTTCCAGCCGCACCGGAAGGCCGTTCGCAGGGCCGAACCCCTGCGCGCGCTCCTCGCTGACGCGCGTCGTCAGCCGGTAGTGGCCGTGGCCCACTGACCTCTCCGCCAACGTGGTGCGGGTGGCCGGCGGACGGACGTGGAAGGAGGTCTCGGGCAGGACGAACGGGAGCTGCACCGCGGGGAGGAGCTCGTAGAAGCCGGTGCTCCGGACCGTGTAGGTCCCGGCCGGCTCGGAGCCGCAGAACCTCACCGGGACGGTGCCCTGGGTGGCCGGGTTGGTGGCCGAGTTGACCACCGTGCCCTCGGAGACGTGGCCTTCGGGATCGGCGACCTGGATCTCGAGCCGCCACAGCAGCGTGCCCGGACCGACCAGCAGGTCGTAGGAGATCGGGTGCACCTGGCAGTGGTCGTGGAGCACGACGTCCTCGGTCGACGTCGAGCCGGTCACGGAGGCGGAGGCGGGGCCGGCGCCGGCCACCGAGGCGGCGATCACCAGGGCGGGGACGGCCACCACGGCAAGGAGCATGCGGGGGAGGGACACCCATCGACCGTAACCACGGCGCCGTGAGCCGCGCGTCCGCCCAGGGGCGGAGGCGGCCGGATGTGACCAAGGCCGCACCCGCGCGCGACGGGACCCCCGGCGCCGAGGCGCCGGGGGTCCCGTCGTAGGACCCGGTGGTCACGGAGGCACGGTGCTACTTGACCTCCGACCGCATCACCATCACCAGGCCGACGATCAGCGGGACGACCAGCCAGATCACGCCGGACGTGCCCAGGTGGGCCCAGTCGGCACCGCTCAGGCCGCCGTCGTAGAGCTCGCCCTGCGCCCAGTTGAAGTCCAGCCACGGGCGGAGGTCCACCCACCACTGCTGGAAGTTGCCCAGCACCATGGAGAGCGTGGGGAGCACGAAGGAGTAGACGACGAAGCCGACGATGGCTCCGGGGGAGTTGCGGATCAGGACACCGAGCATGAAGCCGATGAGCAGGTTCAGCACGTTGGCGAAGACCAGGTAGCCGATCTGCTGGGCCGGGATGTCCCAGACCGTGTCGACGCCGGCGATCGTGCTGCCGACGATGTTGCCGAGCGCGCCGATGGCCAGGGCGACCCCGATCGAGACGGCACCCAGAGCCATCGAGACCACCATCTTCGAGCGGATCACCCGTCCCCGGTGGGGGACCAGGGTGAACGTCGTGAGCCCGCTGCGCTGGGTGTACTCGCTCGTGACCGACAAGATCGCCATCACCGGGAGGAGCAGCGTCATCGGGACGCCGATGGCGGCGCCGAAGTTGTCGTAGTTCATCGCGCTGTCCGGTGCGAAGAGGATCACCGAGGCCGTGGCGATGAAGGCGGTCGCGGCGATCGACACCATCAGCCAGTAGCCGGCGCGGGTGTCGAACATCTTGATCAGCTCGACCTGGAGGAGCCGGGTGAACGGGATGGGTGCCGGGGCGGTGCGGGGAGCCACCTGGGCCGGCGCGCGGTCGAGGGTGGTGGCTGCGGTGCTCATGCTGCTGCTCCTTCTCGGGACGTGTCTGCGGTGAGCTCGAGGAACATCTCCTCGAGGCCGGCGCCGTCGGCGGCGCGCAGCTCGGTGAGGGGTACGCCGGCCGCGAGCGCGACCTTGCCGACCTGGTCGGTGTCGGCCTCGACGCGCAGGCCGTCCTGGCCGGCCGGCGCCGTGTGGATGCCGTCCAGCTCCAGGGCGCGGGCCAGCTCGACGACGTTGCCCGTGCGGACCAGGGTGCCGGCCGCCTCGAGGAGCTCGGCCTTGGTGCCCTGCGCCACGATCCTGCCCTGGCCGATGACCACCAGGTCGTCGGCGATGACCTCGATCTCGTGGAGGAGGTGGGAGGAGAGCAGCACCGTGCCGCCCTTGTTGGCGAAGCCGCGGAGCAGGTCGCGCATCCAGCGGATGCCGGCCGGGTCGAGGCCGTTGGCCGGCTCGTCGAGGATCAGCACCTCGGGGTCACCGATCAGGGCGGTGGCGATGCCGAGCCGCTGGCGCATGCCGAGCGAGTAGTTCTTGACCCGGCGCTCGGCCTCGGTGCCGGTCAGCGAGACCAGGTCGAGCAGCTCCTCGACCCGGCTCATCGGCAGCCCCATGGTGCGGGCGGCGACCCTGAGGGTCTCGCGGCCGGTGCGGCCGGCGTGCTGCGCGGAGGCGTCCAGCAGGACGCCCACCTCGCGGCCGGGGTTGGGGAGGTCGGCGTACTTGCGGCCGAGGACGGTGGCGGACCCGGAGGTCGCCGGGGTCAGACCGACCATGACGCGCATGGTGGTCGACTTGCCGGCGCCGTTGGGACCGAGGAATCCGGTCACACGGCCCGGGCGGGCGGTGAAGGTGACGTCGTCCACGGCCCGGAGGCCGCCGTACGTCCTGGTGAGTGCGGTCACGTCGATCATGGGGACAACGTTCGCGGTCGGAGGGGGTCGCCCACATCGGGGAGCGGTCCCCACCCACCCCTTGCCGGACCCTGAGGGGTCTCAGGGGTG
>CAWHLI010000010.1:0-337561 GCA_963830145.1 uncultured Actinomycetota bacterium
CCCGCTCGGCCACGCTTCCGCCGCGATGACGCTGGACGTGTATGCGGGGCTGTTCCCCGACGATCTCGACTCCGTGGCTGAGGCGCTCGACGGACTGATGACGCGGGCACAGCTGCAGATTCCGAGTCTCGAGAGTCACCCATCAACCGGAGTAGGTGTCACCCATCAGCCGAAGTCGTCACGTCCGGTTGCTGATGGTCCTTCGCCTGGCTGATGTGCCACATCTGTGCCACAAACGCACCTGGTGAGGGCTGTGGTGAGTGGTGGCCAGCAGGCACACACCACCCCTGACCTGCGGAAACTGCGAGTAGGCCCTGTCGGGCTCGAACCGACGACCAGCGGATTAAAAGTCCGATGCTCTACCAACTGAGCTAAGGGCCCGCAGGACTCAGGAGTCTAGGGACTCTTCGGGAAGACGGAGCGTCCCGGCCCCCCTGGGCCGGGACGTCCGGTGGACTTCGCTTCCAATCACCCCCGGGCTGGTGGTGGGAAGCGACTTCCGGTGCGGGAGTTTGAAGACTTCCGCGGGGGTTGGGAGCGGAGGCTCCCATCCGAGCCCGGGGAACCCCGACCCCTTGGGGTCCCCCGGGCAAGGTCTCAGAGGCGGCCGGCCAGCTGGCGGTTCGCGACGAAGTAGCTGTCGCCGTGGTGGCCCTTCCCGCCGTGGTGGCCCTTGCCGCCGCCTTGCCGCCCTTGCCGCCCTTGCCGCCCTTGCCACCCCGGTGGCCCTTGGCGGCCTTGGCCTCGTAGGCGCCGATGTCGGCGCCGCGGCGGCCGTCGCCGTTGCCGTCCACGCCCACCCTGCGGCCGCCGAGGTCCTTCTTCATCGGCGAGGGCCGGCCGGCGTCGACGAGGGGGCTGCGCGCGGTCGGGACCATGCGGGAGCCGCGGAACCCCGGGTCGACGTAGCGGTCGCCGTTCATCAGGTGCAGGTTGCCCATCGAGCCGCGCCAGTAGACGTTGTTGCCGCCGCTCATGGAGCCCTCGAGGTAGCCGATGCGGCCGGCGACGTCGAGCACGTTGTTGTAGAGGGTGAAGTACGACGCGGTGCAGCCCGCGTAGCAGGAGAAGCCCAGCGAGTTGGCACCGGTGAGCTTCACCGAGTTGTTCACCGCGACCGTGCCACGGACCGGGCCGAAGTAGTCGGCGTCGCCGCGGGTGACGAGGAACTCCGTGTCGCGCAGGCTCGAGGTGACCTGGTTGTAGGCATACGTCGTGTCGGCGGAGCGGTTGTTGCCCAGCTCGGTGAACGTCCGGTTGTTGCTGGCGGTGTTGTGGTGGACCAGGGTGCCGATGCCGCCGTAGATCTCCACGGCCGACCCGTCGGTGCCGAAGTCGGCGGACGGCGCCCAGTTGTCGGTGATGGTGTTGTAGGCGACCTCGGTGTTGTCGCCCTGCACCACCACTCCGACCGCTCCGTAGTCGTCGAACTCGCCGGGGGTGTTCGGAGCCATCCGGTCGTTGTGGTGCAGGTAGTTGCGGACGACCTTGGTGTTCCTGGCGTGCTCGCCCACGTCGATGCCGTGGATGTTGTGGGTGGCCTCGACGTTGGTGATGACGTTGCCGGTGCCGTCGCTCCAGATGCCGTTCTGGACGCAGTTGGCGACGGTGAGGTCGGTCATCGTGATGTAGGAGCCGCCGACCTCGAGGCAGTCGCCGGTCACGAGCGGCTTGCTGCCGGTGCCGTAGGCGCCGATGGTGATCGGGGCGCCGGCGGTGCCGGACTTCCAGACCGCGAGCTTGCCGGAGAAGGTGGCGCCGCGCTGCAGGAGCACCTGGTCACCGGGGTTCAGCGGGAGCCCGGAGGCCCGGCCGAGCGACTGGATGGCCGAGCCCGGCGAGGTGCCGTTGCTGGAGTCGGAGCCGGCGGGCGAGACGTAGTACGTCGTGGCGCCGGCGGCGTGCGCGGACGACTGGGGCAGGGCGAGCGAGGTGCCGGCCGCTGCGATCGCGAGGATTGCCAGTCGGGTGGGGAGCTTGAGGGTAGGAGACATCGGGGGCCGTCCAGGGGGTCATGGTCCGTCGTGCGTGTGCCGTCGGCCCTCGGGGGAAAGGGCGAGCACGGCCAGGGGTTTCACGTCCGGCGGACCGGTGGGGGGTCCGTGACCTGCAGGGGTAGGTCACGGCCCTAGGTTCGCCACTCGGTAACAGCGCGTGAAGACGTTCTGTAGATGATCAGTAGATCGCCGGTGGCATAGTCACTTCGGACTAGCCCGATCGGCTTACCGTTCTGTGGAAGAAGTACACAGATGTGACGAAAGTGTCCCTTGGGGCCGCTGCCGGTATAGACACGGCAACAGGTCTAGAACTCCAAATCCACAGAACGGTGACAGTGCGACGGCGGCGCGACGGCGGCGTTCTCGTGGCTGCTGCGACCGAGGGCCTACCCCGGGCCTGCCGTCCTGACGTCGGCCATCGCGCGGTCACCTGCCCGTCGCCCGAACGCCACGCTCCTCGGTCCAGAAGACGGCTCCGACAGGTTTCCAATGCGCCCGGGCTTGGTACTGTTTGCGCCAGCAACAGGTGCAACATCCAGCTGGTCTGACGCCGGTGGGGTTTTGGGACCAACGGCGTTTCTGCTTGAGGGGGAGACCCTCCAGGTCGGGAGCGGCGAGTCACCGCATCTTTTGCGGGGTCGTCGAGTTGGCGGCCTCAAGCCCCGACTAAGGAGTAATCGAGCAATGGCTCAGGGCACCGTGAAGTGGTTCAACGCCGAGAAGGGTTTCGGCTTCATTGCGCAGGAGGACGGCGGCGACGACGTCTTCGTGCACTACTCGGCGATTCAGTCGCAGGGCTACAAGTCCCTCGACGAGAACCAGAAGGTTGAGTTCGACGTCACCCAGGGCCCGAAGGGCCCCCAGGCGGAGAACGTTCGGGCTCTCTGACCCCGAATCAACGTCACGAGGCCCCACCCGGTCGGGTGGGGCCTCGTACGTTGTTCGGGTGGTGCACCCACCACCCGATCGGATCACTGTCTCGAGTGACCGCGACCACTACGCTGGGACCAGCAGGGTGCGTCTCGGGTCTGCCATGCCCGGGTGGGTACTGCCACACCGAAGGGAGGGATCGGCATGCACGACCAGTTCGACGTGACGCTCGAAGATGCCGACCTCCTGCGCGAGGTGGAGCTCACCACCAACCTGATCATCGCGGCCAGTGAGGCCGACGAGCACCTGACCAGCGCCGAGATCGACCGGATCCTCGGCGTCCGCCCGCGGGCCTCCTGACCTGCCGGCCAGCGCTCGCGGACCCACTCAGGTCGGTGCCTCGGTGGCTCGGGTGAGGTGCGGCCGCGACCGGGATTCCACCTGATCGGGTGAGACTGTGGTGGCCGACCAGCGGCTACCAAGAGACATGCACATGCCCCGGTGGTGGCAGCGGTTGCGGCTGGCGCTGGCGCACGCCGTGAGTGCCCGCTGACGGCTTGCACCGCGTCGCGGCCGGATCCTCAGCAGGTCGCGAACAGCACCGGCCCCGTCGACAGGTCGGAGAGCACCGGACTGCCATCGACCGGCAGCAGCTCCATCCTGACCACCGAGCCGTCGGCGGTGACCGGGCCGAGGGTGAAGCGATCCGCGAAGTCGCCGCCCTGGCCCGGCGCCGGCCCGGAGGCGAGCTCCGCCCGGCTGTCGGCGTTGCGTCGGGCCTGCTCGTCGGTCTCGAAGGCCATCGCCACGACGACCTGCCGGTCAGGCTCGACGGCCATCGCGAAGCCGGTCATCGGGTTGACCCCACCGGCGCGCTCGACCAGCTGGTCGGCGGCGTCCTGGTCATCCGGGTCGGCCTGGGCCATCGCCAGCGAGCGGCAGGCGAAGTCGCCGGTGTAGACGGCTGCCGAGAGCGGCTCGTCGACCGCTGCGGCCACCGTCCGCCAAGCCCTCGTCGCCGAGGTCGTCGTCCACGCGGCCCACCGCATCGCGCAGGTAGGGGCCGCTGTCGCTGGCCAGCAGCAGGTGGCGGTCGCCGTCGAGGGCGAGGTACTGGAACTGCGGTGACAGGGTGCCGCCGTTGCTGCCGGTGATCCGGGCCACCAGCTCCTCGCCGCCGTTCCAGACACCGCCGTCGGCGTCGGGGCGCTCGTAGCCCAGCGTCTCGAACCCGTCGGCGAGGTCGTCGACGGCGAGGTCGTCGGGCAGCCCGGCGATGAGCACCGAGCCCCCCTCCGACTGCGCCAGGAGCTCCCAGTCGACGTCGGCCGGCGAGAAGCCGAACGCCTGCTGGAGCACCGCGGCCGAGTCGACCATCGCGGAGCCGGAGGTCAGGTCCGCGTCGAAGCCCTCGGAGAGGAACGACTCGACGTCCTCGGCCGGAGAGCGGTCGTCGAGGTGGGCGCCGAGCTCGCGGCGTACGCCGGACCAGTCGGTCCAGGAGTAGCGCGCCGTCTCGGACGGGGCGTAGGCGAGCGCCCGCTCGAGGTCGGAGCGATGGCGGTCCTGCCACCAGCGCACGCCCACCACCGCTGCTGCGGCGACCAGGACGAGGGCGAGTGCTGCGCCTCCGACCACGGTCAGCCGGCGCCTCCACGGCTGTGCCAAACCGGGTCTCCTCCGGGCTGTTGATGGGCCACGCGATGGTGTGAGACTAGACCTCATGCCCTCGCCGACCGGTCGCGTGCGTGAGGTGGTCTCGGCCGGGGCGGTGGTCTTCGGTCCCGGGGGCACGGTCCTTCTCGTGCACCGCCCGAAGTACGACGACTGGTCCTTCCCGAAGGGCAAGGTCGACCGCGGCGAGCACGTGACCGCCGCCGCGGTGCGCGAGGTGGAGGAGGAGACGGGCCTCCGGGTCCGGCTCGGCGTGCCGCTGCGCAGCCAGCGCTACCCGGTCCGGGCCGGCACCAAGCTCGTGCACTACTGGGTGGGCCGCGCGGTGGGCGACGGCGACGTCGCCGACTACGAGCCGAACGCCGAGATCGACGAGGTCGCCTGGTTCCCGGTCGACAAGGCCCGGCGCCGGCTGACCTACGAGTTCGACAACGAGACGCTCGAGGAAGCACTCGCCCGGGCAGAGAAGACACGGACGCTGGTGGTCCTGCGCCACGGACAGGCCCGCTCCCGGAAGGCCTGGCGCTCGGACGACAGGGAGCGACCCCTGCTGGCCACCGGGCGGCACCAGGCCGACCGGCTCGTGCCGGTGCTGTCGGCGTACGACGTGCGGCGGCTGGTCAGCTCCTCCAGCACCCGGTGCGTCCAGACGCTCCAGCCCTACGCCGGAGCGACCGGCCGCAAGCTGCGGACCCAGGACCAGCTCACCGAGGAGGACGCCGACCCGGAGACCGTGCGCGCCCTGCTCACCTCGCTGACGGACGCGCTCCACGCCCGCCGGGCCTCCGCGGGCGGCCTGGTCGTCTGCACCCACCGCCCGGTGCTGCCGATGGTCTTCGACGCGGTGGGTCTCGACGACCCCGTCCTCGCGGCCGGCGAGATGGTGGTCCTGCACCTGCGCAAGGGCAGGGTCCGAGCCGCCGAGCGGCACCAGGTCACCTGACGTTCACCGGGAGTTGGTGAGGCAGCGGTGCCCGGACCGGCACCGCCAGACAGGCATCCCGTGTTCACGCGCCGTTCACCGGCGCCCACGGGTCCGGTCACCTGCGCTGCCTACGTTCGCCACGTAAGTCCCGAGACGACTCAGGAGATACGTGTGAAGAGCACGCTTGTGAACGCCCGCACGATCCGCCGTGGATCCGTGCCGGCGACCATCGCCGCACTCGCCCTGGCGGTGTCAGGCTGCGGTGCCGCCAACGACAGCGACGCCGACGACACCGGCTCCCTCACCGGCGGGGAGAGCCTCAGCGGCACCCTCAACGGGGGAGGCTCCTCGGCCCAGGAAGCGGCCCAGGGGGTCTGGCGTGCCGGCTTCCAGGGCGACAACGACGGCGTCACCGTCAACTACGACCCGGTCGGCTCCGGCACCGGGCGTGAGAACTTCATCAGCAAGGCCTACTCGTTCGCCGGCTCCGACTCGGCGCTGAGCACGGACGAGGGCGAGCTCGACTCGGCCAAGGAGCGCTGCGGCGGCGAGGACCCGATCGAGATCCCTGCCTACGTCAGCCCGATCGCCGTCGTCTACAACCTCGAGGGCGTCGACGAGCTGAACCTGTCGCCCGCCACCATCGCGGGGATCTTCGACGAGACGATCACCACGTGGAACGACCCGGCCATCGTCGAGGACAACCCGGACGCCGACCTCCCGGACACCACGATCACCCCGGTGCACCGGTCCGACGACTCCGGCACGACCAAGAACTTCACCGACTACCTCTCGAAGGCCGCGGACGGTGCATGGAGCTACGACGCCGACGGCATCTGGCCCAAGCAGGGCGGTGAGGCCGCCGAGGGGACCTCGGGCCTGGTCGCTGCGGTCAAGTCGGGCGCCGGCGCGATCGGCTACGCCGACGAGAGCCAGGCCGGTGGCCTCGGCATCGCCGCCATCGGTGTGGGCGAGGAGTTCAACGTGCCGTCGGCCGAGGGTGCCGCGATGGTGCTGGCGAACTCGCCCCGCACCGAGGGTCGCGCCGACGTCGACATGGCGATCGACATCGACCGCACGATCACCGACTCGGGTGCCTACCCGCTGCTGCTGACGTCGTACCTCATCGCGTGCCAGCACTACGACGACGCGGACGAGGCCGCCCTGGTCAAGGGGTTCTTCGCCTACGCCGTCTCGTCGGACGGGCAGCAGGCCGCCGCCGACCAGGCGGGCTCGGCGCCGCTCGACTCGGGTCTCTCCGACGAGGCCGCGGGAATCGTCGACAAGATCGCCGGCAAGTAGGCGAGCGGATCAGTCGCGACATCGTGATGCGGCGAGTCGGCCCCCGGGTCGGCTCGCCGCACCGCGGTCTCCGAGACCCAGCACCGGACCACATCCGAGCAGGAGCAGCGTGACCACCACCATCGAAGCCGAGCCCCAGGCGAGCCCGCCGACGGCCAGGGGCGACAGGATCTTCGCCGGGCTGGCCAAGGCCGCCGGGATCACGATCCTCGTCGCCCTCGCCGCGGTGTTCGTCTTCCTCGCCATCGAGGGCGTCCCCGGCATGAACAAGCCGGCCGACAGCTACCGGCCCCTGGGGAGCTTCTTCCCCTATGTCGCGCGGCTGCTCTTCGGCACCGTCTTCATCGGCCTCGTCGCCCTGGTCATCGCGGTCCCCTTCGCGGTGGGCATCGCCCTCTTCGTCTCGCACTACGCGCCGAAGGCGCTCGCCGTCCCGGTCGCCTACGTCATCGACCTGCTGGCCGCGGTCCCCTCGGTGGTCTTCGGCCTCTGGGGGGCGCGCACGCTGGGCCCCTACCTGGTCACCGCGCACGCCTGGCTGGCGGACCACCTCGGGTTCATCCCGCTGTTCGAGGGGCCGGCCTCGGTCACCGGCAAGACGGTGCTGACCGCGGGGGTGGTCCTCGCGATCATGATCCTGCCGATCATCACCGCCATCTGCCGCGAGATCTTCGCGCAGGCGCCCCGGCTCAACGAGGAGGCCGCGCTCGCGCTGGGTGCCACCAAGTGGGAGATGATCCGGCTCTCGGTCTTCCCCTACGCCCGCTCCGGCATGGTCTCCGCCGTGATGCTCGGCCTGGGCCGGGCGCTCGGCGAGACGATGGCCGTGGCCATGGTCCTCTCCCCGAGCATCGTGTTCTCGGCCAACACGATCTCCAACACCAACCCGGCGACCATCGCCTCCAACATCGCCTCCAGCTTCGCGGAGGCCACGCCGGACAAGCTCGCCGTCCTGATCGCCACGGGCCTCGTGCTGTTCGCGTTCACCTTCGCGGTCAACTTCACGGCGCGCGCGATCGTCGGCCGGAGCGAGCGGAAGTTCCAGCGATGACCCTCCTCGACGCTCCTCCGCGCCCGGCCTCCCCGTCGCTCCCGCTGGCCTCGCCTCGCCTGCCCGGCTGGGCGCCGGCCCTGGTCGGCCTCCTCGCCGCCTGCGGCTCGGGACTGATCTCCCTGCTGGCCGGCTGGGGCGTCGTCGCCCTCGTCGTGGTGGCCGCGGTGATCCACCTGGCGGGCCTCCCGCTGTGGGCGCTGTCCGTCGAGGGCCGCCGTGGCGCCGTCGACCGGCTGATGACCTCGCTGGTCTGGACGACGTTCTTCGTGGCGGTCGTCCCGCTGGTCTGGCTGCTGGGGACGGTGATCAAGAACGGCGCACCGGTCATCAACAGCCAGTTCCTCACCTACGACATGCGCAACGTCGTCGGCGACCAGCAGGGCGGCATCTACCACGCCATCATCGGCACCCTGCTGGTGACGTTCGCGGCCGCGCTGATCTCCGTGCCGGTCGGGCTGTTCTGTGCGATCTACCTCGTCGAGTACGGCAAGGGCACCCGGCTGGCGCGCTGGGTCACCTTCCTCGTCGACGTGATGACCGGCATCCCGTCGATCGTCGCCGGCCTCTTCGCGCTGGCCCTCTTCGTGCTGATCTTCGGCCCGGACATCCGGCTCGGCTTCGGTGGCTCGGTCGCCCTCTCGCTGCTGATGATCCCCATCGTGGTGCGCTCGACCGAGGAGATGCTGCGGCTGGTCCCCGACGACCTGCGGGAGGCGTCGTACGCCCTGGGCATCCCCAAGTGGCGCACGATCATGAAGGTCGTCCTGCCGACGTCGATCGGCGGCATCATCACCGGCGTCATGCTGGCCACCGCCCGCGTGATCGGCGAGACCGCGCCGCTCCTGGTGATCGCGGGCAAGACCGACTCGGTGAACTTCAACCTGTTCGGCGAGCGGATGACGACCCTCCCGGTCTACATCTACTACCAGTTCACCCAGCCCGGGAACGTGCCCGCAGGCGCTCCGCCCGGGACCGACCCTCCGGGCATCGCCCGGGCCTGGGGCGCGGCCCTGGTCCTCATCGTCATCGTGATGGCGCTGAACCTCATCGCCCGCGTCATCGGCAAGATCTTCGCAGTCAAGAAGGGCTGACCCACATGGCCAAGAGCATCGACATCTCCGACCTCGACATCTACTACGGCGACTTCAAGGCCGTCGAGGGCGTCAACATGACCATCAAGGCGCGGTCGGTGACGGCGTTCATCGGGCCCTCCGGGTGCGGCAAGTCGACCTTCCTCCGGTCGTTGAACCGGATGCACGAGGTGATCCCGGGCGCGCGCGTCGAGGGCAAGATCATGGTCGACGGGCAGTCGCTCTACGACCCGACGATCGACCCGGTCGCCGTACGCCGCCAGATCGGCATGGTCTTCCAGCGCCCGAACCCGTTCCCCACGATGTCGATCTACGACAACGTGCTGGCCGGCAACAAGCTCAACTCGAAGCGGATGAAGAAGGCCGAGGCCGACGCCATCGTGGAGCGGTCACTGCGCCGCTCGAACCTGTGGACCGAGGTCAAGGACCGGCTCAACAAGCCGGGCATGGGCCTCTCCGGCGGACAGCAGCAACGGCTCTGCATCGCCCGCGCGATCGCGGTCGAGCCGCAGGTGCTGCTGATGGACGAACCGTGCTCGGCGCTCGACCCGATCTCGACGTCGGCGATCGAGGACCTGATCCACGAGCTCAAGGCCGACTACACGATCGTGATCGTCACCCACAACATGCAGCAGGCGGCCCGGGTCTCCGACGACACCGGCTTCTTCAACCTCAAGGCGGCGGGCCAGCCCGGCCACCTGGTGGAGTACAACGCGACCAAGAAGATGTTCAGCAACCCGGACAACGAGGCCACCGAGGCCTACATCTCCGGCCGCTTCGGCTGAGGGGTCTCGCGCCGGGTCGGCTGGCGTCGGGTCGGCTGGCGTCGGGATAGTCCCGGACGAAGTGGTCATCGACACGCCGTACGGCTGGTCACAACGTCAGGGACTATCCCGGGACCCAGGGCTGTGGATGAGCAAATTGGGCCCGGACCCGACGGGGCAGGACTCCGGCCATGGAGACCTGGGGAAGAGGGCACGGCGTCGTGCTGCCCGTGGGCGGGGGTGCGCTTTCGCGAGCCGAGAGGAGGGCCGCGTCAGAGCCGTGGGGAGAGTTCCGGCGGAGCAGCCACGGGCGATACGTGTCGAGGCACGTCGAGCTCTCCCCCGAGCAGCGCGTCGCGGAGGCGGGCGCGCTGGTGGTCGCGCCGGCGGCGGTGACGGGATGGGCAGCGATGACGTGGCTCGGGTCGCGATGGTTCAACGGGTTGGAAGGCGACGGCGAGACGCCTCGACCCGTCCCGATCGCGCAGTCACGTCGGTTCGTCAGGCCGCAACCCCTCATCACGCTGTGCGAGGAGCGCTTCGATCACAGGGAGGTGATCGTCGAGGACGGTCTGCGCATCACCAACGCAGTGCGCTCGACCTGTTTCGACATGCGCTACGCGAGACATCTCCGAGCCGCCGTGGTCATCCTCAGCATGGCGACCTACAACGATCACGTGTCGATCGAGGAGGTGGAGGCCTGGGCGTGGCGCCACCCCAGCTATACCGGCATCGACCAGTGCCGACGGGCGGTGGCTCTCGCTGACGAGAACGCCTGGTCGCCGGCCGAGGTCGAGATGGTGCTCGACTGGACCGAACTCGTGGGGTTCCGGCCGCTCACGAACCGGCCGGTCTTCGATCTCGGTGGTCGACACATCGGCACCCCCGACGCCATCGATCCGGGCACGGGCGTCCTCGGCGAGTACGACGGACCGATCCACCTCACCGGGGCTCGGAGAGCCGTCGACCTCAGACGACAGGCGATCTTCGAGCGGCACGGCCTCTTCCCGGTCACCATGGTCACCGCGGATCGGCGGGACCAGTCGGCGTGGCAGGAGCGACTGCGCGCGGCGTACGCCCGGGCCGAGCGGACGCCGGCCATCGAACGTCGATGGACCCTCGAGCCGCCACCCTGGTGGGTGCCTACCTGGACCGTGGAACAGCGCCGCGCGCTCACTGAGCAACAACGCGTCCGCTTCCTGGCCCTTCGGACGGCGGGATAGTCCCTGACGTTCCGGCGCCGACACCGGCGTGTCGCTGGCCACTTCGTCAGGGACTATCGGCCCACCCGAGGCCCACCCGAGCCCGCAGGTCAGGGGAGGCGGAAGACGAACCGGCAGACGAAGTAGACCAGCGCGGCGGCGGAGCCGGCCATGGGGAAGGTGAGCACCCAGGCGGTGACGATGGAGCGGGCGACGCCCCAGCGGACGGCGGAGAAGCGCTTGGTCGCGCCGGCGCCCATGATCGCCGAGGTGATCGTGTGGGTGGTCGAGATGGGCGCCTCGAAGATGAACGCCGTGGAGTAGAGGACGATCGTGCCCGCGGTCTCGGCGGAGAAGCCGCGGGCCGGGTCGAGGTGGATGATCTTGCGGCCGAGGGTGCGCATGATCCGCCAGCCGCCGGAGTAGGTGCCGAGCGAGATCGCGGTCGCTGCAGAGAGCACGATCCACAGCGGCAGGCCGTCGTCGGAGGCGGAGTAGTAACCCGCCGTCGTGACGGCCAGGAAGATCACGCCCATCGTCTTCTGGGCGTCCTGGAGCCCGTGGCCCAGGGCCAGGCCGGCCGCGGACAGGGTCTGCATCATCCGGAAGCCGCGGAAGACCTTGTGCGGGTTGCGGCGCCGGAAGATCCACATGATCGCGAGCATGATGACGAACGCGAGGGAGAAGCCGACCAGCGGCGAGGCGATCATCGGGATGACCACCTTCTCGAGGATCGTGTGCCACTCGACGGTCACACCGCCCGCGAGCCCCGCGCCGACCAGCCCGCCGATGAGGGCGTGCGACGACGAGGAGGGCAGCCCGAAGTACCACGTGACGAGGTTCCAGCTGATCGCCCCGATCAGCCCGGCCAGGATGATCACCAGGCCGTGGTTCTCCGACACCCCGTCGATGGTGAGCACGCTCTGGACGGTCTTGGCGACCTCCTGCCCGAGCAGCGCCCCGACGAAGTTCATGACCGCCGCCAGGATCAGCGCGACCCTCGGCGTGAGGGCGCGGGTGGACACCGACGTGGCGATGGCGTTGGCGGCGTCGTGGAAGCCGTTGGTGTAGTCGAAGGTCAGGGCGACGACCACGACCGCGATGACGATCGCGAGCTCCACGGAGACTCAGGACTCCTTGACGGCGATCTGCTCGATCGTGTGGGCCACGCTCTCGAAGGCGTCGATGGCGCGCTCGAGCGACTCGACGATGTCCTTGAGCTTCAGCACCTCGATCGTCTTGAACTCGCCGGAGAACAGCTTGGCCAGCATCCGGCGGTGGTTCTTGTCGCCGGTGTTCTCGAGGCGGTTGATCTCGATCCAGTACTCCTCGAGCTTCTGCGGTGACTGCAGCCCCGGCATCGCGGCCGCGGTCAGCTCGGCACACCGCTGGAGCACGTCGACCTGCTGCGAGAGCTCCGCGGGCAGCACCTTCACCTCGTAGAGCAGGATCAGGTCGACGACCTCGTCCATCATGTCCATCACGTCGTCGAGGCCGGAGCCGAGGCGGTAGATGTCCTCGCGGTCGAACGGCGTGACGAAGGTCGAGTTGACCCGCTTGAACAGCGCGTGGGTCGTCTCGTCGGCCTCGTGCTCGGCCTGGCGCATCCGCTGCGCGACGTCTTCGTGGACGGCGGTCTCGCTGAGCATCTCGGCGAGGAGCGCGGCACCGATGACGAGGTGCTGTGCCTGCTCGCTGAACAGGTCGTAGAACGCCGTGTCTACCGGGCGGAAACGCAATGCCACTGACTACTCCTGGCGAGACGGCGGGGATCCGGTGCAGGCCCGTTGGTTGGCCGCCGAACAGACTAGGGGGTGTCCCGCCGAGACGCGCAAGTCAGGGGCCGGTCACGCCTCGGACACGCCCTCGTCAGGCAGACGTACGCCGGCGCCGGTGGCGCTCGATCAGCGCCTCCTGATAGGCCGTCGCGCCGCCGTTGTGGACCCAGTCGCCGTTGCTGCGCAGCTCCCACGCGGACGTCTCGGGCCCGAAGGCGAGCTCGAGCAGGTCGCCGACCTGCGCGACCAGCGGCGCCTCGGGCAGCCGCACCAGCACCTCGACCCGGCGGTCGAGGTTGCGGTGCATCATGTCGGCCGAGCCGATCCACGCCTCCGGGTCGCCGCCGTTGTCGAACCAGTAGACCCGGCTGTGCTCGAGGAACCGCCCGAGGATCGAGCGCACCTCGATGGTCTCCGACAGCCCCGGGACCCCGGGCCGGAGCCCGCAGATCGCGCGGGTGAGCAGCTGGACCGGGATGCCCTCCTGCGAGGCGAGGTAGAGAGCGTCGATCACGCCCTCGTCGACCAGCGAGTTCATCTTCATCCGGATCCGCGCGGGCCGGCCGTCGCGGTGGTGCTCGATCTCGCGGTGGATCCGCTCGACCAGCCCGGCGCGCACGCTGTCGGGCGCCACGAGCAGCTGCTCGTAGGAGGGGTTGCGGGCGAACCCGGAGAGGTTGTTGAACAGGTGGGCGACGTCCTCGCCGATCAGCTCGTCGGTGGTGAGGAGCCCGAGGTCCTCGTAGATCCGGGCGGTCTTGCCGTTGTAGTTGCCGGTGCCGATGTGGGTGTAGCGGTGGATCCCGTCCGGCTCGTCGCGCACCACGAGCGCGAGCTTGCAGTGCGTCTTCAGCCCGACCTGGCCGTAGACCACGTGGGCACCGGCCTGCTCGAGCTTGCGCGCCCAGCGGATGTTGGCCTCCTCGTCGAAGCGCGCCTTGATCTCGACCAGCACCAGCACCTGCTTGCCGGCCTCGGCGGCGTCGATGAGGGCGTCGATGATCGGGGAGTCGCCGGAGGTGCGGTAGAGGGTCAGCTTGATCGCGAGGACGTGCGGGTCGGCGGCGGCCTGCTCGATGAACCGCTGCACCGACGTGGCGAACGAGTCGTAGGGGTGGTGCAGGAGCACGTCGTGGCGCCGGGTCGCCTTGAACACGTCGACGGGGGCGGACGACTCGACCTCCGCCAGCAGCGGGTGCGTGGTCGGGACGAACGCGGGGTACTTCAGCGCCTCGCGGTTCTGGTCGGCGATGCCGTGGAGGCCGCGCAGGTCGAGCGGGCCGGGGAGCCGGACCACCTCCTCGTCGCTCACGTCCAGCTCGGTGACGAGCAGGTCGAGCACGCCCTGGGTCATCGACTCCTCGACCTCGAGCCGGACGGGCGGGCCGAACCGGCGACGGAGCAGCTCCTTCTCGAGCGCGGCGAGGAGGTTCTCGGCGTCGTCCTCCTCGACCTCCAGGTCTTCGTTGCGGGTCACCCGGAAGGTGTGGACCTCGAGGACCTCCATGCCCGGGAACAGCCGCTTGAGGTGCTCGCCGATGACGTCCTCGAGCGGGACGAACCGCTGGTTGCCGAGGGGCACGAACCGGTCGAAGATCGGCGGCACCTTGACCCGGGCGAAGTGCTGCTTGTCGGTCTTGGGGTTGCGGATCGTGACGGCCAGGTTGAGCGAGAGGCCGGAGATGTAGGGGAAGGGGTGCGCGGGGTCGACCGCGAGCGGGGTGAGCACCGGGAAGATGCGGTCCTTGAACAGCTTCTTGCAGAACTTCTGCTCGTCGCGGTCGAGATCACCCCAGCGCACCAGGTCGATGCCGGCCTCGGACAGCTCGGGGACCAGCTGCTCGGTGAACAGCCTCGCGTGCCGCTCGCTCAGGTCGCGCGACGTCGCCCAGATCGACTCGAGGATCTCGCGGGGCAGCAGCCCGGACGCCGCGCGGACGGCCAGCCCGGCCGCGATCCGGCGCTTGAGGCCGGCCACGCGGACCATGAAGAACTCGTCGAGGTTGCTGGTGAAGATCGCCGTGAACCGGACCCGCTCGAGCAGCGGCTGCGTCTCGTCCTCGGCCAGCTCGAGCACCCGCTGGTTGAGGCGGAGCCAGGACAGCTCGCGGTCGAGGAAGCGCTCCTCGAACTTCTCGACCCCGGCGAGCGCCGCCTCGGTCGCGACGTAGGGCGGCTCGACGTCGAAGGGCTCCTCGGGCACGCCGTCCCCGCGGGCGGTGACGGCCGCGTCGGAGCTGTCCAGGGTCATGGCGGCAAGTGTGGCACCGCGGGGTGAACGGAACGTGACGTGACGTCAGAAGCGGCGGGAGCCACCCGAGCGGCGGGTGGAGCGTCGGGAGCTGCCGCCGCCGGAGGACCTGCGGCGGCCGGAGCTGCCGGAGAACCGGCGACCGCGCCCGCCGCCGGAGGAGGAGCCTCCCGACCCCCCGTCGTTCTCCCACACGAACTGGAACATCGGCGGACTGGCCGGGCGCGACACCGCCGGCGAGGGAGCGACGCGGATCCGTTGCACCGACTGGTCGGCGAAGGTGTGGCGCTGCCAGTAGCCGTTGACGTAGGGCCGCGTGTAGCGGTCCCACTGCCAGTAGGGCTTGACCAGGTCGCCGATCCTGAGGGTCCGGGTCGGCGGCACCCGGCCCGCGGCCAGCTCGTCGCGGCAGTGCGCGCAGACGGGCACCATCCGCTCCGCGCCTCCCTCCGGGGTGAACGTCGTCTCCCCGACGCTCGGCCCGTGCCGCGGGTCGAAGAAGCACGGTGCCGTCTTCTCCGGCACCGGCAGGCCCTGGCGGAGTGCGGTGAGGGCGGCCAGCTCGTAGCGCGCGTCGGCGAGGCGGCGTACGACGTCCTCGACCTCGGCGGGGGTGTCCATCCGGCTCAGGCCGGCGTCGTTGCCCTCGCCGGTGCCGGCGTCGAGCCGGTGCCTGGCCTCCTCGACGAGGTCCAGCACCTGGCGGGTCCGGTCCTTGACCTGCTGGCCGGCGCCCTCGCCCAGCGGTGCGGCCGGCAGCGCCGCCACCGTCTGCGACAGCTCGACGACCTCCTCCTGGAGCGAGGGGCGCAGCGCGTCCGCCACCTGGGCGTCCTCCGCCTTGCGCCGCCGCGACCGGCGCCACCGCCCGCCGAACAGGGGCACGGCGATGAGGAGGCCGATCGCCCCGGCCACCCAGCCGACGATGGGCCACGGGTTCCGCTCCTCGTCGCCCGCCCGGTCGAGGAAGCCCTCGATCATGGCCGAGTAGACCGGTGCGCAGCAGTCGACGGCGTGGTCGACGGCGTCCTCGACCTCGTAGAACGGCCGCTCCTCGGAGAACTGGTAGGCCGTGAACGAGCGCCCGCCGTACGACGAGTCCGCATCGACCAGGACCGCGTAGGTGCCGTCCACGCCGACGCGGTCGTAGAGCTCGCCAGGGAGCTCGTCGTCGGCGTAGGCGATGTCGTTGCGGTAGGCCGCGTCTGGATCGCTCGGGTCGTCCTCCCGGAGCGCGTCGGCCGGCGCCACGAGGATCCGGACCGGCCCCGCGGTGTCCTGTGCGAGCCGGCTGAGCCGGGACGCCTCGTCCGCAGAGATCTCGGTGACGTCGGGGTCGACCCACACCCCTGGCTGGGCCAGCTCCTTCGCCACGCGGTCGAGGTAGGCGTCGGCGCGGCCGGTGTCCGGACTCTCGTAGCCGTAGTCGTAGCTGTCGTCGGGGGACTCGTCGGTGCCGGTGTTCTGGGCCGCCGCCCAGAGGAGGAAGACGACCACCACGCCGAGGAAGGGCACCACCTTGGCCAGGTTGATCCTCACGCGTCGCCCTCCGCTCCGCTGCCCGTGGAGCCCCCGTTGGTGATCCGGTCGAAGCAGGCCCGGCACACCGGGACGGGTCGGAGCCTGCCCCCGGGGGGCGCCCACGACACATCCGCGACGGAGATGCCGTGGGCGGGGTCGACGAAGCAGGGCAGCCGACGGGGCGGCGGTGGGGTCCGGGCGACGCCTGCCTCCGCACAGGCCAGCTGCCAGCGGGCGTACTCCGCGACCTGTCCGATCTGCCGCAGCTCGTCGTCGGTGGTGAGCTCATCGACCCTGCGCGAGGCGTCGGCGTAGGCGTCGAGCGCGGCCTGCACGTGCGCGGCGACGGCGGGGTCGGCGAGCGGCGGGTCGGCCGCGTCGAGCTCCTCGCCCAGCCGGGTCACGTCCTCGCGGGCGAGGGCGGCGCGGTCCTCGACGGTGTCCTGCTGGTCGCCGTAGGTCGGGAAGCTGGGGTGGTAGTCGGCGGGGCCGGCCCACGTCTCGCCGGAAGCGCGTGGCCGCGGACGCCGGCGCCAGCGCAGCCAGCCGAGGATCGCGGCGGTCGCCGCCGCGGCACCGGCGAGCACGGCGAGGACAACCCAGACCGCGGAGACGCCACCTCCCGACGGGGCACCGAGGTCGTCCAGGGTGCCCGCCAGGATCTGGTCGACCTGACCGAGGGTGTGGTCCTTCACCTGCTCGGCCATGATCCGGCCGACCTCGGCGGCGCCCGGGGAGTCGCCGTACCCGGCGGCGTAGGTGCCGGCCCCGCTCAGGTTGACGACGTAGATGCCGTCGACGCGGCCCATGCCGTCGAACAGCTCGTCGAGCAGCCCCGAGGCCTCGTCGGCGTCGTCGCCCTCGCCCTGGCGGATCGCCTGGGCGGGGAGCACCGCGACGAAGACGTCGTCGCGCCAGCCGGTGATCCGGTCGCGCAGCCGGTCGGCGTCCGCGTCGCCGAGGGCGCCGCTCTCCGGGCTGACGTAGACCGGGTCGCCGCCGCGCCACGCGGCCACCGTCGCGTCGACGTACGTCGCCTCGTCCGGCCCCACGCCCGCAGTCGGACTCGCGGCCACGGCGGTGCCCGCGACCAGGAGCAGGGCGAGCGCCCAGAGGACGGACAGCAGACGAGTCACCCGCAGTTCCTACCCCATAGGGTCTCGTGTCCATGCACCTGCGCACGCGGCTCGAGCGGATGGTGCTGGGCGGCGCGATGGCGCTGCCGGAGGCCGCGCAGCGCGCGCTGGCCGGGAGGCCGGTGCGGATCGACGGCACCACCCTGGCCGCGGACGTGGCGCTGATGCTCCGGCTGCAGCGGCTGGCACGGCTGCCCGGCGCCGAGGAGCTCCCGATCGCGGAGGGGCGCGAGGTCCTGCGCGCCACGACGGCGCTCACCGCTGGCGACCAGCCGATCGGTTCGGTGCGATCGCTCCGGGTCGCGGACCTGCCGGCCCGGCTCTACGTGCCCGAGAAGGCCCCGTCGCCGGGGCCGCTGCTGGTCTACTTCCACGGGGGCGGCTTCTGGTGCGGTGACCTCGACACCCATGACGCGGTCTGCCGGTTCCAGGCCGAGCAGTCGGGGGTGAGGGTGCTGTCGGTGGCCTACCGGCTCGCCCCCGAACACGCGTTCCCGGCGGCTCACGACGACGCCGCGGCGGCGTACGCCTGGACCGTGGAGCACGCGGCCGAGCTGGGCGCCGACCGGGCCCGGCTGGGCGTCGGCGGCGACTCGGCGGGCGGCAACCTCGCGGCGGGCGTTGCGATCGAGGCGGCTCGGCACGGCTGGCCCTGCGCGGTGCAGCTGCTGGTCTACCCGACCACCCAGGCGGCCCGGGAGACGACCAGCTACCGGCAGTTCGGCGAGGGCTTCTACCTGACCCGGGCCTTCGTGGCGCGCGGCGAGGAGAGCTACGCGCGCGACGTGCCCGCCGATGACCCCCGGCTGTCGCCGCTGCACGCCGACCTCCCGAGCGGCCTGGCGCCGGCGCTCGTCTACACGGCCGCCTTCGACCCGCTCCGCGACGAGGGCGAGGCCTACGCCGACCGGCTCCGCGCGAGCGGGGTCGAGGTCGACCTGACCCGCTTCGGCGACCAGGTCCACGGCTTCGTCAACATCGTCGGTGTCGGCCGCACGTCGCGGGCCGCGAACCTGCGCATCGCTCGCTCGCTGGGTGACGCGTTGTCCTGAGGCGGACGCCCGTCCCCGATATCCTCGGCGGGTGCGCCGGACCCTCGCCCCGCTGCTGGCCGTGCTGTGCGCCCTGCTGCTCTCGGCCTCGCTCAGCGAGCCCGCCGGCGCGATGAGTCCTCGCTCGACCGCGTCGGCCGAGCGGGCCCAGCCGCGGGCGCTCTTCTTCGGCGACTCCTACTTCGTCGGGGGTGGCTGCAGCCCGGAGGCGAAGCAGGACATGGCCTACCTCGCCGGCACCCGGCTCGGCTACCGGCCGACCGTCCGGGGCGCCGGCGGCACCGGGTTCGTCGCCGCGAACCCCGAGTACGACCTTCCGCCGTACCTCGCCCAGATCCACGACGGGGCCCTCGACCTGCGCCACCCGGAGCTCGTGGTGATCGCCGGTGGCTCGAACGACGTGGGCCAGCCGGTCGACCGGATCAAGAGGAACGCCCGGAAGATCCTGCGCATCGCGCGCAAGAAGTACCCCCGCGCCCTGCTGGTCCTGGTCGGCCCGCTCGACCCCTACGGCGGCTACGCCGACAGCATCCCCGTCCGCGACGCCCTGCGGGGAGTCGCGAAGCAGCTCGACGTGCCGTTCGTCGACGACATGACCTGGCTGGCGGGCCACCCCGAGTGGCTCTGCGACGACTACGTCCACCCGACGTACGCCGCCCAGGGCCCGTTGGGCCAGCGGCTGGCGAAGGCGTTGAGGAAGCGCGGCGCCTGACCCGGTTGAACCGCGCGGCCTACAGTGACGAGATGGTGAGGGCGCGGTTCCGAGCGCTGACCGCGCTCGCTGCGGCGCCGCTGCTCGTCGTCCTCGTGGGCTGCGGTTCCGACGACCACGCCTCGCGGCCGGGCTCCTCGACGTCCGCCTCGCCGACGCCGTCCCCGACCTCCTCCCCGACACGCCCCCCGACCACCGCGCCGAGCGATGCCGCCAAGGCGGCGGGGCGGACCACGTCGCTGTTCTTCGGCGACTCCTACATCGTCGGGGGCGCCTACACCGGCGCCGAGAGCTCCATGGGTGCGATCGCCGCCCGCCGGCTGGGCTGGAACTACCAGATCCGTGGCGGCGGTGGCACCGGCTTCGTGGCCGGCAACTCCGACTACGACATCCCGTCCTACCTCGGGCAGATCAGGGCCGGGTCGCTCGACGTCGGCCCGGTCGACTGGCTGGTCATCGAGGGGGGCGGCAACGACAAGCTCGACGACCCGGGGCTGATCACCCGCCGCGCGGTGCGGACCCTCAAGGCTGCCGCCAAGCGGCACCCGGAGGCCCGGTTGGTGCTGGTCGGGACGATGGACCCGACCGTCGACAGCTTCGCCGACACCGACGGCGTGATCGGTGCGCTGGCGGCCGCGGCACGCCGGGTCGGGATCCCCTACGTCAACGCGCAGCACTGGCTGGAGGGCAGGCCCTCGCTCGTCGGGGCGGACTACGACCACCCCACGCCGGCCGGTCACCGGGTCTGCGGACGCCGGCTCGCGAAGGCGCTGCTGGCCCTGGGTCCCCGACGCGGTTAGCTGCGGGTCTGGGCCTCGTCGAGGTCGCGGAGCAGCTCACGGGCCTCGGCCAGCTCCTCGGCCAGACGGGCCGCGGCGCGCTCGGCGGCTGCTCGCGCGGAGATCGCTTCCGCAGCGGCCTCCTCGGCCTCGACGCGGGCGTCGATCGCCTCGCGGAGCCGCTCGTCGTGCTCCTCGGCGGCGACCTGGAGGTCGGCCAGCGCCTCGGCGGTGCGCCACTCTGCGGTGGCCCGCTCCTTGCCGGCCCGGGTCGCCCGCTCGGCCTGGGCCTTCGCGGTCTCCTCGGCGGTACGCCGGGCCTCCTGCGCCTCGAGCGCGAGCTGCTCGGCCTCGGTGCGGGCCCGGTGCGCCTCGGTCGCGGCCTCAGCGTGAGCCCGGGCCGTCTCCTCGGCCGCGGTGCGGGCGGCGTGGGCGGCGAGGGCCAGCTCGGCGTGCTCCTCGGCGGTGCGGTGCGCGGTCTCCTCGGCGACCGCGGCGGAGGCCGTCAGCGCGTGCTGGTCGAGGGTGCGGCGCTCGGCTTCCTCGCGCAGCCGCTGTGCCTCCTCGGCCTTCGCGGTGGCCCCGGCGGCGAGCTGCTCGGCCGCGGTGCGCAGCTCATGGGCCTGGGCGGCCTCGGCGCTGTGCTCGCGGGCGGTGGCCGCGGCAGCCTCTCGGGCCCGTTCGGCGGCCTCAGCGGCGCGCTCGGCGGCCGCCCGGGCGTCATGGGCCGCGGTCGCGTCGGCCAGCTGGGCCGCGGTGAGCTCCTCGGCGGCGGTCCGGTCGGCGTGGGCGGCGGCCGCCTCGGCGGCCCGGGCCTCGGCCGCCTCGTGCGCGGCCTGCTCGGCCGCGGCGGCGCTCGCGGCGGCCTCGGCGGACCTGGTGCTCGCCTCCTCGGCGACCGTGCGCGCTGCGTGGGCGGCCTCGGCGTCGGAGGCCTGCATGGTGGCGACCTGCTCGGCGGCGGCGCGGTCGGCGACGGCGGCGCGCGCGGCCTCGGCCTGGCGGCGTACGGCGTCTTCCGCGGCCTGGCGCGCCTCGAGGGCCGACTGTGCGGTGGCCTCGGCCTCGGCCCGGGCGTCGTAGGCCAGCCGGGCGGCCTCGGCGTGCTGGGCGGCGACGGAGTCGGCCTCCGCCCGCGCGTCGTGCGCGAGCCGGGCCGCTTCGGCCTGGGCCGCGGCGGCCTCGTGGGCGGCCTGCTCGGCCGCGGCGGCCTGACCGGCCAGGGTGCCCTGCTGGGCGGCCACCTCCTCGGCCTCGGTGCGTCGCGTGTGGGCCTGGTCGGCGGCCCGCTCGGCGAGCAGCCGCGCCTCGTGGGCCTGCCGGGCCAGCTCGGCCTGCTCCGTCGCGGAGCCCTCGGCCTCGGTGCGGGACTCGTGGGCGGCGCGGGCCTGCTCCTCGACCGCGACCTGCGCCTCGTGGGCGAGCCGGGCGGCCTCGGCCTGCTCGGCGGTGGCCCGCTCGGCCGCGGCCCGCGCGTCGTGGGCGGCCTGGGCCGCGGTGGCGTGCTCGGTGGCGTTCTCGTGGGCGGCGAGCTCCGCCTCGGCCGCTTCGGCGGCGGCCCTGCCCTGGGCGGCTGCGGCCTCCTCGGCGTCCAGCCGGGCGGCGTGCGCCTCGTCGGCGGCCCGCTCGGCGGCCAGCCGCGCGTCGTGGGCCGCGCGTGCCAGCTCGACCTGCTCGGCGGCGGCCGTCTCGGCGGTGGCGCGCACCACCTGGGCGGACTGCGCGATGTCCTCCGCGGTGGCCCGGCCCTCGTGGGCGAGCCGCGCCTGCCAGGCCTGCTCGGCGGCGGCCTGCTCCGCGGTCTGCCGGGCGGCGTGGGCCTCGGCCGCTTCGGCGGCCAGCGCCTCGGCGGTCTCGTGAGCCGCCTGAGCGGCCGCACCGGCCCGCTCGGCCTGCCTGGCCTGCTCGGTCGCCGCCTGCTCGGCGTGCTCGCGGGCCAGCTGCGCCTGCTCTCCGGCGCCGGCCGCCTCGAGAGCGGCCTGCTCGGCGGCCGTGCGCGCCCGCTGTGCCCGCTCGGCCAGGCGGGCGTGTTCCTCCGCGGCCCGCTCGGCGCTGGTCCGGGCCTCGTGCGCCTCGCGGGCCAGCTCCTCGGCCGCGGCGCGCGCGTCGTGCGCCTCCCGGGCCGCCTCAGCGTGCTCGGTGGAGCGCGTCTGAGCCTCGGTGTAGGCCGCCAGCGCAGCCTCCGCCTCGGCGGCCCGGGCCTGGGCGGCCTCGTGGGCGGCGTGCTCGGCGGCGGCGGCCTGGCCGGCTGTCGCGGCGTGCTCGAGCGCGGCCTCCTCGGCGGCGAGCCGCGTGGACTGCGCCTCGCCGGCGGCCCGCTCAGCGGCTGTCCGTGCCTCGTGTGCCTCCCGGGCCAGGTCGGCCTGCTCGGCCGCGGCCTCCTCGGCGGCGGCGCGCAGGGCCTGGGAGGACTGGGCGATGTCGTCGGCGGTGGCCCGTCCCTCGTGGGCCGCTCGCGCCTGCCAGGCCTGCTCCGCGGCGGCGTCCTCCGCTGTTCGGCGGGCGGCGTGAGCCTGCGCCGCCTCGGTCGCCCGGGCGTCGGCAGCCTCGTGGGCGAGCCGTGCGGCCTCCGCAGCCTCGGCCGCGCGACCGGTGTGCTCGCGCGCCGTGGCCTCGACCTCGGCCAGCGCCTCGGCGGCTTCGACCGCGGCCGTCTCGGCGCGGGTGCGGCCGGCGTAGGCGTCCTGGGCCAGCGAAGCCTGCTCGGTCGCGCTCTGGGCGGCGGCCGTGTGGGCCTCGTGCGCGGCCCGGGCCAGCTCCTCGGCCGCGGAGCGCGACTCGTGGGCGCTGCGGGCCAGCTCGGCCTGCTCGGCCGCCAGCGCCTCCGCCTGCGAGCGCGCGGCCTGTGCGCGCTCGGCCTCCTCGGCCCGCTCGCGGGCCGCCTCGTGGGCCGCGTGCTCCGCAGACGCCGCCTCGCTCGCGAGCCGGCCGTGCTGGGCGGCGGCCTCCTCGGCCTCGGTGCGAGCGGCGTGCGCGGAGGCGGAGGCCGCCCCGGCCTCGGTGGCGAGGCGCTCGGCCAGCGACAGCGCGTCGCGGGCGCGCGACTCGGCGCGGGCGATCGTCGCGCGGGCGCGCTGCTCGGCCTCGGTGACCACCACCCGGGCGGTCTCCTCCGCGGAGGCGACCAGGTCGCGGGCGCTCTCCTCGGCGGCCAGCCGGGCCTCGTGGGCGGTCTGGGCCTGCTCGGCGTGGCGGGTGGCCGCCTCGTCGGCGATCTGGCGGGCCTGGGCGTGCTCGGACGCCGCGCGTTCGGCCTGCTCGCGCAGGCTCGCCTGCTCGCGGGCCGCGGCCTCCGCGCGCTCGCGCGAGAGCGTCGCGACCTGGGTCTCCTCGAGCGCCTGGGACCGGACCGTCTCGAGCTCCTGGGCCAGGGTCGCCAGGCGGGCCTCGGCCTCACCGCGCTCGCGGTGCGCCTGCGCGGCGCTCGTGGCGTGCTGGCGCGCCTGCTCGTCGGCCTCGGCGCGGGCGGCCAGCGCAGCGGTCGCCGCCTCGTGCTGCGCCTGGGCCTGGCCCTCGGCCTCGGCGCGGGCGGCGTTCGCCTCGACGGTCTGCTCGGCCTGTTGGCGCGCGACCTGCTCGGCGGCCATCCGGGCCCTGGCCTGGGCCTGGGCCGCCTCCTCTGCCTGCCGGCGCTCCACCGAGGCGGCCTCGGCAGCCTTGGCGTGCTCGAGCGCGGACTGCTCGGCGAGCTGGCGCTCGCGGCTGCTGGCCAGTGCGGCTTCCTCGGCCGTGCGACGGCCCTCGCCCAGCTCGGCGGTCGCGAGCTCCGCGGCGGCCCGCGCCTGGTGCGCCTCCTGGGCCGCGGCGGCGTGCTGCGTCGCCAGCTCCTCGGCCTTCTGCCGGGCCTCCGCGGCATGCTGGGCGGCTTCTTCCGCGGCGAGCCGCTCGGCGGCCTGGAGGGCGGCGGCCTCCTCGGCGACCCGGCGCAGCCTGGCCGACTGCTCCGCCGCGCGGGCGTGCTCGAGCAGCCGCGCCTGCACCGACTCGACGTCGGCAAGCTCGGGGCTCTTGGCGTCGTCGGCGTCAGGAGCCTCGGGAAACTCGTCGGGTGGGGCAGTCGGCGGGGTCGATGGGGGGTCGGCCGCTCGCGTCATTGCCGCGAGTGTAGTTGTGGCGCGCCGGTCAAGCGACTCGCTGGGAAGTCAGTAGACCAGTGCCTGGACGTCGTTGCGGAGGATCTCCTCGGTGAACGCCGCCGCACCCGCGATCCGCACGCCGGGGAGCACGTCGTCGGTGCCGATCTCGCGCCTGGCCGCGCACTGCGAGCACACCGTGACCTGGCCGCCTCCGAGCACCGCGCCCAGCAGGTCCGCGAGCGGAGTGGCCAAGGGGAGCGCGAACTCCTCCGCCCGGCCGGGGACGCCGAACCACGCCGCCTCACCCGTCAGCCACAGCGAGACCTCGGCGCCGGCCGCCAGCGCGGTCACGGCCACCGTGAAGCCCTGGTTGCAGCGCTCGGCGTCGTCCGCGCCGCAGGTGACCTTGACGACAAGCGGCCTCGGCATGCCGCCGACACTAGTCTGGACGCGTGCCCTTCGAGCTTCCCGACAACCTCCACCCCGACTGTGCGCCCGTGGCGTGGCTGCTCGGCACCTGGCAGGGCAACGGCCACCTCGACTACCCGACGATCGAGCCGCACGAGTTCGGGCAGGAGCTCATCTTCACCCACGACGGCCGCCCGTTCTTCCACTACCTCTCGCGGGCCTGGATCATCGACGAGGACGGCGAGAAGGTGCGCGACGCCGCGCTCGAGACCGGCTTCCTGCGCTGCCGTCCCGAGGGGCGGCTGGAGCTGCTGCTCGCGCACAACACCGGCTTCGTCGAGATCTACTACGGCGAGGCGGAGACGGCGAAGTTCGAGGTGGTGACCGACGCCGTGGCCCGGACGGAGTCGGCCAAGGAGTACGTCGCGGGCAAGCGGCTCTACGGCCTGGTCGACGGCGACCTGCTCTACGCCTACGACATGGCGGCGATGGGCCAGGAGCTCCAGCCGCACACCTGGGCCAGGCTGCAGCGCCGATGAGGCTCCCGTGACCACCGACTGGCGCGAGAAGCTCCGCGAGCGGGGCTACCGGCTCACGCCTCAGCGCGAGCTGATCCTCGACGCCGTCGACACCCTCGGTCACGCGACACCGGACGAGGTGCTCGCCGAGGTGCGCACGAAGTCCTCGGCGATCAACGTCTCCACGGTCTACCGCACCCTCGAGGTCCTCGAGGAGCTCGGCCTGGTGCGGCACGCCCATCTCAGCGACCGGGCTCCGACCTACCACTCGGTCCGCGACCACGAGCACTTCCACCTGGTCTGCCGGAATTGCCAGCGGGTGATCTCGGTTGGACCCGATGTGCTCGACCCCATGCTCGCGCGGCTGCGCGAGCAGTTCGCGTTCGAAGCGGACATCGGGCACCTGACCGTCTTCGGTCGCTGCCTCGACTGTCCCCCCGATCAGCCAGGAGAACCCGAGTGACGAGCCCCGTGCCCAGCGCCCCGCCCAGCGCTCTGCTGAGCCTGCCCGGAGCGGTGGCGGGCGACGGCGTGGACGCTCCGGTGGCCGCGCACTACGGCTCCTTCAACATCGAGCAGCGTGCGCTCGAGGCCGGTGACGGCTTCGTGGACCTCTCCCACCGCGACGTCGTCCGCATCGAGGGGCCGGACCGGCTCACCTGGCTGCACTCGCTGACCACCCAGCACCTGGAGTCCCTGGCGCCCGGCGTCACCCTGCCCGGGCTGGTGCTCGACCCGCAGGGCCACGTCGAGCACGCGTTCGTCGGCGCCGACGACGGCGAGGCGTTCACGCTGCACACCGAGCCGGGCATGGCGGCGGCGCTCGTGGCGTTCTTCGAGCGGATGAAGTTCATGATGCGTGCCGAGCTCACCGACGTGACGTCCTCCCAGGCCGTCACCTGGCGGCCGGCGCGGGGTGAGGCCTTCGACCGCTACGAGCTGGTGCCGCGCGAGCAGCTCACGTCGTACGCCGAGGCGGCCGGACCGGCCGCCGGGCTGTGGGCGTTCGAGGCGCTGCGCATCGCGCGGGGCGAGGCGCGGTTCGGCGTCGACACCGACGCGCGCACGATCCCCAACGAGGTCGGCTGGATCGGCTCGGCGGTCCACATGGACAAGGGTTGCTACCGCGGCCAGGAGACCGTCGCCCGGGTGCACACCCTCGGCCGGCCGCCCCGGCGGCTGACCCTGCTCCACCTCGACGGGAGCGAGAACCGGCTGCCCCCGGCCGGCTCCGACCTGCTGCTCGGCGAGAAGACGGTGGGCTTCGTGGGCTCCTCGGCGCGACACCACGAGCTCGGCCCGATCGCCCTCGCGCTGGTGAAGCGCAACGTCGACCTCGCCGCCGAGCTCCTCGTCGACGGCATGCCGGCCGCCCAGGAGGTCGTCGTCGACCCCGAGGTCGGGCTGCACGTCCGCCCGCTGCGGTAGGCGGTTGGCGGGACCTCTCGTCGAGTGACGCGAGCCACCCGGGCCGTCAGCGACCGAGCTGGGGCCGCCAGGGGCGGAGCGCGTCGACGAACTGCTCGGGGTCGACGAGGCGGGCGTCGATCTCGTAGGGCGCCATCCCCTTGCGGAGGAAGAGCACCTTCCAGCGCCGCTCGCCGGGCTGGCCGACCATCTCGACCTTGGTGTTCGGCGTGGAGAGGTCGAACCGGCGGCGGCTGTCGCCCTCGTCGACGTGCAGCACGCCCTGCTCGAGCCAGACCTGACCGGCCGAGCCCTTGGACCGGCCGACGACGACCACCAGCAGGAGGGTCACCGCGCTGGCGACGACGCCGGGGGCGGTCGTGAGCTGGTCGAGGTAGGCCTCGTAGACCGCGGTGCCGGCAGCCACGAGGGCGCCGATGCCGAGCAGGACGGTGATCACGGCCGAGCTGCTGGGGGAGCGGAACTCCACGACCTCGGGCACGCCGTCGGGCTGGATCCTCGGGTCCGACGGCCTTGCTGCGGGCGCCTTGGCCTGGGCGGAGACGGGGGCCGGGGGCACGACGGGCGACGGCACGGCGGCCCGCCCCTGCTCGGCGGCGAGCGTGGCCTTGGTCTGCTCCAGCAGTGCCGCCCTGGCCTCCTCGAGCGAGACGGCCAGCTCCTCGGCGCGCACCTCGGCAGCGCGGCGCTCGGCGAGCGCGCGCTCGGCGGCCTCGGCCTGGACGCGGGCGTGGGCCTCGGCCGCCTCCCGCTCGAGGCTGGCCCTCAGCGCGGCCTCCTCGGCCTCGGCCCGGGCCAGGTGCGCGGCCTCGGCAGCGGCGGCGGCGTCGCGGGCCTCCTGCTCCACACGCATCCGGTCGGCGTTCGCGACCGCCATCTGCTCGATGGTCTCGGAGGCGAGCTGCTCGGCGACGGTGCGTCGCTGCACCTCGGCCCGGGTCTGGTGCGCCTGCTCGCGGGTGGCCTGCTCGGCCAGCTCGCGGCCCTTGGTCGCCTGCGTCGCGGCGGCCTCGGCCCGGGCGGTCTGCTCGGCGTGCACGGCAGTCGCCTGCTCGGAGGCCTGGCGGGCGCCGTGGGCGGCGTCCGCCGCCTCGGCCATCTCCCGGGTCGCGCGCTCGAGCTCGCGGCGTACCTTGCGCGGCAGCTTCGGCTCCTGGGTGCGCCCGTCGGCAGCGGCCGCGGCGCTGGTTGCCTGGACCGTCGGGCGGGCCGGGGTGGGGGAGTAGTAGCCGGTCCTGCGCCGGAGGAGCCCACGTCGCACCTGGGGCTGCTCGTCGGGGTCGGTCATGCCGGTGGCGATCGCCTGCCGGATCACCCGCTCGGTGGCGGCGTCCGCGGCGGCCTCGGCCGCCTGGTGCCGCGCCTCGAGCCTGGCCTGCTCCGCGGCTGCGGAGGCGGGGTCGTTCCAGTGCTGGACCTCGATGACGTTGTCGTGCCCCAGGTCGTGCTCCAGGTCGTGCTCGAGGTCATGCTCCAGGTCATGCTCGAGGTCGTCCTCGATCCCGGCCGTCTCGGAGCCCACCGTCTCGCCGTCCGCCGGGGCACGCGAGGTCTCGGCGGAACGCCGCACCAGCGCCTGGGCCTGGCCCTCGTCCATCCGGTCGAGCTCGGCGTCGTCGTTCCCCCGGCGCCAGCGACGCAGCCGCGACCCACCGGCGGACGGCCCGCCCGGCGGCTGGGTCGGTGTCCGCTCTGCGTCGGGGGTCGCGGAGCTCATCACGTCGAGAGTAACGACGCAGCGGCGCAGGGGTGACGAGCCTCCGGCGAGCGCACGTCAGGGGCGGCGGTACTGCGCGTGGGTGTCCGTCGGGGCGTGGCCGAACCCCAGCCCCTGGTAGACGTGCACGGCCGGGGAGTTGTCGGACTCGACGTAGAGCAGGACCTCGCCGATCCCCTGGCCGTGCAGGTGTCGCAGGCCGGCCAGGGTCAGCACCCGGCCCAGCCCCTGCCCCTGCGCGTCGGGGTCGATCGCCACGACGTAGACCTCGCCGAGCCCTGCGTCGTGCTGCTTGGTCCAGTGGAACCCTCGCAGGCCGTCGCCGGCGTCCGCGACCAGCAGCCCGGCCGGGTCGAACCACTCCTCGGCCATCCGGTCGGCCAGGCCCTCGGCGTCCAGGGAGCCCTGCTCGGGGTGGTGCGCGAACGCCGCCGCGTTGACCCGCAGCACCTCGTCGCGGTCCTCGTCGCGGTAGCCGCGCACGGTGACGCCCTGCGGGGCGTCGAGCTCAGGCAGCGGCTCGCTGCCCGGCCGGCGCATCACCCACAGCTCGCGCGCCCGGCGCAGCCCGTGCCGCGCGGCCAGGACCGCGGCGGCGGGGTGGTCGTTGTGCGACCACGCGGTCACCGCGTCCCCGCCCGCCAGCGCCGCCGCGGCCAGCTCGCCCCCCAGGCCGGCGCCGCGGACGGCGGGAGCGACCGCGAGGTCGACAGCGCCGTCATGCGCGAGCGCGAACCCGTCCTCGCCGGCCAGCCACAGGCGGCTGCCGTCCAACCCCTGGTGCTTCACCCGCAGCTGGGCGGCCTCGTCGAGGGGGTCCTGCTCACCGGCGTCGCGCACGGCCGCACGCACGGCCTGGAGGACGTCGCGCCACGCGTCGTCAGCGGCGTCCTCGACCCTGGTGACCATCCTCGGACACTAGGCGTTCGGCTGCTCGGAGGCCTCGGCCGGCTCGCGGGCCTCCTGGGCAGAGGCGGGTTCCTTGGCCGGGATGACGAAGCGGTAGCCGACGTTGCGGACGGTGCCGATGAGCGTCTCGTTGTCGGGACCGAGCTTGGCGCGCAGGCGCCGGACGTGCACGTCGACGGTGCGGGTGCCGCCGAAGTAGTCGTAGCCCCACACCTCCTGGAGCAGCTGCTGGCGGCTGAACACCCGGCCGGGGTGCTGGGCCAGGAACTTCAGCAGCTCGAACTCCTTGAAGGTGAGGTCGAGGTGGCGCTTCCCGATCTTGGCGGTGTAGGTCGCGTCGTCGACGATCACCTCGCCCGAGCGGATCACGTGTGCGTCGGGGTCGGCCGCCTCGCGCTGGGCGAGCAGCCGGCCGATGGCGAGCTTGATGCGGGCCTCGAGCTCGGCCGGTCCGCAGGTGTGCAGCAGCACGTCGTCCATGCCCCAGTCGTGGGTGACGACGGACAGCCCGCCCTCGGTGACCACGAGCAGGACGGGCACGTCGGCGCCGGTCGTGCGGATCAGCCGGCACAGGTCACGGGCGTGCGCGAGGTCCTGGCGGCCGTCGACGAGCACGAGGTCGGAGGCGGGGGCCTCGAGCAGCGCGCTTCCCTCGGCAGGCAGGATCTTGACCTGGTGGCCGAGCAGGGCGAGCCCGGGGAGCACCTCGGCGGAGGGCTGGAGCGCGTTGGTCAGCAGCAGCAGGGTGCTCAACTGGGCCACCTCCGAGACTCGGGGGTCGGACCGAGGCACAGCACTGGGCTCCGGTTGTCTGAGAAGTTTAGGTAAACCCACCGTCACAGTGAAGGAACAACCGCGTGGCTGAGACGAATGTCATCAGGGTCCGCTACTGGGCCGCCGCCAAGGCGGCGGCCGGGACGGACGGCGATGACGTGAGCGTGAACGGCCCGACCACCCTGGCCGAGCTGCGCGCCGCCGCCGCCGCGCTGCACCCCGGCACCCGGTTGGCCGAGGTGCTCGGTGCCTGCTCGACGCTCGTGGGCGACCGGCCGGTGGGCACCGCCGACCCCGCGACGTTCGTCATCGAGCCGGGCTCGTCGGTGGAGTTCCTGCCGCCCTTCGCCGGCGGCTGAGCACCGAAGCGCCGCGCCGGACGAGGGCACGGTCTCGACGCTTTCGCCACGCGTCCGCTCGCGGTCTGCAACCGTGGTCACCGCGACGGGTGCGGGTCACCCCCGTGAAAGAGGTGGACGACGTGACGACTCGGGTGATCGTCGGCGGCGAGCAGCTGTGGCGGCTGACCGTGGAGCACTCCCCCGTGGGCACCACGCTGGTCGATCCCGACGGGCGGCTGCTGAGCGCCAACCAGGCGCTCTGCGACATGCTCGGCTACACCGAGCCGGAGATCCAGGCGCTCACCTTCCAGCAGATCACCCACCCCGACGACCTGGCCGAGGACCTGGCCCTGCTGCAGGAGACCCTGGCGGGCCGGCGGTCGTCGTACCGGCTGCGCAAGCGGTATCTCCATGCCGACGGGCACGTGGTGCACGGCGACCTGTCGGTGGCGCTGCTCCGCGCCCCCGACGGCTCGCCGATCCACTTCATCTCGCAGATCCTCGACGTCACCGAGGCGCACGAGTACGCCGAGCGGCTGGCCGAGACCTCGCGCGCCCTCGACCGGCAGCGGCGCCACCTCGAGGCGATCCTCGACTCGGTCGACGTCGGCGTCGCGGTCCTCGACCCCGACAGCGGCTACCTCGCGGTCAACCGCCGCCACCAGCAGTACATCGAGCTGGCCCACCCGGACGGCGCCGAGGACATGGCCGGCCACGTGGGCGACATCTTCGCCGAGGACGGGCGGCGCCTCGACGCGCACGAGCTGCCGTCGACCCGCGCCGCGGCCGGTGAGGAGTTCGACGACCTGATCATCCGGGTCGGCACCGACCCCGTCACCGAGCGTGCCCTCTCGGTGTCCGCCCGGTCGGTCCGCGGGGACGAGGGAGAGTTCTCCGGGGCCGTGCTGGCCTACGCCGACGTCACCGAGCTGGTGCGGGCCCTCACCGCGAAGGAGCACTTCGTCGCGGCGGTGTCCCACGAGCTCCGGACACCACTCACGTCGGTGCTGGGCAACCTGGAGCTGATCGCGGACTCGCCGCACCTGCCCGTCGAGCTGTCCGACCGGGTCCGCGTCGTCCAGCGCAACGCGGTGCGGCTGCGGGAGCTCGTCGCCGACCTCCTGCTCGTCGCCCAGATGACCGACGGCCGCCTCGCGCTCGCCCGGCAGCCGGTCGACCTCGCTGCGCTGGTGGTCGAGGCGACGGACGGCGCCCGGCCCGCCGCGGTGGCTGCCGGGGTCTCGCTGAGCTTCGATGCGCCCGAGGGCGAGCTGGTCGCCAAGGTCGACGCGTCCCGGCTGCGCCAGGTGATCGACAACCTGCTGGGCAACGCCCTGAAGTACACCGAGCCCGGAGGGTCGGTCTCGGTCGTGCTGCGTCGGCACGAGCAGCTCGTCGAGCTCTCCGTGTCGGACACGGGCATCGGCGTCGACCCCGAGGAGGTCGGCCGGCTGTTCCGCCGGTTCTTCCGCGGGCGGCAGGCGACCCAGCGACACATCCCCGGCGTCGGTCTCGGCCTGAGCATCGTCCGCGCCATCGTCGAGGCGCACGGCGGGCGGGTCACGCTCGACAGCAGCCCGGGTCAGGGCAGCACGTTCCGCGTCGAGCTCCCGCTCACGACCTGATCCGTCGCCGCCGGACGCGCTGGTGCCCGCGAACGTCGAGTGCGGCGCACTAGGCTCACCGCCACCATGAGCGAGACCCCCACCGAGGACTACGAGCCGGCGGCGCACTACGACCGGGTGACCGCGGCCTGGGGGCTGCTGCTGGGGCACGAGCTGCACTACGGCTACTTCGCGACGGGCGACGAGGACCTGCCCACGGCCACCGCGGCCCTGACCTCGCGGATGATCGACGGCGCCCGCTTCGAGCCCGGGCAGCGTGTGCTCGACGTCGGCTGCGGCACCGGCGCGCCGGCCTGCCGTCTCGCCGCCGACGTCGGCGTCGAGGTGCTCGGGATCACGACCAGCGAGGTCGGCGTCGCCGCGGCGACCGAGCGCGCCCGCGAGGCGGGGCTGGCCGGGGTCACCTTCGAGGTGCGCGACGGCACCGACAACGGTCTCCCGGACGAGAGCTTCGACCGGGTCTGGGTGATGGAGTCCTCGCACCTGATGCCGGAGCGGGACCGGCTGCTCGCGGAGTGCGCGCGGGTGCTTCGCCCCGGCGGCCGGCTGGTGCTGTGCGACCTCGTGCGCCGGCGCGAGATCCCGTTCCTCGAGCTGCGCCGGCGCACCGAGGAGTTCGGCGTGCTGCGGGCGGCGTTCGGAGCGGCCCGGATGGACCCGCTGGCCGACTACGCGACGTACGCCGAGACCGCCGGGCTGACCGACGTGGAGACCGAGGACGTCACCGCGCAGACCCGGCCCACCTTCGACCGCTGGCAGGCCAACGTCACAGCGCACCGTGACGAGGTGACCGCGAGCCTCGGTGCCGAGAGCGTCGACCAGTTCGACCGCGCCTGCGAGATCCTGCGCGCGTTCTGGGACGACGGGACGCTGGGCTACGGCCTGGTGACCGCCGTCAAGCCGTGAGGCCGCCGTCGGCCACGATCACCTGACCGGTGATGTAGTCCTGGTCCGGTGCGGTCAGGAACTGCACGACGCGCGCGATGTCGGACGGCTCGCCCAGCCGGCCGGCGGGGGTACGCCGGACGATCTGGTCGAGCTGCTCCTCGTCGAGCCCGTGGGACATCTCGGTGCGCAGGTAGCCCGGCGCGACGGAGTTGACGGTGATGCCGCGCGAGCCGAGCTCGCGGGCCAGGGCGCGGGTCATGCCGTCGAGGGCCGCCTTGGTGGCGCTGTAGACGACCAGCCCGCGGTAGCCCGACAGCCCCACGATCGAGGACACGTTGACGATGTGGCCGCGGCCGCCCGAGAGCATCCTCCGCACCACCAGCTTGGTCATCTGCAGGGTGCCCTTGAGGTTCAGGTCCACGACGGTGTCGACGTCGTCGTCGTCCGCGAGGGCGATGACGCCGTCGCGGGCCACGCCGGCGTTGTTGACCAGGACCTCGACGCCACCCCACCGCTCGACGACCGTCTTGACGAACGCGGCGCACGCTGCGCGGTCGGCCAGGTCGACCTCCTCGAAGAGGAACCTGTCGGCCGACTCCGACTCCCAGCGCGCCACCTCGTCGGTGCGCGAGCGGGCGCACGTCGCCACCCGGTCGCCCGAGTCGAGGAAGGACTGCACGATGCCGGCCCCGAGGCCCCGGCTCCCGCCGGTGACGATGACGACCCTCATGACGTCCTTCCTCGGACCAGCTTGCCGCCCTGGACGTCCAGGGAGTCGACGAAGGTGATGCTCCGCGGCCGGTGCGCGGAGGGGTCCTCCGCGAACTCCTCGCGGATCGCCGCGTCCGCGGCCTCGGCGTCCGCCCCGTCGGCCAGCACGACGTCGAGCGCCACCACCTGGCCCACCAGCGCGTTGGGGCGGCCGTGCGCGTGCGCGAGAGCGACGCCGGGCACGCGGGCGACGCGCTCCTCGATCGGCAGCGGGTGCACCTTCACGCCGCCGACGTTGATGACCTCGGACGCGCGGCCGCGGAAGTGGATGCGGTCTCCGACCACCTCGACCAGGTCACCGGAGGCGCGCCAGCCGTCGTCGGGCACCGGCTCGTCGTCGTAGTAGCCGAGCATCGAGGAGCGCGAGCGCACCCACAGCTCGCCGTCGACGATCTTGAGCTCGGCTTCCCCGTCGGTCGCGTCGAGCACGCTGACCGGGAGCCCGACCTCCCCGTCGCGAACGCTGATGCTGAGTCCCATCTCGGTGGCGGCGTAGAGCTGCGAGAGGTGCGCTCGGGGGAAGGTCTGGCGCAGCGCCTCGACCACGGAGGACGGCACCGCCTCGCCGCCGAGGGTCACCTGCTCGAGCGCCGGGGCCGGCTCACCGTCGCTGCGCAGCTCGGCCAGCAGGAACCGCCAGAACGTCGGCGTGCCGCTCGCGTGGGTCACGCCGAAGCGGCGCATCGCCTCGAGGCCGTCGCGCGGCTGGAACGACCGGCCGGCCGCCAGGGTCGCGCGGGCCGCGGCGACGTGGAGCAGCATCTGGAGCCCGGCGAACTGGTTGGGCGCGTAGGCCAGCAGCCAGCGCTGCTCGGGGGTGGGCCGGATCCGGAGCGTGACGCGGAGGATGCGCGACCAGTCGTGGCGCGCCGCCTGGGGCCGGCCGCTGGTCGTGCCGGAGGTGAGCACCAGCAGCGGGCGGGGTCCGTCGGGCACCGGTCCGGTCTCGCGCTCGGTGCCCGCCCACAGCTCGACCGGGTCGAGCAGCCCGGTGCCGGGCAGGTCGCGCGTCGTGACGACCAGGTCGTGACCCAGCCGCTCGCGCAGCTCGGCCACGGTCTCGTCGGTGGCGGCCACGGGATAGAGGCACGACTCCACGCCGGCCAGCGAGCAGGCGGCGAGCAGCGCCCACACGGTGGCGTGGTCGGGGTCGAGCACGGCCAGGCGCTGGACGCCCCGGGCGCGCAGCTCGGCCGCCGCGGTCTCGGCGCGGGCGACCAGCTCGGCGTACGTCGTCACGCCGGCCGCGCTGGCCAGGGCGATCCGGTGTGGTGCCTCGTCCGCGGCCGCGCGGAGCAGCTCGATCATCGGCCGCTCAAGCCTTCCGGGTCGATCATGGGGTGGGGGCGGCCTCGTAGAACGCCAGCACCTCACCGACGGTCTCCGGCAGCGCGCCGCCGGCCGAGAACGGGTCGCGGCCGTAGGTGTCCTCCAGCACGACGGAGAGCTCGGCCGCCTCGAGCGAGTCGAGCGCGAGCCCGTCGCCGAAGAGCGCCAGGTCGTCGGGAAGGTCGTCGCGACCCTTCTTCACGCGGACCAGGAAGTCGCTGACGGTCTGTCGCACGGTGGACGGGTCGGTGCTCACGGGGATCCTTGTCGAGTCGGGCCTGTCGGGGGCGGGCCGGCGTCAGTATCGCGCAGCCGCGGTCCTGACGAGGGGGCAAACGAACCGGGAACCAGATGGCTACGATCCCGGGGTGCAGCGGCTCTGGGCGGTCCTGGTCTGCTACCTGCCCTCGCCCCTGGCGCGGTGGGTCGCGAGGCTCGCCCTCGGGTGGGACATCCACCCCACGGCCTACCTCGGCCGCAGCCTGATCCGGGTGGGCCACGTGAGCATGGGGCCGCGCACGAGCATCGGCCCGCGCAACCACATCCGCGGCCTGGCCGAGCTCCGGATGGCCGAGGACAGCAACATCGCGACCCGCAACTCGATCACCGCCTTCCCCCAGGCGGCCGAGCTCTCGCACGACGTCTTCCCGCACTCGCCGAACCGACGGCCGGTGCTGATCCTCGGTGTCGGTGCGAAGGTCACCGACAACCACGAGATCGACTGCTCCGACCGGGTCGAGCTGGGTCGGCACGCGGCGCTGGCCGGCTTCGCCTCGCAGGTGCTCACGCACAGCCTCAACCTGGTCACCGACCGGCAGACGACGGGCGCGGTGGTGCTCGGCGACCACTGCGCGGTGATGTCTGGCTGCATCCTCCAGAGCGGCACCCACGTGCCGGCGCGGGCGATCATCTCCGCGGGCTCTGTCGTCACCACCCGGCTGGCCACGGAGCAGGCGCTCTACCGCGGCAACCCCGCAGAGCTGGTCCGCGAGCTGCCCGACCACCTCGCCTACTTCCACCGCGGGGAAGAAGACGCCGACATCGAGGGTTGACCGAGGCATGAGCAGCGGGCTGTACGTCGTGCTGGGCGCGGTCGCCCTCGCCCTGGTCGCGGGCGGCACGCTGGCGCTGCGCAACGGCCGGTTCCGCGGCACCCACGCCGTCCGCGGCGCGAGCGAGGCCGCCGGGCGGCCGCCGTCCTCGGTGCTGGACGGCTCGCCCTGGGAGGCAGAGCTCGGCGAGCGCGCCACGCTGCTGCAGTTCTCCTCGGCGTTCTGCGCGCCCTGCCGGTCGACCCGCCGGATCCTGAGCGACATCGCCGGTCAGGTCGAGGGGGTCACCCACATCGAGGTCGACGCCGAGCACCACCTCGACGTCGTGCGCCGCCTGAGCATCCTGCGCACGCCGACCACGCTGGTGCTCGACGCACAGGGCCACGAGGTGGTGCGGGCCTCGGGGGCGCCGACGAAGGCCCAGGTCTACGACGCGCTCGCCTCAGCGCTTCCCTGAGCCTGCCGTGCTGCAGGGCCGCTGCAGGGCCGCTGCAGTGACGCCGGCGTGACACCTGCGGACCTGTGCCGTTGAGTTCCCGTGTCCACGGCGACGGGAGAGCAGGTGACGGCGAGCGCCGGCGTCCCCGCGTCCACCCCAGGCCGCCGGCTGCGGACCATCACCGTCGACCAGGCGATCTCGAGCGCGTCCAACGTGCTCGTGTCGATCCTGGCCGCGCGCACCCTCGGGGTGTCGGACTTCGGCTGGTTCGGGCTGGTGCTCATCACCTACGTCGCGACCCAGGGAGCCGCCCGCGCGCTGGTCGGTGAGCCGCTGCTGGTGCGACCCGCCGAGGCCGAGAGCCGCCCGGGGGAGGCGATCGGGACGGGCCTGGTGCTCTCCGCCGGCATCGCCGCGCTCGTCGTCGCCGCCGGCCTGGTCACCTCGCTCGCCCAGCGCGACCTCGGGCTGGGGCTGGTGGCCCTCGGCGCCTTCATCCCGCTGATCTTCCTGCAGGACCTCGGCCGCTACCTGGCCTTCGCGACGCACCGTCCGGGCCGCGCACTGGTGCTCGACCTCACCTGGCTCGGCCTGCTCGTGGTCGCCGTCGGCGCCGTGCTGGCCTCCGGGTCGCAGAGCCTGGTCCTGTTCGTGGTCGCCTGGGCAGGGTCCGGTGCCGTCGCCGGGCTGCTGACGCCGGTGCCCTACCGGCACTCGCCCATCAGGCTCGGCCTCGGCTGGCTCAGGGAGACGTGGCCGTTCTCGTGGCGCTACGCGCTGTCCTTCGCATCGATGCAGGCGGCCTCCCTCGGCGCCTCGGTCGCGATCGTCGGCATCGCGGGCTCGCGGGCGCTGGGCGCCGTCCGTGGGGCGCTGCTCCTGCTCGGGCCGTTCACGCAGCTCCAGGCCGCGTCCATCGCGGCCGGGGTGGCCGAGGTCTCCCGGATGGAGACGGGTGCCGCGGCCGTGGCCCGCCACGTCCGGCGTACGACGACGCTCACGGCCGGCGTCGCGGTCGCGAACGCCGTGGTCCTCCTCCTGCTCCCCGACGTGCTCGGCCGGCTGGTGCTCGGTGCGACGTGGGCGCCGACCGAGCGGCTGCTGTGGCCGGCCTGCGTGCAGATGGTGATGCTCGGCCTGATCAGCGGGGTGCGCTCCGCGCTGCTCGGGCTCAGGGCGGTGCGCACGACGACGACGCTCGACATCGCCGGGACGGCGATCACGTTGGGGCTGACCGTGGTCGGCGCGTTCGTCAACGGATCGCTCGGAGCCTTCTGGTTCCTCGCCGCGGGGCAGGCCGTGGTTGCGATCATGTGGTGGGCCACCTACCTGACCCGGCACCACCGCCCCACCGGGACCCCGAGGAGCGAGGTCGTCGCGTGCTGACCTTCCTGCGCTGGCTGCGGCACGCGCTGCGCCGGGCCCACGACGCCGTGGTCGGGGCCAACCTCGCACAGCAGCGGCGCCTGGTGAAGCAGGGCCGGATGACCATCGGCCAGCACACCTACGGCATCCCCGTGATCAAGACCTACGACCACGACACGACCAGGCTGATCGTGGGCTGCTACTCCGCGCTGTCGGAGGAGGCGATCGTGATGCTCGGCGGCGAGCACGCCATCGACCGGGTCACGACCTTCCCGCTGCGCATGCGGTTCAAGCTGCCCGGCGCCGGCCAGGACGGCATCCCGGTGCCCACCGGCGACACCCGCATCGGCAGCGACGTCTGGCTGACCATGCGGACCTTCGTGCGCAGCGGCGTCACCATCGGCGACGGCGCCATCATCGGGTCGGGCGCGGTGGTCAACAAGGACGTGCCGCCGTACGCCATCGTGGGGGGCAACCCGGCCAAGGTGATCCGCTACCGGTTCACCGACGAGCAGATCGCGGCCCTGCTCGACATCAGGTGGTGGGACTGGCCCGACGAGCTCGTGCTGGAGGCGGTCCCTCTGCTCAGCGGCACCGACATCGACGAGTTCATCACCTGGGCGCGCGAGCAGCAGGCGAAGGGGCGGTGCTGACATGGGCGACGAGCAGGTGCTGCGGGCGCAGGACCACGCCCACGCCGAGGGCCACGACTACACCAAGGGCTCCCCGCACCTGCGCCACGACGCCCTGCGCCACGACATCGAGGCCCGGCTGACCCGGCTGGTGCGCGACGCCGTCGCCCGCACCGGTCACTGCCGGGTGCTGGAGATCGGGGCCGGCCACGGCACCTTCACCCACACCCTGCTCGAGGCCGGTGCGACGGTCACGGTCACCGAGGCCAGCCGCGCCAGTGCCGACCACCTCGCGCGGGAGTTCGCCGGTGACGATCGGGTGCGCGTCGTCCACGACGAGAGTGGCACGTCTCTCATCGACCAGGCCCTGCTCGACCGGTCGGAGCGATGGGACCTCGCCGTCCTGATCAGCGTCGTCCACCACATCCCCGACTACCTGGCCTTCTTCCGCTGCCTGCACGAGGTCGTCGCCGACGGCGGGGCGATCTTCACGGTCCAGGACCCGCTCTTCTACCCGCGCCGGTCGCGGGCCGCTCACGTCGCCAGCCGGGCGACGTACTTCGCCTGGCGGCTGGGGCAGGGCAGCTACCGCCGGGGCCTCGCCACCCGGCTGCGCAGGGTGCGGGGGAGCTACGACGAGACCGCGGAGTCGGACCTCGTCGAGTACCACGTCGTGCGCCAGGGCGTCGACGAGGAGGCGATCCGCGCCCTGCTTTCCGAGCAGTTCGACGTCGAGGTCTTCACCTACTGGTCGACCCAGTCACCGCTCTGGCACCGCGCCCTGCGCCGGAGCCGGCTGCGGTCCGACTTCGGGGTCGAGGCGACCCGACGCCGAACGCGCTGAAGCCTGGACCCGGGCTCCGGACTCAGCCGCTCTTGCGCCAGTAGGCGCCGAACTCGTCGATCGGGACGATCTCGTCGGTGATGCCGTGCTGGGCGCGGTAGTCGTGGACGGCCTGGCCGGCCTGGGAGGCGTGGCTGCCGAAGTCGTCGATGATGCAGAAGCCGCCGGGTGAGAGCTTGGGGTAGAGCGGCTCGATCGCCTGGATGGTCGACTCGTACATGTCGCCGTCGAGGCGCATCAGGGCCAGCTGCTCGACCGGCGCCGTCGGGAGGGTGTCCTTGAACCAGCCGACCAGGAACCGCACCCGCTCGTCGAGCAGGCCGTAGCGCTCGAAGTTGTGACGGACCTGGTCGGCGCCGACGGCGAGACCGGTCTGCTCGTGCAGACGGTCGCCCTCGTCGGCGGGGTAGAGGGCGGCGTTCGGCGCGGGCAGCCCCTCGAAGGAGTCGGCCAGCCACACGGTCCGCGTCGTGTCGCCCCACGCCTTGAGGTTGGCCTTCATGAAGATGCAGGCGCCGCCGCGCCAGACCCCGGTCTCGATCAGGTCGCCGGGGACGTCGTCCGCCACCAGCTGCGCGATGCACTCCTGGATGTTCGTCATCCGCTTCAGCCCGATCATCGACTCCGCGCGGGAGGGCCAGTCGAGGCCGCTCTCGCGGAGCGTGGGGTCATAGGGCTTCTTGTAGGCGATCTCGAGGTTCGCCCTCTGCGCGAGGTCGCCGACCGCGGCGGCGACCCGCTTCTTGAACGACGGGGAGCCGGCCGTCCGCACGCCGCCGAGGATCGAGTCGTTGTCCTCCGCCAGCGCGCCCGTCAGGCTGCGCTTGGTGAGGTCGAGGTAGAGCGAGCGCAGCTCGGCGGTGAGCGCCGGGGAGCCAGTCAGGGAGTCGAGCACGGTAGGACAACGCCGTGGGCGTCGGGCCGTTACTGTGCAGCCGTGCCGGACCAGCCGATGGCCTACTGCACCATCTTGTCGACCAACTACCTCGCGAAGGCACTCACGCTCGCAGCCACGCTGCAGCGGCACCACCCGGGCGCGCGGCTGACCGTCCTCGTCATCGACTCCGCCGACGCCGCGCAGCTGTCCGGCGTACGCCAGGACGGCGTGGACATCGTCGGCACCGACGTGCTCGGGCTCCCGCACCGCGACGTGCTGCGGCTGGCGACGATCTATGACCTCGTGGAGTTCGCGACCGCGGTCAAGCCGCTGCTGCTCAAGGCGCTGCTCGAGAGGGCCGAGCAGGCGGCGTACCTCGACCCCGACACCTACGTCACCAGCCCGATGGCCGAGCTCTCGCCCGACCTCGAGGCGACCGAGGGCGGCATCCTGCTCACCCCGCACTTCCTCGAACCGGTGCCGCCGGACGCGGAGCTGCAGGAGACCCACCTGCTCACGGTCGGCGTCTACAACCTCGGCTTCTGCGCGGTCGACCGGCGGGCGCTGCCGTTCCTCGACTGGTGGTGGGGGCACCTCGTCGACGAGTGCCTGTGGGAGCCGCTGTCCGGGCTCTTCGTCGACCAGAAGTGGTGCGACATCGGCTCGGTGATGTTCCACGCCGGCGCCTGGCAGCACCGCGGCTACAACGTGAGCGTCACCAACCTCCACGAGCGCCCGCTGATGCTCGACGACTCCGGCTACGGCTTCGTGGGTCACGCTGACCGGCTCCGGCTCTTCCACTTCCATGCCTTCGACACCGCCGCCCCCGACGAGCTGTCGACCCGGCTCGCGTCGTCCACCGCCCACCTGCGCACCGAGGGCACCGCGATCGACGCGCTCTGCCGCGAGTACGCCGCTGCGCTGGTCGAGCACGAGGGGTCGCTGCCCCCCGCGGCGCCGTACCCCTACGCGGCCGACACCCGCGGCCGCCGGATCTCCCGGCAGCTCCGCCGGGCCTGGCGGATCGAGGAGCGCGACAGCCCACGGCAGCTCCCCTCGCCGTTCCTGCCCGACGAGGCCGAGGCGTTCGACGCGTGGCGCCGCCGGGCCCTCAAGACCGAGGCGAAGGAGCTGGCCGGCGACGTCATGAAGAGCGCCCGCCTGGCACTCCCCGACGAGTACGGCCGCCTCCGCAAGCGGTTCCCCGGACTCCTCAGCCGCCTCCGGGGCAGGGCCTTCAACGCCGATGGCATCTGGAAGTAGCCGCCGGCCGGGATAGTCCGTGACGAAGTGGCCGGCGACACGCCGTACGCCGCGCCACAACGTCAGGGACTATCGCCGCCGAGTCGGCATCGCACGAGCCGCTCCAGCGCGGTGAGGACGCGCTCCGGTGGGATCGAGATGTCGCGGAGGACACCGGTCATCGGTACGGCGGCGCGGGGGTCGGGGTCGCCGGCCACGAGGTAGCGGTAGCCGAGCCCCGCGGCGTCCGCGATGGCCCAGTAGCAGGGGTTGACGTAGTCGGGGGCGAACAGCTCGAGCAGGCGTGCGCCCCGGCGCGCGAAGACGAGGTTGGCCAGGGCGGCGCCGTGCGGGGCGATGATCACGTCGGCCGCCGCGAAGTGGTCGATCTGCTCCTGCACCGAGACCGCGCCCGGGTCGAGCCGGGCGAAGCCGCGCTCGGCCAGCCGCGGCCAGAGCTCGGCCTCCTCGACGTAGCGGCGCGTGTTCGGGACGTCGCCGCGGGTGACGTAGAGACCCCGCGGGTACGCCGAGAGGTCGGCGGACGGCCGGAGGTGGGTGCGCAGCCAGTCGACGACCCACGGCGGCGCCATCAGGTCCTGGTTGGGGGTCGAGGGGACCAGCAGCCGGTCGGGCACGAGGCACGCGTGCTTCTCGACCTCCACGACCGGCAGGGCGTCGAGCCCCGTGAGGGCGAGCAGCTGGCGCTGGTAGCCGGCGCGCGTCGACAGGTAGACGCCGTCGACCTCGACGTCCGGGCAGGCCTCGCGGAAGATGCCCCAGCGCGGGAGCAGGTCGGTGAGGAAGTGGTAGTAGTTCCTCGACGTGCCGCGCGTGGCCAGCGACAGCAGGGTGCCCTCGAAGGGCTGTGGCTCGGGCAGCCGTGGCCGCAGGAAGATCGGGTGCTCCTGCCAGGAGCCGAGGCCGAAGTAGCCGCTGGTCTCGTAGTCGAGCACGCGCCCACCGGGCCCGGGCACGACCGTCGCGGCGTAGTCGCCGACGAGCAGCCCGCCTCGCACGTCGAGCACGGTGCGTGCCGAGACGGTCCGGTGCAGCCAGGGTTCGAAGGCGACGTGCCCGGCCGGCTCACCCTCCGGCGCCGTCCGGTCGAGGACCTCGGCCGGTCCTCCTCGATGGAGCACGACCGAGTCCGGTGCCAGCCTGGCGGTCTCCTCGGAGGTCGGCGTCGCCAGGGCCGGGAGCGAACGGTCGCCGCTGAGCCTCGACGTACGCCGGAAGACCCCGCCGAGCAGCCGCGACGTCAGCCGGTGCAGCCGCTTCACCAGCGGCCAGAGCGGTTGCAGCCGACGCGGCAGCCGGCTCATCGCAGCGACTCCAACAGGGCCCGGGTCTCGCGCGCGGTCCGGTCCCAGGTGTACGTCGCCCCATGGGTGCGCGCCGCCCCGAGCGTCGCCGGCTCCATGGCCCGGGCGCGCCGGACCGCCTCCGCGAGGGCCGTCGGCGTCCAGTCCGGCGCGGTGGCGGCGTGGCCTGCGGCGACCTCGGAGGTGCCCGGGTCCGGACCGACGACGACGGGCTTGCCCAGCGTCATCGCCTCCACGACCGGGAGCCCGAACCCCTCGAGGTCGGAGGGGTAGACGACCAGCTCGGCGGCGGCGATCCTCGCGCGGAACTCCCGCTCCGGCAGGTACGCCGCCAGCTCGACCCACTGCCCCAGCCCCAGGCGCTCGACCCTCGCGGCCAGCGCGGCGCGGTCGGCGCCGGAGAGCCCCAGGACGACCAGCCGCCCCGGGTCGCCGCGCTGGGCCAGCTCCGCCCACGCGTCGATGACCAGCTGCGGGTTCTTGTTGGTCTGGTGGCCGAACGCGACCGCCGGGCCGGTGCGGTCCGGCGCCGGCCAGGCCAGGACGTGGTCTCCTCCGTGGTGGACCACGGCGGCCGGCTTGGCGGCCGTCGCCGGGTGCAGCCGGTGCAGGTCGTCGAGGGTCCGTCGCGAGACCGCCACGAAGCCGTCGGCCAGGGCGTAGGACCGCCGGTAGGCGCCCCAGCGCAGGGCACGGCGGGCGCGGCCGAACTGCTCGGGCATCAGCTCGTGGCGCAGGTCGTGGACGACGACGGCGAACGGTGCGCCCGGCCGGCGCAGCGTCGTGGTCGGGTTGGTGGCGAGCACGGCGTCCGCGCGGTGCGCCCGGGCGAGCGCGGGGATGGCTCGCGTCTGCGCGACCGGCCGGCCGGCCACTGCCGGGCCGACCACCCGCAGCTCGTGCCGGTCGTGTCCCGCGGTGTCGATCGTCGAGCCGGGCGGTACGACGACCACGAGCCGGTCCTCGGGAAACGCCGCCGCCCACGCGGGCAGCAGCTGGTCGACGTAGGTGCGGATGCCGCCGTGGTCCGCAGCGGCGGCGTCGAGGACGACCCTCACGCCGCCGTTTCCCGGGCTGCCTTCTGCACGAAGATCATCAGCGTGGGCGCGAGCCGGCCGGGCGTCATCCGGTCCACGCCCGCAGCCAGTCTCCAGGCGGTCGGTGAGCTCCCGAAGTAGCGCGGCTCGCTGGCGTGGCCGTAGACGTGCACCGCGTGCGGCGCGAACAACCGGCGCAGGTCCTTGCGGGTGTTCATCTCATAGCGCACCGGGAAGACGTCCTCGGCCTGCCGCCCCGGCTGGAGCCTCCTGAGCACGGGCACGTGCAGCCGGTTGGGGACGGCACGCGCGGCGAGGCCGATCATCCCCCACTTGTTCGGCGTCCGGGCGGCCAGCCAGCCGCCCGGCTTGAGCACCCGCATGATGTCCGCGGCCACGTCGGGTGCGTCCTCGCGGTTGACGTGCTCCAGCACGTGGTCGGCGATGACGAGGTCGAAGGTGCCGGGCTCGAAGGGCAGCGGGTCGCCGAGGCCGACGACGTGCGCCTCGTCGAGGGTCGGGTTGGTGGTGACGACGGGGTCGACGTCGGTGCCCACGACGCGACCGACCCGACCGCGCAGGGTGCGCAGCCGCCGGTGCAGCTCCGTGGTGCCCTCGAAGGCCCAGATGCCGCGGCCCGCCCCGAAGTCGAGCACCTCGCTCTGCTCGTCGACGAGGGTTCCGATCCGCGTGTAGAACTCGACCAGCCCGTCCAGCTTCGTGTAGCCACCGATGTTGGCCTCGGGGTAGAGCCGCACCAGAGGGGGTGGCGGCTCGAACTGGTCGCTCATCCCTTGAGCAGTCGGGTCATCTGCTTGATGTCCGCGTCGACCATCAGCTCGGCCAGCCGGTCGGCGTTCGTCTCCGCCTTCCAGCCGAGCACCTCGCGCGCCTTGGTCGGGTCGCCGATCAGCGCGTCGACCTCGGTCGGCCGTTCGTACTGCTCGTCGTGGGTGACGTACTGCTCCCAGTCGAGCCCGGCGTGGGCGAACGCCGCCTGCACGAACTGCCGCACCGTCCGGCCCTCCCCGGTCGCGAGCACGTAGTCGCCGGGCTCGTCGTGCTGGAGCATCCGCCACATCCCCTCGACGTACTCCGGGGCGTAGCCCCAGTCGCGGACCGCGTCGAGGTTGCCGAGGTGGAGCGAGTCGCGGGCGCCGAGGACGATCGCCGCGACGCCGAGCGTGACCTTGCGGGTCAGGAAGCTCTCGCCCCGGCGCGGCGACTCGTGGTTGAAGAGGATCCCGGAGACCGCGAACAGGTCGTAGGCCTCGCGGTAGTTGACGGTCACCCAGTGCGCGTAGAGCTTCGCCGCGCCGTACGGCGAGCGCGGGTGGAACGCCGTCAGCTCGTCCTGCGGCGGGGGGCTGGAGCCGAACATCTCCGAGGTCGAGGCCTGGTAGTAGCGGCAGTCGAGGCCGGCCGCCCGGATCGCCTCCAGCAGCCGCAGCGCGCCGGTGCCGTCGGTCGAGGCGGTGTACTCCGGCATCTCGAAGGAGACCTTCACATGGCTCTGCGCGCCGAGGTTGTAGACCTCGTGGGGCTCGATCGCGTGGATCAGGTTGACCAGGCTCACCCCGTCGGTGAGGTCGCCGTAGTGCAGGTGCAGGTCGGGGCTGTCGATGTGGTCGATCCGGCCGCGGTTGATCGTGGAGGCGCGGCGGACCAGCCCATGGACCTCGTAGCCCTCAGCGAGCAGCAGCTCGGTGAGGTAGGACCCGTCCTGGCCCGTGATCCCGGTGATGAACGCGCGCTTGGCCACTCTCGACAGTCCTCCGTTCGGCCCCTGGTCCGCGGATGCAGGTTAGTGCCTCCCCAGGCATAACTGCTGCGAGTGGAACTCGTTGCAGTTTCCATCCACCTCCCCAGACCTCGGACGGGCCATCTCGCGCGGTCCGCCCTGCCTCCGGGGATCGAGACCCCGAGGAGCCCAGCATGAGCAAGCCAGTGGACGTCCTGGTGGCCGGCGGGGGCGGCTTCATCGGGGGCCACCTGGCGGCGGACCTGCTGAGCCAGGGCCGCAGCGTCCGCGTGGTCGACGTGAAGCCGCAGTCGGAGTGGTACCAGGTGCACCCGCAGGCCGAGAACGTCGTCGCCGACCTCTCGCTCCTCGAGCACGCCATGGCGCAGACCGCCGGCGCCGGCGAGGTCTACATGCTCGCCGCCGACATGGGCGGCATGGGCTTCATCGAGAACAACAAGGCGCTCTGCATGCTCACGGTGCTCACCAGCACCCACATGCTGGAGGCGGCGCGGCAGCACGACGTCGAGCGCTACTTCTACTCCTCCTCGGCGTGCGTCTACGCCGCCGACAAGCAGACCGACACCGACATCACCGCGCTGAAGGAGTCCGACGCCTACCCGGCCCTGCCCGAGGACGGCTACGGCTGGGAGAAGCTCTTCACCGAGCGGATGTGCCGGCACTTCCTCGAGGACTTCGACCTGACCACCCGGGTGGCGCGCTACCACAACGTCTACGGTCCGCACGGCACCTGGACCGGCGGCCGCGAGAAGGCTCCGGCCGCGATCTGCCGCAAGGTCGCCACTGCGGCGATCACCGGCGAGCACACCATCTCGATCTGGGGCGACGGCGAGCAGACCCGCAGCTTCATGTACGTCGACGACTGCGTGCAGGGCAGCCAGATGATCCTGCGCGGCGAGAGCCCCGAGCCGGTCAACCTCGGCAGCTCGGAGCTGGTCTCGATCAACGGCCTGGTCGACATCGTCGAGAGCATCGCCGGCGTCCGCTGCGAGCGCGAGCACCAGCTCGACGCACCCCAGGGCGTGCGCGGCCGCAACAGCGACAACACCCAGATCCTCGAGACCTACGGCTGGGAGCCGTCGATCACGCTGCTCGACGGCCTCGAGCAGACCTACCGCTGGGTCTTCGACCAGGTGAAGTGGTCGCTCGGCTGATGCAGGTCGCTGCGATGAAGATCTTGGTCCACGACTACAGCGGGCACCCGTTCCAGGTCGAGCTCAGCTCCGAGCTGGCCCGCCGCGGCCACGAGGTGACGCACTCCTACTGCGCGGCCTACGTCTCGGGCAAGGGGAGGCTGGATGACCCCGCGTCGCGGGTGAGCTTCGACGCGATCGGCCGCGACGAGGTCGTCGACAAGCTCGACTTCAAGAAGCGGATCGTCCAGGAGCTGAGGTTCGGCGTCCAGCTGGCCAGGCAGGTACGCCGGCGCAGGCCCGACGTCGTGATGGTGGCCAACACCCCTGTCCCGTCGATGGTGCTGCTCGCGGCGTACCTGCGGGTGCGGCGGATCCCGCTCGTGCTGTGGCACCAGGACGTGCAGGGGATCGCGATCAGGTCCTTCGCCGGCGCCAAGCTCGGCCGGGCCTTCCGGCTGGTGGCCGGGGTGGTCGGCCGGGGAGAGCGCTGGGTGGCCCGCCGGTCAGCGGCCGTGGTCGTCATCGCCGACTCCTTCGTCGACGTGCACCGGGAGTGGGGGACCGCGGAGAAGACCACGGTGATCCCGAACTGGGCACCGCTCGGCGAGATCGTCCCTGCCCCGCGCGACAACGCGTGGGCGCGCGAGCAGGGCATCGCCCAGACGCCGAGCCTCGTCTACTCCGGCACCCTGGGCCTCAAGCACAACCCCGCCCTCCTGGTCGGGCTGGCCCGAGAGGTGCGCGACGCCGGTGTCCCGGTCCACCTCACGGTGGTGAGCGAGGGGCCGGCGGTCGACGTGCTGCGAGCGGAGGCCGCGCGTCTCGACGTACCGATCACGCTGCTGCCGTTCCAGCCCTACGAGCGGCTGTCGGAGGTGCTGGGCAGCGGCGACGTGCTGGTCGTCCTGCTCGACGCCTCCGCCGGTGCCTTCTCGGTACCGTCCAAGACGCTGTCCTACCTGTGCGCCGGCCGACCGGTGCTGGGGCTGATGCCTTCCGAGAACCTCGCGGCGACCCTCGTCGCCGAGGTGGACGGCTGCGTGCTGCCGCCGGTCGGTGAGGCGCTCCCCGAGGCGGGCCGCTGGGTCGCGTCGGTGCTGCGGGACGCCGGCCTCCGCGACCGGCTCGGTGCCCGGGCCAGGGCGCTGGCCGAGCGCGAGTTCGCCCTCGACGGCTGCGCGAGCCGGTTCGAGCAGATCCTGGGCCGGGCAGCGGGGGTCGCTCCGGTGTCACGTCTCGATATTCGAGACACCAGTCCACTGGTTGAGATTCGCGCTGGGTGACCCGGTGGCGCACCCCTACTCTCGAAGGGTGTCCACGACCTGGCTGACGAAGCGGCGCGCGGTTGACCACTGCCGCGTGCGCTCGAGCCTGTGTCGTTTCTCCTGACGACGCTGCCCCCTTTTTCGGTCTTTCTCGACTGAATTACTGCAGTATCGTCGCGCGCGCCGGCCGCCCGCCGCCGCCTTCCTCGCGACCCAGGAGAGCCATGACCACCACCGCCACCTCATCCAGCACAGCCCCCACCGAGGCCCCGAGAGGCATCGACCCGCGCGGACCCCAGCTCACCGCCGGCGTCACTGCCGCGGTGCTGGTGGTCATCCTCCTGCTGCCCAGCCCGTGGGCCGCGGTGCTGACCGGGGTCCAGGCCCTGCTGTTCGCGCTCGGGGCGTCCAGGGGCGTGCAGCACACTCCCCACGCGTGGCTGTTCCGGACCGTCGTACGCCCCCGGCTCGCGCCGCCCGCGGAGCTCGAGGACCCGGCACCGCCGCGGTTCGCGCAGGTCGTCGGCCTCGCCTTCGTGGTGGTCGCGCTCCTCGCCTTCGTCATCGGGCAGAGCGTCTCGGGCGCCACCCTGCTCGGCCAGGTCGCGATCGGGTTCGCCCTGGTCGCGGCGCTGCTCAACGCGGTCTTCCGGTTCTGCCTGGGCTGCGAGCTGTACCTGCTCCTGAAGAGGGTCGCGCCCCTCGGCGTCTGAACCTCGACGCTGGCTTTCACAGACATCGCAACGCAACGAATGAGAGAAGGAACCACGAAATGACTCGCGAAGACTCGCTCGTCACCGCCCAGTGGGTGGAAGAGCACCTCGACGACCCCAGCATCGTCCTCGTCGAGGTCGACGAGGACACCACGGCCTACGACAAGGGCCACATCCGCGGCGCCATCAAGCTCGACTGGACCGAGGACCTGCAGGACCAGGTCCGCCGCGACTTCGTCAACAAGCGGCAGTTCGAGGAGCTCCTCTCCGGCCGGGGCGTCGCCAACGACAGCACCGTGGTGCTCTACGGCGGCAACAACAACTGGTTCGCGGCCTACGCCTACTGGTACTTCAAGCTCTACGGCCACCAGGACGTCAAGCTGCTCGACGGCGGCCGCAAGAAGTGGGAGCTCGACTCCCGCGAGCTCACCGACGAGCTGCCGACCCGCGAGCACACGTCGTACACCGCCCAGGAGCAGGACCTCTCGATCCGCGCCTTCCGCGACGAGACCGTGGCGGCCATCGGCGCGCAGAACCTGGTCGACGTGCGCAGCCCGGACGAGTACGCCGGGCGGCTGCTCGCCCCGGCGCACCTCCCGCAGGAGCAGGCGCAGCGCGCCGGCCACATCCCGACCGCGGCCAACGTGCCGTGGAGCAAGGCCGCCAACGACGACGGGACCTTCAAGTCCGACGACGAGCTCCGCGAGATCTACACCGAGGCCGGGGTCGACTGGGACAAGGACACCATCGCCTACTGCCGCATCGGTGAGCGCTCCTCGCACACGTGGTTCGTGCTCAAGGAGCTGCTCGGCCAGGACAACGTCAAGAACTACGACGGCTCGTGGACCGAGTACGGCTCGCTCGTCGGCGTCCCTGTCGCCCTCGGCGACGAGGCCGGCCAGGCAGACGGGCAGGGCTCCTGATGTGCGGTGCCACGAAGGGCGGCCTGTCGCTCGACGGCGTCAACGTCGCCAAGGAGGCGGTGATCCAGGGGCAGGTGCTCCGGTCCGGCGCCGACGGGCAGAGCGAGCCGGTGGGCAACGCCTACGTGAGGCTGCTCGACCGCACCGGTGAGTTCACCGCCGAGGTCCCGACCTCCGCGACCGGCCACTTCCGGTTCTTCGCCGGTGCGGGTGACTGGACGCTGCGCACCCTGGCCCCGCAGGCCGAGCCGGTCGACAACGCCGTGCACGCCGAGGTCGGCTCCGTCGCCGAGGTGACCGTCGCGATCTGAGGTCGCGATCTGACCCGCCCGTTCTTCGCGAGCGCCCTCCGGTCCGGGGAGGGCGCTCGCGGCGCGTCCGGCCCCGGGACACGCCGAGCACACCTCGGGGTGAGCCAGGGGAGGGGGATGGTCGCTAACCTGCCCCGCACCATGCCTGAGCAGGGAAGACGTTGGCGTGCCTGGCGCCAGCCGGGAGCCTGGTCGCTGACCGGCTACCCGGCGGCGGGTCCCGTCGCGACGGGTCCGACCGGCTCGGTGCGGGTCGTGGTCGTCGACGACTCCGCCGAGGTGCGCACCCTGGTCCGGACCAAGCTGCGCCTCTCGGGCGCCGCGGTCGTCGAGGGCGAGGGCTCGGACGGCGCCGACGCCATCGACCTGGCCCGCCGGCTCCAGCCCGACGCCATGCTCCTCGACGTCTCGATGCCCGGCATGGACGGCCTGGCCGCCCTCCCGCGGGTGCGTGAGGTCTCACCGCGCACGCGCGTGGTCATGTTCAGCGGCTTCGACGAGGAGCCGCTGGCGCTGCGGGCCCTCGAGCTCGGCGCCACGTCCTACCTCACCAAGACGTCGTCGCTGGAGGACGTCGTCGACGAGCTCGTCGGCGTCGCCGAAGAGGGTGACCCGGCACCGCAGGAGCGTGCCCAGGTCGAGCCCGAGGCCGACACGCACGGCGAGACCGCTGCCGACGAGGAAGCGCTGCTCGAGGACCAGGTCGAGCGGTTCCAGAGCGTCTTCGACGACGCCGCGATCGGCATGGCCACCATGACCCTGCAGGGCCGGATCGTGCGGGCCAATGCGGCGCTCGGCCGGATCCTCGGACCTGCCGCCGGGGAGCTGCTCGGCAGCGAGTACGGCGCGGCCGTGGGCGACGAGCCGGAGCTGGCGGAGGCCATCTCGGCCATCGTCGAGAGGGGGGCGGACGTCCTGACCCTCGAACACCCCGCGCACGGCGAGGCCTACCTGCGCACCACCTTGTCGGTGGTGCGCGACCGGGCCGGCCAGCCGCTCTACCTCCTGGCCCAGTGCCAGGACGTCACCCGGCAGCGCGAGGCCGAGCAGGGGTTGCGGGAGTCCGAGCGGCGGTTCCGGCTGCTCGTCGACGCGGTGCGCGACTACGCCATCTTCATGCTCGACCCCGAGGGCTCCATCGTCAGCTGGAACGTCGGCGCCCAGCGGGCCAAGGGCTGGAGGGCCGACGAGATCATCGGCCAGCACTTCCGGGTGTTCTATCCCGAGGAGCAGCAGGCCGTCGGTCACCCCGAGCACGAGCTGGAGCTCGCGCTCCGCGACGGCGTCTACCAGGAGGAGGGCTGGCGGGTCCGCAAGGACGGCAGCCGGTTCTGGGCCCACGTGACCATCTCGTCGGTCTTCGACGACGACGGCCGGCACCTCGGCTTCGCGAAGGTCACCCGCGACCACACCGAGCGGATGCACATGCTGGAGCAGCAGGGGCAGTACGCCAACGCCCTCGCGGAGGCCAACGCGCGGCTCGAGCTCGCCAACGCCGAGCTGGCCGCGGCGGCCGACGAGCAGTCCCGCTTCCTCGCGCTCACCGCTCACGAGCTGCGCTCGCCGGTCGGGGTCCTCAGCATGTCGGGACGGCTGCTCGCCGACAGCTGGGGCCGGCTCGACGACGAGGAGCGGGACGGGCTGCTCGCCGGTCTCCAGAGCAGCTCCGCGCGGCTCCAGCGGCTGCTGGGTGACCTGCTCACCACGGCTCGGCTGCAGCAGGCGGCGCTCGACCTCCAGCTCGAGGACCACGACCTGGCCGAGGTGCTGACGCCGGTGCTCCAACGGCTCCGGCTCACGCACCCGGAGGCCGTGGTCGAGGCCGAGCTGATCCCGGGAGTGCGGGCGGTGCTCGACGCGGACCGACTCGGCCAGATCGTCGACAACCTCGTGGCCAACTCCGTCTCCTACGGCAGCGGCCCGATCCGGGTGACCGTCGGGCACGACGGCGACCAGGTCGAGGTCACGGTCAGCGACGACGGGCCCGGCATCCCGGCCGGGCTGCGGGGCCGCCTCTTCGAGCGGTTCGCCAGCCAGGGGGGCCAGGGCACCGGGCTCGGCCTGCACATCGTCCGCGAGCTGGCCCGGGCCCAAGGGGGAGACGCGACGTACGACACGGAGCAGAATGCGTTCGTGGTGCACCTTCCAAGAGCAGCCGCAGGGTCGTGACCGTCCGCGTCCTGCTCGTCGACGACGTGGCAGACGTACGCCGACTGGTCCGCATCGCGCTCCGCCACCACGGCGGCTTCGAGGTGGTGGGCGAGGCCCGGGCGGGGCTCCAGGCGATCGAGCTCGCCACCCAGCACCGGCCCGATGTCGTGCTGCTGGACCTCGGGCTGCCCGACCTGGCCGGCCGCGACGTGCTCAGCAGGCTGCGCGAGGTCGTGCCGGGCGCCAAGGTCGTGGTCTTCACCGGCGCCGACAACGACGACCGGGAGTGGTACGAAGCGAACAGCGCGGGCTACGTCCTCAAGAGTGCCGAGCTGGACTACCTCGTGCAGCTGCTCGGCGACGTGGGCCGGACGACGGACCGCCACGACGTGGCGCGGTTCGACGCCGACGTGCGCAGCGTCCCGCTCGCCCGCGCGTTCGTGCGCCGCTGCCTGGTGGAGTGGGGTTCGGCCCGGGTGGTCGACGAGGCCGCCCTCGTCGTCACCGAGCTGGCCGCCAACGCGGTGCTGCACGCCAGCTCGCCGTACGAGGTCAGGGTCAGCCGCACCGAGGGTGTGGTCCGCATCGAGGTGGTCGACGGCGACCCGGGGACGCCGGAGCCGCAGCCGTTCAGCGCGGTGGCCGAGGACGGGCGCGGGATCGTGATCGTCTCCGCCCTCTCCGCGTCGTGGGGCATCGACGCCCAGCCCCGCGGGAAGATCACCTGGGCCGAGCTGCGGCCGGAGTGACCTGAGCTGGCCGGTCCAGACCAGCCGGCCTCCCGCGTCATGAGTCACCTGATCGCTCGTTCCACCTCAGACACACACGTCGACTGGGGGGTCATCCGTGGTGCTGAGTCACGCTCAGACAATGGAAGTAGCGAAGCGGTTCAACCCACCGCTGGGGCGCACGTACTGGTTCTCCGACGACGGGTCGCTCCTCAGCGGCGCGGAGTCGCAGCGGGCCGTGGCCGCGCAGAAGGGCGAGATCTACGTCTGCCGTCGGCAGGCGACCGGTGGGGCGGTCGAGGTAGCCCGGGTGACGGCGAAGGAGGTCGACGCCGGTTCGGAGCCGGCGTTCGCGGTCCCCTGGTGAGTGGCTGGTCGGTCGGTGGGTCAGGGCGTCTCGAGCAGCAGCGTGACCGGGCCGTCGTTGACCGACTCCACCCGCATGTCCGCGCCGAACACCCCGCGTTCCACGTGCGCACCGAGCCGCTCGAGCTCGGCGCACACGGCGTCGTAGAGCGGCTCGGACACCGGCCCCGGAGCGGCCGCCTGCCACGTCGGGCGGCGTCCCTTGCGCGCGTCGCCGTACAGCGTGAACTGGCTGACCACGAGGATCGGAGCCTCCACGTCGGACGCGGACCGCTCCTCGCGCAGCAGCCGCAGGTCCCAGACCTTGCGAGCCAGCCACGCCACCTCGACGGGACCGTCGCTGTGGGTGACGCCGACATAGACCAGCAGCCCCGGCTCGCCGAGCGACCCGACGACCTCGCCGTCGACCGTCACCGACGCGCTCAGCACCCGCTGGACGACCGCCTTCACACGGGGTTCACCGCTGGGTACGTCGCAGCCAGACCGTGCCCTGGCGTGGGCCGGCGGGCTCGTGGGCGACCTCGCAGAGGCCGGCATCGGCGAGGAACGCCGCCAGCTCGGCCCAGGAGTGGCCGGGGACGTCGTGGTACTCCATGACCAGCGTGCTCACGCTCGCCCAGTCCTCCGGCCGGCTGCCGAGCACGATGGCGTACTCCGCGCCCTCGGTGTCGAGCTTGACGAGGTCGACCCGGCCGCCGGAGTCGGCGACCACGCTCGCGAAGCTCCGGCAGGGGACGGTGACCAGGGCGCCCTCGGGGCTGGTGAGCCCGTTGAGAGCGCTCGCGTGCACGTTGTCGGCCAGCTCGAGCGTGCCGTCGTGGTCGGACACCGCGACGGCGTGTGCCGAGACCCGCTGGCCCAGGTCGTTGTCGTGGACGTTGCGCTCGAGCCAGCGGGCCGTCGAGGGGGAGGCCTCGTAGGCGCGCACGGTGGCGTCGGGGAAGCGGGTGGCCGCGGCGAGCGTGAAGCAGCCGATCTGGGCGCCGATGTCGAGCACGACCGGACGCTCGGGCAGGCCGGAGGCCAGCTCGTCCATCCGGTAGGTGTCCTCGGCGAACACCTCGTAGACCGGCACCCGCGCCCCGGCGTGGTTGGGGCAGGCGATGACCAGGCCGCTGCGGGTGCGGAACCTCAGCTCCTCGCGCCGCCACGGGGTCAGTGCGGTGCCGAGGTCGGCCAGCAGCCGGGGACCGTTGGCGAAGCCGAAGGTCTGGCGGACCCGGCGCGCGGCCAGGGCGGGGGAGCGGCTCATGACGCCGGCCCCAGGACCCGCACCCGGCGGCCGGTCGGCGCAGGACCCACGGCGGGGTCGGCGTCCTCTGCGTCTGCGTCGCGTCGGCGACGTCGCGCGGCCGGCTCTTGCGGGGGCCCATGTCGGCGGCGGCCAGCACGGACAGCGAGATGGCCATCCAGACGAAGCGGTCCCAGAGGCTGTTGGTGAGCATGCCGACCGCGGCGTAGCCCAGCGCGATGTAGCCGAGTCGGCGCAGCGGGCCGCTGCGCAGCACGGGGAGCACGCCGACCCCGAGCACCAGCAGGTAGCAGATCAGGCCGACCAGACCGATGCCGATCCCGATCTCGAGGTAGATGTTGTGGGCGTCCAACGCGGTCGCGTCGAACCCGTTGCCGAGGATCGGATGGGCGAAGAACTTGTCCCAACCCGTCTGCAGCGCCACGGTCCGCTCGTTGTCGGAGAACGACGTGGTCTCGTCACCCTGCAGCCGCTCGATGACCGACCCGCTGCCGAACCTGACCAGCAGCCGGTCGCCCACGGCGACGAACGCGAGCGCCGCCGCGATGAGCAGGTACGCCGAGAGGATGGAGCGCTCGAGCAGCGGGTAGAGCAGCAGGATCATCGCCACGACGATGGCCGCGGCCCGGCTGCCGCTCATGCTGATCGACGCGGCGCAGAAGAGCCCGGCGACCATCGGCACCCAGCGGTGCCGGCGTGGCGTCGCGTGATAGAGGTGCACCAGCATCGTGCTGGCCATCAGGGCGGCGATGCCGAAGAAGTTGAAGTGCGTCGTGAGCCCGTCGTAGCGGTTGTTGAGCGCCCGCCCCTCCACCACGGCGTAGCAGGTGCTCACCACGTGGCCCGCGACGTAGGCCCAGGCCAGCGCCTCGACCAGCCGGCCCTGCGGCCGCCAGGCCAGGAAGAACAGCGGCAGCGCCACGGCGGCGGCCGGCAGCCGCAGCCCGTAGAGCAGGCCGAGCAGCGGTGTCGGCCCGATGGTCGCGGAGATGAGCACCATCGCGCTCAGCCCCACCGCTCCGACCAGGAACAGCGCCGGGTAGTGGCCGCGCCGCTGGAGCAGCGTGGGTAGCAGCAGCGCCGCTCCGACCAGCAGGAACAGGTCGGAGAAGGTGACGAAGTCGGCCGTCGGGATCGGGCGGATGGAGTTCTGCGGCGCGGTGAACATCGCCAGCAGCACGAAGCCGGCGCCCAGCCGCTCGGGGCCGAGCACGACCACGAGGGTGATGACGACGGCGCAGGACAGGGCCGCCACCGCTCCGATCGGTCCCTTGGTCGACAGCGCCACGAGGCCGCCCAGCAGGACGAGCGTCGTGGCGGCGAGGAGCGCGCGGCCGACGACGGTCACTTCTTGCGGGCCCCGCCCGGCGAGACGTCCTCGTAGTAGTAGTAGTAGTACGAGTTCGCCGCACGGCGGGGGATCATGTTGATCACGACCCCGAAGACGCGGGCGCCGACGTTGTCGAGACGGCTCACGGCCTCGCGCAGCTGGTCGCGGGTGGTCTTCCCGTGGCGGGCGACGACGATCGCGCCGTCGGTGGCGGTCGCGATGACGGCCGCGTCGGCGACGGGCAGCAGCGGCGGGGCGTCGACGATCACCATGTCGAAGTCGTCACGCAGCCTCTTCAGCAGGTCGTGGGTGACCCGCGACTGCAGGATCTCGGTCGGGTTCGGGGGCTTGGGGCCGCTGGCCAGGAAGTGGAGCCCGCTGGCCTCGTGGACCTGGATCGCGTCCTCCAGCTGGGCGCTGCCGACCAGCACGCTCGTGAGGCCGATGGCGCCGTCGAGGTCGAGCAGGCTGGCCACCCGCGGCCGGCGCAGGTCCCCGTCGACCAGCAGCACCTTGCGGCCCGCCTGGGCGAGTGCCACGGCGAGGTTGGCCGAGGTCACCGTCTTGCCCTCGCCGGGCACCGCACTGGTGATGACCAGGCTGCGCGGCTGCTGCTCCAGGTCGAGGAACTGCAGGTTGGTCCGCAGCAGCCGGAACGCCTCGGTGCGCGGCGCGAACGCGCCGAGGTCGGTGAGCAGCGGGCTCTTCTTCATCGCGCCGTCGAAGCCCACGCTGGCCAGCACGGGCGCGCTGCTGACCTCCTCGACGTGCTCGAGGCTGCTCACCGAGCGGTCGAGCACGTCGCGGGCGACGGCCAGGCCGATGCCGAGCACCAGCCCGATCAGCCCGGCCACGACGAGGTTCAGCGCCGTGCGAGGGGTGACCGGGTCGGCCTGGTGGTCGGCGGGGTCGCTGACCCGCGCGATGATCTGGGAGCTCGTGGTGCCGGTCGGTGTCTCGACCTCGGCGAGGTAGTTGGCGAGGTCCTGCGACAGGGTCGTGTTGATCGTCTGCGCGACGGCCGGGTCGCCGTCGGTGACCTTGAGCTTGATCTGGGCGGTGCTGGGCACCACCTCGGAGTCGATCTTGTCGGCGAGCGACGCCACGTCGAGGTCCAGCCCGAGCTCGGAGATGACCCCGGTGAGCAGGTCGCCGCTGGTCGCCAGGTCGGCGTAGGTCTCCATCCGCGTCGAGATGGCGTACGTCGCCGCGAAGTTGTCGGAGGAGTCGCGCAGGTTGGCGGAGATGAAGATCGTGGCGCTCGACTGGTACTGCTTGGTCGCGGTGAAGGAGTACGCCGCGCTGGCGCCGACCGCGATGACGAACAGGAGGGCGATCGTCATCCAGCGGCGGCGGAGCACCTGGATGATCTGCTTGAAGTCCACGGGGGGTTGGCCTTCTGGTCATGGGGATCGGACGACCGGAACAACGACCAGAGTGCCGGGAGGGCACGTCTGATCTGCGGAAATCCTCGATCTGGCAGCATGCCGCCCATGGCTGACCCGCTGCTGATCACCGTCGCTCCCACCGGCGCCGAGACCGCCAAGGCGGACTGTCCCCAGCTCCCGACCACCCTCGAGGAGCTGGTCGCGACGGCCAAGGACTGCGAGGCGGCCGGTGCCGCGATGATCCACGTCCACATCCGTGACGCGGACCACCGCCCCACGCTCGACCTGGGGCGGCTGACCGCGACCGTCGACGCGCTGCACGAGGGCACCGACCTCGTCGTCCAGCTCTCGACCGGAGGCTCGGTCCACGACCCGCTCGACCTGCGTCTCAAGGTGCTCGACGCGGCCCCCGACTCGTGCAGCCTGACGATGGGCACCACCAACTTCGGCGACGACGTCTTCTCCAACCCCTGGCCGTTCATCACCGAGCTCTACCAGCTCAGCCAGGAGCGCCAGGTGGTCCCGGAGTTCGAGCTGTTCGACCTCGGCCACGTGGCCGCGCTGCACCGGCTGCTCGACAAGTACGGACCTCCCTACGGAGGCAAGGTGCACGTCGACTTCGTGATGGGCGTCCCGGGCGGCATGCCCGGCACCGCGGCCGCGCTGGTCGCCGGCGTCGCCGCCCTCCCCGACGCCGTCACGTCGTGGTCGGCCACGGGCATCGGCCGCTCGACGCTGAGCGTGATGCTCGCCTCGCTCGCCCAGGGCGGCCACCTGCGGGTCGGCATGGAGGACGTCCTGACGATCAGCAGGGGCGTGCCGGTCGAGTCCAACCGTCAGCTCGTCGACCGCGCCGTCGACGCCGGCCGCGTCGCCCAGCGCACCCCCATGACCCCCGCCGAGGCCCGCGAGCTCCTGGGCCTGGCCGGATAGTCCCTGACTTCCAGGGACTATCCCCGCCGGCTACCTCGTGTTCTTGACCGCCCTGCTCTTGCCCGTCCGGGCCACGGCCTCATAGCCCGGCACGGCGACGGTCACGAGGACGCCGATCCGCTTGCCGGCGTACTTCGCCTTGAGCCTCAGCTTGGCGCCGTGGGCTCCCTTGATCACCTTCTTGCCGGCGTACCACTGGTAGCGGAGCGTGGCTCCCTGGGGACACGCGGACAGCTTGACCGCCAGCTTCTTGCCGACCTTGGCCTTGCCGGACAGCGAGAGCACGCACTGGTTGTCGGCCAGCGACCCGGGCTGCACCGGTGACGTGGCCGCGCTGGTGCGGGTCACCGAGTGGTAGCCCGCCTTGGTGCCGGTCACCGTGACCGTGACCGTCCTGCCGACGTCAGCCACGCCGGGGGCGTAGGTGGGCGAGACCGAGACCTCGGGCGCGGTGCCGTCCACGTGCCACGCGTAGGAGAGCACCGTCCCGCTGTCCCAGACGCCGGGGCCGGCCGTCAGTGTTGCCCCGAGGCTCGGGGTTCCGCTGATGGTCGGCACCGGTGAGAACGTGAGGTCACCGAGCTCGACCGCCGCCGTGGCGACCGACTCCTTGGTCACGGTGGCGTAGCCGGTCTTGGTGCCGGTCACCTTGACCGTGATCACCTTGCCGACGTCGCCCGCCACCGGGGTGTAGCTGCTGGCTGTCGCACCGGTGATGTCGGCGCCGCCCGCGGTCCACTGGTAGCCCAGCGTGACGCCGCTGTCCCACACGCCAGCGGTGGCGGTGAGCGCAGTGCCGACCTTGGCGGTGCCGGCGATCGTCGGCGTCGGCGTCAGGACGAGCGTGCCGATCGCGACCTGCGCGGTCGGGTCGGACTCCTTCGTGACACTGCCGAAGCCCGGCTTCGAGCCGGTGACCTTGACCGACACCACCTTGCCGGCGTCGGCCACGACCGGCGTGTACGTCGGGTCGGTCGCGCCGGCCACGTCGTCCGCGCCGACCGTCCACTGGTAGGCGAAGGTCACGCCGCTGTCCCAGGAGCCGGGCTCCGCGGTCAGCGGCACGGCGACCCGAGGCGTTCCGGTGATGGTCGGGACCGGCGTGTCGGTCAGGGTGCCCACGACCACGGCGCCGGTCGGGTCACTCGTCTTCGTGACCGTCTCGTAGGTCGCCTTGGCGCTCGTCACCTCGAAGGTGACCTCCGTGCCGAGCTCAGCCGCCGTCGGGACGAGCTCCGTGCCGGTGGCTCCGGCGATCGGTGCACCGTCCGCGAGCCACTGGTAGGTGAGCGTCGTGTCCGAGTCCCAGGCGCCGGGATCGCCGGTCAGGGTGACACCGACCTTCGGGGTGCCGCTGATCGTCGGCGTGGGCTGCAAGGTCTGGGCCAGCCCCACGATCGTCTTCCCGGGGCTGGTCTTGACGACCGTGGTGTAGCCGGTCCGGGTGCTGGTGACCTCGTAGGTCAGCAGCTGCCCGATCTGCGCGATCGTCGGCGTGTAGGTCGTCCCGGTCGCACCGGCGATCGCGACGCCGTCGGCGTACCACTTGTTGGTCCGGGTCGTGCCGCTGTCCCACGTGCCCTGGACGCCGGAGCTCGACGTCCCGGCACGAGGCGTCCCCGTGATCGAGGGCGTGGGCTGCAGGTTCTGCGTTCCGGCGACGACGGCGGGGCTGACGTTGCTGGTCAGGGTCACCGGCGGGCTACCGATCCTGGTGCCGGTGACGACGACGGTCAGGGCCTGGCCGATCTGGGCCGCCGTCGGTGTGAAGGACCCCGCCGTGCCGCTGGTCGTGATGTTCGCGCCGTTGGCCTGCCACTGGAAGGTGAGTGTCACCCCGTCGTCCCACAGCCCGTAGGCAGGCTGGAACACCGCGCCGACGGCGGGAGTGCCATTGAGCACGGGAGTCGGGGTCTGCACGAGCGCGTCGCCCGCGGCGGCTGCAACCGGTGCCGTGGCGGCGCTGGTCTTGGACAGGGTGGTGAAGCCGGCCTTCGTGCCCTGGACGACCACCTCCAGGGTCTGCCCGACCTGCGAGGCGAGCGTCGGGCTGTACAGCGGGCCGGTGGCCCCCGAGATGTTCACGCCGTTGGCGCGCCACTGGAAGGTGTAGACGGTGCCCGGCTCCCAGGTGCCCGGGTCGACGACGAGCTTGGGGCCGCCGACCTTCGGCGTGCCGGAGATCGTCGGCAGCGTGCCGGCCATCTGCGTGGCCCGGACGACGTTGGCGGTCGGGGGGCTGGTCGCCGACGTGGGGTTCAGCCCGGACTGCTTGCCGTGCACCTGCACGGTGATCGGCAGGCCGAAGGCGTCGAAGGTGGGGGTCCACGTCTCGGCGGTGGCACCGGGGGCCGGCGTGCCGTCGATGAACCACTGGTAGGTGAACGCCGTGCCGGGCGCCCAGCCGCTGGTGTCCGCCGTCAGGGGCGCCCCCACGGTCGGGGGGCCGCCGGTGATGGCCGTGACTGCCGGTGCGATGGGGTTGCGGCCGAGCACGTTGGTGGCCGTGCAGTCCAGGCAGGTGCTACCGAGGGTGGCGGCTCGGGCGGTCCCCTTGAGGACCCCGTTGCCCTCGACCGGGTTGACGGTGAACGGGATGGGGATGGTCGCGGTGCCCGCCAGGGGGGTCGCGGGCACGACCCAGGTGAACGTGTTGCCGGACTGGGTGACGCCGGTCGGCAGGGTGCCGACGGTGGCGTCGTCCAGGATGTCGGTCGCGTCGAGGGTGATGGAGGTGCCGGGCGAGGGCATGGCGATCTTGCCGGTGTTGCGGACGGAGAGGGTGTAGTCCACGGCGCTCCCCGCGCCCAGGACACCGGTCGGACCGGCGAGGTCGAGGTTGAACTTCACCTGCCAGGCGGGCTTGCCGCTGACGAACCACCAGGCCTGGAAGAACGCTGTCAGGTCGCGGCCCGAGATGCTCTCGGCCATGGCCTGGAAGGCCGCCGTACGCCGGCCGGTGATCTGGCCGCCGCCGTAGGTCAGCTGGTACTGCCTCATCAGCGTCTCGAAGTCGGCGGCGCCGATGGCGGTGCGCAGCGCCTCGAGGCTCATCGCGCCCCGTTGGTAGACCTGCGAGCCGAACAGCTGGCTGACCACCGTCATGGCGGCCGAAGGGACGGTGAACGTGGTGGACCCCGCGTTCGTGGTGTTCCAGGAGTTGTAGAGCGACTGCTCGGTCGTGGTGGCGGTGGTGCCCGCGCCCTCGTAGCCGAACTGCGGCGGCGCATAGGTCGCCGGGCCCTCGTTGAGGGTGATGTCGTTCCAGTCCCAGGGCGAGACGTTGTCGCCCCACCACTGGTGCATGACCTCGTGGTAGAAGGAGCCGCCGGCGCTGTTGGGGAAGAACGGCCGGTCCTGGGTCTCCAGGGCGTAGTTGATGGTGCCGGGGACCACGTCGGTCACCACGCCGGTGCTGTTGCCCGGGTAGGGCCCGTACTTCGACTCATAGAAGTCGAGGAGCGACTTGAACTGCGCCCGCGAGATCTGGGTGGTGTTCTGGTTGGCGACGGAGATGGCCGGGTCGATGAACGACCACTCGTGGATGGTGCGGCCGCTCGCCAGGTGGATGTCGGACTCGTAGATGTCGTAGCGACCGATCGAGACCATCGAGAGCTCGCTGGCCATCGGCTTGGTCTCGTTCCACACCCACGTGGTGCGGGTGCCGTCGTCGTTGGGCGTCCTGGAGATCAGCTCACCGTTGCTGGCCACGCCGGCCGGGTAGGGCCTGCCGCCACCCTGCGAGAAGTTGGAGGTCGACAACATGGTCGGCACGTCGACGGTGAAGGTGTAGGTCGCCTTGTCGCGCGGCGTGTTGTTGTTGGGGAACAGCGTCATCGAGCCGACGGGCTGGTTGACGAAGGTCGCGCCGTCCGTGGTGTTGTTCCAGCCCTCGGCCGACCCGTCGGTGTCGAAGTGGATGACCGGGGAGCCGTGGGTCGTGACCGCGGTGGTGAACGAGCCGCTCACCGGCGTGGCCGGGGTGATGATCAGCTTGTGGTTGTCGACCAACGCACTGGTCGTGCTGCTGGACTCGATCCGGGTGAAGGTGGCGGGGACCCCGTCGACGGTGACGGTGTCGACGTCGTAGGTGGATGCCGCGAGGTTGCCGGTCGATCCCTGGAAGTCGAGGGAGAACGACGCCAGGGGAGCGCCGGTGGTGGTCGCGGTGATCGTCGTCGTGGCGTTCGACAAGGTCGACGTGCCCACGGCGTTGTTGATGGTCGAGGGCGTGAAGTCGGCCCTGAAGGCGATGTCGTAGTGGCTGACGTCGTAACCGCTGTTGCCCTGGTTGGGGGTCAGCGAGTCCGGCGGGCTGGCGGTCTGCCCACCCGCGACAGGGTCGACGGCGTGGGCCGGTGCCGCGGTGATCACCGCCGCCGCCGAGAGCGCCAACGCGCTCACGACCGTGCTGGCCAAGACGGTGCTGACGGTACGACGAGCCACGTGCGTCTCCCTCGAAACGGATGGACCCGAGACGCGGCCCTCCCCGGGACGCTGATGCTGGAGGCGAACCTAGTCACCCGAAGGGGTGAGCCGGAAGGGGAAGGGCGATTTTGTCCGACAAAGAGGCCACGAAGGCCGGATCGAGCCCGAGCGGGTCTAGCGCACCTTGCGGGTCCGGGGGCTGACGCGCTCCGCAACGGCGTACCCGGTCGCGCGCACCGAGACCCGCACGCTGATCCGCTGGCCCAGCCTCGACCGCGTGAGCTTGTACGTCGCCCCGCGGGCGGCCTTGATCGGCTTGCGACCGGCGTACCAGCGGAACGCGTAGGTGGCCCCGGCCGGACAGCCCGTGACCGAGGCGTGCAGCTTCCGCCCCACCTTCGCCTTGCCCCGGATGCCGAGCTGGCACTCGGCGCCGATCGACGCGGGTGGCGAGGCTGGCTGTGCCGGCCCCACCGTGTGGGCGACCGAGCAGGTGGCGCAGGTCCCGCCCAGGGTCTCGATCCTGGCGGTGGCGGACAGAGACGCGCCCACGGCGGCACTCTGCACGGTGACGGGGACCGACGTGGTCGCCAGGGCACTGACCGGCGTCGTGGGCACCGTCCAGGTCAGCGCGCTGCCGTGGAGCGAGAGCCCGGCGGGCAGTGGTCCGAGAGTCGCGTGGTCGAGGACGTGCGTGAGGTCGACCTTCACGACCGCTCCGCTGAGCGGGACCCTCCCGGTGTTGGTCGCGGTGAGGGAGTAGCTCATCACCGACCCGGCCGGCACCGATCCCGCGCCGGGGTCGGCTCCGAGCACGAGGCTGAGCCTGCCCGGCCAGTCCGGCTTGTCGGCGTCATAGATCCAGTCCTGGAAGAACGCCTTGAGGTCGCGCCCGGAGAGCTGCTCGGCCAGCTCGATCAGGTCGGTCCACCGCTTCGTCTGACCGCCGAAGTCGACCTGCCACTTCTTGATCAGCTGGAAGTACGCCGCGTCTCCGATCGCGGCCCGCAGCGCCTCGTAGGTCATCGCGCCGCGGTCGTAGCTCTGCCAGCCGAACAGCTGTGAGGGCACCGTCATCCCCGACGGCGGCACCCGCCACCGGCTGCTGCCCGCGCCCGTCGCCTTCCACTCGTTGAAGTACGTCGTCTCGGGGTTGCCGCTGAGGTTCGTCGGCGCCCAGGTGGCCATGCCCTCGTTGACCCAGAGCCCGTTCCAGTCCGCGGGGGCGACCGCGTCGCCGTACCACTGGTGGACGAGCTCGTGCTCGAAGGAGTCGTCGATGAAACCTGCCGTCGACCACGTCGGCCGGTCCTGGGTCTCCAGGGCGTAGCCGACTCCCGTCGCGTCCAGGATGATCCCGGTGCTGTTGCCCGGGTAGGGGCCGAGGAACGTCTCCAGCCCGGTCAGGACCGAGGACAGCCGGAGCCGTTGGGCCTCGAAGATCGCCTTGGCGCCGCTGGACAGTGCCGAGTCGACGAAGGACCACTCCGGGATGGTGCGGTTGCCCGACAACCTCACGCTCGAAGTGCTGATGTCGAACTGGCCGATCCCGATGGTCGCCAGCTCGCTCGCCATCGGCTTGCTCTCGGTCCAGACCCAGGTGCGGGGGCCGCCCAGGGGTGGGATCCCCGCGAGCTCGCCGTTGGAGACCACCTCGTAGGTGTCGGGGACCGTCACGCTGATGGTGTAGGTCGCCTTGTCCTTAGGCGTGTTGTTGTTGGGGAAGCCGGTCATCGAGCCGATCGGCTGGTTCATGAACGACGCGCCGTCGGGGGTCGCGATCCAGCCCTCGTCGGACCCGGCGGTCTCGCCGCCGCGGAGGCTCGGGACGCCGTCGTAGTCGACCACCACGGTGAACGCACCCTCGACCGGTGTCGCGGGTGTGACGACGAGCTTGTGCTTGCCCGGGGTGACGCCGTCGGTCTCGGCGATCCGGCTGGACGTCGCCGGGGCACCGTCGACCAGCACCGACGTGACGTCGAGGTCCTCGCCCTCGAGATCGAGGCCGAACGACGACAGCGGGTGGCCCGCGGGGGTCGCCGCCGCGATGGTCGTGGTGGCGTCGATGGTGCCGCCCGGCACGCCGGGGGCCCACTCGATGTCCAGGTCGTAGTGGCTGACGTCGTAGCCGCCGTTGCCCTGGTTGGGGAACAGCGAGTCCCCCGAGGTGAGCGGACCGTCGACCGCGTCGACGGCGTGGGCCGGGGCGATGGCCAGGCCGGCGGCGACGAGCACGCCCGCGACGAGGACGGACCGACAGCTCCCGAGACTTGCCACGGCAAGTCAACCTAGACGACATGCCGCTGAGCGGGGAAGGCTGCCTCAGCGCACCTGGCCCGCGGGTGGGAGCTCGTCGATGCTCCCGGAGTTCTTCTGGAACCAGTCCTCGAACCGGTCCGTCTCGAGCGCGTCGAAGAGGTCCGCGGTCAGCTCGAGGTCGAGGGTGACCACGCTGGCGCCGTCGATGGTCGGCGTGCCGGTGACCGGGACGGTCACGAAGCGCATGGTGGCCGGGCGGATGCCGCGCGAGGAGATCGCCAGCGAGCGCATCTCCGAGGAGGTGAAGCCCGCGTCGACGGCGACGAACGACGCGAGCTCCGTCACGAGGCTGGTGATCCGCAGCGGGTTGGCGAGGGTGCCGGCCGACGCGGTCTTGTCGAGCATCGCGCGGAGCACGTTCTGCTGGCGCTGGATGCGGTCGAAGTCGCCGCGCGGCATGCCGTAGCGCTGCCGCACGTACCAGACCGCCTGGTCGCCCTCCAGGTGGAGCGGCCCCTTCTGCCACGTGTAGCCGTTGCGGGGGTCGGTCACCGCCTCGGGCTGCACGACATCGATGCCGCCCATCGCCGTCGTCATGTCCGCGAGGTGGTCGAAGTCGATGACGACCGCGTGGTCGATGCGGAGGTCGCTGAGGCTCTCGACGACCTCGGCGAGCTCCTCCGGGCCGCCGTCGGAGAACGACGCGTTGATCTTGGTGCGGCCGCGGTCGGGTACGTCGACGAACGAGTCGCGGGGGATGGAGACCAGCTGGGCCGACTGTCGGTCCCCGGAGATGTGCAGGACCATGATCGCGTCGCTGCGGAACCTGCCCGGCGTCCACGTGCCGCCGGCCAGGTCTTCGAAGACACCACCTTCACCCGCCGGGTCGTCGACGCCGATCAGCAGGATGTTCTGGGCGTCGCCCACCGCGGCAGGCCGGTCACCGCCGGGCTCGAACGGGAACCGCTCGATGTCGTCCAGCTTGTGGTTGAGCCACAGCAGCCAGCCGATGAGGATCGCGAGCAGGACCACGGCGACGATGAAGATGGTCGAGAGCGCCTTGTGGTGGCGTACGAAGCTCCTGAACCGGCGCCACGGACCCCGCTTGCGCGTGCGCCGCACCCGCACCCTCGCGGCCGGATCCGGCGCCGACGGCCCGGCGTGCGCGCCACCGGGCGCGGAGGTGGCCTCCGCGTGCCGACCGGTGGTCTCCACGTCCATGCAGCGTCAACGAGCGGACGACGCTGGAGGTACTGCGTGGGTCAGGTCGACCCTGCGTCAGGAGGCGCTGTTGATCATCCCGGCGCCGACGGTGACCCCGGTGGCCTCGTCGATGAGGATGAACGACCCCGTCGTGCGGTTCTTGCTGTAGGGGTCGCACAGGAGCGGCTGCGTGGTGCGCAGCTGGATCCGGCCGATCTCGTTGAGGCCGAGCTCCTTGGTCTCCTGGTCGCGGTGGAGCGTGTTGACGTCCAAGCGGTACTGGATGTCCTTGACCAGGGCCCGGGCGGTGCGCGTGGTGTGCTTGATCGCGAGCTTCTGGCGCGGGCGCAGCGGCTGCGTGGTCATCCAGCAGACCATCGCGTCGATGTCCTGGCTGGGCTGCGGCGCGTTGCTGGGCCGGGCGATCATGTCGCCGCGCGAGACGTCCACGTCGTCCTCGAGCCGGACCGTCACCGACATCGGCGGGAACGCCTCGGTGACCTCGTGGTCGAACAGGTCGATGCCTGCGATCCGCGAGGTCATGCCGCTGGGGAGCACGACGACCTCGTCGCCGGGCTTGAGCACGCCACCGGCCACCATGCCGGCGTAGCCGCGGTAGTCGTGGTGCTCGTCGGACTTGGGGCGCACGACGTACTGGACGGGGAACCGGACGTCGACCAGGTCGCGGTCGGAGGCCACGTGGACGTGCTCGAGATGGTGCATGAGCGTCGGGCCGCTGTACCAGTCCATCGACTCCGAGCGCGTGACGACGTTGTCGCCCTTGAGCGCCGAGATCGGGATGACCTCGAGGTCGGGGATGTTGAGCTTGGTCGCGAACGAGGAGAACTCGGCGTGGATCTTCTCGTAGGTCGCCTGGTCGTAGTCGACGAGGTCCATCTTGTTGACGGCCAGCACGAGGTGCGGCACCCGCAGCAGCGACAGGATCACGGCGTGGCGGCGGGACTGCTCGGTGAGCCCCTGGCGGGCGTCGACGAGCACCAGGCCGAGGTCGGCGGTGGAGGCTCCGGTGACCATGTTGCGCGTGTACTGAACGTGGCCGGGGGTGTCGGCGATGATGAACTTGCGGGCCGGCGTCGCGAAGTAGCGGTAGGCCACGTCGATGGTGATGCCCTGCTCGCGCTCCGAGCGCAGGCCGTCGGTGAGCAGCGCGAGGTCGGTGTAGTCGTAGCCCTTCGAGACCGACGTGGCCTCGACGGCCTCGAGCTGGTCCTCGAAGATCGACTTGGAGTCGAGCAGCAGCCGACCGATCAGGGTCGACTTGCCGTCGTCGACCGAGCCGGCGGTGGCGAAGCGGAGCAGGTCGGCGTCGCGGCCCGCGAGCCCGTGGATCTCGGGGGCTGCGGTGCTCTCGGTGTCATCGGTGTGATCGGTGGGAGCCATCAGAAGTAGCCCTCCTTCTTCCGGTCCTCCATGGCCGCCTCGGAGAAGCGGTCGTCGCCACGGGTGGCGCCGCGCTCGGTGAGCCGGGCGATCGCGATCTCCTCGATGACCTCGGGGATCGTCGACGCCGTCGACTCCACGCACCCGGTGAGGGTGAGGTCGCCCACGGTGCGGAACCTGACGGTCCGCTCCTCGACGGTCTCGCCCGAGCGGGTCGGGTTGAACTCGCTCTCGGTGAGCAGCATCCCGTCGCGCTCGAAGACCCGGCGCTGGTGGGAGAAGTAGATGGACGGGAGCTCCACGCCCTCGCGGCCGAGGTAGTCCCAGATGTCGAGCTCGGTCCAGTTGCTGATCGGGAAGATCCGCATGTGCTCGCCCTCGTGGATGCGGCCGTTGTAGAGGCTCCACAGCTCGGGGCGCTGCATCTTCGGGTCCCACTGGCCGAACTCGTCGCGGTGGGAGTAGACGCGCTCCTTGGCGCGGGCCTTCTCCTCGTCGCGCCGGCCGCCACCGAAGGCGGCGGTGAAGCCGCCCTCCTCGAGGGCGTTGAGCAGGGTGCCGATCTGGTGCCGGTTGCGGCTGGTCTTGCCGTCGTCGACGACCACGCCGTTGGCGAGGGCCTCCTCGACGCTGGCGACGATGAGGCGTACGCCGAGCCGGTCGACCCAGTGGTCACGGCAGGACAGGACCTCGGGGAAGTCGTAGCCGGTGTCGACCTGGAGGACGGGGAAGGGGATCTTGGCCGGGAAGAACGCCTTCTCGGCCAGCCGCATCATGACGATGGAGTCCTTGCCGCCCGAGAACATCAAGACGGGCTTCTCGAACTCGGCGGCGACCTCGCGGAAGATGTGGATCGACTCCGCCTCGAGCTGGTCGAGCTGGCTCAGCCGGTAGTCGGCATGCGTCACTGACATGTGCTGCAGGAGTCCTCAATCTGTGTCGACGCTGGGGCGTACGCGCGGGGGAAGGGCAGCCATCAGGGTATCGGGGTCCTCTGAGGGGGGCGAATTCGTGACCAAACTCTGGTGAGAAACACGAGATTGGGGCCGGCGCGTCTGCCGTCGAGTGACGTGCCAGTGCTGTGGGCAGACCCTTGCGCACCGCGCCCTGGCGTCACTCGACGAGAAACCGCCGACCCGACCCCGCCTTCCCTAGACTCGCGGCATGAAGATCGCCGTGGTCGGAGCGGGGTACGTCGGCCTGTCCAACGCGGTGCTGTTCGCCCGGCGCCACGACGTCCGCGTGCTCGACATCGACGCCCCGCGGATCGCCCTGGTCGCCAGCGGTGGGTCTCCGATCGAGGATCTCGAGCTCGAGGAGCAGCTCGCCCACGGAGAGCTCACGCTCATCGCGACCACGGACCCCGCGACGGCGTACGACGGCGTGGAGCTGGTGGTGATCGCGACCCCGACCGACTACGACACCCACAACGACTACTTCGACACCAGCTCGGTCGAGCGCGTCCTGGCCGACGCCCACGCCGCGGCGCCGGACGCGACCCTGGTGGTCAAGTCCACCGTGCCGGTCGGCTTCACCGAGCGGATGCTCGCGGCGACGCCGGGGCTGCCGATCGTGTTCAGCCCGGAGTTCCTCCGCGAGGGTCGCGCGCTCCACGACAACCTCCACCCGTCCCGGATCGTCGTCGGCGACCGCGGCGCGCGCGGCCGGCTCTTCGCGGACCTGCTGCTCGAGGGCTCGCTCGACCCCGACGTACCCGTGCTGCTCACCGATCCCACGGAGGCCGAGGCGATCAAGCTGTTCGCCAACACCTACCTCGCGCTGCGGGTGGCCTACTTCAACGAGCTCGACACCTACGCCGCCCTCCACGGACTCGACACCGCCCAGGTGATCGAGGGCGTCGGCCTCGACCCGCGGATCGGGACGCACTACAACAACCCGAGCTTCGGCTACGGCGGCTACTGCCTGCCCAAGGACACCCGGCAGCTGCAGGCCAACTACAAGGACGTCCCGCAGAACCTCATCAGCGCCATCGTCGACGCCAACACCACGCGCAAGGACTTCATCGCCTCGGACATCCTCCGGCGCAAGCCCACCACGGTCGGCATCTACCGGCTGATCATGAAGTCCGGATCCGACAACCTGCGGATGTCCTCGGTGCAGGGCGTGATGAAGAGGCTCAAGGCCAAGGGCGTGGAGATCATCATCCACGAGCCGTCGCTGCCCGGGCCGACGTACTTCAACTCCGAGGTCGTCGAGGATCTCGAGGAGTTCAAGGCGCGGGCCGACCTGATCGTCACCAACCGCCGCACCGAGACGCTCGACGACGTCGCCGACAAGGTCTACACCCGCGACATCTACGGCCGGGACTGACAGCGGCCTGAAGCGCGGTTCGGCTCCCGCCGGGCGGTCGGTTCCTGTTCAATGCCGACCGTGAGCAAAGTCCTCGTCACCGGCGGCGCCGGGTTCCTGGGCTCGCACCTGTGCGAGCGGCTGCTGGACGAGGGGCACGACGTGCTCTGCGTCGACAACTACTTCACCGGCACCAAGCGCAACGTCGCCCACCTGATGGGCAACCCGATGTTCGAGCTGATGCGCCACGACGTGACCTTCCCGCTCTACGTCGAGGTCGACCAGATCTACAACCTGGCCTGCCCGGCCAGCCCGATCCACTACCAGCACGACCCGGTGCAGACGACGAAGACCAGCGTCCACGGCGCGATCAACATGCTCGGCCTGGCCAAGCGGGTCAAGGCGCGGATCCTGCAGGCCTCCACGAGCGAGGTCTACGGCGACCCGGAGATCCACCCGCAGACCGAGGACTACTGGGGCCACGTCAACCCGATCGGCATCCGCAGCTGCTACGACGAGGGCAAGCGGTGCGCGGAGACGCTGTTCTTCGACTACCACCGCCAGCACGAGCTGCGCGTCAAGGTGATGCGGATCTTCAACACCTACGGCCCGCGGATGCACCCGAACGACGGCCGCGTGGTCAGCAACTTCATCGTCCAGGCCCTGCGCGGCGAGCCGATCACGATCTACGGCGACGGCCAGCAGACCCGTTCGTTCTGCTACGTCGACGACCTCATCGACGCGATGGTGCGGCTGATGGACACCCCGCCCGCGTTCACCGGCCCGGTCAACGTCGGCAACCCGCACGAGTTCACCATGCTCGAGCTCGCCAACACCGTGATCGAGCTGACCGGCGCGAGGTCGGAGCTGGTCTTCGAGGAGCTGCCGTTCGACGACCCGAAGCAGCGCCAGCCCGACATCGCGCTGGCCCGGGCCGAGCTGGGCTGGGAGCCGACGGTCGAGCTCACCGAGGGGCTGACCCGGACGATCGACTACTTCAGGAGCACCCTGGACCTGGCCTGACCTGGCCCGACCGTGCGCCATCATCGAGGTTGTGGACCATCCCTGGCTCCTGGTCAACACGGTGCTCGCATGGGTGCCTGCGGCGATGGCCGTCCTCCTGTTCACGTTCGGGCGTGACGCGCGGCGCGGGTTCGTCTGGTGGTGTGGCGCGGTGGTGTTCGTGCTGTTCCTGCCCAACGCGCCCTACGTCGTCACCGACCTGGTCCACCTGCGCTCCGACGTGAGCGCCACCCAGGGTCCGGTGGTCACCAGGGTGCTCCCGGTCTACCTCGCGTTCATCACCTCGGGGTTCCTCGCCTACTACCTCGCGTTGCTCCAGGTCCGCCGCTACCTCGTGCACCACGGGCTGCGTGCCCGGGTGCCGGCGGTCGTGCTCGGTCTGCACCTGGGCGTCGCGTTCGGGATCTTCCTGGGTCGCTGGTCGCGGCTGAACAGCTGGGAGCCCGTCGTGCACCCGCGCGACGCCCTCGAGCGGGTGCTCCTGGCGCTCAGCTGGTCTGACGCGCCGTTGCTGATCGCGGTCGTGTTCGTGGTGACCGCCGCCGGGCACTTCGTCACCAGAGCGGTCGTGGAGACCGCGTGGACGGAGCTGCGCGGGCGACTGCGGCCGGACGGCCCCGTGGAGGGGCACTAGCCCGATCTGGGCCGCCGCTTCTCGCCCTCGAGCTCGGCGACGGTCGGGGCCCCGAACATCGGCATCCCCTGGCCGCGGCGGAGCAGCCCCCACACCAGCGGGACCAGCACGATCATGCCCAGGCCCACGAGGGCGACCAGGATCGGATGGGTCGAGTCCTTGCCCAGCGGCGCCCAGCCGGCCTTGTCGAGCAGCGCGACGCCGGACATGGTCAGGACCACCACGATGCCGCGGCGGATGAACGACTGCGGCACCCGCGGCGCGATCGCGCTGCCGATCAGGGTGCCCGGCACCGAGCCCACGACCAGCGGGATCAGCAGCTCCCAGTCGAGGCCGTTGAGCGCGATGTTGGAGATCGCCGCGGCCAGCACGAGCGGGACCGCCTGGACCAGGTCCGTGCCGACCAGCCGCACGGCGCTGAGCCCCGGGTAGAGCATCAGCAGCGCGACCATGATCACCGAGCCGGAGCCGACGCTGGTGATGCCGACCAGCAGTCCGCCGAGGGCGCCGACCAGCAGGGTCGGCACCGGGCGGATCTTCGGGTTGGGGTCGGCGTCCGGGGCGCCGCCGCGGACCCGCCGCAGGTTGATGTAGAGGCGCAGGGCGTAGGTCGACGCGGCGAGCAGCAGCGCGAACCCGATCGCCATCTTGAGCGCGTAGTCGAGCTCGTCCTCGTCGCTGGTCAGGCCGGCCACGAGGTGCGGGCCGAGCAGCGCCATCGGGACGGAGCCGATGATCAGCCACTTGGCCAGCGAGAAGTTGGGCGAGCCCTCACGGGCGTGCACGACGGCACCGCCGGTCTTGTAGACGGCAGCGGCGGTGAGGTCGGCGGTGACCACCGTCGCGGCGTCACCGACGCCGAGGAAGATCAGCGCCGGCGTCATCAGCGCGCCACCGCCCATGCCGGTGAGGCCGACGACGATGCCGACGAAGAACCCCGCGGCCAGGATGGACAGGGCCGTGGTCGTGAACAGGTCCATGCTCTCCGGTCCTTGTCCTCTTCGCCTTCAGGGGCGCGTCAGCGGGACAGGCCAGGCAGCACGCTGTGCAGCAGCCCGTCGAGGCGCGCCACGCACCCTGAGGCGGCCTCTGCCCCACGACGATAGGGGTCGGGCACATCGAGTGCGGGATCGGCGTTCCGCCGCGTGGCCCCGAGGTGAGCCAGCAGCCCGTCACGGTCCAGGCCGGCGGGCGCCTGCTCCATTGCCTTGGCGAGCTGGCCGAGCGTGAAGACCTTCCGGAACATCCCCGGGTGGTCGTCGAGGACGAACGTGCGGTGCGCTGCCTCCATCGTGACCACCAGATCGGCGTCCTCGAGCAGCGCCGTGGTCAGCCGCCGGCTCCGGAACGCCGAGGTGTCCAGGTCCGGCGGCAGCGCTGCCACCATGTCGGGGTTGATCGGTTCGCCGTCCCTGGCGTGCGTGCCGGCGCTGCCGAGCTCCAGGTCCGGTGGGCCGAGCGCCCGCGCCATGGCCTCGGCCGACGGCGAGCGGCAGATGTTGGCCGTGCAGACGAAGAGGAGCTTCACCGGGACCTGGCCTGGGGGGCCAGCAGATCGACGTACCCCGCGTCGCGGAGCCCGGCCAGCACGTCGCCGAGCGCGTCCTCGACAGTGCGCCCGGTGGTGTCGACCCGGACGTCGGCGTCGTGGGGCTCGTCGTAGGGCGACGAGATGCCGGTGAACTCGGGGATCTGACCGGCCCGCGCCCGGGCGTAGAGCCCCTTGCGGTCGCGGCGCTCGCACTCCTCGAGCGGCGTCGCCACGTGGACGAGGAAGAACGCCCCGCCGGCGTCCGCCACCATGGCCCGGACCTGCCGGCGCGTCTGGTCGAACGGCGCGATCGGGCTCACCACGGCGACGCCACCGTGACGCGAGATCTCGGCGGCCACCCACCCGATCCGGCGGATGTTGGTCTCCCGGTCCTCCTTGGAGAAGGTCAGACCGGCCGAGAGGTTCCGGCGGACGACGTCGCCGTCGAGGCTGGTCACCGTCCGCTCGCCCTGCTCGAGCAGCAGGTCGACGAGAGCCCGGGCCAGCGTGGACTTGCCGCTGCCGGACAGGCCGGTGAAGAACAGCACCAGCCCCTGCCGGTCCGGCGGCGGCCGGTCGTGGTCCACGACAGCGGCCACTTCCTCCGGCAGCTCGCCGTCGTCGTCGGCGCCCTCGGGCAGAGCGTGCACGGGGTCGCCGGCGGCGAAGGCGTCGACCACGCGCACGCCGAGCGCGTGGTCGGCCTCGGCGTCGCCGTGCGCGGGCAGTGGGACGGCGACCACGACCGCGTCGGGCAGCAGGCCGGCGGCCGCTCGGGTGGCGCGGACCAGGCCGACCGGCGAGAGCCAGGGCGTCCCGGTGCCGGTGAGAGCAAGCAGGGTGATCGGGCCGAGTCCCCCCAGCACCTCGACCTGGGCGGTGGTGAGCGGGTCGCTGACGGGGACCACGGTGCGGCCGGCGTACTGCGCGCGGTAGGCCGTCGGCGTGAGCCGCAGGTCGCGGAATGGCCCGAACTCCGCGTGGCTCAGCGGGTCGACCACGCCGCCGGGCCAGGAAACGCGGGCCAGCGGGAGCCCTTCGGGGTCGACCAGCTCGACCGCGCCGACCGAGCGGGCCTCGGCGGCCACCGCGTTGGGAAGGGTCAGCGTCACCGCGCTGCCGGGTTGGTTGAAGGCGGTGAGGTCGCCGAGCGCGCCGCTGGTCAGCAGCTCGAGGTCGTCGAGCTCCACCGGCGTCGGGCAGTGCTGCGGCACAGGCGGGGACGGCACGGGCTGATCCTCTCATCGGCGGTCCTCGTAGCCTGTGCCCATGCCAGCACCCGTGGTCGTCGCCGAGGTCGTCCGGTCCGGATTCGTCGAGGGCCACCACCATGGCTCGGTCGTCGCGCTGGGCCCGGACGGCTCGCCGGAATGGTCGGTCGGCGAGGTGGCCGAGCCGGTCCTCCCACGCTCGTGCAACAAGCCCCTCCAGGCCCTGGGCATGGTCGGCCTCGGCCTCGACCTGCCGCCGGAGCTGCTTGCCCTGGCCTGCGCCTCGCACAGCGGAGAGCCGTTCCACCTCGACGGCGTACGCCGCATCCTCGCGCTCGGCGACCTCGACGAGAGCGCGCTGCAGACGCCGCCGGACCACCCCCTCGACGACGCCGCCAAGGCCGCTGCGATCCGGGCGGGTGAGGAGCCGACCTCCTTGGCCATGAACTGCTCGGGCAAGCACGCCGCGATGCTGCTGACCTGCGTCGTCAACGGATGGGACACCGCGACCTACCGATCGCCGGACCACCCGCTCCAGCAGGGGATCGCGGAGAGCTTCGCGGAGCTGACCGGGGAGCCGGTGGCAGTCACCGCGGTCGACGGCTGCGGGGCTCCCCTCCTCTCGACCTCGCTCACGGGCCTGGCGCGTGCCTTCCGTGCTCTCGCCGTCGCGACCGACGGCGCCGAGCACCGCGTCGCCGAGGCGATCCGGGCCTACCCCGAGTACGTCTCCGGCACGACCCGCGACGAGCTCAGGCTGCTCACGGCGATCCCGGGCGCGATCGGCAAGGCCGGCGCCGAGGCCTGCTACGCCGTCGCGCTGCCCGACGGCCGCGCGTTCGCACTCAAGATCGACGACGGCGGCGCACGGGCCCGCCCGGTGGTGATGGCGGCGGCGCTGCGCCGCAGCGGGGTGCCGGCCGACGCGGGGGTCGACGCCGACGCGCTCGACGACTCCGGCCGGGTGCCCGTGCTCGGGGCCGGCGAGCCGGTCGGCGAGATCCGGGCGGCGTTCTGATGACAGGAGCCGTGGCCTTCGGCGCCCTGCTCGTCGCGGCTGCGCTGGCCGGCCGCTACGGCCGCCCGGCGGCGGTGCTGCTCGCCGTGGTCGCGGTCGGGTCGCTGTTCGCGAACCGTTCGATGGAGGGCCGGGTCCTGCATTCGTTTCCGGGCGACCACGGGCTCACCGCGGGTGACCTGGTCAGCCTCACCGGCTTTTTGCTAGCAGTGGTTCTCTTCTGTTTCCCGCGCGAGCATTGAGAATGTGACTCGACGCACAGCCCCTCAGTTTGCATTTGCTAACTGGAGTTAGCACTATGGAGACATGGCAAAGGGACGGGTCAGCGAGCGAGTCGGCGAGCAGGTCAACAAGACCGCCGAAGCGCTCGGCGACTACCTGAAGGAGCAGCGGCTGCTTGCGCGGCTGTCGCTCCGCCAGCTGGCAGAGCAGGCCGGGGTCTCCAACCCCTACCTGAGCCAGATCGAGCGTGGTCTGCGCAAGCCCTCCGCCGAGGTGCTGCAGCAGATCGCCAAGGCGATGCGGATCTCCGCGGAGTCGCTCTACGTGCGCGCCGGGATCGTCAACCCGGTCGACGGGGTCGGGGGCTCGGTCGAGCTCGCCGTCCTGGGCGACACGAGGCTGACCGAGCGCCAGAAGCAGTCGCTGCTCGATGTCTACGCCTCGTTCCTGGCGCTCAACGGCCCAGCGGGCACGGACGACTCGCCCGCAGCAGAAGCAACCACCACCGAGAAGGAGTGATCAACATGGCGAAGGCCACCAAGTTCGACCTGAAGACGGAGGCCCAGAAGGGCCTGCACGCCGGCGTCGGCGCCGCTGACCTGGCGATCGAGACCGTCAAGGAGTACGTCTCCGACGCGCAGAAGAAGGCCTCGAAGCGCTTCGAGACCGCCCAGAAGGACGCGCAGAAGGCGTTCACCTCGGCGCAGAAGTCCGTCCAGGGCTTCGAGTTCCAGCCGAAGGCCCTCCGCTCGCAGGCCACCACCGTGGTCAGCACCCGGGTCGACGAGCTGTCCAAGGACGCCAAGGCCCGCCGTACCGCGATCGAGAAGCGGGTCGCCGACCTGCAGACCGAGGCGCAGAAGTTCGTGGCCGAGAACGTCGAGACGGCGACCGGCACCTACGAGACGCTCGCCAAGCGTGGCGAGAAGGTCGTGAAGCGGATCCGCAAGGAGACGGCTTCGGTCACCGACCCGGGCCCGGTCAGGAAGTCGACCGGCACCACGGTCACCACCAAGACGGCCACCGCCAAGACGGCCACCGCCAAGACGGCCACCGCCAAGAAGGCTCCGGCCAAGAAGGCCACCGCGAAGAAGGCTCCGGCCAAGAAGGCCACCGCCAGCAAGTGACCTCCTGAGCTCAGCTCAGCACCACACACGAGGCCCCCGCGGGTTCCTGCGGGGGCCTCGTCGTGTCGTGGGTCGGGTCTACCGCCGGTAGACGCGGCCGGTGGGGGTCGGGGTCCCGTCGGGCCGGTAGAGACCGGAGTTGCGGCCCTTCGTCGCCGAGGGGAGGGCGAACCAGGCGTACCTCTCCACGAACGGCAGCCCGTCGAGCATCCGGGTCGCCTGCGCGGCATACCTGGCCTGGACCCGCTGGCTCGGGTAGCTCAGGTGGCCGTAGCCGTTGTGGGCGACGATGGCGAACTCGGTGAGCCAGATCGGCCTGTCGTACTTCCGGTGCACCTCGACCAGGTAGCGGCGCAGGTTGGCGACGGTGTGCGGCCGCAGCGTGCCGGAGTAGGCGTGCAGGGCCAGGAAGTCGACGCGCAGCCCGCGCTTCTCGGCCTTGCGCATGAACCTGCCCAGCCAGCCGTTCGGGTCCCGGGCGTCGAGGGTGACCGCGGGGCTGCTCAGCCGCATCCCGGTGGCCTCGAGGGCCGGCCACAGCCTCAACGCCTGGCCGACGCTCATGTTCGCCTGGCTGCCCAGCTCCGGCTCGTTGAAGGTGAGCAGGTCCGGACCGTACGTCGAGGCGGTCGCGAGTGCCTCGGGCGTGGCGAACGCGCCGCTCCAGATCATCGGCACGAAGCGGACGCCGCGCGGCACCCGGAAGCTCGGCTGGACCGACCAGTTGTAGACCCAGGACACGTGCGAGCGCCGCAGCGAGGCGCTGACGCCCGGCATCCACCACGTGCTGACCCCGCGGGCCCGAGTCGCGTGGCGCCTCTCGTGGCGGTCTCCCGCGCGCGGCGGCTCGTGGCCCGCCGCCGCGACGGTCGCGGCCGCGGTGCTCGCCGGCGGCGCGGCGGCCTCTCCCGACAGCAGCGCGGCCATCAGCAGCGTGACGCCGAGCGCGCACGACGCCGAGCGCGCGGCGAGGCGGTCCGGGTGCACACCTGAATGGTGACTGGTCGGCGGCCTCCGGGCACGTGGTCCGCGACGTGTCTCCCCAGACGTGTCGGGAAGCCCTGAGCGGCGCCACCCCACGCCCGGGCGCGCACGCCGGCGGCGGCGTCGACCCAGGGAGGACGCCCGGTCTGCCCGCGCCCGCCGGTGCCTGGCCACCGCGCGACCCGGACGACGCCGGCATCCACCCAGGCCTCCCCACGCCCTACGCTATGGGACATGTCCGGGGTCTTCGCTGTCGAGAGCACCATCGGGCTGCTCGTCTACTTCGCCCTGCTGGCGGTGAAGATCTATGCCTTCGGCAGCGCGTTGATGTACTCCAGCGAGTCCTACGAGGCGGCCGGCAAGCTCACCAAGGTGGCCTGGTGCGTGATCCTCGGCCTGGGCGTGGCGCTGACCTTCATCCCCGTGGGGGGCCTGACCCTGAGCCTGGTCTCGACCATCGCGGCGTTCGTCTACCTGGTCGACGTGCGTCCCGCGCTGGCCGGGCTCACGCGCCGGCGTTAGCCCCGACGTACCTCTCGAGCGCGACCCGCGCATCCTCGGGCTCGAAGCCGGTGGCGCGCAGCTTGGAGAGGTCCATCACGCTGTGCAGCGGCCGTGGCGCGAGGTCCTTGCCCGCGAAGTACTCCTCGGTCGTCACCGAGGACACGTCCGTGGCGGGGCGGCCGGACAGCTCGAAGACCGACCGCGCGACGTCCGCGAACGACGTCGGCTCGCCGCCGTTGCTCACGTTGTAGGTGCCGTACGGCGCCTGGACGTCGAGCAGGTGCCGCGTGGCGCGGGACAGCTCGTCGGTGAAGGTGAGCCGGCCGACCTGGTCGTGGACGACCGAGGGGCTGACGCCGTTCGCCGCGAGCTGCTGCATGGTGCGCACGAAGTTCTTGCCCGAGCCGATCACCCACGAGGTCCGCACCACGTAGTGGCGGGGAGCCACGGCCACGGCGACGTCCCCGGCCGCCTTGGTCTGGGCGTAGACGCCGAGCGGGGAGAGCGGCTCGTCCTCGGAGTGGGGGTCGACCGTGCCGTCGAAGACGTACTCGCTCGAGTAGTGCACCAGGGTGAACCGGTGCTCGGCCGCGAGCCGGGCCAGCGTCGCGGGGGCGCCGGCGTTCGCCGCCCATGCCGTGCGCCGCCCCTCGGGTGTCTCGGCCGCGTCGACCGCTGTGTAGGCGGCGGCGTTGAGCACCAGGCCGTACTCGTTCCACGGCCAGGCCGCGACCTGCTTCGCGTCCGTCACGTCGAGCTCGTCGAGGTCGACCAGGTCAGCGCCGGGGAAGTCGGCCTGCAGCGCGGTGCCGAGCTGGCCCTTGGAGCCGACGATGAGGGTCTTGCGCGGCGCCATCGGCACGACGTCGGTCAGCATCGGCGTGGTCTTGTCCTTGTCGCTGATCTCCGCCTCGGCGAGGGGGATCGGCCACGGGATCGCGATGGTCGGGTCGGCCAGGTTGAGCGCCGGGTAGGCGAGCCCGGGCCGCCAGTGGTCGTTGACCAGGTAGGAGTAGGTCGTACCGTCCTCGAGCACCTGGTAGGAGTTGCCGACGCCGCGGGGGACGAAGACCGCGACCGACGGGTCCGCCTCGATCGTGAAGACCTCGCCGAAGCTGTCGCCCTCGCGCATGTCGACCCAGGCACCGAAGATCCGGCCGTGCGCGATGCTGATGAACTTGTCCCACGGCTCGGTGTGCACGCCCCGGGTCACCCCGCGCCGGGCGTTGTAGGCGACGCTGTGCTGGACCGGCCCGAAGTCGGGCAGCCCGAGGGCGGTCATCTTCGCCCGCTGCCAGTTCTCCTTGAACCAGCCGCGGTTGTCCTCGTGGAGCGGCAGGCGGACGACGAGGAGTCCGGGGATCGCGGTCTTCTCGACGGAGAGCTCCACGGGGGCGCTCACTGGCCCTTGGTGGCGTAGAACGCCTCGGTGGCCTGCTTGCTCGGGCGCCACCAGTCCTCGCGGGCGCGGTACCACTCGACGGTGTCGGTCAGGCCGGCCTCGAAGTCCTGGAACCGCGGCGACCAGCCCAGCTCGGAGCGGAGCTTGCCGGACTCGATGGCGTAGCGGCGGTCGTGGCCGGCGCGGTCGGTGACGAACTCGATGTCGTCCTCCGAGCGGCCGAACAGGCCGAGCAGCGCCTTCACGACCTGGAGGTTGTTGCGCTCCCCGTCGGCCCCGATCAGGTAGGTCTCGCCGTACCTGCCCCTGTCGAGGATCGCGAGCACCGCCGAGGAGTGGTCGTCGGCGTGGATCCAGTCGCGGACGTTGAGCCCGTCGCCGTAGACCTTGGGCGGCACGCCGTCGATGAGGTTGGTGATCATCCGGGGGATGAACTTCTCGATGTGCTGCCAGGGGCCGTAGTTGTTGGAGCAGTTGGAGATCGTCGCGCGGACGCCGAAGCTGCGGACCCACGCGCGCACCAGGTGGTCGGAGCCGGCCTTGGAGGCGCTGTAGGGGGAGGACGGGTTGTAGGGCGTGTCCTCGGTGAACCGCTTCGGGTCGTCGAGGTCGAGGTCGCCGTAGACCTCGTCGGTGGAGACGTGGTGGAGGCGTACGTCGTGCCGGCGGGCCGCCTCGAGCAGCGTGAAGGTGCCGACGATGTTGGTCTGGATGAACGGGCCCGGGTCGTCGAGGGAGTTGTCGTTGTGCGACTCCGCCGCGAAGTGCACGGCCGACCCGTGGTCGGAGAACAGCTTGTCGACCAGGGCGGCGTCGGCGACGTCGCCGACGACCAGCTCGACCCGGTCCTGGGGGAGCTCCTCGAGCGACTCGCGGCTCGCCGCGTAGGTCAGCTTGTCGAGCACCGTCACCGACAGCTCGGTGTTGTTCACGACGTGGTGCACGAAGTTGGAGCCGATGAACCCGGCACCACCGGTCACGAGAAGGTCAGCCACGGGCGATCAGCCTAATTTCTCCCGGCGCTCCCACCTAACTAGGGTGAACGCTCATGCGCGGAATCATCTTGGCCGGCGGCACGGGCTCACGGCTGCACCCCATCACCCTCGCGGTGAGCAAGCAGCTGATGCCTGTCTACGACAAGCCGATGATCTACTACCCGCTCACCACGCTGATGCTGGCCGGGATCCAGGACGTGCTGGTCATCACCACCCCCCACGAGGCCGAGCAGTTCCACCGGCTGCTGGGCGACGGCTCTCAGTTCGGCGTCCGCATCACCTACGCCGTGCAGCCCAGCCCCGACGGCCTGGCCCAGGCGTTCATCATCGGCGCCGACCACGTCGGCGACGACCGGGTCGGGCTGGTCCTCGGCGACAACATCTTCTACGGCGACCGGCTCGGCGCCCGGCTCAACCGCTTCGACGACCTCGACGGCGCCGCCGTCTTCGGCTACCGCGTGGCCGACCCCACGGCCTACGGCGTCGTGGAGTTCGACGAGCAGGGCCTGGCCCTGTCGCTGGAGGAGAAGCCGGCCCAGCCCAAGAGCGACTTCGCCGTCCCGGGCCTCTACTTCTACGCCTCCGACGTCGTCGAGAAGTCCGCAGCCCTCAAGCCCTCGGCCCGCGGCGAGCTCGAGATCACCGACCTCAACCGCACCTACCTCGACGAGGGCCGCCTCCAGGTCGAGGTGCTCCCGCGCGGTGCCGCCTGGCTCGACACCGGCACCGTCGACGACCTCAACGAGGCCAGCAACTACGTCCGCGCCATCGAGCACCGCCAGGGGCTCAAGATCGGCTGCCCCGAAGAGGTCGCCTGGCGGATGGGCTTCATCGACGACACCCGCCTCCTCGAGCTGGCCGAGCCGCTGGTCAAGAGCGGCTACGGCACCTACCTGCTGGGGCTGCTCGACCACCGCTGACCGCCACCCTGCCCCAACCCCAGCCTTGTCTCTTGCCGCGCAGGGGCCACGGGCCAGTGTCCCGAGCGTGCGCTGGGCACTAGTGTGCGAAGCGCTGGTGGTCCAGATCTCGGGAGGGAACCATGCGCAGTCTGCTTGCCGCACCCATTGCGGCCGTCCTCGCTCTCGGCGTCGCCGCGCCGGTCACCGCCACGGCCCCGCCCGCTCGCCACGGGCTGCCCGGTCATGCGCAGGGTCATGCGCAGGGTCAGGGGCACGGCCACGATCATGGACACGGCCACGGTCATGGGCACTCCGACGGGCGTTACGCGCGGCACGCGCCGCGGCCGGGGCTGAGCGACCAGGACTTCTACTTCGTGATGGGCGACCGGTTCGCGAACGGCGACCCGGCCAACGACACCGGCGGGCTGGGGAGTGACCCGCTCGTCAGCGGGTTCGACGCGACCAGGAAGGGCTTCTACAACGGCGGTGACCTCGAGGGGCTGCGCGAGAAGCTCGACTACGTGCAGGGGCTCGGCACCGACGCGATCTGGCTGACGCCGATCTTCAAGAACAAGGCGGTCCAGCTCGAGGACGGGCCGTCGGCGGGCTACCACGGCTACTGGATCACCGACTTCACGCAGGTCGACCCGCACCTCGGCAGCAACCAGGACCTCACCGACCTCGTCGACGCCGCCCACGCGCGCGGGATGAAGGTCTTCTTCGACATCATCACCAACCACACCGCGGACGTGATCGGCTACACCGAGGGCGACCGCACGGCGTACGTCTCGAAGGACACCTCGCCGTACGAGACCGCGGGCGGCCAGCCGTTCGACGACCGCGACTACGCGGGCACCGACAGCTTTCCCTCCCTCGACCCGAGCACGTCGTTCCCCTATAACCCCGTGCTCGCGTCGGACGAGACGGACCTCAAGTCGCCGGCCTGGCTCAACGACGTGACGATGTACCACAACCGCGGCAACACGACCTTCACCGGCGAGGACAGCCAGTACGGCGACTTCTTCGGCCTCGACGACCTCTTCACCGAGCGGCCGGAGGTGGTCGACGGGATGGTCGACATCTACCAGGCGTGGGTCGAGGGCTTCGGCATCGACGGCTTCCGGATCGACACCATGAAGCACGTCAACGACGAGTTCTGGCAGCAGTTCGGACCGCGCATGCAGTCGATCGCCAGGCAGGACGGCAACCCGGACTTCTTCATGTTCGGCGAGGTCGCCCTCGACGGCAGCGACGCGGGCGCGAAGAGCTTCACCTCGCACTACACGACCCACGACCGGATGCAGGCGATCCTGGACTTCCCGTTCCAGGACGCCGCGCGCGGGTTCGCGTCGAAGGGGCTCGGCAACCAGCAGCTCGCGCGGTTCTTCGCGAACGACGACTGGTACACCGACCGCGACTCCAACGTCTATGAGCTGCCGACCTTCCTCGGCAACCACGACATGGGCCGGATCGGGAGCTTCCTCAAGGCCGACAACGCCGGAGCGGGTGACGCCGAGCTGCTCGCCCGCGACCGGCTGGCGCACGAGCTCATGTACTTCTCGCGCGGCAACCCGGTCGTCTACTACGGCGACGAGCAGGGCTTCACCGGCACCGGCGGCGACCAGCTCGCCCGGCAGACGATGTTCGCGAGCCAGGTGCCGGAGTACCAGTCCGACGACCAGATCGGCACCGACCGCACGCCCGCCCAGGACAACTTCGTCACCGACCACCCGATGTACCAGTCGATCAGGACGCTGGCCGACCTCACGGCCCGGCGCCCGGCACTCCGCAACGGCGCCGAGCAGGTCCGCCACGCATCGAGCGGACCTGGGGTCTTCGCCTTCTCGCGGATCGATCGCAGGCACCAGAAGGAGTACGTCGTCGCGCTCAACAACAGCGAGTCGACGGCGTCCGCCGGCGTGCCGACGTTCCTGCGCAAGGGCCACTTCACCAAGGTGTACGGCGCCGGGCCGGCCGGTCTGACCACGCGCGGTGACCGCACCCTCCCCGTGAGCCTTCCGGGGCTGTCCACGGCGGTCTACGTGTCCGACGACCGCATCCCGCGCTCGCACTCCGCCCCGAAGATCGGCCTCGACGAGCCCGGTCCGGCGGCGGAGTCGCACGGCAGGATGCACGTCGCGGCGCACGTGGACGGCGACTCGTTCTACGAGGTGACCTTCCAGCGCAAGCTCGGCCACGGGAGCTGGCGGACGATCGGTGTCGACGACTCCGCGCCCTACCAGGTCTACGACGACGTCTCCTCGCTGGCGCCGGACCGAGACGTCTCCTACCGCGCGGCGGTGCTCGACAACGCCGGCCACACCCGCGGCTCGGCGACCCGGAGCACGAAGGTGCCGCGGACGCAGGTCGTCATGAGCAGGCCGGCCGACGGCGGCACGGTCAGTCGCATCGACCCCGTGGCGCTCACCGCGACGGTGGACCCTGAGCGGCCGCTGCAGTCCGTGGAGTTCCAGCGCAGCGTGGCCGGCGGCCCGTGGACCAGCCTCGGCACGGACGGCTCGGCGCCGGCGTACACCGCGACCGACGACGTCTCGGCACTGCCGCTCGGTACGTCGGTCCGCTACCGCGCGATCCTGCGCGAGCACGGCGTCGTGCAGGCCACCAGTGCGCCGACCACGGTGACCACCGCGCCGCCGCAGCCGGCGGTCGGCTCGGTGACGGTGGTCGGCAGCCTGCAGTCGGAGCTCGGCTGCCCCGACGACTGGCAGCCTGGGTGCGCCGACACGCACCTCGCCTTCGACACGACGGACGGCAAGTGGCACGCGACGTACACGCTGCCGGCCGGCGACTACGAGTGGAAGGTCGCGATCAACGACTCGTGGGACGTCAACTACGGCGCGGGCGGTGCCGCGGGCGGCAGCAACCTGACCCTCGCGGTCCCCGCCGGTGGCGGCAGCTACGTCTTCAGCTGGGACCAGGTCACCCACGTGCCGTCGCTGGCTCCCGCCGGCTGACCCGCCGCGATAGTCCCTGACGTTCTGGCCAGCGACACGCCGGACCAGCCGCCAGAACGTCAGGGACTATCCCGAGCCGGAGGTGATCCGGGCCAGGTCGGCCTCCACCATCCGGCGTACGACGTCCTCGAAACCGACGGTGGGGGACCAGCCGAGGTCGGTGCGGATGCGGGTGGCGTCGCCGGTGAGTGCCTGCGCGTCGGCCGGGCGGAACAGCGCCGGGTCGACCTCGACGTAGGACGACCAGTCGTCGATGCCGACGCAGCGGAACGCCGCGGCCACGAACTCCTCCACCGAGTGGCTCTCGCCGGTGGCCACCACGTAGTCGCGAGCGCTCTCGGCGCGGGCAGCGAGCACCATCGCCTCGACGAAGTCCGGGGCCCAGCCCCAGTCGCGGACGGCGGCGAGGTTGCCGAGCGTGAGGCGCGAGGCCGTGCCCGCGCGGATGGCAGCCGCCCCGGCGGTGATCTTGCGGGTCACGAACTGCTCGGGCCGGCGGGGCGACTCGTGGTTGTAGAGCACCAGGCTCGTGGCCGCCAGGCCGCGGTGGCGGTAGACGTCGACCATCAGGTGCGCGAAGGCCTTGGCGGCGCCGTAGGGGTTCACCGGGCGGATCGGGGTGTCCTCGTCCTGGGGTGACCGGTCGGGGAGGCCGAAGATCTCGGCACTGGAGGCCTGCACGAACCGCACCGGGCGGCCGGCGCCTTCCTGGAGCTGCCAGGCCGACTCGAGCAGCCCGACGGCGGCGAGGCCGTTGACGCGCGCGGTCAGCTCGGGCTCCTCCCACGAGCGCGCGACCGAGCTGACCGCGGCCAGGTTGTAGACCTCGTCGGGCTCGACCTCCAGGACCAGCGCGCGGGTGCCCTCGACGTCCGCGACGTCACCGACGTGCGCGCGTACGTCGTCGGACGGTGCGTCGCCGGGCAGCGACAGGGCATGCACCTCGACGCCGTCCGCGAGCAGCCGCGCGGCGAGGTAGCTGCCGTCCTGGCCGGTGACGCCGGTGATCAGCGCGCGGCGGGGTGACATGCGCTCAGTCTCGCGGATGCCTGGGGAGCGCGTGGCTCAGTAGGCGCCCCTGGTGCCGAGCACGGCGCCGAGGGTGCGGGCCAGGATCGTGAGGTCCTGGAGCATCGACCAGTTGTCGACGTAGTAGAGGTCGAGCCGGACCGCCTCGTCGAAGGCGAGGTCGGAGCGGCCGGAGACCTGCCAGAGACCGGTCATGCCGGGACGGACCCGCAGCCGGCGGACGGTGTCCTTGGCGTAGCGCGCCACCTCGGTCGGCAGCGGCGGCCGCGGACCGACCAGGCTCATCTCGCCGCGCAGCACGTTGAACAGCTGGGGCAGCTCGTCGATGGAGTAGCGGCGCAGCCAGCGACCCGGCCGCGTGATGCGCGGGTCGTCCTCCATCTTGAACAGGCCCTCGAGGTAGCCGGTGCGGGCGTGCAGCTCGGCCAGCCGCGCCTCGGCGTCGACGACCATCGAGCGGAACTTGAAGCAGCGGAACGTCGACCCGTCGCGTCCGGTCCGCTCCTGCGCGAAGAGCACCGGGCCGCGGTCGTGCAGCTTGACCCACACCGCGGAGACGAGGAGCAGGGGCGCGAAGAGCGCCAGCAGCGCCAGCGACCCGACGATGTCGAAGAACCGCTTGCCGGCACGCGAGGCGTGCACCGCCCGCGGCTTGTCGAGGTGCATGAGAGGCAGCCCGCCGACCGGGCGGACCCTGACCCGCTCGGCCGAGACGTCGGTGACGCTCGGCGCCACGATGACCTGCACGTCGCGCTCCTCGAGCTCCCACGCGATCCGGCGCAGCTGCGCGGACGAGTCGAGGGCACCCCCGGCGATGAAGATGACGTCGGCGTCGGCGAGCTCGACCGCGCTCAGGAGCTGGTCGGGCGTGCCGATCACGGGTACGCCGGGGCAGGGCTCGGACGTGCCGTCGGCCGGCGGGACGAGCGCCCCCACGACGTCGTAGCCGAGCCACTTCTCGCGGCGCAGGACGCGGGCCACCTCGTCGACGTGCGAGGGGGACCCGGCGATGACCACCCGCTGCTGGAGCGCCCCGCGGGTCCGGGCGGCGTAGAGGGCGCGGCGCAGCAGGAACCGGCCCAGGATCAGAGTCGGCACGCCGATGGTGAAGAGCAGGAGGAAGAAGCCGCGGGAGAGCTGGAACTTGGCGAGGTAGGCACAGACCCCGACCAGCCCGGCGGCGAGCACGCTCGCGTTGAGCACCCGCTTGTACTCGTCGGTGCCCGCGCCGAAGACGTCGCTCGAGTAGCCGCCGACGAGCCACAGCATCAGCAGCCAGCCGCCCATGATCAGCGGTCCGGCCAGGCCGAGGGTGTCGGAGACCTGGACGATCGAGGGGTCGAAGATCGCGAGCCGGTCGCGGCCCAGCGTGGCGGCCGCTCCGGCGACGCAGACGGCGACGAAGTCGGTGAGGAACGCCGTGGGAGCCAGGTACCCCAGCGCCCGGTGCGGGGCGCCGGCGACGAGGGAGAGGCGGCTCTCGGCGAGCAGGGTCATCCCGCGTCAGCCCCGAGTCCGCGCTCACTCACGGGATTACCAACGGGTAGCCAGGTGAGGGGTTACACCCCAAGCAGTTGCTTGGTGCCCGGTCTGGACCAGTGGGTGCACAGGCTGTGCAGCCGGCCGCGCTCGCCTCCACAGGAAGATCTTCGCCAGTTACCCGCGTGAGAGGATCGTTACTCGCCCGTGGCCCGAGCTGCACGCGAAATGGCCGGTCGCGACGGACAATTTCGAGGTGACCACCACGATCGCGATCGCCCTCGCACTGTCGGCGTGGCTGGTCCTGCCCCTCCCGCTGGCCGTCCTGGTCGGCCGGACGTTGCGCTCCGCGCCGATCTGACGGGGGCGCCGGCCCCGCCTACGCTGACCCCATGAAGGTGAGCCCATGAAGGTGTTGGTCACCGGCGGTGCCGGCTACATCGGTTCGGTCACGGCCAAGGCGCTGGAGCAGGCCGGCCACGTGCCGGTGATCCTCGACTCGCTGCTGACCGGTCCGCAGGTCTTCGTCCGCGACCGGGTGTTCTACGAGGGCGACATCGCCGACCGGGCGCTGATCACCCGGATCGTCGAGGAGCACCCCGACCTCGACGCGACCATCCACATGGCGGCCCGCATCGTGGTGCCCGAGTCGGTGGCGCAGCCCTATGAGTACTACCGCGACAACGTCGCGAAGTCCCTCGAGCTCTTCGACCAGCTCGAGCAGCTCGGGAAGCCCCGGGTGCTCTTCTCGAGCTCGGCCAGCCTCTACGCCGTCCCCCAGGGCACGAACGACTTCGAGGTGACCGAGGCCGACCCGCTCGCGCCCGGCTCGCCGTACGCCCGGACCAAGCTGATGATGGAGCAGGTCCTGGGGGACATGGCCGCGGCGACCGACCTGCGCGCGATCATCCTGCGCTACTTCAACCCGATCGGCTCCGACCCCGACCTCGAGTCGGGCATCTACGCCAAGGAGCCCAGCCACGTGCTCGGCCAGCTCGTGATGGCGGCGCGCGGCCAGAAGGACGCGTTCACGATCACCGGCACCGACAACCCGACCCGCGACGGCACCGGCATCCGCGACTACGTCCACGTCTGGGACCTGGCCCGCGCCCACGTGCGCGCGGTCGAGCGGTTCGACGAGGTGCTGGCCGCGGCCGGTGAGCCCAGCGTCGTCATCAACATCGGCACCGGGGCGGGCGTCACCGTCCGCGAGCTGATCGTGGCCTTCGAGCAGGTCTTCGGCAGCGAGGTCCCGACCCGCGAGGCCCCCTCGCGGCCCGGCGACGTGCCCGGCGCCTTCGCCAACGTCGACCGCGCCCACGAGCTGCTCGGCTGGCAGCACGAGCTCTCGCTGGAGGAGGCCATCGCCTCGGCCCTGGCCTGGGGCGAGAAGCGCCAGGAGATCCTGGGCTACGAATGACCACCCCACGCAACCACGCGGAGCGGGCGCACCGCGCTGACGGCTCGTGCTTCCGCGGGAAGCCCGAGACAGCGTGAGCTTCCTCATCGGCCTGCTGCTGGCCGCGCTGGCCGTCCCCGCCCCCGGCGGCCAGGGATTCGAGACGGGCCCGGAACGCCCTCATCAACCCGCGGTGGCGAAGCGGTCCGGCGCGCTCGCGGGCAGGGTCATCGTGATCGACCCCGGCCACCAGCTCGGCAACCACAACTTCCCGGCGGAGATCAACCGACCGGTCGAGGCCGGCGGGTTCAGCAAGCCGTGCAACACGACCGGGACGGCGACCAACGGCGGGTACGCCGAGGCGACCTTCGCCTGGAACGTGACGCTCAGGCTGAAGGCCAAGCTCGAGAAGGCCGGCGCGAGGGTGGTGCTGACCCGGAGGTCCAACCGCGAGGACAAGTGGGGGCCGTGCATCGACGTCCGCGGCCGGGCCGGCAACACGCTGCGATCGGGTGGGCACGCCGACCTGAAGATCAGCATCCACGGCGACGGCTCGCTGTCCGCCGGCGCGCACGGCTTCCACGTGATCCACCCGCCCGACCGGGCGCCCTGGACCGACGACATCTTCGGGCCTTCGAGGCGGCTGGCGCTGATCACGAAGGACGCGCTGGTGAGGAGGGGCTTCTCGGTCGCCAACTACATCGCCGGCGGGGACGGCCTCGACGAGCGCTCGGACCTCGGCACCCTGAACCTCTCCAACGTTCCGGTCGTGATGCTGGAGGCCGGGAACATGCGCGACAGGGCGGAGGCCGCGGTGATGACGTCTGCGCGCGGTCAGTCGCGCTACGCACGGGCGCTCGCGGTCGCCGTACGCACCTTCCTGGCCTGAGCCCGGGCTGAGCCCGAGCGTGGATCCGGCTGGGCTCGCGGCCGAGCCTCGGCCGGGCAACGACTTCTCCACGGTCTAGTCATTCTGGTTGTCGATTCCGGTTCACCCGGTGACAATCGAGGGGCTCCGGAGGCTCGGTCCGGGACAGGACCTGATCGAGACACGGCCGGACCGAATCGGAGGACACGGGTGACGACGACGGCTCCGAACCGTGGCGACGGCACCCAGGTCACCGGCGGCAACGGAAGGCGACCCGAGCGTCCCGTCCCCGCGACGACCGAGCGCCCAGGAGGGACCAGCTGGAGCAAGCTGGTCATGCTGCTGAACGTCGTCCTCATCGCCGGCGTGGCCATCATCGGCCTCACCCACATGCGGACCGACGAGACGCCGGACGGGGCCGTGGCCACCGACCCGAAGCCGGGTCCGGCGTCCACGCTCCCCGACCCCGACGCCGAGCCGAGCCAGGTCGCCTCGTCGGCGCCGGCCCCGTCATCGGAAGCCCCCGCGTCACAGACGCCCGCGAGCGAGCCGGCCGCCACCGGGGCGCCGGCGCCCAACGGCGGCATCGTCGAGGCGCCGCGGATCCGTCCCACGATGCGCAGCAACTTCGCCACCGGCGACAGCTGGCCGGTCGGCGCCGGCTTCCGCGAGACCGGGCAGATGGCCTGGCCGCTGGGCGTCGTCGACCGCCTGATGACCCACGGCCCGGCCGAGGCTCCGAAGGCCGTGAGCTGGCTCGAGAAGTGGATGAAGACCGACGTCCGCACGATCGGGGCGCGGGTGCTGTTCGCGCCCAACCACTCCGGCTCGGCGGCGATCACCGCGTGGCACACCTCGGTCCTCGACACCTCCGGGCTCCAGCAGCCGCGCACCGGGATGCGGCTGACGGTCCAGCCGGGCGCGTGGCAGCTGGTCGCGCTCGATGCCAACGGCCAGTCGACGATCACGCACGGGACCTACGCCCAGGTCGGTCACTCGGCGTCGTTCAACATGGTGCGGCGCGACAGCACGATCTGGGTGACCGACCCGAACGGTCTCGTGACCCGCGTCGACGACGCCAGGATCGGCTCGCTGTCCGGGCCGTGGGCGTCGTGGGAGCTGCGCGAGGGCAAGATCGGCAGCCGTCCGGCCGGGCTCCAGGAGATCTGGGCCGGCTGAACCCGGCTGCACCCGGCTGCGGCCGACCGCGGGTGTCCGCCTAACCTCGTCAGCATGGTGGCGGAGGGGGCTTCGTGGTCCGACCGCAACACCCACCACTGGGACGACTGGACGCTGGAGTCCCTGCTGGAGGCCAAGGCCGGACGGGCGGTGAGCCTGGTCGTGCCGGCCCGCAACGAGGCGGCGACCGTCGGTGACGTCGTCACCCGGGTGCGCGAGGCCTTGATGGACACGGTGGCGCTGCTGGACGAGATCGTGGTCATCGACTCCGACTCGACCGACGCGACCTACGACGTGGCGACCGACGCCGGCGCCGTGGTGCACCGGGCCGCCGAGATCCGCCCCGACCTCGGCACGGTGCCGGGCAAGGGCGAGGCGATGTGGAAGTCGATGTTCGTCACCAGCGGCGAGGTGATCGTCTTCATGGACGCCGACCTGCTCGACTGGGACACCCACTTCGTGCCGGGACTCCTGGGGCCGCTGCTCACCAGGCCCGAGGTCCAGCTGGTCAAGGGCTGCTACGAGCGTCCGATGCTCCAGGGCGAGACGGCGATCCCGTTCGAGGGCGGCCGGGTGACCGAGCTGGTGGCACGGCCGCTGATCCGGCTGCTCTTCCCCGAGCTCGGCGGCGTGCTCCAGCCGCTGGCCGGCGAGTGGGCCATCCGCCGCTCCCTCTTCGAGACGCTGCGCGTGCCGACCGGCTACGCAGTCGAGCTGGCCGCGCTCGTCGACACGGTCCGGGCGCACGGCCTCGGCGCCCTGGCCCAGGTCGACCTCGGCACCCGCGCGCACCGGCACCAGAGCCTGAGCGACCTGAGCGGCATGGCCACCCAGATCATCGCGGTGGCGCTCGCGCGCTCCGGCGTGCGCCACGAACCCTCCGAGGAGTCGGTCAGCTTCGAGCGGCCACCGGCGGTGGACCTGGTGGACGTGGTGGACGTGGTGGAGAGGTGACGCTCCGGCTCGGCCGCCACGCCTTCGCCGACGAGGCCACCTTGATGATGGCGATCGTCAACCGGACCCCGGACTCGTTCTTCGACAAGGGCGCGACCTGGGAGGAGGACAAGGCCTTCGAGCGGGTCGCCCAGGTCGTGGCCGAGGGCGCCGAGATCGTCGACATCGGCGGCATCAAGGCCGCGCCCGGCGTCGAGATCGGCGCGGAGGAGGAGAAGGGCCGCGTGGTCGAGTTCGTGTCCCGCGTGCGGGAGGCGTTCCCCTCGGTGGTGATCTCGGTCGACACCTGGCGGGCCTCGGTGGGCGACGCGGTCTGCGCCGTGGGCGCCGACGTGCTCAACGACGCCTGGGGCGGCGCCGACCCCGAGCTGGTCGACGTCGCGGCCCAGCACGGCGTCGGCATCATCTGCACGCACACGGGTGGCGTCACGCCGCGCACCCGCCCCTACCGGATCGAGTACGACGACGTCGTCCGGTCCGCGATCGGCGACACCGTGGGCTACGCCGAGCGGGCGCTGGCCGCGGGCGTGGCCCGGGACTCGATCGTGATCGACCCGGCCCACGACTTCGGCAAGAACACCTTCCACTCCCTCGAGCTCACCCGGCGTCTGGGCGAGATGGTCGAGACCGGGTGGCCGGTGCTCGTCTCGCTGTCCAACAAGGACTTCGTCGGTGAGACCCTCGACCTTCCGGTGGGCGAGCGGCTCACCGGCACCCTGGCGGCCACCGCGGTCTGCGCGCTGGCCGGTGCCCGCATCTACCGCGTCCACCAGGTCGTCGAGACCCGGCAGACCGTCGACATGGTCAACACGATCGCGGGGCGGCGGAAGCCGCAGCGGGCGATCCGGGGGATCCAGTGATGAAGCCATGACCCGGGTGGTGCTCGTGCCGGGGGTGCTGGCGCTGCTCCCGGAGTACGCCGGGATCGAGGACCCGGTCGCCGAGCTGCGGACGGCCGCGCTGGGGGCGGTGGCCGGGCTGGGCGCGGAGGTCACCGTGCTGGCCGACGCGCAGGGAGCCCGCGTGGCGGCCTACCTGCTGGAGGCGACCGACCACAGTGGCGACGAGGCGTCGTACCTCGTGGTCGCCAACGGCTCGGCGATGCGCACCGAGAAGGCGCCGGGCCACTTCGACGAGCGGGCCGAGGCCTTCGACGCCGCGCTGGGGGAGTCGCTGCGGGCCGGGCGTCCGGCGGTCGACGTCGACCTGGCGCGGGAGCTGTGGGCCAGCGTCGACGCGCTCGTCGCGCTCGGGGAGCTGGATGACCTGGGCGAGGCCCGGGTCGACTACGACGACGCGCCGTACGGTGTGCAGTACTGGGTGGTGAGATGGAAGTCCGACAGCTGAGCGAGCAGAGCGACGCCGACCTCGACGCGCTCTACGCCGTCCCCTCCCGGCCGTGGCTGCGGGTCAACATGGTCAGCACGGTCGACGGCGCCGCGACCGGCGCCGACGGCAAGAGCGGCGGCATCAACAACGACGCCGACAAGCGGGTCTTCGACACCCTGCGGCGGCTCTGCGACGCCGTCGTGGTCGGTGCCGGCACCGCTCGCGACGAGGGCTACCGAGACCTGTCCAAGCCACTGGTCCTGGTCAGCCGACGCGGCGAGGTCCCGCCCGGGCTCCGCGAGGCCGATCCCGGCAGCGTCCTGATGGCGACCTGCGCGGCTGCCGAGCACCTCGACGAGACCCGGGCCCTCCTCGGCGACGACCACGTGCTGGTCCTCGGTCAGCGCCGCGTGGACCTCGTCGAGCTCAAGCGGACCCTGGCCGACCGTGGTCTGACGAGCCTGCTCAGCGAGGGCGGTCCCCAGCTCCTCCGCAGCCTGGTCGCCGAGGGCGTCGTCGACGAGCTGGACCTGACCGTGGTCCCTCGCCTGCTGGCCGGTGAGCACGCCCGGATCACCGACGGGCCGCCGGTCGACCTCCCCCTCACGCTCGAGCTGCTGCTCGAGGACGAAGGGACGCTGCTGAGCCGCTGGCTGGCCTAGCCGCGACGCCGCATCCGACTGCTGGCCGGTCGCAGGCGGCAGAGTGAAGACGAACGCGCGTTCCCGGTCAGGTCGCCGTCGACGGTGCGGTGGTGGTCGCGGACCACGGAGAGCCCTGGTGCGAGACTCCGCACATGCCGCACCGACCGGTTCGTCTCCTCGCTGTGGTGCTCGTGGTGGTCGGTGGGCTCATGGCAGGCGCGCTGGCGCCGGTGGCCGACGGGCCTGCGGCGGCAGCGGCGGCAGCGAGGGCCCCGGGTCCGGTGCACACCCTCACTGTCAGCGGCGCCGGTGTCGCGAGCTACCCGGCGTACGACCCTGCGGTGGAGCGCTACGCCCTGACCACGACCTCAGCGACGGCGGGCACGGTCACGGTCCACGCAACGACGACGGACGCCGCCGGAGTGGTGCGCGTCGACGGCCGGGTGGCACCGGGCGGTACGGCGACCGTGAGCGGGCTGACCGACGGTGACGAGGTCTCGGTGTTCATCGAGGACTCGGCCGGGCTGGAGGAGCACGCGCTGATCTACCTCCCGGCGGGGTTCCCCGCGCTCGACGCCACCGGCCCGGCGCCGGGGCTGGCGGCCGGCGTGGTCGGGCTGACCCTGAACCCGATCATCAGCAGCTCGACGCGCTACGTCTCCACCGTGGACCGGAACGGCGTGCCCACCCACGTGCGAGCGGCGCCGGACGCCTACGACCTCAAGGACCAGCCCGACGGCAGCATCACCTACGCCGAGCCCACGACCACCCCGGGCCGCACGGGCGCCGCGACGGTCGTGCTCGACGACCACTGGCAGGTGGTCCGCCGGGTGGAGACCACCGGCCTGGTCAACACCGATCTCCACGACTCGATCCTGGAGCCTGACGGGACCGCTTGGCTGGTCTCCTACGACCCGGTCCCCGGGACCAACCAGTGGCAGTCGGTCATTCAGCACATCGGCGTGGACGGCCAGGAGCTGTTCCGGTGGGGAAGCCAGGGGCTGCAGGACGAGAGCGCCCTGGCCGACCCCGGCCCCGGCGGCATCTGGGACTACGCGCACCTCAACTCCATCCAGGTCCTCCCGGACGGTGACGTCGTGGCGTCGTTCCGCAACCTCAGCGCGGTCCTGCGGATCGCGAGCGTCGCCCACGACGGCCACGCGCCCGGTGACATCGTCTGGCGTCTCGGAGGCCGGGCGAGCGACTTCACCTTTGTCGACGACCCGTTCGACGGGCCGTGCGCCCAGCACACTGCCACGCTGCTGCCGAACGGCCAGCTGCTCGTCTTCGACGACGGTTCGGGGTTCGACGCCAACCTGTGTGTCGACCCCGACCACCCCGACGGCCCGTTCCTGGCCCGGGGCCAGAGCCGGGTCGCGGAGTACGCGCTCGACACCTCTGCGCACACGGCCACGCTGACCTGGTCCTACGAGCCACCAGGCTTCTACACGTGGTTCATGGGTTCGGCCCGGCGGCTGTCCAACGGCAACACGTTGGTCGGCTGGGCCGCCGAGACGGACGCGCTCGCCCAGGAGGTCGACGCCGGCGGCGGGCTGCTCTGGCAGGTCGCCCTCGCCGCGCCGGCGCCCAACCCGGTGCTGATCTCCTACCGGGCCAGCCTGATGGCGGCGCGCGACGCCGATCTCCCGGTGGTCGACCGGGTCTCGCTGGCCGACGCCTCGTCGTACGCCGTCGGGCAGCGAGTGGTGGTCGACTTCGGCTGCACCGATCGCGGTGGGTCCTCGCTGCGCTCGTGCGGCGGCAGCCTCCGGCCGGGCGGGCTGCTCGACACATCGACACCCGGCGCCCACGTCGTGCACCTCGTCGCCTCCGACGGTGCGGGCAACTCGACGACCGTCACGCGCTCCTACTCCGTGACCGCGTCCTACCAGCCGGGATGGGCGGATCGACGGCTGCACCTGGCAGTGCGGACCGACAAGGTGAAGGCGCACCTGCTGCTGACCAACACGGGCACGTACGCCGACTCGTTCCGGCTGACGGCACGGGGCGGCCACCGGGCGCTCCGCGTGCGCTACCTGCTCGGGCGCGTCGACGTGACGCGCGCTCTGCTCGGTGAGGGGCTGACCACGCGGCAGCTCGCGCCGGGTGGTTCGCAACGGCTGCGAGTGGTCGTGAGGCGCACCGAACCCCGACGGGTGGGCGCTGACGGGGCCAAGAGGGTCCTTCGCCTGCTGGCCCGATCAACGGCGGACCCGACGCGGACCGCTGCCGCTGTGATCGTGGTGCGAGTGCGGCCTGGCTGACCGACCCTCAGCCCGACGGCGCGGCCAGGGAGCACGCCTCGAGCAGGGAGGGGCCGTACCACGTGAGGAGCCGACCGCTGACCAGCCGGGTCTCGGTGGTGGTGAACGCCTCGGGACCGTCGTCCGCGGTGAAGACGTAGGGCTCGTCGGGCAGCAGCACCAGGTCGACGCCCCTCGCCTCCATGTCGTCGGGCTCGGCCCTCGGGTAGCGGTCGGTGCTGTCGGCATAGGCGTTCGCCCAGCCGAGGCGTCGGGCGAGGTCACCGGTGAACGTCGACCCGCCGACGACCATCCACGGGTCGCGCCAGATCGGGATCGCCACCGTCTGCGTGACCTCGGGCAGCGGTCCGCACCACTGCTCGCGCACCTCGGCCAGCCAACCCGGCCGCTCCCAGCCGAGCACGTCGTCGAAGAGGTGCTCGAAGGTCTCGACCGCCTCGGGCACCGTCTCGATCTTCGTCACGTGCACCTCGATGCCGGACTCGCGCAGGCGGCGCACGTCGAGCTCGCGGTTCTCCTCGTGGTTGGCGACCACCACGTCGGGCCGCAGTGCACGGATGGTCTCGAGGTTCGGGTTCTTGGTGCCGCGGACCCTGGCCTCGAGCGTCTCGTCGAGGTCGGCCGGGTGGGTGCACCAGTCCGTCGCGCCCACGAGCGCCTCGCGGCGTACGGACGCCAGGGCCTCGGTGATCGACGGGACGAGGCTGACGACGCGGGTGACTGGCTTCACACGTTGCGCCGGTAGGCCCCGCCGACCTCGAAGAACGCCTCGGTGACCTGGCCGAGCGTGCAGACGCGGGCGGCGTCCATGAGGGCCGCGAAGACGTTGCCGTCGGACACGGCGACCTCCTTGAGGCGAGCGAGGGCGGCGGTGGCCTCCTGCTCGTGGTCCTTCTGGAAGGCGTGCACGCGGTGCAGCTGCGACTCCTTCTCCGTGTCGGTGGCCCGCGCCAGCTCCACGTGGTCCGGGGTCCCGTCGTCGCCACCGCTGCGGCGGAAGGTGTTGACCCCGATGATCGGCAGCGAGCCGTCGTGCTTGCGGTGCTCGTAGAGCATCGACTCGTCCTGGATCCGGCCGCGCTGGTAGCCGGTCTCCATCGCGCCGAGCACGCCGCCGCGCTCGTTGATCGCGTCGAACTCCTTGAGCACCGCCGCCTCCACGAGGTCGGTGAGCTCGTCGATGACGTAGGAGCCCTGCAGGGGATTCTCGTTCATGGCGAGCCCCCACTCGCGGTTGATGATCAGCTGGATCGCCAGCGCCCGGCGCACGGACTCGGTCGACGGCGTCGTGACCGCCTCGTCGTAGGCGTTGGTGTGCAGCGAGTTGGCGTTGTCGTAGATCGCGATCAGCGCCTGGAGGGTGGTGCGGATGTCGTTGAAGTCCATCTCCTGCGCGTGCAGCGACCGGCCGCTCGTCTGCACGTGGTACTTCAGCTTCTGCGAGCGCTCGCCGGCGCCGTACTTCTCCTTCATCGCGACCGCCCAGATCCGGCGGGCCACACGGCCGATCACGGAGTACTCCGGGTCCATGCCGTTGCTGAAGAAGAAGGAGAGGTTGGGCGCGAAGTCGTCGATGTCCATGCCGCGCGCGAGGTAGGCCTCGACGTAGGTGAAGCCGTTGGCGAGGGTGAACGCGAGCTGGCTGATGGGGTTGGCCCCGGCCTCTGCGATGTGGTAGCCGGAGATGGAGACCGAGTAGAAGTTGCGGACCCCCTTCTCGATGAACCACTCCTGGATGTCGGCCATGCAGCGCAGCGAGAACTCGGTCGAGAAGAGGCAGGTGTTCTGGCCCTGGTCCTCCTTGAGGATGTCGGCCTGCACGGTGCCGCGGACGGTGCGCAGCGCCTCCTCGGGGTCGAGCCCCTGCTCGCGCGCCTGGTCCATCGCGGTGTTGAGGAAGAACGCGAGCACCGTCGGCGCCGGGCCGTTGATCGTCATGCTCACCGACGTCGTGGGGGCGAGCAGGTCGAAGCCGTCGTAGAGCTCCTTCATGTCGTCGAGCGTGGCGACGCTGACGCCGGAGGTGCCGACCTTGCCGTAGATGTCGGGGCGCTCGTCGGGGTCGCGGCCGTAGAGCGTCACCGAGTCGAACGCCGTGCTGAGCCGCGCGGCCGGAAGCCCCTCCGAGAGCACCTTGAACCGGCGGTTGGTGCGCGCCGGGTCACCCTCGCCGGCGAACATCCGGGCCGGGTCCTCGTTCTCGCGCTTGAACGGGAAGACGCCGGCCGTGAAGGGGAAGCGGCCGGGCAGGTTCTCGCGGCGCCAGTACTTCACCAGCTCGCCGTGGTCGGTGTACGCCGGCAGCGAGACGCGGGGGACCCGGTTGCCGGAGAGCGACTCGCGGCCGGGGTCGTCGGCGTACTCCTGCACGACGGCGGGCCAGCCGGCGATCTGGTCGGCGAGCTCCTGGGGCACCTGCTCGCGCACCGTGTCCAGCAGCTCGGGGACCCCGCCCATCCGGGCGGCCTCGTCGGGCGCCCCCGCGGAGGCCAGCTCGTCGGCGGTCCACTGGACCCGCTGCAGGCGCTGGGCCGCGTGCGCGAGCATCGCGGTGCGGGCGTGGTAGGCGCGGACGGTCTCGGTGATCTCGGAGAGGTAGCGGACCCGGTCGGCCGGGACGACCTGCCGGATCTTCGAGGAGTGGTGGACGTCGACGCGGGGGAGCGCGCCCTCCTCGAGGTGCAGGCCGTGCTCGCCGAGCAGCCCGGCGAGGTGCTGGTAGAGGGCGGTGACCCCGTCGTCGTTGAACGTCGCGGCGCTGGTGCCGAAGACCGGCATGTCCTCGGGCCGCTGGCCGAACGCCTCCCGGTTGCGCACCAGCTGGCGGCCGACGTCGCGCATCGCGTCCTCGGCGCCGCGGCGCTCGAACTTGTTGATCGCGACGACGTCGGCGAAGTCGAGCATGTCGATCTTCTCGAGCTGGCTGGCCGCGCCGAACTCCGGCGTCATGACGTAGAGGGACGTGTCGACGTAGGGCACGACGGCCGCGTCGCCCTGCCCGATGCCGGGGGTCTCGACGACGACGAGGTCGAAGCCTGCGGCCTTGAGCACGGTGATCACGTCGGCGAGGTAGTCGGGCAGCTCGTGCGCGCCGCGGGTGGCCAGCGAGCGGAAGTAGGTCCGGTCGCCGTCGAGGCTGTTCATCCGGATCCGGTCGCCGAGCAGGGCGCCGCCGCCCTTGCGCCGGGTCGGGTCGACGGCGACGACCGCGACGCGCAGCTTGTCCTGCTGGTCGATGCGCAGGCGGCGCACGAGCTCGTCGGTGAGGCTGGACTTGCCCGAGCCGCCGGTGCCGGTGATGCCGAGGACCGGCACCTCGTGCTTGGCGGCCGCGCCCAGCGCGTCGAGGACGTCGCGGCCGAGCCGGCCCTCCTCGACGCCGGTGATGGCCCGGGCGACCGCGACCCGGTCGCCACTGATCACGGCGTCGGCGGTGACCTGCTTCTTGTCCCAGAGGTCGAAGTCGAGGTCCGCGACGACGCTGTTGATCATCCCTGGCAGGCCGAGCCGCTGGCCGTCCTCGGGGGAGAAGATGGTGACGCCGCTCTTGCGGAGCCGGTCGATCTCGTCGTGCACGATCACGCCGCCACCGCCGCCCACGACGTGGACGTGGTCGGCGCCGCGAGCCTTCAGCGACTCGACGAGGTACTCGAAGTACTCGATGTGACCGCCCTGGTAGCTGCTGACGGCCACCCCCTGGACGTCCTCCTCGATCGCGGCGTCCACGACCTCCTGGACCGAGCGGTTGTGGCCGAGGTGCACGACCTCGCACCCCTGGCTCATGAAGATCCGCCGCATGATGTTGATCGACGCGTCGTGCCCGTCGAACAGGCTGGACGCGGTCACCAGCCGGACCGGGTGCTTCGGGACGTGGAGCTCGCTCATCTGTTCGGACCTCAATTGGTTGGACGTCCAAGTAATTCTAGTGGGCTACCGGTGGGTACGCCACTCACGGACCCCTCCAGCCGCGAGGTCAGTCGACGATGTCGCCGGCGTCCTTGCGGAGTACGCCGAGCAGCGCGGTGAGGTCGGCGAGCTGCGAGGCGGAGAGGCCGGGCTTCTGGAAGACCTCGCCGTTGAGGCCGTCGGTGGCCTTCTCGACGACCGCCCGGCCCTCGTCGCTGATGACCGCCAGGACCACCCGGCGGTCGTCGGCCTGGCGCTGACGGGCGACGTACCCCTGCCGCTCCAGCCGGTCCACGGCGGACGTGACCGAGGTGGGGTGCACCTGGAGGAGCGAGCCGAGCCGGGTCATCGGCATCGCGCCGGCCGAGGAGAACGACAGGAGCCGCAGCACCTCGTAGCGCGCGAAGGTCAGCTCGAGCGGCCGCAGCACCGCGTCGATCCGCTCCATCAGCAGCTGCTGCGTGCGGACCAGCGAGGTCACCATCACCATGCCGTCCGCAGCATCAGGCCACCCGTGCCGCACCCACTGCCGGTGCGCTTCTCGGATCGGGTCCCGCTGCCGCTCGGTCACTCGCAGCATCGTAGGCAGTGGCGCGACCACGGGTCGGGAGCAGCCGCACGGTGGCCACCGGCAGCAGCGCGCACAGGCCGACCACGAGCAGCGCCGGCCGGGCACCGGCCCACTGCGCGAGCGTGGGCGCCACCAGGCTCCCGACCAGGCAGCCGCTGACCATGACCGTGTCGGCGAGGCCGAGCGCTCCGGCGCGGTAGCGGTCCGGGACGGCCTCCTGGAGCGTCCCGGTCAGGAGGCTCTCGATCACCACCCCGCTGGCGCCGGCCAGGGCCAGCAGCGGCAGCGCGGGCCACGGGACCGGCGTGGCCGCCACGAGGGCGACGGCGAGGGCGATCGTGGCCAGTCCACGGCTCGTCGTGACGCCCCCGTAGCGGCGGGCGAGCCGGGCCAGCAGCGGCGCGCCGAGGGCCCCGAACCCCAGGCAGGCGGTGGCGATGCCGAACCCCACGTCTCCACGACCCCACGAGTGCTCGCTCAGGGGCAGCAGCACCAGGCCGGTGACGGTGACGACGACGTTGGTGAGGCCGGCCAGGCCGAGCGCACCGAGCGCCGGGCGGCAGCGCAGCACCTCGCGGAGCATCCCGGCCACGGCGTCGGGAGCCTTCTCCACCGGGCCCGGGATGGTGATCCCGGTGGAGAAGGCCAGCCCCAGGCCGGCCAGCGCCGCAGCGACCGCGAGCGTCCAGGGCCGCAGCGCCTGGGCGAGCAGCAGCCCTCCCAGGGCGGGGCCGACGACCCAGGCCGAGACCTCGATGGTGACCAGCAGCTCGGTCGCGCGGGCGCGGTGCGGACCCGCCAGGCCGGGCAGCGCCGCCCCGATCGCGGGATAGGCCGGCGTACCGCTCAGCACGGCGAGCGACGCGGCCAGCACACCGAGCCCGATGTGGCCGCCGGCCACCGCGGCCGCCGCGGCCAGCAGGAACACCAGTCGCAGGGCCGACGTGACCACCACCAGGCGGTCGCGGCGGACGTGGTCGCCGAGCGAGCCGATCGCCCACGACAGCAGGACGTACGGCGCCATCCGGGCCGCGCCGGCCAGGCCGACGATCAGGGCCCCGTGCGGTCCGTCGCCGTACTGGTCCCACACCAGGACCAGGAGCAGGGGCCAGGGGAGTCCGATGGCCACCGAGCTGCAGGCGTAGGCCGCGAGCAGGCGACCGACCACCGGCCGGCTGTGCGCTCCGGAGGTCATCCCCGGACGACCGACGTGAGGGGCGCGAAGCCGTTGAAGCCGACCGTGGAGTAGGTCGCCGTGTAGGCGCCGGCGCAGTGGAAGCGCACCTGGTCGCCCTCGGCCAGGGCCAGGGGCAGGTCGACCATCACGTGCTCGTAGAGCACGTCGGCGCTGTCGCAGGTCGGGCCGGAGAGGACGCACGGCCCGGTCGGGCCGGGGGCGTCGGTGGCCAGCGGGTAGCGGATCGCCTCGTCGAGGGTCTCGACCAGCCCCGTGAAGACGCCCGCGTCGAGGAAGACCCAGCGGGTGCCGGCGCGGTGCAGGACGCCGACCACGGTGGTGACGAGGACGCCGGCGTCCGCGGCGATCCCGCGGCCGGGCTCGGCGATGGTGGTCGGGCGGTGGTGGCCGAACGCGTCGGCGAGGTGCCGCTCGATGGCCGCGCCGTAGGCCTCGGGTGGCGGGCAGCCGTCGTCGAGCCGGGCCGGGAAGCCACCGCCGATGTCCAGCAGCCACGGTTCGAGCCCGTCGGCTCGCAGCGCCGCGAAGACCGTGGCGGCCGCGGCGATCGGGGCGGCCCAGGCCTCGGGGTCACGCTGCTGGGAGCCGACGTGGAAGGAGATGCCGTCGGCGCGCAGGCCGAGCCGGGCCGCCTCGCGCAGGATGGCGGTCGCCTCACCGGTCGAGCAGCCGTACTTGCGCGACAGCGGCCAGTCCGACCCTTCGCCCGAGGTGACCAGGCGGCACAGCACGCGACTGCCCGGCGCCGCCTCGGCGACCTTGGCGACCTCGCCGGGGGAGTCGACCACGAAGAGGTCCACGCCGAGGCGGGCCGCGAACCTGACGTCCTCGCGCCGCTTCACCGGGTTGGAGTAGACGAGGTCGCCCGGCGCGGCGCCGGCCATGAGCGCGGCGGTGATCTCGGCCGGGCTGGCCACGTCGAAGCGGCAGCCGGAGGCCGCCAGGGCCGCGAGCAGGGTCGGGTCGGGGTTGGCCTTGACGGCGTAGTGCAGCGCGGTGCCGGGCAGCGCTCCCGCCAGCCGGCGGAAGGTCGAGACGGCGTGGGACACGTCGAAGTCGAGGTAGGGCGTGGGGCGGGTCTGTGCCGACCTCTGGGCAGAGGTCTGGGCAGAGGTCTGGGCGGAGGTCTGGGCGGGCGAGCGGTGTGGTCCCGAGACCGTCCACGGCAGGCAGCAGCAGGTCGGTCATGCCGGCCTAGGAGCCGATCCGCCCGAGTCAGATATGACCCGATCTGACTATTCCTGTCGAGCCCGCTCAGCGGCGCAGGGCCGTCTCCTCCTGCATGCGCGAGAGCTTCGCCGGGTTGCGGACGGCGTAGACCTCGGTGACGAGGCCGTCGTCGATGCGCAGGCCGATCACCGTGTCGAGCCGGCCATCGATCCGGACCACCAGGGCCGGGTGGCCGTTGGCCTCGGTCGGCTCGAGCACCACCGAGCGCGGGATCTTGCGGAGAAAGCGCGCCACCCTGTCCGCCCCGACGACGGGCACCCGCGCCGCCTGGACCACTCCGCCGCCGTCGGCGAGCATGACCACGCCCGGGGCCAGGAGGTCGAGCAGCCCCTGCAGGTCGCCGGTCTCGACGGCCCGCTGGAACGCCTGGAGCACCTCCCGGGTCGCCGACGGGGAGACGTCGACCCGCGGGCGGCGAGCCGCGACGTGGGCCCGCGCCCGGTGCGCGATCTGCCGGACGGCGACCTGGCTCTTGTCGACCGCGTCCGCGATCTCGTCGTAGTCGACGGCGAACACCTCGCGCAGCACGAACACCGCCCGCTCGGTCGGGGTGAGCGTCTCCAGCACCATCAGCATCGCCATCGAGACGGTGTCGGCGAGCTCGACGTCCTCGGCGACGTCGGGAGCGGTGAGCAGCGGCTCGGGCAGCCACGGTCCGACGTAGGCCTCCTTGCGCCGGCGCAGCGTGCGCAGCCGGGTCAGCGACTGGCGCGTGGTGATCCGCACCAGGTAGGCACGCGGGTCGCGCACCTCGCCGTGGTCGACGCCCGACCACCGGAGCCAGGTCTCCTGCACGACGTCCTCCGCGTCGGCGGCCGAGCCGAGCATCTCGTAGGCGACCGTGAACAGCAGGTTGCGCAGGCCCACGAAGGTCTCGGTCGCGGAGTCTCCTGGGCTGTCCATCGCTCGCTCACCCATCTCGGGTCCCGTCCCCTGGTCTCAGGTCTTCCCCTTGTTCTGACCGTGCCATACGCACCCGACCCCGGTCACCCCGGTTCTGTGACACCTCGGGGCGATGGTCCTCGTCACGGCGCCGCCCCTGTCACGTCGACCGATTCGCCGGCATCTCCATGAGGGCACGGACCAACACAAGGAACGACGCAAGGTCAAGCACACCGAGAGGACACAGAGATGGAACCCCGTATCGACTTCATGGCCACCGAGCTCGGCGCCGGGATCGGCAAGAGGCTCTTCAACGTCAACCTGGCGATCGAGCAGTCTTCGCTTCCCAAGACCGTCCAGGAGCTGGTGAACCTGCGGGCCAGCCAGATCAACGGGTGCGGCTGGTGCGTCGACATCCACACCAAGGAGGCGACCGCCCACGGGGAGTCCGACCTCAGGCTGCACCTGGTCGCGGCGTGGCGGCACGCCACCGTCTTCACCGAGGCCGAGCGAGCCGCGCTCGCGCTCACCGAGGAGGGCACCCGGATGGCCGACGGGCCCGGGGTGTCGGACGAGACCTGGGCCCTGGTGCGCGAGCACTACGACGACGACCAGGTCGTCGCGCTGATCTCGGTGGTCTCGCTGATCAACGCCACCAACCGGCTCAGCGTGATCGCGAACTACCTGGGCGGCTCCTACGAGGTCGGGATGATGGAGAGCGTGGCCGGCTGACCGGCTGACCGGCCGGGTTCACCCTCGATCTCGACGTGGCCGCGATCTCGGCGCTCCACGACGTGGCGGGATAGTCCCTGACGTTCTGGACGCTTCTCCCGCGTGTCGGAGGTCAGAACGTCAGGGACTATCGCAGCGCAGCGGCCAGCGCAGCGATGTCCTCGGGCAAGGCGTCATAGCCGGGGAAGTAGCAGCAGACCCGGTCGGCGAGGTCGCCGAAGCGGCGGTGCAGCTCGGCGGCGCACTCCTCGGGGGTGCCTCGGACGGCGAGGGTGTCGACCATCTCGTCGGAGACCAGGTCGATCATCTCCACCACCGAGCCGGTCTTGGAGAGCGCGTTGAGCTCGGGCTGGAGGTCGCCCCAGCCCTCGACGTCGAGCACCGGGAGGTACGCCGGCGTGGAGCCGTAGAACGCCAGCAGGCCGCGGACCCCGAGCGTGGCGGCGGCGAGCTGGTCCGGTGTCCGACCCATCGCCACGATCGCCTGGGGCAGGAGCGCGAACGGGCCGGGGTCGGTGCGCCGCGACAGCCCTTCCTCGACCGCCGGCAGGGTCCGCTCGCGCACGTGGCGGTGGCTGTGGAAGGGCATCACCAGCAGCCCGTCGGCGACCTCGGCGGCCGTGCGGGTCATCAGCGGGCCGAGGGCGCCGAGCAGCACCGGCGGCGGGCCCCACTCGAGTGGCCCCGGGACGAACGTCGGCGGCATCAGCGTGTGCTGGGTGTGCTCGCCGCGGAAGTCGAGCCGGCTGCCGTCCTGCCAGGCGCCGAGGATCGCCTTCACCGCCAGCACGATCTCGCGCATCCGGGCCGCCGGCGGCGACCACCTGGCGCCGTACCTCTTCTCGATGTGCGGCCGGATCTGCGACCCGAGCCCCAGCCGGAACCGGCCGCCACTCATCCGCTGCAGGTCGTGGGCCGTGTGCGCGAGGTGCATCGGCGAGCGGGGCATCGCGATCGCCACGTTGGTCATGAGGTCGGTCTCGACCCCGGCGGCCGCGGCCGCGCCCAGGGGCAGGAACACGTCGTGCGGCCCCTCGAAGGTGAACAAGCCGGCCGCGCCGGCGTCGACCAGCTCGCGGGCCCGGGCCGCGGCTCGCTCGGGAGGCACGTCGAGCTGGAGGTCGAGGAACATGCCCGCAACCTAGTGGTCACCCTCCGAGGCCCTTCGGGGTTCACCACCCCCGACGAGCTTCGTGGCAGCCGCGTCCGATCGAGATGACGGTGCCTGGACCCGTTCTGGCGCGGGCTACTTGCTCCCCTTGCGCGCTCGGCTCGCGGTCTTTGCGCGGTCGTTCTGGTCGAGGACCAGCTTGCGGATCCTGACGGTGAGCGGCGTGACCTCGACGCACTCGTCCTCGCGGCAGAACTCCAGGCACTGCTCGAGCGAGAGCTTGCGCGGCGGGACCAGCTTCTCGAAGTTGTCGGAGGTGGCGGACCGGATGTTGGTCTGCTGCTTCTCCTTGGTGATGTTGACGTCCATGTCGTCGGAGCGGGAGTTCTCGCCGACGATCATGCCCTCGTAGACCTCGGTGGCCGGCTCCACGAACATGGTGCCGCGCTCCTGCAGGTTGGTCATGGCGTACGCCGTCGCCGCGCCCGCCCGGTCGGCCACCAGCGAGCCGTTGCTGCGGCCCCGGATCTCGCCGGCCCAGGGCTCGTAGCCCTCGGAGATGTGGTGGGCGATGCCGGTGCCGCGGGTGTCGGTGAGGAACTCGGTCCGGAAGCCGATCAGCCCGCGGGCCGGGACCAGGAACTCCATCCGCACCCAGCCGGTGCCGTGGTTGGTCATCAGCTCCATGCGTCCCTTGCGGGCGGCGAGCAGCTCGGTGATGGTGCCGAGGTACTCCTCCGGGGCGTCGATGGTCAGCCGCTCGACGGGCTCGTGGACCTTGCCGTCGATCTCGCGGGTGACGACCTGCGGCTTGCCGACGGTCAGCTCGAACCCCTCGCGCCGCATCTGCTCGACCAGGATCGCCAGCGCCAGCTCGCCGCGGCCCTGCACCTCCCAGGCGTCGGGACGCGCGGTCGGGAGGATCTGGAGCGACACGTTGCCGACCAGCTCGGCGTCGAGCCGGTCCTTGACCAGCCGCGCGGTGACCTTGGTGCCCTTCTGGCCGCGGCCGACCAGCGGCGAGGTGTTGGTGCCGATGGTCATCGAGATCGCCGGCTCGTCGACGTGGATGAGGGGGAGGGCGACCGGGTTGTCCGGGTCGGCCAGGGTCTCGCCGATGGTGATCTCCGGGATGCCCGAGACGGCCACGATGTTGCCCGGCCCGGCCTGCTCGCCCGGCTTGCGCTCGAGGCCCTCGGTGACCAGCAGCTCGGTGATCTTGACGTTCTTCACCGTGCCGTCGCGCTTCATCCAGGCGACCTGCTGGCCCTTCTTCAGGTAGCCCTGGTGGATCCGGACCAGCGCCAGCCTGCCGAGGAAGGCCGAGGCGTCGAGGTTGGTGACGTGCGCCTGCAGTGGCGCGCCCTCGATGTAGGTCGGGGCGGGGATCGTCTCGAGGATGGTCTTGAACATCGGCTCGAGGTCGGGGCTGTCCGGCATGCCGCCGTTCTCGGGCATCTCGAGCGACGCGCGACCGGCCTTGGCCGAGGCGTAGATGACGGGGAAGTCGAGGGCGTCCTGGCTGTGCTCGTCGTCGAGCAGGTCCATGAACAGCTCGTAGGTCTCGTCGACGACCTCGGCGATCCGGGCGTCGCCGCGGTCGACCTTGTTGACCACGAGCACGACCGGCATGTCGGCGTTCAGCGCCTTGCGCAGCACGAACCTCGTCTGCGGGAGCGGGCCCTCGCTCGCGTCGACCAGCAGCACGATGCCGTCGACCATCGACAGGCCTCGCTCGACCTCGCCCCCGAAGTCGGCGTGGCCGGGGGTGTCGATGATGTTGATCGTCATGCCCTCGGGCGCGGAGGGCCCGGTGTAGTGGACCGCGGTGTTCTTCGCGAGGATCGTGATCCCCTTCTCGCGCTCGAGGTCACCGGTGTCCATCACCCGCTCGCCGACGATCTCGGCCTGGTGAGCGGTGAACGCGCCCGCCTGGCGCAGCATCGCGTCGACGAGGGTGGTCTTGCCGTGGTCTACGTGCGCGACGATCGCCACGTTGCGCAGGTTCGCCTCACGGCGCTGATCGGTCTCGGGCACAAGGATCAACTTTACGGTTCGCAGGCCCTCGGACCCGCATCGGCGAGCACGGCACAGCAAGCTCGCGCGTGCCGTCCGGACCTAGTGTGGTGGCATGCCATCGATCGCGACGAACACTCGGGTCGAGCGCGAGCAGCTGCTCGACTTCGTCCGGACCCGCCACCACCTGATCCTGGTCACGCGCCGAGGCGACGGGAGCCCTCAGCTCTCGCCGGTCAGCGGCGGCGTCGACCCCGACGGCCGGATCGTCGTCTCGACGTACCCCGACCGTGCCAAGGCCACCAACCTGCGCCGCGACCCGCGCGCCAGCGTGCTCGTCCTCTCCGACGAGTGGGACGACGCGTGGGTGCAGGTCGACGGCACCGCAGAGGTCCTCGACATGTTTCCCCACGAGGCTCCGGACCTTCCCCGCTCCGCTCCTCCGGACACGAACCCCCGCGGGGGCCCCGAAAGAGCGCCGAGCAAGGAGGCCGAGGACGGGCTGGTGGAGTACTTCCGCTGCATCTCCGGCGAGCACCCCGACTGGGACGACTACCGCGCAGCGATGCGGAAGCAGGGCAAGTCGCTGCTCCGGATCACGCCCGAGCGCTGGGGACCTGTCGCCACCGGCGGCTTCCCGGCTGACCGGCTGCCGAGCTGATGGCCTGATCTACTCATGTGCTCCGCGCCTCCTGCGCCTCTAGCCTTGCCGCCGTGAAGGTGCGTCTGCTCGGTCCGGTCGAGCTCGGTGTCGAGCTGCCGGGCAAACGTGAGCGTGCGGCCGTCGCGATGCTGGCCCTCGCCGGTGGCCGGCCCGTCTCCCGTGCTGACCTGGTCCTGGGGCTGTGGGGAGACAGCCCGCCGGAGGACCCGGCATCGAGCCTCAGCTCCCTGACTGCCCGCGTCGCGGCTGTCTTCCCACAGCTCCGCTCCGACGAGGGCGCCCTGGCGCTGGCGCTGCCCCGGCCGGACGTGGACGCGCTCCTCTTCGAGGACGAGCTCGTCGCCGCACGCACGGAGGCCGACCCGCAGCACGCGGTGTCCCGGCTCGAGGAGGCGCTCGGGGTGTGGCGTGGCGAAGCCCTCACCGGGCTGCTCGACGTGCCCTTCGCCGCGGACGCGTCCAGGCACCTCAACGCGCTGCGCTACGAGGCCATCGAGCAGCACGCCTCCTTGCAGCTCCGCCTCGGTCGGCACGCCGAGCAGGCAGCCCAGCTGCGCCGGCTCGTCGACGCGCATCCCACCCGCCAGCAGCTGTGGGCGCTCCTCATGACCGCCCTCTACCGCGACTACCGCGCCGAGGAGGCGGTCGCGGTCTACGCGGAGGCGCGCGCCCGGATCGCCGACGAGCTCGGCATCGAGCCCAGCGAGGCCCTCCAGCAGCTGGAGGCCGCGATCCTCCGTCACGACCCGAGCCTGGCGGGGGACGGTCCGACGGAGCCCCGGACACCGCGCCCTCGATCCGGTGGTCGCGTCCCGACCATCAGGTCCCGCACCTTCGGCCGTGGCGAGCTGGTCACCCGGATCCGGGCACATCTGGAGGAGCCCGGGCAGGCCCTCGTCACCCTGACCGGCCTCGGCGGGTCCGGCAAGACCCGCGTGGCGGCCGTGGTCGCCACCGACCTGGAGCGCACCGGACGACGGGTCGTCTGGGTGACGCCGGCCGACGGCGCCATGGCGGCCTCGCTCCTCGCGCAGATCGCCGACGGGCTCGATGCGGGGCTGGACGGGACGGGGCAGCTGCGGATCGAGGCCGCCGTCGATCAGCAGCTCCTCGTCGTGCTCGACAACTACGAGTCGGTCGCCGACGGAGCCCCAGGGTTTCTGACCCTGATCGACGCCTGCCCCCAGGTCGACTTCCTGGTGACCAGCCGGCTGCCGCTGAACCTGGCCATCGAGCGTGCGGTAGCGGTCCCGCCGCTGGCCCTGCCAGCCGCCAACGCGCGGCCGGACGAGCGGGCCGCCTCTCCCGCCGTGCAGCTCTTCATGGCCACGGTCGAGCGGGCGGCCCCGGACATCAGGCTCGAGGCGCGCGAGGCCGACGTCGCGGCGCTGTGCGGGGTGCTGGACGGCGTGCCGCTGGCGCTGGAGCTGGCCGCCGCTCGGGTCCGGACGCTTGGCCTGTCCGGCGTGCTGTCGGGGTTGCGCCGGAACCTCGACGTGCTCCGGACCACCGCGGCCGACGTTCCCGAGCGGCAGCGGGCGCTCGTGACGACCATCGAGTGGAGCCTCGGCCGGCTGTCGGAGGCGCAGCGACGACTCGCGGTCCGGTTGGCGGTCTTCGAGGAGGGCTTCACGCTGGAGTCGGCCGAGGCCGTGTGCGACGACCTGCCCGACGTGGTCGAAGGGGTCAGTGCCCTGATGGAGGTCGGGTTGCTGCGGGCCTCCGAGTCGCGGATCGAGATCAGCTATGCGCTGCCCCGGACCGTGCGCGCCCATCTGGCAGCCGACTTCGAGTCCTCACCCGACGCACGGTCGCGGTGCGGCAGCCGCTCGAGCGACCACCTGCTCGGGCCCAGCTGACCGCCTGGGTACGAGCAGCTCAACGGCGCCGAGCGCACCGCTCGCGCGGGCCCGGTTCGAGGACGAGGTCAGCGGACATCGACGTCGACGGTGGACTGGCTGCTGTCCGTCGGGCGCATCCCGCTCGCCGTCGAGCTCACCCTGCTCGCGACGCCGTTCTGGATCACGGCCGGTCGCCTGCAGGAGGCGCTGGCTCGCGCGCAGCAGGTGCTCGGCTACGTCGCCGCAGAGAGCCTCGAGGCCGCGCGCCTCAACGTCACGGTCGGCCGGCTCGCCTACCACCTCACGGACTTCGACGCGGCTGCCCGCCATCTCGAGGCCGGCTGTCCGGCTCGCCGAGCAGCACAGCGACGAGCCGGCCCTGGCTGCGGCGCGGTGCTACCTGGGCGGCACGCTGTTCATGACCGGCGACCACCGACAAGGGCTCGGCGCTGATGACCCAGTCGGTGGAGGCGTCGGACCGGTTCGGCCTCTACCCGCTGGTCGTCGAGGCGATGGCGCTCAAGGCGATCAGCCACATGCATGCGGGCGAGCTGGACGACGAGCGGCTCACCCACGAGCGCCGGCTCCGAAGCTGACGGCGGAGCACGGCGACGTCTTCCGCACCGCGGACACCTACAACACGCTGGCCGAGATCGCCCTCGACGACGGCGATGCGGCGAAGGCGGCCACCTATGCGCGCGACTGCATCCAGCTCGCCGAGGGGCGGCTGCCGGCCGTGGTGCGGGACGCGACCATCACGATGGCCCGGGCCACCGCGGCGCTCGGCGACGCGGAGGGTGCCCAGGAGCATCCTCGGCCGAGCGGTGGCGGAGAGCTATCCGCATCGGCCAGACCCTGGCCGATCGCGCAGTGCGCACGGATGGGCGGGGTGCTGGCGTTCGGCGACGGACGACCGGATCTCGCCGTCACGGCTCTTCGCGGCGGCCCAGACGCTCGCCCCGTCGCCCGCGCGGGACCGACGAGCCGGTCGAGGCCGACTTCGCGGCCGCGCTCAGGCGAGGCCCGGACGGCGCTCGGCCGGCCGGGCCGACCAGGCGTGGGAGCTGGGCGCGACGCATGCCGCTGGGCGAGCTGCGCGACCGCCTGGAGCGGCTGGTCACGCCCCCGCTGACCGTGTTCTGCGCGCAGCCGGGCTCTCGGTGGCCGCTCAGCGTCTTGCGCCAGTTCGCCGACGAACAGGTCGCGGCCGGCTTCGCGTCGGCCGCCCACTCCAGCGCTGCCGTGGGGTGGCACCGGATCGAAGGTGAGCAGGATCTCGGGTCGCCGCGGTCTCGGCGCCGCTGAGCTCCTCGAGGAACGCCGACAGCAGCCGGACGCGCTGACGCAGGCTGGTCAGCAGCAGCAGCGCGTCGCGGTGGTCGTCCGGGGCAGCAGGGTGGCTCAGCTCCATCAGGTCCTTGCGGAGCTCGCCGATCGCGATCAGCACCCGGGTGCCGTTGCGCGAGGTGTTGATCACGGCTCCCCAGTCGCGGATGGCGGTCAGCAGTCGACGGATGCACTGGTCGACCACTCTCGAGACGCCAGGCTGGGGTCGTCGACCGGCGGAAGCGCCGTGGGCCAGGTGCGCGGGTCGACGTCGCGGGGGGCTGTCGGCGCGCTGCATGAAGCCGCTCCGGGTGCTGGCGGAGCCAGCGGAGCGGCCGGCCGCTCGGCGGAGTAGTCGGACCAGCCCTGCGCCCTCGGGATCCCGATCGCGAGCAGAGGAGCCCGAGAGCCACGTCGATGTGGACCAGCTTGTCGACGATCCCGCCCACGGCAGCTGCAGTGACGCTCTGGTCGAGGCGCTCCTGCTCGCGCAGCTCGCGGTCCTCGTAGACGAGGAAGCCGACCCCGAGCAGGAGCGCCGAGCTGAGGACGCTGGCCACGACGGCGTGCTCACTCCCAGAAGCCCGTGGGGAAGGGCCAGTCCGTCACCAGCTGGACGAGGAGCGCGAGCCGAGCACACCACCGCGCAGGGCCGACACCCACGGGCGGCTGAGGCGACGCTCCTTGGCCAGGAAGCCGACGACACCCGATGACGACCGCCCCGACGAGGATCGCGACGGTGCTCCAGAAGATGCGTTCATCGGCGTCCTCGAGGTCGAGCCGGGCGAGCAGCTCGTCGCGCTCGCGGTGGAAGGCGGACCGGGCGTGGTCGGAGACGCCGGCCGAGACCGGAGTCGGCGCGGCAGGTAGTCGTCGCCGAGGGCGAGCCGCAGCAGCATGTCGAGCAGGTACGGCGGCGGTGGCCCACGGCTCCGTGGCCCGAACGGCGCCGGCCACGGCGTCGGCGCGGTCGGCCCACGGGCCGAGCGCGCGCGGAGCTCGGCCTCGTCGCTGCAGCCCGAGCTGCCCGGCCACCGACTCGACAGCGTCCAGCCACGCGCGGGGAGTGGGTTGCTCGGTCGTCGAACAGCTCGCGCGACGAGTGGTCCGAGGGGGTGGGTCGACGGTCGTCGCGTCCCGGCGTCGTAGGACGACGAGCCTCGGGGTAGGACTCGCCGTGGTCGTGGCGGACCAGGATGAACTCGCGCTCGGCGAGCTCCAGCAGCCCGGCCAGCGCGATCAGCCGGCGCCGGATCTCGGGCCCGGGGCGGCGCTCGGTCTTGTACATGAGGTCGTGCTGGAGGCTGGCCCAGGCGTGCTGCAGGATCGTGCGCGCCTGGATCTCGAAGAGCGGGTCTCCCAGCCCCTGGAAGTCGTGGTCGGCGAGGGTCTCGGGCCGCAGCCGGACCAGCAGGTGGGTGCTCTGGTAGCCGGGGACGTCCTCCGACATGCCCTCGCGGAGGTCCGACTTCTCGACCACCACGAAGAGGTCCTCGAGCAGCTGGGTCACCGAGGCCATCTCGGTGCGCAGTGGAACCAGCACCCGGAGCCCGAGGAGGTCGGTGATCTCGCGTCGCGGGTCGGCGTACTTGAAGGTGCCGTCCTCGAGGACCTTCGCCGCCTTGCCGGCGAGGCTGTCGGGGTCCTTGACCCGGCTCTCGACCTTGGCGCTGTCGTTGCCGCTGTCGCGCAGGGCGCGGCGCACCATCCCGCCGACCAGCTCCTCGGCGCGGAGGTAGCGGTGCCGGGCGTCGCCGTACCACGCCAGGAGCTCGGCCCGGCGCTCGGCGATCTGCTGGTCAGTGACCAACGTCGTCCCGTCCTCCCCGTCCGACAGGTCGCTGGTCAGCTCGGCGGCGCGCGAGCCGGCCCAGCGGGACGTAGCGCTGGAACATCGTCCAGGCGGTCCGTCCCTCGTGCCGGACGGCGCCGACGTGCTGCGTGACCGGGTCGCGCGGCCGCGACAGCACCACGACCTGGACGGTCCCCGACATGCCCTTCGTGGAGGCCCGCCGCCATGGCCTGCCCGACCCGACGCTCGTCGGGATCCGCCGAGAGCGCAAGCGGCGCTGCCGTCTCCTCGTCGAGGTCGATCTGGGGTACGACGTGCTCGATCCTCGCCACCAGGGGGTGGATGGTCCGGGCGCTGTAGAACCCGAGCCAGCCCGACGTCGCGGAAGCGCCGGTTGGCCTGGCAGATGTAGGCGCCGGTGGCCTGGTAGAACGGCCAGGCGCTGGACGCGGCGACGACGCAGACCGGGGTCTCGTCGTCACGTGCTCCATAGTCATCCCCGCTCCTGGGTCATGCCCCCTATGACCCGACTGGGCCATCTTGGCACCGCGGCCTGTTGCTCCGGGTGGGTAGTGCCTAGGGTCCGGGTGAGACAACCACGTTGGGGGACGTCATGTCACTGCGCACGGGGAGTATGCGCATCCTGCTGGGCTGCGCGCTGGCTGCGAGCACGCTTGTGCTCGTCGCATCGCCGAAGGCCGCTGCGGACGACCCCACCAGCTGCCCGTGGACCAACGACGCGACCCATGCGCTCTACACGTGGGTCGGCGGTCACAACGACAACATCTGGGGGTTCGCCACCAACTGGACGGCGCCGGTCGGCAACCTGGCCCTGGTGCCGAACGACGACCGGCAGGGGTTCCCGACCCCGGGTTACGACCAGAACGAGCCGGGCGAGGTGGCCGACACGCACAACACCTACGTGTGCATCCCAGCCAACTCCACCGTCAACATCGACGCGAACACCACCCGCTTCCCGTTCCTGCAGGCGATCTGGGTCGGCGCCGGTTCGACGGTCAACATTCGGCCCGGTGCAGGACTGTTCGTCCAGTCCGAGAACGCCTCGGTCGCCTCCTTCTTCGCTCCGGGGACGACCCTCAACGTCACCGCCGGCTCACTCGGCGGACGCGGCACGCTCAAGAGCCAGGGACAGATGGTGATCCGCAGCCCGCTGACCGGTGGTGGCGCGTCGACCCTCTCCACCAAGGTGGACAACAACGAGACGGCTGCCGGCATCGGCGGCTTGATCGTGGGCAACAGCGGCACGATGACGCTGCCCGAGCGCGGGGTGGGGCTTCGCTACGGCTACGACCTGACCATCGAGGGGACGGTGCGCCTCGCCAGGGACGGTGCGGCCACTGCGCCCGGAGACGGGTTCCTGGCCGCCGCATGGGGTACCCGTACCGAGATCGCCCCGACCGGCACCCTGGACATCGCCGCCGACGGGGGCTACTACCAGGGCTCCCAGCCCGTCGGCGTGACCCAGCTGGGAGACCTCGTCAACAACGGGTCCTTGGTGAAGTCCGCCGGGTCGGGCATCAGCGTGATCGACGCCGACTACCAGGGGACGGGCTCCGTGACGGTGCTGAGTGGCACCCTCGCCCTGCCGGACGGCAGCGTCGGAGCCCGGCCACGGAGTGACGTCGCGCCGTCGGCGTCGTCAACGCCGCGCACGGCGAACGTCGCCGCCGGCAGGTCGTTCGCCACCGGTCGCTGCGCTGATCCCATCGTCGACCCGCGCACCGGCACGTGCGTCGTGGCGTCGGGACCGGGCGACCCCGTCTCCGTCCGCTACACCAGCTCGACCAACGGGCTCGCGACGGGCGTTGTGCTCCAGGAGGACGACCCAGGCGGCGTGGTCTACCACGGCGTTTCGGGAAACGTGATCCGTGTGGGGGCAACATCGGACGCCGCGACCGCCGGCGCCCCGACCAGGCTCACCTTCACCTACGCGAGCAGTCAGGTCGGCGGGGCCACCATCGAACAGCTCGACATGCTGCAGGCACCGGCGGCTACGAACGTCTGGCGCAAGGTCCCGAACTGCAGCGCCGCAGGAGTGGTTCCGCCGGGCGTCGACACGTGCCTGGACCGGACCGCGAGCTCCTCCGCCAGTGGAGTCATCAGCGCGGTGGTGCTGACGATCGTGAACACCGACAGCCGCTACATCATCAGCCGGGTCGGTGCGCCCGTCGACGGCGCCGCGGGCCTCGGCTCGCCAAAGGTCGGGGACACGCTGGACGGACACCTGATCGTCTTCACACCGGTGGCGCCGAACCCGGCACCGACCGGCTACTCCTACACGTGGAGCTCGGCGGGCACCGTCCTCCCGAGCGCCGGGGCTGACGGCGCCCGGCTGACGCTCACGCCTGGCCCTCGTCGGCAGGACGATGACCCTCGACGTCCTGGTCAGCCATCCCGACTGGGGCGCAGGACCTGTTCTCATTCCCCGTGGGACCGATCGGGCTCGGCGATCCCAAGACCGTCAAGCCGAGCATCGAGAAGAAGCGCAAGAAGCTGACGGCGGTCACCGGTAGCATGGACAGCAGGCACCACCTTCACCTACCAGTGGTTCGCCAAGCGCGGGGAGATCCGCGGTGCGACCGGCAAGAAGCTCAAGCTGCAGGCACCAAGCTGCAGTGGCAAGAAGGTGTTCGTCGAGGTCACGGGTGCGCAGCCGCGGCTACGTCACGACGACGACGCGTCGCGCAAGGTGAGGGTGCAGGGTTAAGTAGCGTCACCTCCGTGACTCGGCGCTGCTTCGTTCCGCCCTACCTGCTGCGCCAGATCGCCCTCAGCCGGCCCGAGGAGTCGAGCTGGGTCGAGCGGCTGCTGGCCCACGACGACGGGGTCCGCCTCGGCCGCGCCACGGTGTCCGTGGTCGCGGCCGCCGCGCCGGGTCCCCCGTGGGTGGTGCACACCGCCCACAACGGCGCGGGGCTGCCCGGCGACGCCGTCCGCACGGCCGGCGACGAGCCGAGCGGAGACCCCGCCGTCGACGAGGCGGCCGAGGGGGTGGCCGCGAGCCTGGCGATGTACGCCGAGGTCTTCGGCCGCGACTCCTACGACGACGCGGGTGCCACGGTGGTGTCCACGGTCCACTACCAGCGCGACTACGACAACGCGTTCTGGAACGGCCAGCAGCTGGTGTTCGGCGACGGCGACGGCGAGATCTTCGACCGGTTCACCAAGTCTGTCGACGTCCTCGGCCACGAGCTCACCCACGCGGTCACCGAGCGCACCGCCGGGCTGGTCTACGAGGGTCAGTCAGGGGCGCTCAACGAGTCGGTGTCCGACGTCTTCGCGGCCTGCCTCAAGCAGCGACTGCTCGGCCAGGACGCGTTGGCCGGTGACTGGCTGATCGGGGCCGGGTTGTTCCTGCCCGGCGTGCAGGCGCGGGCCCTGCGCGACATGGCACACCCGGGCACGGCCTACGACGACCCGGTGCTGGGGAAGGACCCGCAGCCCGACCACTTCGACGACTACGTCGACACCACCGACGACCACGGTGGCGTCCACCTCAACTCCGGCATCCCCAACCGCGCCTTCCAGCTCGCCGCGACGTCGATCGGCGGCTCGTCGGCGGAGGGCGCCGGCCGGATCTGGTACGCCGCCCTCACCGGCGGGTTGCCCAGCCGCGCCGACTTCGCCGTCTTCGCCGCGGCCACCGTCGCCGCGGCCGGCGAGCACGCGACCGCGGTCGGCGAGGCCTGGAGTGCCGTCGGCATCACTCCGCGGACCGCGGCGGCCGGTCCGGGCGAGCCACCGCCCGACACCGGCGCGCGGACGCGCACGGTGCACGTGCGGCGGACTGGCGGCTTCGCCGGGCTGGTCGCCGAGGGCGCGGTCGACCTCGACGCCGGCCACCCGCCCGCCCCCGAGCTCGCCGAGCTCATCGACCGCATCGACCTGCGAGAGGTGGCCGGTGGGGATCCCAAGCCCGACATGTACGTCTACGCCTTCGACCTCTGCGGCGACCGCGCCACCGTCCCCGAGCAGCACCTCACCACCGACCTCCGCCGGGTCGCCGACCTCGTGCTGCGCGGCTGACCCGTCAGCGCTGGCCCTCGCGCCCGGCGTGCGGCCCAGGGAAGAGGGCCAGACGCGACAGGTCAGCGCGGTCAGGACAGCGCGGTCAGGACAGGGCACGGTCGAGGGCGGCCTCGACGTGCAGGGTGGTGCAGGGGAAGACGGGGAGGTCGACGTCGGCCTGGTGGATGAGCAGCTCGAGCTCGGTGCAGCCGAGCAGGACGCCCTCGGCGCCGGCGTCCCAGAGCTGGTGGATCAGCTCGACCACCCGGCGGCGGGTCCGGTCGAGGACGTGACCGTGCACCAGCTCCTCGTAGATCGCGGAGTTCAGCCAGTCGTGCTCCGAGGCCGGCGGCACCAGCACCTCGAGGCCGTGGCCGGCCATCCGGTCGGTGAAGAAGCCGTCCGACATCGCCACCTGCGTGCCGATGAAGGCGACCCGGGAGACCCCGGCGCTCGCGCACGCCTCGGCGACCACGTCGGCCAGGTGCAGCAGCGGGATGTCGACGGCCGCCTCGACCTGGTCGGCGACCTTGTGGAACGTCGTCGTGCACAGCAGGAGGAAGTCGGCCCCGCCCCGCTCCACGCTGCGCCCGGCCTCCGACAGCAGGGCGCCGACCTGGTCCCAGCGCTCGGCGTCCTCGAGCTCGGTCAGCTCGGCGAAGTCGACGGTGCTCATGACCAGCCTCGGCGACGCCAGGCCGCCCAGCCGCTTCTGCACGCCGAGGTTGAGGTCGCGGTAGTAGACCGCGCTGCTCTCCCAGCTCATGCCGCCGACCAGGCCGATCGTCTTCATCCCGCTCGCCACGGGGGTCACTCTTCCACGGGCTCGTCCACGGGCAGCCGGAAGACCTTGTGTTGCGCCGCCTGGGCCCTCGGGCGGATCACCAGCTCATCGACGTTCACGTGGGCCGGGCGGGTGGCCATCCAGGTGATCGCGTCGGCGACGTCCTCGGCGGTGAGGGGGTTCGGTACGCCGCGGTAGATCGCCTCGGCCTTCTCCTCGTCGCCCTCGAAGCGGACGAGCGCGAACTCGTCGGTCTTCACCATGCCCGGGGCGATCTCGCAGACCCGTACCGGCTGGTCCCAGAGCTCGAGCCGCAGCGTCTCGCTGACGACCTGGGTGCCGTGCTTGGCGGCGGTGTAGCCGCCACCTCCCTCGTAGGCGATCCGGCCGGCCGTCGAGCCGACGTTGACGATCACCCCGTCCCCGCTCGCGATCAGGGCCGGCAGCAGCGCCCTGGTGACCTGCATCAGGCCGATCACGTTGACCTCGAACATCCGGCGCCAGTCGTCGCTGTCCGCCTCGGCCACCGGCCCGGAGCCGAACGCGCCGCCGGCGTTGTTGACCAGGACGTTGAGGGAACCACCCACCGAGTCGGCCAGGGCTGCGACGGAGTCGGCGTCGGTCACGTCGCAGGTCACCGCCGTGCCCCCGATCTCCGCGGCCAGGGCCTCGATCCGGTCCGCGCGCCGGGCCGCGCAGACCACCTTGAACCCCGCCTCGGCGAGCATCCTGGCGGTGGCGGCGCCGATGCCGCTGCTGGCGCCGGTGACGACGGCGGTCCGCTCGGGGCGGCCTTGGCTGGCTGGACTCACTGGGCTCTCGGGCATGGCCGCCATTGTGATGGCAGACTGTGGGGTCGTGTCACCGACCTCCCTCTCCCGCCTCGCCGGAATCCTGGGTGGCCTGTGCTGGATCGGCCGGGCGGTGCTCGACGACGGCGAGGGTCCCACGTCCGTGATCGACGGCCTGCACTACGGCGGGCTGGCCCTCCTCGTCATCGCGCTCCTCGGGATCGGCGGTGGGCTGGTGTCCGGCCTGGTCGCCCTCCGCCTGGTCGTCGCGATCTGCGTGGTGGCGCTGGCGGCGGCGGTCGTGTCGTTCCTCCACCAGCAGTACTCCGACCGCGCCGTCGACGGGATCCTGGGCGGGCTGATGGTCTTCTACTGCATCGTCGGCATCCTGGTCCGCCGGGGCGGGACGTCCGACGACCACGCCCGGGAGCCGCGCCACCACTCACGGGGATCGCACGCCGCGTAGCCGCGGGTACCGCGGGAATGAGCCCCGCCCCGTCGTGGTTGGGGCCACGGGGCACACCGCCCCCCGGACAGGTCCAGGAGGTGCGCGTGGACGGGCTCCAGCGGCTGGCCATGATCAGCCTGCACACCTCGCCGCTCGACCAGCCCGGCACCGGTGACGCGGGCGGCATGAACGTCTACGTCATCGAGCTCGCCAAGCGGCTCGCCCGGCGCGGGGTCGAGGTCGACATCTTCACCCGCGCGACCAGCTCCACGCTCGACCAGGTCGTTGAGGCCTGCGACGGGGTCACCGTCCGCCACATCCACGCCGGACCGTTCGAGGGGCTGACCAAGAACGAGCTGCCCGCCCAGCTCTGCGTCTTCGCCCGCGAGGTGCTGCGCACCGAGGTGGCCCACCCGGTCGGCCACTACGACCTCGTGCACAGCCACTACTGGCTCTCCGGTCAGGTCGGAGCGCTGGCCCGCGATCGCTGGGGCGTCCCGCTGGTGCACTCGATGCACACGATGGCCAAGGTCAAGAACGACGCGCTCGCCGAGGGTGACACGCCCGAGCCGCTGGCGCGGTTGATCGGCGAGGAGCAGGTGGTCGAGGCCGCCGACATGCTGATCGCCAGCACCGCGCTCGAGGCCAAGCAGCTCATGGAGCTCTACGACGCCGACCCGGCCCGCGTCGAGGTGGTCCACCCGGGCGTCGACCTCGACGTCTTCAGGCCGATCTCGCAGGACGCCGCGCGCGCTGCGCTCGACCTTCCCCTGGACGCCGACGTCCTGCTCTTCGTCGGCCGGATCCAGCCGCTCAAGGCGCCCGACGTGCTGCTCCGGGCGGTGGCTGCGCTGCTCGAGCGTGAGCCGGGACGGCGCGCCCGGACGGTCGTCCCGATCGTCGGCGGGCCGTCCGGGTCCGGGCTCGACAAGCCGCAGGCGCTCGCAGACCTCGCCGCGCAGCTCGGGCTCACCGACGTGGTGCGGTTCGTCCCTCCGGTCTCCCAGGCCGAGCTCGCCCGGTGGTATGCCGCGGCCACGCTGGTCGCGGTGCCGTCCTACAACGAGTCCTTCGGGCTGGTCGCCGTCGAGGCCGAGGCCACCGGCACCCCGGTCGTCGCCGCGGCGGTGGGCGGGCTGACCACGGCGGTACGCGACGGCCACAGCGGCCTGCTGGTCCCCGGCCACCGCACCGACGACTGGGCCGACGCGCTGCAGCGGATCCTGACCGACGACCTGCTGCGCGCGACCCTGGAGGCGGGCGCCCGCGAGCAGGCATCGCTCTTCTCCTGGGAGGCCACGGCCGAGGCGACGCTCCAGGTCTACGAGCGCGCCCGCTCCTCGCTCGCGGCGTCCCTGTGACCGACCCCGGCGACCGGCTGCGCGCCTACCTCGCGGCCAACGACCTCGAGCACGACGAGCCGCGTCCCGGCCAGTTCTCGTTCGCGCTGCCCGGTGAGAAGAAGCTGCAGACCCCCGTCCGGCTCGACATCGGCACCCACGCGCTCGGCGTGCACGCGTTCGTGTGCCGCAGCCCGGACGAGAACCACGAGGGGGTCTACTCCTGGCTGCTCCAGCGCAACCTGCGCCTCTACGGCGTGGCGTTCGCCGTCGACCGGCTCGGTGACATCTACCTCGACGGGCGGCTGCCGCTCTCTGTGCTCGACGACGACGACGAGCTCGACCGGCTGCTCGGCACCGTGCTCACCACCGCGGACGAGTCGTTCAACACGATCCTCGAGCTCGGGTTCGCCTCCTCGATCCGCAAGGAGTGGGAGTGGCGCAGGCTGCGCGGGGAGTCGACCGCCAACCTGGAGGCGTTCCGCGGCTGGCTCGAGACCGAAGAGTCCGACGAGGCGAACGAGGGCTCAGGTCCCGGCGAGGACGAGCACGAACCCGACCAGCGCCGGTAGCGCCTGCACCAAGAGGATCCGGCGACTGACCGTCGCGGCGCCGTAGGCCCCCGCCACGATGACGCAGGCGAGGAAGAAGAGCTTCGCGTCGTCCAGGTCGGCGACCAGGCCCCACACCAGGCCGGCGGCCAGGAACCCGTTGTAGAGGCCCTGGTTGGCGGCGAGCGTCTTGCTCTCGGTCGCGAAGGCGGGCTCGAGGCCGAAGGTCCGGTGCCCGGTCGGGGTGTCCCAGAGGAACATCTCCAGCACCAGGAAGTAGAGGTGCAGGGCGGCGACCAGACCGACGACGACGTCCGCGACGATGTCCACGAACCGATCCTGACAGACCTCAGCCGGGAGCGGGCGTCTCGTCTGCCAGGGTCTTCGGCTTGCGTCGGGCGACGGCAACGCCGACCAGCGCCAGCGCGCCGCCGACGTAGGCCATGCCGGGCGGGGTCTCGCTGAGGAAGAGCCAGCCCATCACGATCGTGATCGGCGGGACGAGGTAGGTCGTGACGCCCAGGCTGCTGGCGGACATGCTGCGCAGCGCGTAGGCGAACGTCGTGAAGGCGATGGCGGTCGGGAAGACGCCGAGGTAGACGACCCACCACACGTCGGCCGCGGACGCCGAGCGGGTGTCGTCGACCAGTCGGCCCACGAACGGCAGGCACACCACGGCGCCGACGGTGCAGGCCAGCCAGGTCACGTGGATCGCGGGCAGCCGCGCGACCAGCGGCTTCTGCAGGACCAGGCTGATCGAGTAGACCACCGCGGCGACGAGGCAGAGCACGACGCCCAGCACGCTGCGGTCGCCGTCGGAGCCTCCGGAGGCCGTCGCGATCAGGGCGACGCCGCCGAACGCGAGGGCGAGGCCGAGCCCGAGGTAGAGCGTGAACCGCTCGTGGAGGAACGTCGCCGCCAGCAGCGCCACCAGGACGGGTGAGACCTGGATGAGCATCACGGCGGTGCCGGCGTCGACGTGCTCCTCGCCGGCGTTGAGGGCCACGTTGTAGATGCCGAACCACAGCACGCCGATCGTGACGATCGAGACCCACTGCCCCCGCGTGGGCCGGGGGAGCCCGCGACCCAGCGCGACCGCGCCGAGGCACACCGAGCCGACGAGGAGCCGGCCGAGCGACAGGGAGCCGGGGGAGAAGGTGCCCGCGAGGTGGCGGATCGCCACGAACGCCGAGGCCCAGAGCAGCAGGGTCACCCCCACGGCCGCGAACGGCAGCCAGGCAGGGACCTCCGAGGCGGCCGGCTCGGGCGCTCGGCCGGTCTGCTCGTCGGGTGTCGTCGCGGTCACGGGCCCAGCCTAGGAACTCGCACCGACAGTTGACACGCGGATATCAGACGTCGTTGCGCGACATCACGCCACGGGCCCACGAGCGCCGCCGCGGGATGCTCGCGGAGCCGGTGCGACCGATGGGGCCGTCGGCCGAGGAGTGAGCGGCTACAGGTCGAGCTTGTAGCCCAGCCCACGCACGGTGACGAGGAACTTCGGCTCGCTCGGGTCGGGCTCGAGCTTCGCGCGCAGCCGCTTCACGTGCACGTCGAGGGTCTTGGTGTCGCCGACGTAGTCGGAGCCCCAGACCCGGTCGATCAGCTGACCGCGGGTGAGCACCCGACCCGGGTTGCGGAGGAACATCTCCAGCAGCTCGAACTCCTTGAGCGGCAGCCGCTGCTCCTCGCCACCGACCGTGACGACGTGGCGCTCGACGTCCATGCGGACCGGCCCGGCCTCGAGGGTCGCCGGCGACAGGTCCGGCTCGGTGCCGCGCCGGAGGACGGCCCGGATGCGGGCGACCAGCTCACGCGGCGAGTAGGGCTTGGTGACGTAGTCGTCGGCGCCGAGCTCGAGGCCGACCACCTTGTCGACCTCGTCGTCCTTGGCGCTGACCATGATCACCGGCACGCTGGAGGTCTGCCGGATGGTGCGGCACACCTCGGTGCCGGGGATCCCGGGGAGCATCAGGTCGAGCAACACGATGTCGGCCCCGTTGCGGTCGAACTCCACGAGCGCGGCGTTGCCGTCGGCCGCGATCGCGACCTCGAAGCCCTCCTTGCGCAGCATGTAGGCCAGGGCCTCGCTGTAGCTCTCTTCGTCCTCCACGACGAGTACCCGGGTCACTTCAGTACCTCTTTCTGGACGGGCTCGCTCTGATCCAGCGCCGCGGCCCCGTGATGCGGCAGGTGCCGGGGGAGGGTCAGGGTGAACGTCGACCCCTGCCCCTCCACGGACCACACCCTGATGTCGCCGCCGTGCGTGGCCGCGACGTGCTTGACGATCGAGAGGCCGAGCCCGGTGCCTCCCGTGGAACGGTGCCGGGCGGGGTCGACCCGGTAGAAGCGCTCGAAGATGCGGTCGATCTCGTCGGAGGGGATGCCGATGCCCTGGTCGACGACCGAGATCTCGACCGACCCCTCGTCGGACTTGGTGGTGACCAGGACGGTGGAGTCGACCGCGGAGTAGGACACGGCGTTCGCGACCAGGTTGGCCACCGCCGCGGTGACCTGCTCCTCGTTGCCGAAGACCTGGAGACCCGGTGTGCCGCCGGTGACGATGTCGATCCGCTTGGAGTCGGCATCGATCGCGCTGGTGTCGACGGCGATGCCGATCACGTCGTCGATGCCCACCGCGGTCGGGGTCTCGAGCGGGTCGTCGGCCTGCAGCCGCGACAGCTCGATGATCTGCTGCACCAGCCTGGTGAGCCGGTCGCTCTCGGTGAGCATCCGGCCCGCGAACCGCTTCACCGCCTCCGGGTCGTCGCTCGCGTCGGACACCGCCTCGGCCAGCAGCTTGATCGCGCCGACGGGCGTCTTCAGCTCGTGGCTGACGTTGGCGACGAAGTCGCGGCGGACGGCCTCGACGCGACGTTCGCGGGTGCGGTCCTCGACCAGGGCCAGCACGAGGTGCGACCCGAGCGGCGCCACGCGGGCGGTCACGTGGCGGGCGGGCGCGGAGGGGCGATCCATCAGCAGCTCGGTCTCGCGGATCTGGCCGTCGCGGCGCACCTCGTGGACCAGGCGGTCGAGCTCCTCGGAGGCCAGCTGCGTGCCGCGCACCAACCCGAGGGCGTAGGCCGGCGCGGAGGCCTTCACGACGGTGTCGGTGTCGTCGACGATGACCGCGCTGCTGCGCAGCACCGAGAGCACGGTCGCCACCTCGGGCGGGACGACGGGCTCGTCGGCCACGGGGGGCGTGGACTGCTGGCGGTCGCTGATGTGCCACGCGAGCACGGCGCCGCCGGCGACGACGGCTCCGAGGACGGCGGCGAGGAACGCCTGTGTCGTCGGATCCACATCCATGATGGTAGGGCCGTCGTCGCACGTGGTTCGCTTCCACGGCGTGCGGGCACCGAACGTTCACGTCCAGTTCACGTCGTCGCCCCGGTTGGACACCTTGCCTGTCTACGGTGACGCCATGCGTGAACTCTTCCACGACCAGCTCGAGTCGATCTTCGACGACCTCGCCGCGATCTGCTCCCAGGTCGAGGAGGCCGTCTCCTCCGCCACGGAGGCACTGCTCTCGGGCAACGCCGAGATCGCCGAGCGGGTCATCAGCGCCGACGAGGCCATCGACCGGGCCAGGGTGCGGGTCGAGGACACGGCGTTCTCGCTGCTCTCCCTGCAGGCGCCGGTCGCCGGCGACCTGAGGGTCGTCGTCGCGGCCCTGCGGATGGTGACCGAGCTCGAGCGGATGGGTGACCTCTCCGTGCACGTCGCCAAGATCGCCCGCCTCCGCGTGCCCAACATCGCGGTCCCGGAGGAGATCCGGCCCACGGTGAGCCGGATGGCCGAGGTCGCCGAGGACATGGTCAAGTCGGTGCACCAGGTCATCACCACCCGCGACGTGAACGCCGCCCTCGAGGTCCGCAAGGACGACGAGGAGATGGACCAGCTCCGCCGCCAGAGCTTCACCGAGCTGCTCTCCGACAGCTGGTCGCACGGCGTCGAGGCGGCCGTCGACGTGGCCCTGCTGGGCCGCTACTACGAGCGGATCGCCGACCACGCCGTCTCGGTCGCCAGCCGCGTCGTCTACATCGTGACGGGCGAGTTCCCGGCGGCAGGTTGATATCCCTGCCACCCCGTCTTCGGTCCTAGCTAACGGCCTTGGTTGGCCACGGCGGCGGCGGCCTCGGCGGCTGCGTCGGGATCGAGGTAGCGGCCACCGGTGACGGTGGGCGACAGGTCGTCGTCGAGCTCGTAGACCAGCGGCATGCCGGTGGGGATGTTGAGCCCCGCGATGTCGTCGTCGCTGACCTGGTCGAGGTGCTTGACCAGGGCTCGCAGGCTGTTGCCGTGTGCCGCGACGAGCACGGTGTGGCCGGCCCGCAGGTCGGCGGTGATGTCGGCCTCCCAGTAGGGCAGGAACCGCGCGATGACGTCCTTGAGGCACTCGGTGCGCGGCAGCTCGGCGCCCAGGCCGGCGTACTGCGGGAGCCCGGCCTGCGACCACTCGGAGTCGTCGTCGATCGGCGGCGGAGGGGTGTCGAAGGATCGGCGCCAGAGCATGAACTGCTCCTCGCCGTACTCGTCGAGGGTCTGCTTCTTGTTCTTGCCCTGCAGGGCGCCGTAGTGGCGCTCGTTGAGCCGCCACGAGCGGCGCACGGGGATCCAGTGCCGGTCGGCGACGTCGAGGGAGATCCCCGCGGTGGTGATCGCCCGGCGCAGCAGCGAGGTGTGCACGACGTCGGGCGCGAGACCGGCGTCCTTCAGCTGCTGGCCGCCGCGCTCGGCCTCGGCCCGGCCCTTGTCGCTGAGGGGGACGTCGACCCAGCCGGTGAAGAGGTTCTCGGCGTTCCACGTGCTCTCGCCGTGGCGGAGCAGGATGAGGGTGGCCACCGGTCAGCCGCCGACGGAGGAGCAGCCGTAGGGCTCCTGGGAGCCGGACGGTGCCGACGACTCGCTCTCACTGGGGCTCTCGGTGGGGCTCGCCGTGGCGCCGTCGGTCGGTACGTCGCCGGGTGACGGCTCGTCGGTCGGGCTCGCCGACTCGGACGGCTCCTGCTGCGACTGGTCGAGATCGGCGTAGGCGTTGCAGGCGAAGACGATCGGCACGTCCATGGTGACGGTGTCGCCGCTGTCGAAGGTGAGGGTGAGCTCGGCCACCTGGCCCGCCTCGAGGGTGCCGCTCAGCACGATCGGGTCCTCGTTGACGAGGTTGACGAAGCCCCTCGCGGGGATGTCGATCGAGAGGTCGGACGGGTCGACCGTGAGGTCGCTCCAGTCGCCGGAGCCGGCCACGCCCGTGAGGTGGAAGTCGTCCTTGGGCGAGGTGTTGCTCAGGGAGGCCACGAGGGTCCCGGAGTCGGGCTGCGCGGCCACGACCACGGCGGAGAGCACGTTGACCTCTGTCGTGCGGTCGTTGGTGCCCGCGGCCTGGGTGTAGACCTTGTCGGTCGCCTTGTTGAAGCCGCACGATCCGAGGACCGGCAGGGCGAGGACGAGGGCTCCCGCGGCCAGCCGGAGCGAGCGTCGGGTCTGCATGCACAGAACCCTAATGGACGCCGGACCTCGTCTCAGAGCGGCTCCTGCGTCAATCCCACGTGCGTGCCCGCGAAGGCCAGTCCGACCAGCACCAGGACGGTGTAGGTGCCGGCCACCCACAGCAGCCGTGAGGCGCCGATCCTGAGCCCCAGCCTGAGCGGCAGGTAGGTCCAGCGGTCCTCGTTGTCGGGCACCAGTCCCCACAGCGCGGTGAGCAGGTGGACGCCGATCCCGAGCAGCGCGGCGAGCCCCGTGATGAGCAGCTCCGGCGGGGAGCCCTTCTCCTGGCCGCCCCAGCCGCCGTAGGAGAGGAACGCCGGGTACATCGCGTAGGCCGCCGCCCACGGCAGCCACGAGAAGAAGCCCTTGCGCAGCCAGACCCACTGGCCGAGCAGGCCGACCGCCAGCGAGATGAGGTAGGCCGAGCCGGCGTACAGCCCGTTGGCCACGGACAGCGGGACCACCAGGAAGATCGCGAGGGCAAGGCAGAACCACAGGGTGCCGGGGTCGAGCCGGCCGTCAGCGAGAGGCTTGCCGGTGCGCTGGTGGCGAGCGTCGCGCTTGCGGTCGACGAGGTCGTTGAACCAGCCCAGGATCACCTGGCCGACGAGCACGGTGCCGAGGATCAGGAGCAGCTCGCGGCTGGGGCGCCCGGCCAGGGCTGCGGCGACCGTCATGCCCACCGCGGTGACGAGGGCCTGACGGGGATGCGCGGACCGGATGAGCAGGAACGGCGTCAGGTTGCGCAGCCTGAACGTGGGCGGCTCCGCCTCCCCGGTCTCGTCGGTGGCCTCCGACTCGGCCGGAGGCTCGGACCGGGTGTCCTCGGCCGGGTCCTCCTCGTCGGGCGCAGCCTCGTCAGCGGGCGCGGTGTCGGTCGCGGAACCTCCCGCTGCCCGTGCCTGGCGGCGCTCGGCGGCGCGCTGCTCGCGGGCCCGCCAGCCCTCACCGGTGGCCGTGGCCCGTGGGGCCGGTGTGGCCGATGCGTCGGGCTCGTCCGCAGACTGGACCGCACCAGCGGTCTCCGCAGCCTCTCGCCGGGCCGCCCTCCCGCGGCCCCAGCGACCCTCTCTCGCCATGCCCCGCAGTATTGACCACGCGGGGTCACCGGGCAGGGCTTCGGTGCCGATGACCTGCGATTTCGCCTGTGAGATTGCTGAGAGAAGGCCAAGTCCGGGGGACCTCGAGCCACCCCTCGCAGCATGAGGGGCTGGGCTTTGTCAAGTGGCGATTGTGCCTCTGACCTGCGGAAACGTCGGTCTTCGGCGCCCAGCGGCGTGTTAGACTGGTCACCTAGGAAGGGGAACTTCACATATGACTTTCACCGTCGGCGAAACGGTCGTCTACCCGAATCACGGGGCCGCCATCATCGAGGACATCGAGATGCGGACCATCAAGGGGGAGGACCGCGAGTACCTCGTACTCCGCATCGTCGCCCAGCAGGACCTCGTGGTGCGTGTCCCGGCCTGCAACCTCGACCTCGTGGGTGTCCGCGACGTCGTGGACAAGGCGGGGCTCGACCGGGTCTTCGACGTCCTGCGCGCTGCGCACGTCGAGGAGCCGACCAACTGGTCGCGCCGCTACAAGGCCAATCTCGAGAAGCTGCACAGCGGCGACGTGATGAAGGTTGCCGAGGTCGTCCGCGACCTGTGGCGCCGCGAGCGCGATCGCGGCCTGTCGGCCGGGGAGAAGCGGATGCTGGCCAAGGCGCGCCAGATCCTCGTCTCCGAGCTGGCCCTGGCCGAGCACACCAACGAGGACAAGGCCGAGGCCATCCTCGACGAGGTGCTCGCCTCCTGAGCGACGCTCAGCCTCAGCTCTACACCGACCCGCCCGAGCGAGAGCTCGGGCGGGTCGGTGCCGTTGTGGAGGCATGGGGGGCGGTGCTCGAGACCGACCGCGGCTCCCTTCCGTTCGCGCTCGTGCACGGCGAGCCGCTGGTGGCGGCGGCCGCCTGGGCGATGGGCGAGGCCGGGGTGCAGCTGGTCGACCTCGTCACTACCTGGGAGGCGATCACCGACACCGCGGCGCCCTTCGTGCTCCACGACGCGCTGTGCCCGCTGACCCCGCCGGAGTTCCTGGCCGAGTGCGTGCGCCATGCGGCGGACGGCGCCGTCGTGACGGTCGGCGTCCGCCCGGTCACCGACACGGTCAAGGAGCTCGAGGAGGGCCGCGTGGGCGCGACCCACGACCGCAGCGAGCTGCTCCAGGTCGTCTCACCCGTGGTGCTGCCGGCCGGGGTCGTGGCCGCGCTCGACGCCCTGCCGACCACGGACCTCGCGGCGCTGGCGGCCCAGCTGGCGACCCGGTTCCCCGTGGAGACCCTCGAGGCGCCCGCGCAGGCGCGACGGGTCGCCGACGAGTCGGACCTGCGGGTGCTCGAGGCGCTCACGACCCCGAGGGGCCTCTGAGCCACCGATCTCCGACGGCCGAGCGCCACCATGCGGTGCGCCGGCGGTCGGCGGTCACAGCAGCCGTTCGGCTGTGGCCAGGTCCTCGGGGAAGGTCACCTTGAGGTTGGTGGCCCCGCCGCGGACGGCGAGGACCGGGAGGTCGGAGTAGCGCTCGAAGCAGGCGGCGGTGTCGGTGCTCTCATAGCCGTCCACGGCGGCGCGGCGGTGCGCGTCGAGCAGGGGTACGGCACGGAACGCCTGCGGTGTCTGTACGCCGGCCAGGTGGTCGACGACGGGACGCAGGTCGCGGCCGATCAGCCCGGGCAGCTCCACGACGGGTAGCGCACCGCCGTGCTCGCGAGCCGCCGCGATCGTGGCCTCGAACAGCCGCGGCCCCGCCAGCGGCCGGGCGCCGTCGTGCACGGCGACCACGTCGACATGGCCGGCCCCGATGTCCTCGGCCAGTGCCTGGAGGGCCGTCCACTCCGAGGCGTGCCGGGTGGCACCGCCCGGCACCAGCCGAACCTCGCGGTCGCCCAGCAGCGGGGCGACGGCTGCGCGCACGGCGTCCTCGTCCCCGGGTCGCACGGCGACGACCAGCCGCACGACCTCGGGGAGGGTCAGCGCCGCGCGGACGGACCGACCCAGCACGGTGGCGTCGCCGAGGGGGAGCAGCACCTTGTTGGTCTCCGCGCCGACCCTGCTCCCGGACCCGCCGGCGAGGATCACCACGGCCGCGCTCATGGGCAAACTGTTACATGCCTGTTGCACGAGAGCCGTCAGGGGAAACACTCCCTCCTTAGGTTCGGCCGCGTGTCCCGCCGCGTCGATCACGTCGAGTGGCAGCCCGTCTGCCGCCTCGCCGAGCTCGAGGTCCAGCGTGGAGCGGCCGCCCTGGTGCACGGCCAGGCGGTCGCGATCTTCCGGGTCGACGAGTCGACCGTCTACGCCCTGGCCAACCACGATCCCTTCAGCCGGCACGCAACTCTGGCGCGGGGCATCGTCGGCGTCGACGGGAGCGTGCCGTTCGTGGCCTCACCGCTGCACAAGCACGGGTTCGACCTGCGCACCGGCCAGTGCCTCGACGACCCGCACGTCTCGGTCGCGGCCTACGACGTCAAGATCCTCGACGGAGTGGTGCTGGTCGGTCATCGGAAGACGGCCGCCGCGTGACCTCCGGCGGCCGGTCAGCGCCGCAGGTCGCGGAGGGCGTCGAGCAGGGCCGCCTGCGCCTCGGCGGAGAGGGTGTCGACGGGGACGGTGCCGAGCAGGTCGAGGGTCTCGCGCATCTGCTCGACGTAGACGACACAGGGGTCACAGCCCTCGAGATGCTTGGTGACCCGGCGGCGGTCCCGCCAGCCCAGGGTGCCCTCGAGGTAGTCGGTGACGAGCTCGACCATCTCCTGGCAGGTCAGCGAGGCCATGTCAGCTCCTCCCCAGGTAGGTCGCGAGCCCGGCGCGGACGGACGTGCGGGCCCGATGGAGCAGTACCCGCTGGTTGGCCTGCGAGATCTCCAACATCTCGCACACCTCCTGCGAGGAATGGCCGAGCACGTCGCGCAGCGTGAGGACGGCGCGCTGCCGGTCGGGCAGCGCGTCGACCGCGGTGCGCAGCTCGCCGCGGACCTCGCCGGCGAGCACCGATCCCTCGACCGCGACGTCTCCGGGCCACGCCGCCGGAGCGGCCCGCCAGTGCCCCGGATAGGGGTCGCCGGCGGAGCGGAAGAGGGCCGGGTCCAGGCTCGGACCGGCGTCCTCACCGGCGACACTGCTCCACGGCAGGGTCCGGTGCTCCTTCACCCCACGGCTCTTCGCGGTGTTGACCAGGATCCGGTAGGTCCAGGTCCGCAGCGACGAGCGGCCCTCGAACCTGTCGAGCCCCTTGATCACGGCGATCCAGGTGTCCTGGACGACCTCCTCGGCCGAGGCCTCGGTGGACACGAAGCTGCGGGCGAGGGTCAGCATGGGTCGCGACCACTCGCTCACCAGGCGCGAGAAGGCGGCCTCGTCGCCGGCCCGGAGCGCCGCGATGAGCTCGCTCTCGTCGCGCCCCACGCGGGCACAGTAGCGAGTTTCACCGGTACTCCGGGTTCTCGAAGTCGAAGCGCGTCCCGGCGTCCCACTCCGAGCGCTGGTTGCCGTGGTCGGGCACGCCGCCGGCGGCCTTGAGCAGCTGCGCCAGGTGCATCAGGTTCCACGTCATGAAGGTCGTGTTGCGGTTGGTGAAGTCGTTGTCCGGGCCACCGCTGCCGGGGTCGAGGTACGACGGCCCGGGGCCGGCCTCGCCGATCCACCCGGCGTCGGCGTTCGGCGGGATCGTGTAGCCGACGTGCTGGAGCGAGTAGAGGACGTTCTGGGCGCAGTGCTTGATGCCGTCCTCGTTGCCGGTGATCAGGCAGCCGGCGACCCGGCCGTAGAAGAGGTACTGGCCCTTCTCGTTGAGCTCACCGGAGAGCGAGTAGATCCGCTCGATGAGCTGCTTGGTGATGCTGGAGTTGTCCCCGAGCCAGATCGGGCCGGCCACCACCAGGATGTCGCTCGCCAGGATGCCGGGGTAGAGCTCGGGCCAGGCGTCCTCGGCCCAGCCGTGCTCGCGCATGTCGGGGTAGACGCCGGTGGCGACCGGGTGGTCGATCAGCCGGATCTCGCTCACCTCCACGCCGTGCTTGCGCATGATGCCGGCGCTGGCGTCGACCAGCCCCTGGGTGTGGCTCGGCTCCGGGCTGCGCTTGAGCGTGCAGTTGACGAAGGTGGCCTTGAGGCCTGAGAAGTCGTGTTTCTGGCCATGCTCGTCGGTCATGTGGGACTCCTGTCACTTGGGGTCGGCCTGGTCAGGGCAGCTCGGCGTCCTGCGCGCCGGGCGGCGCCTCGCGCCGGGCCTGGGTGCGGCCTTCCATCCAACGCTCCCGTGGTGGGCCGGGACCATGGGCCTTCAGTGCCAGTCGCACGGCGCCGCGTTACAGCGGCCCTTCATCGAGAAGCTAGGCCGTCGCCGACTTCTTCCGCGTGGGCGCCCGGCTCGCCGTCGGGTGACGGGTCCGACCGAGCCACGATCCGCCGACCGGCCAGCCACGCGGCCATGGGGATGCCGACGAAGTAGAAGCCGGCCAGCGAGTCCTCGTCCTGGCCGGTCTCGTGGGTGATCGCGACCCAGTGCAGGATCACCACGGACAGCAGCAGGTAGCCGACGAAGAGAAGCGGTCGCGCGTCCGTCGGCAGCCGCTTCGAGCCCTCCGAGGCGAACGCCGATCCGCTGGCCAGGGTCAGCGCCACGCCGAACACCACGACCAGGGTCGTGGGCAGCCCGGCCAGGCCACCGAGGAACGAGATGTAGTCGCCACGGCTGACCACGAGCCAGGAGAACACCAGGAGCGTGGTCATCGAGACCAGCGCGACCGGCGACAGCGATCGCCACCGCACCACGAGCACAAGCAGCACGCCGACCGTGACGACGACGTCCACGGTGGGGTAGGAGAAGCCCAGCTCCAGGCCCAGCACGGGGATCAACAGCTGGGCGAAGCACCACCCGCCCACGACGACCAGGGCCGAGCCCAGCTCGTCGCCGAAGCCTCCCGCGGCCCTCCGCATCAGCAGCAGGCCGGCGACCACGACCAGCGCCGAGATGATCGCCAGCCCCTCGGTGCCCAGCCAGGTGTAGGGACGCCCCTCGACGAGCACCTCACCGGCATCCGTCTTCAGCTGACTGGACATGAAGAAGGCGATGCCGACCCCGAGGAAGTTCAGCAGGTACGGCGAGGCGAGCACGAAGCTGCTGCCGTACATCGCGCGTTCCTTGGCGAGCGCGTAGTCGTCGGAGGCCGGGAACCGCGTCACCGCGGCGACCAGCAGCACGAGAAGCACGACGTAGGTGGCGGTGCGGGCGAACGCCACCGGCTGGTAGGTGAGCTGCGCGGTCCACGCGTCCCACTCCAAGACCACCTGCACGAGCACCTTGACCGCCAGCACGGCCACGAGGGCGGCGAGCAGCCAGTGGCGGCGCAGCACGCGCACCGGCTCGGTCAGGCTGGTGGAGACGTCGAGTGCGAAGTCGATGACCGCGATCGCGGCGACGTAGACCAGCGGGAGCAGGAACGCGCCCGTGTTGGTGATCGACGCGTCGACCATCCCGGGGATGACGAGCGGGAAGCCGTGCCGCTCCGCGTCGATGTGTGCCCAGACCAGGGTGCCGAACTCCAGGACCAGCCCGCACAGCACGACTGCGCGGAGCAGCGCCGTGACCGCCTCGCCGACTCGCGGCCGCGTCCGGACCAGCGGGTGCAGCAGCGCGGACGCCAGCAGCGCACCGGGCACCACGAGGTAGCCGATCCGGATCAGCGTGCTCCCGTGCTCGAGGACCCAGGTCCCCAGCCCCAGCCCGCCGCTGGTCAGCGAGAGCACCGACCCGGTCGCTAGGAAGAGCACCGCCACCAGCACCCGCACCAGGGGACTGGCGTCCAGGGCGCCCCAGCACAGCAGCGCCCAGCCGAGGACGAAGGCCAGGAGGGTGGCCGGCAACACCGCGATCGGCAGGAAGCGCAGCTCGTTCTCGCCGGTCAGCTGGATCAGCGTGCCGCCGCGCCAGCTGTCTCCGAACAGCACCGACCCGAGCAGGACGGCGAGCAGCACCAGCCCGAACCTCGCAAGCTGGCGCTCGGCCCGGGAGAGGTTGCCCAGCCGGAGGTGGCCATCGCGGACCGGGTCGCGGAACGTGCGCACCCACAGGGGACCGAGCAGCACGATCAGCACCCGGCGCAGCCTCGTGGTCACCGGGCCTCCACGATGACCATCTGGAGACCGGTGGTGACGAGCAGGCGGCCGTCGGCCGAGCCGCCCACGTTGGGGGTGACCGTGATCGGGACCGATCCGGGCTCCCACGCGGTCAGGTAGCGGCCGGTTCGCAGGTCGTGGACCGAGACCCGGTAGTAGTTGTCCTCGACGTCGTGCTGGTTGCCGGACTCGATCAGGAACACGTGCCCGTCCGCGATGTACGGCGCGCCGCCGGGGGCGCGCCCCATCGCCAGCGACCAGAGCTCCTCGCCGGACCCGGCGTCGTAGGCGTGCGCGACGTGTCCGTCGAAGGAGACCACCACGTCGTCGGCCACGGCCGGTCCCAGGTAGAGCGGCGGGTCCGCCACCGGCTGCGACCACAGCTGCTGCCCGGTCGCGGCGGCGTACGCCGTGAGCGTGGCACCGCCGGAGGTCGGGCTGAGACCGACCGCGAAGACGGAGCCGCCTGCACGGGCCGGCGGTGCGAACGTGTGGGCGTCAGGTTCCTGCCACTCGGGCAGCCCGGTCCGGCCGTCATAGCGTGCGAGCCCCCCGCCGCCGTACACGACGTCGCCGTCCGGGAGCGGCAGGGGAGTGCCCGCCGCGACCTGGGTCGGGATCGGGGTCGACCACCGGGGCCGGCCGGTGTGCAGGTCGACCGCTGACAGCCCTTCCCCGGCGTTGGCGACGTAGACGGTCTCCCCGCCGACGGCGGGGACCGCCCCGAACCCCGGGTCACCCCCTGGAACCTCCCAGAGGAGCTTGCCGTCCTCGAGGCGCCTGCCCTGGACGACGTCGTCGCGCCGCGCCACCACGACGCCGTCCGCGGCGACCGCGGCGGTCTGGATCGTGCCGGGTGAGTCCTGGAGCATCGTGCTGGTGCCGTCAGGGGAGACCTTGACCAGCCCGTCGGGGATCGCGACGACCAGGTCGTCGCCGACGAGCAGCGGAGGCTCGGTGACCAGTCCCGGGACCTGACGAGCGGTCATCCGCAGCTCCAGCCCGTCGCTGACCTCGGGTGCCAGCGGGTAGGCGAACAGGACGGTGTCGGTGGTCGACTGGCCGCCGTACGCGGTCAGCACCAGGCAGTTGCCCACGACCGCCGGGGAGACATCGTTGAACCACTCGGTGTCGGCGGCGGGCCGAGGCAGCTGCCAGCCGTCGACGCGGCGACCGTCGCGGAGACGGAGGACCTGCACCTCGCCCGCGCGGGTGCCGACGACCACCTCGTCGCCGACGATGGCCGGCGCGCTGGGTGTGACTGGCAGCTCCCGGCGCCAGAGCCGGTGCCCGTCCGCCGTGTCGAAGGCCGAGAGCTCGAGGCCCGCGTCGAAGGTGAGCACCACGCCGCTCCCGGCCACCAGCGGGATCTCCCCGACACCCCGACCGCGGGTCTGCCAGTCGATGTCGCCGTCGCCGGAGAACGCGTGCACGACGCCGGAGCCGTCCAGGACCAGCACCCGGTCATCGATGACCAGCGGACCCTGGGCAAGGCCGCTGTCCAGCGAGGCCGACCACGCCACCTCGCCGTCGTCGGTGTCGAGCGCGCTCAGGGTGCCTGACTGGTCGCCGGCGAGGAGGTGCTCGCCGTCGTAGGCCACCGAGGTGCGGATCGCGCCGCCGAGCGCCTGCTGCCAGTCGACCTCGCCGTCGGCCAGCGCGAGCGCGGTCAACGTCCCGTCGTCGGTGGGCACGGCGATCCGGTCCCCCACCGCGACGGGCGAGGCGGACACCACGTCTCGGAGCTCGCGCACCCAGAGCGCGCGCCCGTCGGTCACCGACAGCGCCCAGACGCGCTTGAGGCTGTCGGCGACGATCACGGCGCCGGCGGCCAGCACCGGCGGGGCGAGGATCGGACCGCGGAGCTCCACCCGCCAGCGCATCTCGCCGCTCGTGACCGTCCGCAGCGACACCAGGCCGTCCCGCTCCGCGAGCGCCATGACCTCCCCGTCGGAGACCGGGGCCAGCAGTCCGCGCTCGGGCCGCAGGTCGGTCCAGGCGAGGTCGCGGCCCAGCGTGCCGTCGGGGACGGCGTACGTGCGCCCGGGGCCGAAGCCCTCGGTGGAGCCCGGCACCGAGTCAGCCGAGACCGGCTCGGGCTCGTGGCCCTCGGCGTACCAGTTCGCCTCGACGCCGTGGAACTCGACCAGCTCCTCGGTGAAGTCCTGGCCGGTGGCCTCGATCCGGTCGCGGGACCTGACGGTCCCGTAGTCCGGACAGGTCCACTCGTCGAGGACCTCCTCGGCACCGGGTGCGTCCTCGAGCTCGAGCGGGGTGATGTTGACGAAGTGCGCGCAGCCCTGGAAGGCGTGCCCTCCCACCTCGAGGTCGACGACCTCGGTGAGCTCGGTGGAGGACGAGTAGTCGATGTCGCCGACCTTGCCCTCATAGCGCCAGGATCGGCCCTTCTCGATCGGCAGCCGGTAGGCCACGATCCGCGGGTCGAGCTCGAACCACCGGTCGGCCTCCTCCTGTGCGTACTGGAACATGGTCTGCCCCTCGACGGCCAGATAGGCGTCGTAGGACCGGGGGCCCTGGCCGGGGTAGTCGGTGTAGGTGCGCCTGACCTGTGCGGTGGGCAGCAGGTCACCCTCGGGGTCGATGAGCGCCACGCTGCCGATCACCTGGCTGGTGCGGGTCCCGGACTCCGTGCCGTGGTCGAAGACCTCGAAGACCGAGGTGGTGCCGAGGTCCAGCGGCTGCTCCTCGCGCATCGCGGCGAGATCGTCGTCCGGAACCGTCACGACCACACCGGCCACGACGATCGACGGGACCAGCAGCAGGGCAGGCAACCACCCCGCCAGCGCTCGTGCTCTCCCCATCCCTTCGCCGGACCTACAGGCCGTCGGGGATCGTCGCGGTCAGCACGTCGTCACCCCCGAACGCGGCGTCCTGCCAGACCAGCCGGTTGCCGGACAGCGAGGGGAAGCCCTGCTGGCCGCCCTCGGGCACCAGGTTGTAGATCTTCCCGGTGGTCAGCGAGGCGAGGAAGAGGTCGGTGTCCGGGAACGGCGAGTCCCCGCCCGCGACGCCGGCCTTCAGCGCGCCCGTCTCCTCGGCCCACACGACGTACTGGTCGTTCATCGTGACGCCGAACGGCGACGCGGCGCCGCTGATCTGGAAGCTCTGACCGTCGGAGGAGAACAGCTGCTCGCGGCCGCTGTCGTCGACGGCCACCACGTTGTTGCCGTAGGCCGCGACCGAGATGACCGCGCCGCGCACCTGGCCGACCTTGGTGACCTGGCCACCGGGCTGCCAGACCAGGACCTTGCCGCCGTCGGTGCCGATGCCGACCACGCCGGCACCGGTGCCCAGCCCGGTGATCGTGTCGCCGCCGAGGCCGCTGACCTGGGCCTGGGTGACCTGGCCCTCGGGGTCGGCGAAGAAGACGGTGTCGTTGTTGCCGACCCACGCCGCTCCGGCGTCGGAGCCGGCCAGCCCCGCGGCCAGCGTCGCCTGGAAGGGCACCCGACCCAGCACGGTCGTGGAGCCGTCGACGGCGTAGCGGTTGATCGAGCCGTTGAGGTCGAGGCTCACCAGCGCGTCACCACCGAAGGCGACCTCCGCGACGTTCGAGCTCGCGCCGAGGCTCGGCGTGGCACCTCCGACCTTGGTGGAGGCGACGAAGCCGAAGTTGTCGCCGTCGCCGCTGACGTCGAGCCAGGCCACGCTGTCCTTGCTCACCACCGGGTGCAGCTGTGTGGACGGCGACGCGGACACCGTGTCGCCGGCCAGCTCCCCGGTGTCGGGGCAGCCGGCGCAGATCTTGTTGGCGTCGAACACCTCGCGCGCCGTGCGGAGCACGACCGGGTCGAGGTGGGAGTCGACGATCACCTGTTCGACCGCGGCCCGCGCGTCGAGGAACCCCGCGGTCGGGCCGAGCCGGGTGGTCAGCGCGGCGTAGACGACCTTGTCGAAGGCCTGCGCCTTCGGGGAGTCGTTGCCCGGCTTGTCGTCCATCTTGGCCAGGCGGACCCGGATCTCCCACAGCGCGTTGTTCCAGATCGCGGAGTTGTAGTGCACCCCGCCCTGGTCCTGGCTGCTGAAGCCGAGCAGCTTGAGCCGGTAGCCCGGGTCGAGCGCGCGCAGGTAGTCGTCGAAGTCGTTGCCGGTGAGCATGTAGCGCAGCGACAGGCTGCCGTCGGGGTTGCGGGTGCAGAAGTAGGTCTCCTCGGTGTAGCCGGTGCAGCCCCCCTCGAAGATCGCGACGCTGTCGGTGCCCTTGACCCGGTTGCCGATCACGTTGCCGAAGTAGTCGGAGAAGCTCTCGTTGAGGGCGCCGGACTGGCCGGTGTACTTCAGCCCCGCCGAGGTCGAGGTGACGCCGTGGGTGATCTCGTGGCCGGCGGTGTCGATCTCGACCTCGGTCACCTCCGCCTGGCCCTGAGGGGTGGTGCACGGGTTGCCGTAGACCATCTGGGGCTGGGCGAGCGAGCTGGTGAAGAAGGAGTTGCAGAAGTCCGACGGCCCGTAGTGCACCGACGAGACCATCGAGCCGCCCTCGCCGTCCCAGGAGTCGCGGCCCATCGCCGCGTAGTAGTCGTAGACGTCGCGGCTCAGCGCCTGCGCCGCCATCGCCTCGGCGTCGCGGATCTTGGTGTCGGGGCTGACCACGAGCTTGCCGGGCAGCTGCGAGCTGCTCGAGACCCGCGTGGCGTCGTACGTCGAGATGCCGCCGGTCCCGCTCGCCTGCTCCCACGACGGGGTGGTGGTGTCGAGCAGCCCGACGCCCTTGCCGGTCTGTACGCCGTGCCCGGTGAGGGTGCCGCCGATCGGGTTGGGGCCGGTGATCTCGACCGAGTTGGGGTCGGGAGCGGCGATAGTCCCTGACGTTCTGGCCGACGACACGCCGCGCTGGCTGCCACTTCGTCTGGGACTATCCCTCCCCGACAGGTGGACACGGCGGAGGTACTTCGCGGCCGAGGCGGCCCAGGGCAGTGCCACCCGGCCCCCGTCGCTGACCTGCTGGACGCTGAGGATGTCGCCGGTGACGGCGTCGATGAAGTAGTTCGCCGCGGCGATGGGAGTGCTGGGATCGCCGTTGGTGGCCACCGGGACCAGCCAGGCGAGCACGCCGGCGCCGCGCGGCATCACCACGAGCGAGGGCGCGGCCTGGGCGGTGCCGAGCGACGCCTGCTCGGCGACGAGCTGCGCCTGGGCCGGGGGGAGTCGTGGGTCGGTCACCACCGTGAGCCCGGGGAAGACCCGGCCCCGGATGCCGGTCACCCGGCCGTCGCGCTCGACGAAGACCAGGGACGCGTCGAGGACTGGCACCTCGTTGACGACCTGGGTGGCCTTGGTGGTGAGGATGCCCGGCACCGTGACGGTGTCCGGCTCCGCGAGCCGCAGCACCCCGGAGTCGACGCCGAACAGAGCCGGCCCGAACCCGTCCATGAACGCCGTCGGGGTGCCCGCCCACGAGCCACCGTTGAGCTCGGAGAGGTAGCCGGTCACGTCGTCCTGGCGGCCGGTCCAGCCGGTGCCGGTCTCGTTGCGCAGCTCGTCGATGGCCTTCTGGAGCGTGGTGAGCCGGGCCCGCACGTCAGAGCCGCCCGCGGCGCCACCGGTGCCCGGGTCACCCTGGTGGTCCTTGATCCAGGTCTCGGAGACGATGAGGGTCACCGGCTTCGTCACCGGGCCGGACCCGCCGTCGTGGCCGTCGATCCCGTCGATGCCGGTGTCGCAGCCCGTGGCGACGAGCGCGAGCGCAGCGACGAGTGGGGCCAGCCACCAGCCACGGCCGGTCCGAGCGTGGGTCATCAGAGCCCTCCAGGGATGGCGGCGGTGAACACGTCGTCCCCGCCGTAGGTCGCGTCCTGCCACACCAGCTGCCTGCCGGAGATGGACGGGAACCCCTGCTGGGCGGGTGCCGGGTGCAGGTCGTAGATCTTCCCGCTCGCGAGCGAGAGCAGGTAGAGGTCGGTCTCCGGGTACGGCGAGGTGCCGCCCGGCACGACGGGCGTCTGGATCTGCGCGGTCGCCTCGGCCCACACGACGTACTCGTCCGACATGGTCGCGCCGAACGGCGTCGCGTTCCGGGTCGCCGGCAGGGCCTCGCCGTCGGAGGTGAAGAGCACCGACCGGTGGGTGTCGTCGATCGCGAAGACCGGTCCGCCGTACGTCGCCGTGGAGAGGACCGCACCCGACATCTGGCCGACCTGGCGGGCGTCGCCGCTGCCCGGGCTCCAGACGAGGACCCGGCCCTGGTCGGTCCCGAGCGCGACCGTGCCCCCGCCGGTGCCGATCGAGGTGATGGTGTCGCCCTCCAGCCCCTGCACCTCGGTCTGGAAGACGGTGCCGGCCGGGTCGACGTACTTCACGGCGCCGCCCGAGAGCCAGGCCGCGCCGGCGTCGGAGCCGGAGAAGCCCGCGGCCAGGGTGGCCTCGGGGCGGACGGTGTCGATCACCGCGCTGCCCGACCCGTCGGTGCGCGTGACGCGTCCGCGGAGGTCCAGCGACATGATCGCGTCTCCGGCGAAGGCCACCTCGAGCGCGTCGGGCGACGTGGAGAGCGACGGGCCCGAGCCGCCGAGCGTGGCGGCCGCGGCGTAGCCGGCGAAGTCGGTGTTGGAGCTCAGGTCGAGCCAGAGCACCCGGTCGCCGGAGATCGAGGGGTGCAGCTGGGTCTGCGACGCGGTGGTGACGGCGTCACCGGCCAGCTCGCTGGCCGTCGGGCAGCCGGAGCAGATCAAGCTGTCGTCGAAGACCTCGCGGGCGGTGCGGAGCACCACCGGTGACAGGCCGGAGTCGATGATGACCTGCTCGACCGCGGCCCGGGCGTCCACGAAGCCGCTCGTCGGCGTCAGGCGGGTGGCCAGTGCGCCGTAGACCGCGCGGTCGAACTGGTGCGCGAGCTGCGAGGTGTTGCCGTCCTGGTTGTCGACCTGCGCCAGTCGGCTGCGGATGCTCCAGAGCGCGTTGTTCCAGATCGCCGAGTTGTAGTGCACGCCGCCGGAGTCCTGCCGGTAGTCGATGAGCAGCCGCAGCCGCACGCCGGGCGTGAGGATCCGCAGGTAGTCGTCGAAGTCGGCGCCGTTGAGCATGTAGCGGAACGAGGTGGTGCCGTCCGGGTTCGCCACGCACAGCTGGCTCTGCGGGGCGCCGGCGCAGGCGTCCTCGCCGACCGCGACGCTGTCGTTGCCGTGGATCAGGTTGCCGATGACGTTGCCGAAGTAGTCGGAGAAGCTCTCGTTGAGTGCACCCGACTGACCGTTGTAGAGGAGCCCGGCGCTGCTGGCCGTGACGCCGTGGGTGACCTCGTGGGCCGCGATGTCGGGCTCGACGAAGGTCTTGGCGAACGTCGTGCCCTGCTGCACGCAGGGGTTGCCGTAGACCATCTGCGGCTGGCGCAGGTAGCTCGCGAACATGGCGTTGCAGTAGTTCTCCGGCCCGAAGTGCACCGAGCTGATCAGCGGCCCACCCTCGTCGTCCCACGAGTCGCGGCCGAGGGACTCGTAGTAGTCGACGATCTTGTGGCTGTAGGCCTGCGCGGCGATCGCCTCGGAGTCGGTGATCTTGGTGCTCGGGCTGGTGACCAGCTCGCCGGGCAGCCCGGACTCGTTCCTCAGGGCCGAGGCGTCGTAGGTCTGGACCGCGCCGGTGCCCTGCTCGGCGTTCCAGGCGTCGGTCGTCGTGTCGGTGAGCTCGACGCGGTCGCCGTTCTCGAGGCCGAACGCCGTGAGGTCGCGCCCGAGCGGGTCGCGCCCGGTCACCGTGACGCTGCGGGGGTCGGGCGCGCTCGTCCGGCCTCGCCCGTCGGTCCGGCCCAGGTGGGGGGCCGGCGGGAGCACCTCGGTCGACACCGGCCGGACGTCGACCAGGTCGCCGGTGCGTGCGTCGATGTAGTAGCGCCCGGCTTGGAAGTCCTCGGGCGTCGCACCGACGACCACGACCTCCCACGCGAGGACGCCGGCGCCGGTCGGGATCACGACCAGCCGCGCGGTGCCGTCGCTCGCGCCGCCGGCGGCCTCGGCCGCGGTGTTGGCTGCCTGCTCGGCGGTGAGCGTGGGCGTCGTGCCGACGGTCAGCCCCGGGAAGACCCGGCCCAGGACACCGGTGACGCGCTCGGCGTCGGTGCTGGCCGGGCTGCCGCGACCGGTGAAGACCAGTGACGCGTCGAGGACCGGCACCGTGCCCAGCGCCTGGGTCGCGCGGGTGGTCGTGACGTGAGGGACCGTCTCGGTGTCCGGGTCGTCGAACCGCAGGGTCGCGGAGTCGACCCCGAAGAGGGCCGGCCCGTGCTCGTCGACGAACGCCGTCGGGGTGCCGGCCCACGAGCCGCCGGAGAGCTCGGCGAGGAAGCCGGTGACGTCGTCCTGGCGGCCGGTCCAGCCGGTGTGGGTGTCCGCGCGCAGCGCCTCGATGCCGGCGCGCAGCGTGCCGAGGCGGGCCGCGGCCTCGCCGCCGTCATGGTGGCTGCGGACCCAGGTGCCGGACACGACGAGCGTGGTCGGCCCGCGGTCGTCCTCGGTGCCCTCGATCTGGGTCGAGCAGCCGGTCATGGCGAGCCCGATCAGGGCGACCACGGGAGGTGACCACCATCGGCGGTTCGTCCCGGATGCGCGCAGACGGGAGGGACGGCTGCTGATCATGGCTACGCGATGGTCAGGGGCGGGTCGTGTCCAAGTCAATGACCCGTCCGGACAGTGCGAAATATAGTCCTCCCAGGGACTCCTGAATCTGGCTCAGACCTGACAGCATGCCCGCAGCAGCGCGCCGGTCGCGGCGTGCTCTCCTGCCATGGACCGACCTGACCAGATCCAGAGGAGTGATGCACGTGGCGTGTCCTACGTGTTCGTCCGACAACCCGGAAGTTGCGTCGTACTGCAACCGCTGCGGGACGTCGCTGCGGGGTGGCGATGCGAAGCGCTCGGCGTCCTACGCCGTCCAGTCCGCGGAGGGGGTGACGCAGTTCGCCCTCATCTCGACGGTGATGCCGCACACCTCGCGGCGCTCGGCCGACAACTACCGCTGGGCCATGATCCTCTCCGGGGTGCTGATCCTCGGAGCGACCGCGCTCGGCCTGCTGCCGATCGCCATCGCGGCCGCGGCCTTCCTGGTCCCGCTGGCCTACCTGGTCTACATCGACGACGTGAACCTGTGGGAGGAGGCGCCCGCCGCGGTGGTGGTCGGGCTCTTCGTCGCGACCGGTGCCCTCTCGGTGCTGGTCTCCCTGTTCTTCTTCGACTGGGTCTTCGAGGCGCAGTGGGCGAGCTTCGCGGGTGGCGGTCGGGCCCGCGGCGGCATCGGCGCCATGTCCTTCCCGGCGCTGCTCATCTTCGCCGTGCTGCTGCCGGTCGTCGCCGAGATCGCCAAGAACGCCTTCGCGGTCCTGCTGGCCGCCCGGCCGCAGTTCGACGACATGATCGACGGGCTCACCTTCGGCGTGGCCGCGGGCACGGCGTACGCCGCCTTCGAGACCGTGGTCGTCTACCGCTCGGTCTTCACCGCCGAGGACTTCCAGACCGACCAGGGCATCGCCTCGTGGATGGTCGTCGTGCTCAACGTGATGGTCGTGAAGTCGCTCATCTACGGCACCGCCACGGGCATCGCGGTGGCGGCGTTCTCCGGCAAGGGAGAGGCCTACGACGGCTTCACGCCGGCCTACTTCGCCAACTTCGGCCTCGCGGTCGGCGCCAACGTCGCCTACTGGCTCGGCGTCCGCCTGATGGCCTACCTGCCCTTCGGCAACGCCCTCGGCCTGATCTGGGGCTTCGCGATCCTGGCCGCGCTGGTCATCAAGATCCGGATGATGCTGCAGGCGGCGCTCCTCGAGGCCGCGGTCGAGGCCGCCGCCAAGGGTGACGGCTCCGACGACAAGCGCTCGACGTTCGTCGAGTCGTTCTGCCCCGAGTGCGAGAACATGCTGCTCACCAACGCGTCCTTCTGCATCGTCTGCGGCACCTCGGTCCGGTCGAGCTCGCGCCAGGCCAGGTCGGCCATGGGCATGAGCGCCGTGCCGGCCGGGGCGCCGGCCGTCGACTTCGCCGATCCCGGTGCCGCCCCCGATCCGGTGGTCCCTGTCGACCCGGCCGGTCCGGGCAAGGACGGGGGTGCCAAGTGACGACGCCGTCGACCGCACCCACGACCCCGCCGGTGAGGTCCTCCGAGGAGTACTTCAACAGCAGCCGGCTCAGGGTGATCGGCCTGATCACCGCGGCGACGGTCGCCGTCGGAGCGCTCGGCGGCATCGCCGGCGTCGCCTTCGACCCCGACCCGGTGCCGAAGGACCACGTCATCCAGCCGGGCGGCGACGGCGGCGGCCAGCTGGCGCCGCAGTCCCTGGGCAGCCCCGGCAACTCCGCGCCGCGCGGCAAGGCCGCGCGGTCGGCGTTCACCTCGCGGGTCCCGGCCGCCGACGCGACGTCGTCGCCGACGGCCGTGGGGAGCGTGGGCTCGGGCGGCTTCACCGACGCGCCGACCGACGACTCCACCGACGCACCCCCGCCGACCGAGGACAACAGCCCGACGCCCGGCGGCGGCGGCGCGACGATCGAGGCCACCCAGGTCGACATCTACGTGCCGCCCAACTGGAACGTCGACTTCACCGACGAGAACCGTGTCTTCCAGAGCGACGGCAACGGGAGCTTCTCGTTCGCGTTCAGCTACGCCGACGTCGCCACGACCGCGGCGGGCGACGTCATCACGCAGAACAAGGACAACCTGCTGCCGCCGGAGAACTACACCCAGCTGCGGACCTCCGACGTGGTGGCGCTCGAGCCGTTCGGCTCCGTGGTGTCGCTGGCGGCCATCGAGTACGAAGCGCTCTGGGTCGACAACCAGGGGGCGGTGAGCATCCACGGTCAGATCTACGTGGGCGTCCGGCAGGACGGCACCGTGCTGGGCATCCTGGTCGAGCACGTCCCCGCCGAGGACTTCGAGTCCTCCTTCGAGGACCTCACGCCGATCCTCGACAACTCCTTCGGCCGCTTCGGTGGGCTCGGCTGAGCGGTCAGGGCGGTTGACATCTGTCTCGGGGTGTCCGCAGCGAGAGCTGCGGGCACCCCGAGCCGGTGAGGAAGACAGGAACGGGAACACGTGACTGACCACCACCGACACGACCGGCGCCGGGTGATCGGCCTGGTGCTCGCGGGCTGCGTGCTCGTCGGTGGGCTCGGCGCGGTCGCGGGTGAGGCCTTCGACCCGCCCGCGGAGCACCCGAGGAAGGCACGGACCAACCCCGGCCTCGGCGTCACCGTCACGCAGGGCAACGCCGTGCCTCGTGCGCGGCCGGCCGCCTTCCTGCGGCTGGACGGGACTACCCAGGACCCGAACCTCACCGGGGTCGAGTACGACATCGGGTACGGCGCCCGGATCTTCATCCCGTCCGACTGGGACGTCACCCAGACCGCCGACACCCGCATCTGGGCCACGAACGGCAAGGGCAGCTTCGCCTTCGCCGCGGTCGGGAGGTACGCCGACGCCTCGGTGCGGGCCGGCGACGTGATCGAGCAGAACCTCGAGGGGCTGCTGGCGCCCGACGTCTACACGCAGCTCCGGACCGACGGCCCGCGGGACTTCTACGGCGGGCCCTACGGCGACATCGTCTCCTCGTCGATCCTCGACTACCAGGCGCTCTGGGCCGACCCGCAGGGATCGGTCGAGATCTACGGCCAGATCTACGCCGCGGTGCGCAAGGACGGCGCCGCCCTGGTGGTGCTGATCGAGCACGTGCCACCGAGCGACTGGAACGAGACGCTCTACCCGAGGGCCGCGGTCGTGGAGCAGTCTTTCCTGCGGTTCGCCGGGAAGTTCTAGTGTCGCGCGCGGGGCACTAGCTTCCGCTGACCAGGGCGGTGGCCAGTGCGGCCACCCCCTCGCCGCGGCCGGTGAGGCCGAGCCCGTCGGTGGTCGTCGCCGAGACCGACACGGGGGCGCCGATCGCCGTGCTGAGCGCGGCCTCCGCCTCGGCCCGCCGGGGGCCGATCTTCGGGTGGTTGCCGACCACCTGCACCGCGGCGTTGCCGATGCGGAAGCCTGCGGCGCGCACCCTCCGGGCCGTCTCCTCGAGCATGGCGGTGCCCGATGCGCCGGCCCACTCCGGCTCCGACGTACCGAAGTTGGAGCCGAGATCGCCCAGGCCCGCCGCCGAGAGCAGCGCGTCGCACAGGGCGTGCGCGGCAACGTCGGCGTCGGAGTGGCCCTCGAGCCCCTGCGACTCGTCCGGCCAGGCCAGCCCGGCCAGGTGCAACGGCTGGTGTCGTCCGTCCGGCCCGTCGGCGAACCGGTGCACGTCGACGCCCAGCCCGACCCGGGGCAGGTGCGCGCTGCTGGGCTCGTCGCTGGCATCACTCACGGGCCGCATCATGCCCCGTCGCTCTGCCGGGGCGTAACGAATACGCAGTCATGGGAGACAATCGGATCGTGAGGACGTTCCGCGGGGCGTGGTCGCTCGCCGGCCTCGCCGCCGGCGCTGCGGGGCTGGCCACCAGCTACTTCGTCGCGATGGCCATGACGCTGCGCGAGTCGCCGGTCATCGCCGTGGCCAACCTCGTCGTCAGGCTGACGCCCGGACCGATCGCGCACTACCTCATCGAGCAGGTCGGTCAGCTCGACAAGCCGCTCCTGCTGCTCGGCATCTTCGTGGTGCTCGGACTGGTCTTCGCCTGGGCCGGCCGCCTGGCCCGCCGCACCTGGTGGGCCCCGCCGATCGTCTACTGCGTGCTGACCGTGATCGGCGGCATCGCGGTCTCCCAGCAGCGTGGAGCGACCGCTGTCGACCAGGTGCCGGTGGCGGTCGGCTTCGTGACCTGGCTGGTCGCGGTCTCCCTGCTGACCGAGCCACTGGGCCGGGTCGACCGCGTGTCCGCGCACGTCCCCGCCCCTCACGAGCCCGATGTCCTCGGGCCGATTCCTCCGGGCGACCACACCCGGCGCACCTTCGTGATCCGTGCCGGGCTCTTCGCGATGGCCGCGGCCGTGCTGGGTGCCACCGGCCGGGTGGTCGGCCGCGGGCGCCGCAAGGTCGAGGAGTCGCGTCGGCTGCTCCGGCTCACCGACGTGACCGAGCCACTGGTGCCGGCCTCCGCCCGCGTCGGGGTCAAGGGGATCACGCCGTGGCAGACCCCGAACGGCGACTTCTACCGGATCGACACCGCCTTCGTCGTACCCGCGATCGAGCCGAGGAACTGGTCCCTGCGGATCCACGGTCTCGTCGACCGGGAGATCACGCTGACCTACGCCCAGCTGGTCGACATGCAGCTCACCGAGGCCTGGGTCACCATCAACTGCGTCTCCAACACCGTCGGCGGCGACCTGATCGGCAACGCCTGGTGGAGCGGGGTGCGGCTGGCCGGCATCCTCGCCATGGCGGGCCCGCAGGACGGTGCGGACGCCGTGCTGCAGACCTCGGACGACGGGTGGAACTGCGGTACGCCGCTGTCCGCGCTCACCGACGACCGCAACGCGATGCTCGCGATCGCGATGAACGGCTCGCCGCTGCCGATCGAGCACGGCTTCCCGGTCCGCACGATCGTCCCGGGCCTCTACGGCTACGTGTCGGCCTGCAAGTGGGTGGTCGACATGGAGGTCGTGAAGTTCGAGGACATCTCGGCGTACTGGACCGAGCGTGGCTGGAGCGAGAAGGGCCCGGTGAAGATCGCCTCGCGCATCGACGTGCCGCGGTCGGGGTCGGACGTGCCGTCCGGGTCGGTCACCTTCGGCGGCGTCGCGTGGGCCCAGCACACCGGCATCGAGGGCGTGGAGATCTCGGTCGACGGCGAGGCCTGGACGGCCGCCGAGATCGGCGCCATGGCCAACAACGACGACACCTGGGTGCAGTGGAAGGGGGTCGTCGAGGTCGAGGAGGGCGACCACACCGTGCGGGTGCGCGCGATCGACAAGGACGGCCAGGTGCAGACCGGCGTCGAGCAGGACGTGCTCCCCGACGGCGCCACCGGGTGGCACGCCAGGGACTTCTCCTGCACCTAGCTGTCTACCCCGGCGAGCTGCGGCCTGGATGTCCCCGACGACGCGAGCTTCGCTCGCAACAGCCCCGGTCGCTCGCTGACGCTCGCACCCGAGGCTGTCGTCGGGGCCACCAGACCGATCGCCGGGCGCCTCGCTGCGCTCTCGGAAAGACCGGGTCGCTGCGCTCCCACCGCTCCCATTGCGCAGGCGGCTCGACGACGCGCGCTTTCCGTGCGCGCTCGCTTCGCGCACCTAGGCTCCCCGATGTGACGGACTTCGGCTCGCGGCCCGGCTGCGCCCTGGTCGTCGGTGGCAGCGGCGGGCTCGGGCTGTCCGTGGTGCGCATGCTCGCGTCGCGGGGCTCCTCGGTGGCGCTGACCTACCGCTCACGCGCGGATGCGGCCGCGTCGGCGGTCGACGCGGCGCGCTCGTGGGGCGTGCAGGCCTCGGCTCACCAGCTGGACGTCGCGGACGCCCAGGCCTGCGCCGCGGTGGTCGCCGACGTGGTCTCGACCTACGGCGCCCTGCACACGCTGGTCCATGCCGCCGGCCCGCACGTGCCGATGAAGCACCTGTCGGCCGTCTCACCCGCCGAGCTGTCGACGCAGCTGACCGAGGACGCCGCCGGGTTCTTCAACGTCGTCCACCCCGTCCTGCCGCACCTGCGCTCCGCGGAGGGGTCGGTGGTCGCGATCACCACGGCCGCGACCGCTCGCTTCCCGGTCCGCGACGGGCTCTCGTCGGCCCCGAAGGGCGCCGTCGAGGCGCTGGTCCGCGGGCTCGCTGCGGAGGAGGGCCGCTACGGCGTCCGCGTCAACGCCGTGGGCCCCGGCATGCTCACCGACGGCATGGCCGCCCGCCTCATCTCCTCCGGCGACCTGTCGGAGGACGCGCTGGCCACCGCCCGCCGCAACATCCCGCTGCGCCGGTTCGGCAACGCCACCGACATCGCCGAGGCCGTCTGCTTCCTGGCCTCCGACCGGGCCGGCTTCATCTCCGGCCAGAAGCTCGACGTCGACGGCGGCTACTCCGTCTGAGGAGGGAACCATGAATCGCGAGGAGCTCGTCCAGCGGATGGGCGTGGCGACGCTGGGGGTCTTCGACGTCGCGTCGATCTACCTCGGCGTGAAGCTGGGCCTCTACCAGTCGCTCGCCGACGACGGACCGGCGACGTCCGCCGAGCTGTCGGGCCGCACCGGGACCGACGAGCGGCTGGTCCGCGAGTGGCTCGAGCAGCAGGGTGCCACCGAGCTCCTGGACGCGACCCGCGACGGTGAAGGGTGGCGGTTCGCCCTGCCCCCCGACCACGCCGCCGTCCTGCTCGACCCCGATGCCCCGGACGGGATCGCCGGCTCGGTCCTCTCCCTGGTCGCCGATCTCGCCCAGGTGCCGCGACTGGTGGAGTCGTTCCGCACCGGCGTGGGCATCCCGTACGCCGACTACGGCCCCGACGAGGCCGAGGGGCAGGCGCGCGGCACCCGGCCCGTCTACCGCGCGGAGATCGAGAGCTGGCTGGCCGCCGTACCCGAGCTCGCGGAGCGGCTCGCCTCGGGAACTGCCCGCGTGCTCGACATCGGCTGCGGGGTCGGCTGGTCGAGCGTGTGCATGGCGCAAGCCCATCCGGGCCTGGTCGTGGACGGCGTCGACCTCGACCCCCGCTCGATCGAGGCGGCCCAACAGGTCGCCGAGTCCGAGGGCGTGGCCGACCGGGTGACGTTCGAGCTCCGCGACGCCGCCACCCTGGCCGGAGCTGGCTACGACCTCGCGACGATGTTCGAGATGCTCCACGACCTGGCCCGCCCGGTCGAGGCGCTCCGCGCGGCCCGCGCGGCCCTCGACGAGGGCGGCGTCGTGCTGGTCGCCGACGAACCGTGCGGCGAGGCCTTCGCCGGCCCGGCCGACGAGCAGGAACGCCGCCACTACGGCTACAGCGTGCTCCACTGCCTGCCCGCGAGCATGACCGAACCCGGCTCCGCCGCGACCGGCACCCTGATCCGTCCCGACATCGTGCGTCGCTACGCCGGCGAGGCGGGCTTCACCTCCGTCGAGGTGCTTCCGGTCGAGAGCGTGGCCTTCCGGCTCTACCTGCTGCGGCCGTGAAGGCATCGCCTCATCGCCGGTCCGGATGGGTGAACCGGTGTGCCGGTCCGGCCTAGGTGCGGGCTTCTGTAGAACCGCTTCTTGCGGCCGAGGTCGAGGACTTGTGAGTTGCCGCCCAGGACGGCGGGGATGATCCCGGCTTGACAGGCGATCCGTCGGGCGGCGCCGGGGCTGACTGGTTCGCCGGTGTCGAGGTGAGCGGCCCTGAGTCCACCCATCAGGGTGTCGAGCTCCATGAGGACCACGACGGTGGCGCTGAGCCCGCCGGTCTGGGGGAGCCGTCTGGTCGGGTAGCGCTGGACGTAGTCGGTGAGCGCCTGCCCGAGCCGCTCCGGTGTGGGGCGCCGCTTCTCGAGAGTGCCCTGGGACGCCTGGTGCCTGGGTGCAGCGATCGCGAACAGGGCCTTCTTGAGCATGGCGCCGGTGAGGGTGTCGATGGTGAAGCGGCCGTGGACCTTGCCGTGGCCGTCGTCGTGAGGCCTACCAGTTGCCGGGAGACGCGGGCAGGGGGTGGGCGGCGTCGTGGATGACGTAGGCCGTGCCGCCGGAGCCGCCCAGCCAGGCCGACTCGAACTGCGCGCGGTTGTAGGTGCGGCGGACGCCCGAGGAGGTCGAGGCGGCCGGGTCGTTGACGACCACGTCGCCGGTGGCGGTGAAACCCACGATCACCAGGAGGTGACCGGCGGTGGAGGAGATGGGCGCGCCGTAGAGGGCGCCCGAGGAGAAGGACACCGAGGCGACCACGGGGATGCCGGCGGCGATCATCGCCTCGGCCTCCGACAGTGAGCGGAGACGGGTGACGAAGGCGGAGAGGCCGCGCGAAGCGGCGTACGCGGTGTTGAACGGCCAGTTGCCGGTGCCTTCGTAGGCAGCGTCGTAGGTCCGGCGGGCGACCTCGTCGACCCACGGGTCGGCCCGTGGGCCGACCCAGGCGTACGACGCCGGGCCGGGCAGGCGGCGGTAGTAGCCGAGGACCATCGCCGTCGACGTGGGGGAGCACCAGGCCTCACCACCGCCGCCGTACTGCGAGAACTCGCCGCGGTGCACCATCTGCGAGAAGCGGGGGACGTCGAGCACGATGCCGGAGGCGACGCCGGGAGCGTGAGACGGCGGGGACGGTCGACGGCAGCCGCGAGGCGACGGCGCCCACGAACGACACCGAGGGTGAGGCCGACGACGCACCGGCGCGGCGCATCAGCCGCACCTGCAGCTGGTAGGACGAGGCGGACGACGCGGCCTTCCAGGTGTCGACGTCGACGCGGCCGAGCGCGTCCGACTGGCCCGCGACCGACGTGCGTCGCACGCGCTTGTCGGAGGACGCCCACCGCCCCAGCACCATCCAGCGGGAGCGGGTGGTGCCGGAGGTCAGGCGCGCCCGGATCTCGACCCAGCTGTTCCTCGGCGTCACGGCCGACCACGACGCGATGAGCTGGGTGAGGCCGAAGCCGGGGGTCACCGTGGCCGACGTCCACGAGCCGACGTCGTAGGTCGTGCCGTGGTAGGCGCGCCGCTTCGAGGCGGCCTTGAGCACGAGCACTCCGTGCTTCAGGCGCACGCCCTTGGACGCACCGGCGCGGAAGGCCGGCCCGCCCTCCCAGCCGGCGAAGGCCACCTGCCGGTCCGTGGAGTCTCCGACCGAGGGCGAGGGCACGCTCACCAGCATCGCTGCCGGGAGCAGGCAGAGCATCAGCAAGCGGCGCACCCCGAGAGATTACGTCACTCTGGCCACTCGGGTCACACGATCACCTCTTTCGCGTTCCTCCCGGGCCTCACTCCTGCTCCCCGTGCTGGAGACGCTCGCCGGCGCGAGCTCCTCGACCAGCGTGCCGGGAATCGGTCACGTCGCTCCGCGCTCTCTAGGATTGGCTGGTGCTCAGGCTCTACGACACCCAGACGCGCGAGGTCCGAGACTTCGTGCCCCTCGAGGAGGGGCAGGCGGGTCTCTACGTCTGCGGTCTGACGGTCCAGTCGGAGCCCCACGTGGGGCACGTGCGGTCGGCGGTCAACTTCGACGTCCTCCAGCGCTGGCTGCGGCACAGCGGCTACGAGACGACCTTCATCCGCAACACCACGGACATCGACGACAAGATCCTGGTGAAGGCGGCCGAGCAGGGACGGCCCTGGTACAACCTCGCCTACGCGATGAAGCGCGAGCTCGACCGCGCCTACGAGGCGCTCAACGTCGCGCCGCCGACCTATGAGCCGGCCGCCACGGGTCACATCCCGGAGATGGTCGAGCTGATCGGTCAGCTGATCGAGAAGGGCCACGCGTACGCCGCGGCCGACGGCTCGGGCGACGTCTACTTCGACGTGCGCTCCTGGCCGGCGTACGGCGAGCTCACGCACCAGAAGATCGACGACATGGAGGCGGCCGAGGACGCCGATCCGCGCGGCAAGCGCGACCCCCGCGACTTCGCGCTGTGGAAGGGCTGGAAGAAGGAGTCGGAACCGGAGACGGCCGCGTGGCCCAGCCCCTGGGGACCCGGCCGCCCCGGCTGGCACATCGAGTGCTCCGCGATGGCCGGGAAGTATCTCGGCACCGCCTTCGACATCCATGGCGGCGGCGTCGACCTGCGCTTCCCCCACCACGAGAACGAGCAGGCCCAGTCGCGCGCGGCCGGCCACCGGTTCGCGTCCTACTGGATGCACAACGCCTGGATCACCACCGCCGGCGAGAAGATGAGCAAGTCCCTGGGCAACAGCCTGCTGATCCCCGAGGTGCTCAAGGGGGTGCGCGGGATCGAGCTGCGCTACTACCTGGTGGCAGCCCACTACCGCAGCCACGTCGAGTTCAGCTTCGAGGCCCTGGACGAGGCCGCCGCCGGCTTCCAGCGGATCGAGAAGTTCCTCCAGCGTGGGGGGACAGCGGCCGGTCCCGGCCACCACGCCCGCACCGGCGTCCTGCCGCAGGCCTTCATCGACGCGATGGACGACGACCTCGGCACGCCAGCGGCCGTGGCGGTGCTCCATGACACCGTCCGCGAGGGCAACCGGCGGCTGGACGCAGGAGAGGACGCGACCCCGCAGTACGGCTCGGTCCGGGAGATGCTGGATGTGCTCGGCCTCGACCCGCAGGACCCGGCCTGGCCGAGCACCGGCGCCGCTGACGCCAAGCTGACCGGCGCCGTCGACGCCCTGGTCGCCGGCCTCCTGGAGCGCCGCACCGAGGCGCGGGCGGCCAAGGACTTCGCCGCTGCCGATGCCATCCGCGACCAGATCAAGTCCGCCGGCATCGAGGTCGAGGACACCCCCGACGGACCGAAGTGGAGCCTCTCGTAATGCCGGGCAACAGCCAGCGCAAGGGCTCGATCCGCAAGACCGCCAAGAAGCCCTCGGTCGGCTCCGGCGGCCGGGTCAAGCGCGGCCTCGAGGGCCGCGGTCCGACCCCGAAGGCCAAGGACCGTCCCTATCACCAGGCCCACAAGACGGCCAAGAAGAAGGCCGCGCTGAGCAAGACCGGGAAGGCTGCCTCGGGCCGGTCGAAGCGGCGCAACACCGGCGACGCCGAGTGGATCGCCGGCCGCAACGCGGTCGTCGAGGCACTGCGCGAGGGGGTGCCGGTCAACGGCGTCTACGTCGCCGAGGGCGCCGAGCGCGACGGCCGGCTCCGGGAGGCGTTCCGGCTGGCCAGCGAGCGCGGCATCAGCCTGCTCGAGGTGACCAAGGGCGAGCTCGACCGGATGACCACCGGCGCGGTGCACCAGGGGCTGGCGGCCCGCATCCCGGCCTACGAGTACGCCCACCCCGACGACCTGCTCGACCGCGCCAAGGAGATCGGCGAGCAGCCGTTGATCGTCGCCCTCGACCAGGTGACCGACCCGCGCAACCTCGGCGCCGCCATCCGCAGTGCCGCGGCGTTCGGTGCGCACGGTGTCGTGGTCCCCGAGCGCCGCGCGGCCGGCATGACCGCCTCGGCGTGGAAGACCAGCGCCGGCGCCGCGGCCCGGATCCCGGTCGCCCAGACGGTCAACCTGGTGCGCCAGCTGAAGAGCTACCAGGACGCCGGCTGCATGGTCGTCGGCCTGGCCGCGGACGGCGACGTCCTGCTGCCCGCGCTCGACCTCGCGGACGGGCCGCTGGTCCTGGTGGTCGGCTCCGAGGGCGACGGGCTGTCCCGCCTCGTGGCCGAGACCTGCGACCAGCTCGTGTCGATCCCCATGGTCAACCAGGTCGAGTCCCTCAACGCCGGCGTGGCGGCCTCGGTCGCCCTCTACGCGGTCGCGCAGGCCCGCGGTTAGACCCGTGAGCCCCACCCTGCGCCGCGCCCTCGTCGGGGCGGCGTACATCCTCACGTGGCTGTTGCTCACGATGGCCTGCGCGACCGCGGTCTTCCTGAACAGCAGCCGCGAGACCACCCTGGCCAGCCACGACGCGGTGATCCGGCCCGACCTGTCCGGCCACGTCGTGCTGCTCACCGGTCCGGTGCTGCCCGACGTGCGCGTGCCCACCGACCAGCGGATCGGCGTCTCGGTCACCCTCGGCAAGACCGACGCGTCGAGCACCGCAGCCCTCATCGATCGCTACGCCCTCATCGCCGGCCAGCCCGAGGGACCAGAGGCCCGAGTCCGGGAGGTCCTGGCGGACCTGGTGGTCGACTCGCTGGTGCGCGGCGCCGCGCTGGGGCTGGTGCCGATCGTCATGTGGGTGCTCGTGGGCAAGCAGCGGCGCAGGGCGCTCTTCGCGCGCCCCCGCAAGCGACGCCGGTCGATCGCCCTGGTGCTGTCGCTCGTGGTGATCGGAGTGGTCGTGGCCCAACCGTGGGGCGACGACGAGACCCGGCTCGGCAGCGAGGCGGAGTGGCAGCCGCTCGCGACGTTCCTGGGTCCCGACGTGCCCCTGCCCGCGGAGCTCGACGGGATCGAGGTCCGTGGTGACGTCACGACCAGCCAGACCCGGCGGCTGATCGAGAGCGCGGTGGGCACCTACGACGAAGGCAAGTCGTTCTACCGCGACGCCGCGGAGGCGGCCGCCGGCATCGACGTGCGGCAACCCGAGGAGGGCGAGACCGTGGTCCTCCTCGTCTCCGACCGGCACGACAACATCGGCATGGACCGCGTCGCCCGCGCGGTCGGCGACGCGGCCGGCGCCGAGGCGGTGCTCGACGCGGGGGACGACACCTCGACCGGCAGCGCGTGGGAGGCGTTCTCGCTCGACTCGCTCGACGCGGCCTTCGACGACGGACCCTACGCCGACAGCAAGTGGGCGGTGACCGGCAACCACGACCGGCCCTTCGTCGGCGACTACCTGGCCGATCACGGCTGGACCATGCTCGACGGCGAGGCGGTCGACGGTCCTGCCGGCACCCGGCTGCTCGGGGTCGGCGACCCGCGGTCGAGCGGTCTGGGGAGCTGGCGCGACGAGAGCGGGCTCAGCTTCAGCGAGGTGGCCGACCGGCTCGCCGATGCGGCCTGCGAGGCGGACGACGACGGCGACCGGATCACGACGATCCTGGTGCACGACGCCAACCTGGGCGACCCGGCGCTGGAGCGCGGCTGCACCGACCTGGTCATCGGCGGCCACCTCCACGTCCAGAGCGGTCCGACCGAGGTCACGGGCGACAACGGCGCGGTCGGCTACAGCTACACGACCGGCACCACGGGCGGTGCGGCGTACGCCATCGCGGTGGGGGCCGCGATCCGACGCCCGGCAGGCATCACGCTGCTCACCTACGCCGACGGCCACCCCGTCGGCGTCCAGCCCGTCACCCTCGACACCAACGGCGCGTTCACGGTCGGCGACTACGTGGAGCTCGACCCCTCCCAGGAATGAGCACCGAGCGTTGATCTCGGGTCGGGCATCAGCGGCTGTGGTCGCCGTCACCTTTCCCCGCAGCACTCGTTGACGGACTGATACACGTTCTAGTTCTGCGCCTGGGAGGGCCCCGTGACACGTCTCGCTGCGCGCCCCGGCGTCGCCCGCACCCTGGTCACGGCCGGCGCCCTCCTGCTCGCTCTCAGCCTGGCGGCCTGCGGCTCGCAGCTCGACCCGAACGACGTGGTGGGCGCCAACGGCAGCACCGGAGGCGGTGCCCAGGGCGGCGAGGTGGTGCCCGGCACCGACCCCGGCACCGGCACGGTCGACCCCGGCGCCGGCGACACCACGACGGGCGGCGGCACGACGACCGGCGCCGGGACCACGACCGGCGGCGGTGCGACCACCGGCGGCGGCACCGGCGGCGGACAGGGTGGCTCGGGTGGTGGCTCGGGTGGTGGCGGCGGAGGCGAGGACGGCGACAACTCGGCCACCGGCGGCGAAGCCGGCGGGAGCTGCGACGGGTTCAAGAACGGCCCCGGGATCACCGACTCCGAGATCACCATCGGCAACGCGTCGGACATCTCCGGCCCGGTGCCGGGCCTCTTCGAGTCCTCGCAGGACGCGGTCAAGGCCTACGTCGCCTACTTCAACTCCACCAGCGACATCTGCGGCCGCAAGCTCAAGCTCGTCACCTACGACAGCCGCACCGACGCCGGCGCCGACCAGCAGAACTACGCCAAGGGCTGCGCCGAGGTCTTCGCGATGGTCGGCTCGATGTCGGCCTTCGACGGTGGCGGCGCCGGGACGGCGCAGTCCTGTGGCCTGCCGGACGTCCGCTCGGCCGCGGTGACCCGAGACCGCAACGCGTGCACCACCTGCTTCCCGGCCCAGTCGGTCAACACCGGTGAGTGGGAGAACGCCCCCGGCGACTTCATCAAGAAGAACTACCCCGACGCCGCCGCGCACGCCGCGGTCCTCTACATCAACGCCGGCGCCGCGGCCGAGAACGGCCCCGCCTCCGCCCGGGCGATGACCAAGCAGGGGCTCCACTTCGACGTGGTGCAGGGCATCGACGTCGCGGAGTTCAACTACGCGCCGTACGCCCAGCAGCTCAAGGACAAGGGCGTGAAGGCGGTCTTCTGGACCGGCGCCTACCAGCAGTCGGTGCGGCTGGCCCAGGCGATGCAGCAGATCGGCTACAAGCCGGACATCTACCTCCGCGACCCCACCGACTACATCCCCGACTACGTCAGCTCGGGCGGCGACGCCGTCGACGGCACCGTGGTCTTCTTGAACTTCGTGCCGTTCGAGGAGGCCAACAGCAACAACGAGATGAAGCTCTACCTGAGCTGGCTCCAGCAGGTGAGCCCGGGCGCCTCGCCCACCTTCTTCGGCGTGTTCTCGTGGTCCGCGGCGCGGCTGTTCGTCGAGAAGTCGACCGGGCTCGGCGGCAAGCTCAGCCGCTCGACCCTCATCGACGTGCTCCGCAAGACCGACAAGTGGACGGCCAACGGGATGACCGCACCGCAGCACGTCGGCTCCAAGCGCACCGGCGACTGCTGGCGGTTCATCCAGCTCAGCGGCGGAGCCTGGAAGCCGATCGGCGGCGCCAAGTACACCTGCTCCGGAACCAACACGGGCTGAGGAGCAGACGACGTGAGCTCCTTCATCGCCTACACCCTCTTCGGGCTGTTCTCCGGGGCGGCCTACGCGATCGCCGCCAGTGGCCTGGTCCTGACCTACGCGACCACCCGCGTCTTCAACATCGCACACGGCGCCCTGGGCATGCTGCTGTCGTTCGTCTTCTGGGACTTCAGCGTCCGGCAGGGGATGCCGACCATCCTGGCGCTGGTCCTGGTGCTGTTCGTCGTGGCGCCCGCGATCGGCTGGTTCCTCCAGCGGTTCGTCGCCCGCGGCCTGGGCGACGCTCCCGCCAGCGTCGCCCTGGTCGTCACCGTCGCCCTGCTGGTCGGCTGCATCGGGGTCGCGCAGCAGATCTACCCACCCGAGTCGCGCACGATCCTGCCGTTCTTCGCCGGCAAGACGTTCAGCATCGGTGAGTCCACGATCACGGCGCACCAGGTGATCACGATCCTCGCCTCGATCCTCGTGGCCATCGGGCTGTTCGTCCTGCTGACCCGCACGAGGGTCGGCACCGCGATGCGCGCCTCGGTCGACAACCCCGAGCTGCTCCGGCTCTTCGGAGGCAAGCCGGACCAGGTGGCCGCGCTCGCCTGGATGATCGGCGTCTCGCTGGCCGGTCTCGGAGGCATCCTGCTCGTCTCGACCGTCGGCCTCGACTACTACGCGCTCACCCTGCTGGTCATCAACGCGTACGCCGCGGCGATGCTCGGCCGGCTCAAGAGCCTGCCGCTGACCTTCGTCGGCGCGATGGGGCTGGGGCTGCTGTCGTCGTACGTCACCGGCTACGTGCACCTCGACGGCCTGCTCGGACAGGTCAAGAACGTCGTCCCTGCACTGTTCCTCTTCGTCGTCGTGATCGCCCTGCCGCAGTCCCAGCTGCGGATCGGCCAGGTCAAGGGCATCGTGTCGGCGCCGCTGCCCTCGCTCGCGCGGACGATGGGCTGGAGCGCGGCGCTGCTCCTCTTCGTGGCCCTGCTCGCCGGCGCCGCGTCCGAGGCCAACCTCCTGCTGGTCGGCACCGGCGCGACGTTCGCGATCGTGATGCTGTCGCTGGTCCTCCTGACCGGCTACGGCGGCCACGTCTCCCTGGCCCAGCTCACGTTCGCGGGTGTCGGGGCGCTCACCTACGCCAAGGTCGACGAGCCCAACCTCTACGGACTGCTCGTCTCCGCGCTCGTCGCGGCCGGCGGTGGGCGCCCTCGTCGCGCTGCCCGTGCTCCGGCTGACCGGCCTCTACCTCGCCCTGGCCACCCTCGCCTTCGCCTCGATCATGGACAAGATGGTCTTCCAGGCCGACTTCGCGTTCGGCTTCAACGGCACGCTGCCGGCCGAGCGGCTCTCGGTGCTGGGCCACTCGGTGAGCTCCACGGGCGGCTACGTGTTCGTGATGGCGGTCTTCATGGTCCTCGTGTCCTGGACGGTGCTGCTGCTCCGCCGCGGCGTCGTCGGCCGGATGCTCATCGCGATGCGCGACAGCCCCGCGGCCTGCGGCACCCTGGGCCTGGACCAGCGCTGGTTCCGGGTCGGCCTCTTCGCGATCTCCGCCGGCATCGCCGGCATCGCGGGCGCGCTCTTCGCGGGGCTGCGCCAGACCGTCGGGGCCGGCGACTTCATCTACTTCCAGAGCCTGCTGCTGCTCCTCTGCGCCGCGGTCTTCGGGGTCACGTCGGTGACGGGCGCGATCCTGGGCGGCGTCGCGCTCATGTATCTCCCGGTGCTGCAGAGCGACCACCCCAACATCGGCGGGCTGCTCTTCGTGGTCCTCGCGGTCGGTGCGGTGCTGCTGGCGAAGGACCCCAACGGCCTGGCCAACCAGCTCTTCAAGCTCGGCCGCTGGGGCGAGCGCCGCATCTCGCCGACGATCCGCGCCAACCTGCCGAAGCTCCCCGGCGGCTCGGCCGGCGGTGTCGAGGAGGCCGCCGGGACCGGCGACGTCTCCGAGGCTGCCGAGGGGGTGCCCGCGCATGCGCACTGAGCCGCTCCTCGTGGTCGACGACGTCGTCGTCCAGTTCGGCGGGGTCACCGCCGTCAACCACGCGTCCTTCGTCGCCGAGTCGGGCCGGGTCACCGGGCTGATCGGCCCGAACGGCGCCGGCAAGACCACCTGCTTCAACGTCATCAGCGGGCTCCAGAGACCGACCCGCGGGAAGGTGCGCTTCAACGGACGCAACGTCTCCCGCACCCCGGTGCACCGTCGCGCCAAGCGCGGGATGGGTCGCACCTTCCAGCGGCTCGAGGCGTTCGGGTCGCTGACCGTCCGCGACAACGTGCGGGTCGCCCACGACATCCACGCGGGGCTGCTCGGAGTGGTCCGGCCCTCCCGCGGCGACGTCGACGGGCTGCTCGAGCGCGTCGGCATCGCGGCGTACGCCGAGGAGCGGGCCGACTCGATCCCGACCGGCGTCGCCCGGCTGCTGGAGCTGGCGCGCTGCCTGGCCGGAGACCCGCAGCTGCTGCTCCTCGACGAGCCGTCGTCGGGCCAGGACGAGTCCGAGACCGAGGCGTTCGGTGACCTGCTGCGCGACCTTGCGTCCGAGGGCCGGGGCATCCTCATGGTCGAGCACGACATGGCCCTGGTCATGTCGGTGTGCGACGAGATCCACGTCCTCGACTTCGGCGAGGTCATCGCGACCGGAGCGCCGGCCGACGTCCGCACCGACCCGCGCGTCCAGCAGGCCTACCTCGGCTACGCGGACGAGGACGACGAGACCCGGACCGATCTGCAGCCCATCGAGCAGACCCAGAGCATCCCGGCGGTGAGGGCGTGAGCGTCCCGATCCTCGAGGTGTGCGACGTGCACGCCGCCTACGGCCGCATCGAGGTGCTGCGGGGCGTCGACCTGTCGGTGCCCAAGGGCGCGGTGATGGCACTGCTCGGCCCCAACGGCGCGGGCAAGTCCACGCTCACCAAGGTCATCAGCGGGCAGAAGAAGCCCACGTCGGGCGACGTGCACCTCGGCGGCGTCAACGTCCGCGACGCCCGGCCCGAGGAGCTCGCGCGGGTCGGCCTGTGCACCGTGCCCGAGGGCCGGTCGGTGTTCCCGAACCTGACCGTCGAGGAGAACCTCCACCTGATGTCCTACGCGGGGGTGGCGGCTTCCGCCGTGCTGGAGACCGCGTTCGCCTACTTCCCGCGGCTGCACGAGCGCCGCCGCCAGCTCGCCGGGACCATGTCCGGCGGCGAGCAGCAGATGCTGGCCATGTCACGGGCCCTCGCGAGCGACCCGGCGCTGCTGATCCTCGACGAGCTGTCGATGGGGCTGGCACCGCTCATCGTGGACGAGCTCTACGAAACCGTGTCACGGATCGCGGCCTCGGGCGTCTCCATCCTGTGCATCGAGCAGTTCGCCCGCACCGCGCTGCGGGTCGCCGACTACGCCGCCGTGATGAGCGGCGGCCGGGTGGTCGCCACGGGCGAGCCCGCCGAGATCCTCGAGACCATGTCCGACGTCATCCTGGGAGGGGCGGCATGAACTTTTCCCGCAAGAGCACGAGGCGACCGATCAGGCGAGTGGTCATCCCGATCGTGGCGGCGGGGCTGGCGGCCACGTCGCTGTCCCTGACGGCCGGGTCGGCCAGCGCGGACGAGACCCCGTCGCCCACGTCGTCGCCGACGGCTGAGCCGTCCGGCGAGCCGACCAGCGCTCCTCCGGCGCCCACCGGCGCCTTCAGCGGCTACAGCAGCACCGGAGTCGCCACCCCGGTCAAGGTCGAGATCTTCGAGCCGACCATCCCGATCCCGACCGTCCCGCAGGCCGAGTTCGACCTCGGCTACGCCAAGGTCAAGGCCGACTCGGCCAGCAGCAAGGGTCGGGCCAGCTTCATGTGGCCGGGCGACGGCGTGGGCGAGGGGCTCAAGACCTTCTTCGAACAGCTCGGACTGCCGACCGCCCTGGTGGAGAACGGCTACCCCGTGCAGGTCAACTCCCAGTTCCCGTCGGGCGAGCCCAAGCAGCACAACGCGCCGTTCCCCGGCACCTCGATGACCACGACCTCTGGCAAGGGCACCACCCGCGCCACCGTGGGCTTCTCCAACGACTGCAATGCGGGCGACGGCGCCGGCGACGACACGGGTGATCCGGCCGGTGGCGGCGGCCTCCTGCCCGGCCTCCCCGGCGTACCGCTCGTCGACAACCTCAACGACATCCTCGGGGTCCTCGGCCTCGGCCGGGGCTCGACGACCTCCCGCAGCTTCTCGCGGGTCGACGCCTCCAAGGACGAGGCCACCGAACCCTCCGACACCGACGTGTGCCAGCTCCCCGCCGCGCTGTCGGCGCTGATCGACGTGAACGGCTACGTCGCCGACAGCCAGTCGACCTCCGACGGCTCCCTGGTCACCTCGACCGCGCGCGCGGCGCTCGGCGACGTACGACTGCTCGGCGGCCTGGTGACGATGTCCGGCATCACCTCGACCGTCGTCTCCAAGAGCGACGGCACGACCGGCACGTCGCAGGGCCGGGCCGACTACGGCACCCTGACGATCGCCGGCCAGACCTTCGGGTACGGGCCCGAGGGCTACGTCGCCGCCGGCACCGCCGGCGCGATCCCGGGGTTGCCGGACAACCCGACCGCGGCCCTGGCAGCACTCGGCATCACGGTCGAGCTGCCCAAGCCGACCTACAAGGCGGACGGCGACAAGGCCTCGGGCACCATCGAGGGCCTGATCGTCACCATCGATCTCAAGACGCTCAAGCCGGTGCTGTCCCAGCTGCCGCTGAGCACGATCCTGGCTCAGATCCCCTTCCCACCCGAGGCGGCGCTGCTCAAGAGCCTGCTGAGCTCGATCGGCAACCTGTCGCCGAAGGTCGTGCTCCACCTCGGCTACACCACCACCGCGGTCGACACCGTGCAGTCGATCCCGATCCCTGACTCCGTGCCCGACAACGACCCGACCGACGACCCGACCGAGTCGGGTGGCGCTGCCGGTGGCGGTGCGACCGGTGGCGGTGGCGGCGACCCCGGCGTCGGCTCCGTGCTCCCGCCGGCCGACTCGACCACCGCGACCACCGAGGCGGGGCCCGAGCTCACCAACGCCTCGGCGACGTCCGGTCTCCCGCCCCTCTTCTCCATCCCCGGGATGCTGCTCTTCGCCGGTCTCGGCGGCGCGCTGCTCGCCGGCAGCTATGTCCGCAAGCTCGGCGCCATGGTGCTCGGCGCCGGTGGCGCCTGCCCGCACGGCCTCGAGTCCGGCCTCCCCGACCTGCGAAAGGTGCAGCCATGACCTCCATGTCCACACAGGGGCCCGCCAGCGGCTCCCGGCTCGGCGTCGGGACCGCCCTCCCCAGGGCCGGCCGCGCCAGCAGCGGTGCGGCGCCCCTGAAGAACGACAACTCCCGGCTGTTCCAGACGGTGCTCTTCTGGGTGGGTGCCTCGCTGCTCCCTCTCGGCCTCGTCGTGATCATCCTGGGCTGGTACGGCGTCGCGAACACGCCGTTCGGCTACGACCAGCAGTCCTACATGATCTCCGGTGGCTTCGGCGGGCTCGCGCTCACCTTCGTCGGCGGCTTCCTCTACTTCGGCTCGTGGCTGGCCCGCATCGCCGAGGACAACCGCGAGTCCTCCCGGCGGCTGGCCGACACGCTCCTGGTGCTGGCCGACGTCACCTCCCGCTCGGCCTCGCTCAACGACCAGGGCGTCGACGTCTCCGCGCTGCCGGTGACCGCCGGCGACGGCACCACCATGCACCGCCGCGACTGCGCGCTCATCGCGCACCGCGACGACCTGCGCCCGGTCGGCGAGCACCACCAGGACCTGGTCGCCTGCCGGGTCTGCAAGGTCTAGGAGGGCCCAGCACGCTCCGGGTCCCTTGACGGGCGCGTGCTCCGTCGCCGTTCTGCCGGCGGCGGGTCACGCGTCAGGGGCGTCAGCGGCCGGGGCCGAGGTGACGGCCTCGTCCGGCTTGTCCCTCAGCACGGTCTCGATGTAGTCCGACGCGGCCTCGAAGAGGTCGACGTCGTGGCCGGCCCGCTCGGCGAGGTACCACCGGTGCGCGAGCACCTCGTGGAAGATCTCCGCGGGCTCGAGCTTGCCGGTGGCGTCGGCGGGGATCATCGCGGCCAGCGGCTCGTAGATCTCCTCGAGCCAGCGGCTCGCGACGAGATGGCGGTCCTCGCGGCCGAGGTTGAGCGCCGCGGTGTACGACGCGAGGTCGTTGAGCAGCCGCCGGGCCTGGGCGTCCTCGACGTGCAGCCCGGTCAGCCCCTGCAGCTCCCGCTGGTGATGGCCGGCCTCGACGACCTTGGGCTGGATGCGCATCTTGTCGCCGTCGAAGTCGGTGACGATGTCGAGCTCGTCGACGTCGAAGCCGAGGTCGTTGAGCCGCTCGATGCGCTGCTCGATCCGCCACATCTCCGAGGCGGAGAACTCCTCCTCCGCGGTCAGCTCCTGCCACAGCGCCTCGTAGCGCGACTGCAGCAGGTCGACGATCTCGTGCGCCTCCACCTCGTAGCTCAGCGACTCGCTGGCCTGCAGGTCGAGGAGCTCGGCGAAGACGTTCTCCGTCGCGATCGTGAGGTCGTGCTCCCGCATCGCCCTCGACAGGCTGGACCGCAGCTCACCGGTCTCGGCGTCGACGAGGTAGGCCGCGAAGCCGCCGGCGCTCCGCCGGAACAGCACGTTGGAGAGCGACACGTCGCCCCAGAAGAAGTCCGCGAGGTGCAGGCGCACGAGCAGCACCACCAGCGCGTCGACCAGCGACGGCAGGTTGTCCTGGGTCAGGCCGTGGCTGAACAGGCTCCGGTAGGGCAACGAGAAGCGCAGGTGCTCGGTGAGCAGCGCGCTCGGCAGCTCCTCACCGTCGGCGTCGATCCGGCCGGTCACGACTCCCTGCGGCACGACGGCCGGCAGGCTCAGCCGCTGCAGGTCGCGCAGCAGGCGGTACTCCCGGAACGCGATCTCCTCGACGGTCTCCTTGACGGCGTAGATCCGGTCCCGCAGGCGGACCATCCGCACCACGTGGCGGGAGAGGCCGCGGGGCAGTGGCACGAGGTGGGGCTCCCCCCACTCCTCCAGCGGGACCGACCAGGGCAGCGTGATGATCGCCGGGTCCGGTCGGCTCGCGACGATCCGCAGCGCCATCCGTTCAGGCTAGTCGTTGCGACCGGGCGCTCGTCGGGGGTGCGCGACACCCGAAGAACCTCCGGTGCCGACCACCGGTGGTGCTACCAGGGCCGTCTCTCCGGGTCGAGGAGCACGGCGCCGGGGCCACGATCGGCGAGGTCGTCGCCGGGGTTGGTGAGGGCGCAGGACCTGAGCGAGAGGCAGCCGCAGCCGATGCAGCCGTCCAGCCGGTCGCGGAGCAGCTCGATCCGGCGGATCTGGTCGTCGAGCCGCGGGCGCCAGTCCTTGCTGAGCCGGTGCCAGTCGGCCTTGGTCGGCGTACGCCGGTCCGGGAGGGTCGCGAGCGCCTCGCCGATCTCCTCGAGGGTCAGCCCGATCCGCTGGGCGGTCCTGATGAAGGCCACCCGCCGCAGCGTGGACTGCGCGTAGCGGCGCTGGTTGCCGGTCGTGCGCGCGGAGGCGATCAGCCCCCGGCTCTCGTAGAAGCGGATCGCGGAGGTGGCGACCCCCGAGCGCTCCGCAAGCTGGCCGATGGTGATGGCGGTCACGAGTTCAACATTACTCGAAGTTTGTCTGGGCCGGCATTCCACCCCACTGCGGGAAACGTCCGGGTTGCTCAGCAACTAGAACAGGTTCTAGTCTGCGCGGGTGACCGACCCACGCACCGTTGTCATCACGGGGGCCGCCTCGGGCATCGGCCACGCCACCGCCGAGCTGTTCCGCGACCTGGGGGACACGGTCTACGGCCTCGACATCGCGCCGAGCGTCCCCGAGGGCGTGACCTACGTCGAGTGCAATGTCGGCGACAAGGCGGCCGTCGACGCGGCCATCGCGCGGTGCGCAGGCGGTGGTGGCGCGACGACCGGGCGGATCGACGTCCTGGCCAACGTGGCGGGCATCGTGCAGTTCGGCCACTTCGACCAGATCGGCGAGGAGGAGTACGACCGGGTCCAGGCCGTCGACCTCAAGGGGCCGTTCTTCCTGATCCAGGCGGCGCTGCCCCACATCCGCGCCGCGAAGGGCAACATCGTCAACGTGTCGTCGGTGGCCGGCAACAAGCCGCAGGGCTACTCGGCGGCGTACTCCGCGGCCAAGGGCGGGCTGACCCAGCTCACCCGTGCCCTCGCGCTGGAGCTGGCGCCCGAGGGCATCAGGGTCAACGCCGTCTGCCCCGGCACCGTCGACACGCCGCTCGTGGAGCACGTCGCGAGCAACTTCCCGCCCGACCTCGACCCGCGGGTGATGGACCGGCTGATGATGATGCTGCCCGGCAAGGCGATCAGCCCCGCCGAGATCGGCCAGTCGATCGTCTACCTCGCCTCACCCGCGGCGCGGATGATCACGGGCTCGATCCTGGCCTTCGACGGTGGGATGGGCTGACCGGCGAGCACTCGCGGTCACGGCAGGCCGGCCTTGCCGTAGACGGTGTCCTCGACCTCCTTGGTGTGCCCCTCCAGCTCGGCGCTGATCTCCGCGTCGGTCTGCTGGAAGTCGTCGGCCACGAGGTGGAGGTGCTCGGCGACCAGGTCGAGCTGGTTCTTGCTCTGGACCACGGCCAGCCGCAGCGACGCGACCACGCTGTTCCAGTCGAGGTAGGGCCCGAGCGACGACAGGCCGATGCCGCCGGGCCGCGCGAACGGGTCGCTGGTCTGGCAGTCCTCGAGCGAGGCGATGGCTCCCTTGTACTGCTGCGTGATCTGGGGCATGACCTCGTCCGCGATCCAGCGCAGGGTGTCCCAGTCGGCCTTGAGCTCGCCGCCGGTGCGGAAGTCGCCCGCGTCGTCGTCCACCAGGATGCCGGGATTGGCCATCGTGAAGTCACCGGCCGACCCGCCGTCGAGGAGGCCGTCGATCTTGGTCATCGACCGCGAGATGCCGAGCTCCTCCTGGGTGATCTGGTCACTCAGGTCGTCGAGGGCCTTGCCGATGTTGGCGAGCACGTCGAGGGGAGTGGCGCCGCCCAGCGGCACCGGCTCGGGCCCCGCGTCGTCGACGAAGTCGGACGAGGTCTGCAGGACGGTGCCGACGGCCGCGATGCCCGCGGCGGCGACCTCGCTGGCGCCGGCGGTGAACGGCGCCGCGATCACGGCCACCGCCCCCACGACGTTGAGCACGGCCTTGACACCGGACCCGCCGCCGCCGTCGGCGCTCTTCATCGCCGCCAGCCCCTGCCCGCCGATCTCGGCGATGCTCTCCCGCGTGCGCTTCCAGATCTCGCGCTCGCCCGCCACGGTGGACCACACCATGCAGGCGACGGCGTCCTGGCTGTGCGTGACCAGCGGCAGCCGGTTGCCGTAGTTGGCGACGAACGTGCGCATGGCGGCGCCGTTGAAGTTGGAGAGGTACTGGTTCATCGTGTCGATGCTGGCCAGCGCGCCGTTGGCCCCGAACTGCGCACAGCCCGGGCCGGCGTTGAGCTGGGCCTGGAAGGCGAGCAGGTGGGCGGCGTTCTGGGCGCTGGACACGAGGCCGTCGAACTCGTCGGGCCGCGGCATCTGCCACCAGTCGGCGAAGAGCTCGGTGATCGCGTTGTTGTAGTAGTCGACCATCGACGGCAGGTCGTGGAACGGCCAGCCCGGCGGGATGACGATCGTGCCGGCGAACTGGCCGGTCGGGTCGGTGACCTGGCCGCCCTGCACCATCGTGCTGCCCTCGTAGTGGCCGCCCAGCGGCGTGACGCGCACCGGCGGGTTGCCGCCGTCGAAGCCCCCGGAGGTGGAGCCGCCGTAGCCGAGGATGTGCATGGTCGAGTCGATCGCGGCGTCGCGCATCTCGTTGATGTACGTCGACAGCTGGTCGTAGGAGAAGCCCACGGTCGTCCCTCCGGTCCGAGCCTCGAAGGCCACCGTGGCCTCGGGTCCGCACATACCCCGGGTGCGGCGGAGCGAAACTGAATCGGGCCGGAACGGCCCTCGCAACTACTATGTGCGGCGCACCCGCCGGTGTAGCTCAGTTGGCTAGAGCGTCGATCTTGTAAATCGAGGGCCGCAGGTTCGAATCCTGTCACCGGCTCTGTCTGTGGTCTCGCGCACGTCGGTCCCGTGCGGGAACGTCTCGGCTGCCCCCGCTGCGGCTCCCGGCCGCCGAGGTCCGAGATGCGTGACAAGGGCAAGGGTCGGCACTCGCGACGCCGGCGCCACTCCGAGGGGAAGTCCTGCTGACCGGTGCTGAAAGACTGGCGCCGTGACGTCTCCCACCGGCCCGCTCGTGGAGCTCGCGCGGGCCCACGGCGTCATGACGGAGTACGTCGACTGGCGAGGCCAGTCGGTCCAGGTGAGCGTGGAGACCATCGAGGCGGTCCTGGCTGCGTTGGGTGTCGACACGGGTGACCCGGAGCGCGCGCGGCAGCAGAAGGAGCGCGAGCCGTGGCTGCGGATGCTGCCGCCGACCGTGGTGACGGTCGCGGGCCGGACCACCTGGGTGCCGGTGCACGTGAGCGACGGCGACCCGGTCGAGGTGTGGGTGGAGCTCGAGGACGGCAGCGCGCGCGGGGCAGACCAGGTCGACCACTGGGTCGAGCCACGCGAGGTCGAGGGCAGCCGGATCGGCGAGGCGACGTTCGCGGTGCCCGCCGACCTGCCGCTCGGCTACCACCGGCTGAGAGCCCGCAGCGGCGAGACCGAGGCCAGCGCACACCTGGTCGTGACGCCGGCGTGGCTCGGGCTGCCCGCGCAGGCGGACAAGCGGCGCCAGTGGGGGTTCGCGACCCAGCTCTACAGCGTCCGCTCCAGCGGCAGCTGGGGGCTCGGCGACCTCACCGACCTCACCGACCTGGCCGTGTGGTCGGCCAGCGAGCTCGGCGCCGACTACGTGCTGATCAACCCCCTGCACGCTGCCGAGCCGCTGGCGCCGCTCGAGCCTTCGCCCTACCTGCCCAGCTCGCGCCGGTTCTTCAACCCGATCTACCTGCGGGTCGAGCGGATCCCGGAGTACGCCGCCCTGCCCGCCCAGCAGCGGGACGCGGTCGACCGGCTCGTCGGCCGGCTGCCGGCCTGGCTGACCCCGCAGGACCCGGTCGACCGCGACGCGAGCTGGACCGCGAAGCGGGCGGCGCTCCGGATCGTGCACGCCGCTCCACGCAGCGTGGGTCGCGAGCTCGACTACGCGGCGTACCGGACGCGGGAGGGCGAGGCGCTCACCGACTTCGCCACGTGGAACGTGCTCGCCGAGGACCACGGCAACGACGTCCGCGAGTGGCCGGCCGACCTCCGTCGCCACGACAGCCCCGTCGTGCAGGTCTTCGCGCGCGACCACGCGGACCGCGTCGACTTCGAGTGCTGGCTGCAGTGGGTGCTCGACGAGCAGCTGCAGCAGGCCCAGGCCAAGGCCGAGAACGCCGGGATGAGGCTCGGCGTCATGCACGACCTCGCGGTCGGCGTGCACCCGGGCGGCGCCGACGCGTGGCGGCTGCAGGACGTCTACGCGCAGGGCGTCCAGGTCGGCGCGCCGCCGGACCCCTACAACCAGCTCGGCCAGGACTGGAGCCAGCCGCCGTGGCGGCCGGACCGGCTCGCCGAGCTCGGCTACCAGCCGTTCCGCGACCTCATCGGCGCGGTGCTGCGCCACGCGGGAGGGGTGCGGGTCGACCACATCCTGGGGTTGTTCCGGCTCTGGTGGATCCCGGTCGGCGGGCCGCCCGACGAAGGCACCTACGTGCGCTACGACCACGAGGCACTGATCGGCGTCCTGGCGCTCGAGGCGCACCGCGCCGGCGCCGTCGTCGTGGGTGAGGACCTCGGGGTCGTCCCGCCGGAGACCCGTGACTACCTGTCGGCGCGCGGCGTGCTCGGCACGTCGGTCCTGTGGTTCGAGTACGACGAGCGTGGCGGGCCGCTGCCCGCCGAGGACTGGCGCGAGTGGAGCCTGGCGTCGGTCACCACGCACGACTTCCCGCCCACCGCCGGCTACCTCGAGGGCGACCAGGTCCGGCTGCAGCACCAGCTCGGCATCCTGGAGGGCGACCTCGACGACGAGCTCGCGTCGGCCCGCGAGCAGGTCGAGGGCTGGCTGGAGGAGCTGCGCCGCCGCGGCGTGCTCGCCGAGGGCGACGACGTGGTCGAGGCGCTGCACCGCTACCTCGCGCTCACCCCCGCGCGGCTGCTCTGCGTCTCCCTCGGCGACGCCGTGGGCGACCGGCGCACCCAGAACCAGCCCGGCACCACCGACGAGTACCCCAACTGGCGGGTCCCGCTGGCCGGGCCGGACGGCGTGCCGATGCCGCTCGAGGAGGTCTTCACCTCGCAGCGCGCCCGCGCGCTCGCTGCTGCCGTCTCGCCGGCTGCGGGACCTCGCTGAGCAAGCGGGCAGCAGCAGCCGCGGGAGCCGACGGTGTCACACCAGCCGGACAGCGCGCCGCGCAGGGGTTCCCACACGCACTAGTACTCGTGGGCTACTGACGCGATGCAGCCGATCTGGGACGCTACGCGTCGGACCGGGGACGTACGCCGGACATCCGCTCGAAAGGCACGCCGATGACGCAGACTCCCAACCCGCCCGCCGGCTGGTACCCGCAGGGCAACCAGGAGCGCTGGTGGGACGGCACGGCCTGGAGCGACAACTTCCGTCCGCTCGGCTCGGAGCTGACCCAGCAGCCCGGGCAGCCCATGGCCGCGGCGACCTACCCGACCTACCAGCAGCCGACGTACGCGCAGCCTGCCTACGGCCAGCCGCAGCCCTACCAGACGCAGCCGGTCAAGCAGAGCCACACGGCCCGCAACATCCTCATCGCCTTCGGGATCATCTTCCTCGTGCTGGTGGGTGGCTGCATCGCGGTCGTCGCCGTGGTCGGGAACGAGGTCAGCGACACCCTCAACGACGACAGCGAGGGCGGTCCCAACAACCCGAAGGCGATCACCGAGGGCGAGGCGTTCGAGGTCAACGGGTTCGAGTACGCCGACGGCTGGTCGATCGTCGGAGAGCCGGTGAGCCAGACCTGGCACGTCGACGGCCTCAAGGTCACCAACAACCGCGGCAAGGCGGACCGCCTGCTGGTCGAGATCAAGCTCCTCAACGGCAACGAGGTCCTCGCCACGGCGACGTGCGGTGACTTCGAGAAGATCGCGGAGGACATCACGATCACGGTCGGCTGCGTCTCGGGCGACCCGCTGCCCGAGGCCTACGACAAGATCACGATCCAGGACGCGCTCTGACGTCCCACGCGCGGGGCACCAGCTCCGCGCTCAGCCGATCCCGCGGGCGGGCCGGGGCGACCAGTCCCGGTGCAGGGCCAGGGCCCGCCAGGTGAAGCAGGCGGCGATGCCCGGGAGGAGCACGGCCGCCGTCGACCAACCCTGCCCCTGGGCGAACGCCGCCCACGTCGCTCCGAGGAGCGCCGGCGTGGCGTACCAGCCGCCCTCCAGCACCACGGGCACCCGGTTGGCCAGCACGTCGCGGGCGATGCCGCCGCCCACCGCGGTGATCATGCCGAGCAGCGCGGCCGGGACCAGGTCGAGGCCGGCGTTCGAGGCCTTCAGCGCGCCGATGACGCAGAACAGCGCGAGGCCGGCGGCGTCGAGGGTGAGGATGAGGTTCTCCCAGCGCGCCACGACCGGGTGCCAGAGGAACGTCGCGACGCCGGCCAGGGCGGCGACGACCAGGAACTTCCAGTCGACGAGGCCCGCGGGCGGCACGTCGCCCAGGAGCACGTCGCGGACCAGCCCGCCGCCGAGCCCGGTGGCACCGGCGAGCACCAGCGTGCCGAACAGGTCGAGCCGGGCGCGCACCGCCACGAGGGCGCCCGACACGGCGAACACGAACGTGCCCGCGAGGTCGAGCCCGGTGGGCACCGCGCCCAGGTCGAAGGTGCTGACACCCTATCCTGGCGCAGCTGTCGTGCCGTGAAGGTCGCCGGAGGTGAGGCGATCGCGTCCTGGGCGGCGACCAGCCGGATCTCGCGGGTGCCGGCCCCGATCGTCTCCTCGAGCACCGCGAAGACCGACGCCGTGGTCCGCTCCAGCGCCCGGGCAGGCGAACCGGTCGTCGCGAGGTGGGCCAGGTAGAGCGCGGCGGTGACGTCGCCGCAGCCGTTGGGCGTGATCGGGAGCAGGGGAGTGGTGACCGCCCACGCGCCCGCGTCGGAGACCGCGACGACCTCGAGGGAGTCGGGCGGCACGTCGGCGTGCAGCACCGAGGTGACCAGGACGTCGCGCGGCCCCCGGTCGCGGACCGTGTCGACGGCCGCGAGGACCTCGTCCAGCGTCGTCGTCGTGGCGCCGGCCAGGAAGTCGAGCTCGAAGTGGTTCGGCGTGAGGATGTCGGCCCGGGGCACCACGGTGTCCCGCATGAACTCGGGGATGCCCGGCCGGACGAACATCCCGCGACCCACGTCGCCCATCACCGGGTCGCAGCAGTAGACCGCCTCCGGGTTGGCGGCCTTCACGGTCGCGACCGCCTCCAGGATCACCGCGCCGACGGCAGGGTCGCCCTGGTAGCCGGACAGCACCGCGTCGCACTCCCCGAGCACGCCGCGGTCCTCGATCCCCGCGATCACCTCGCGCACGTCGGTCGGGTCGAGCAGCGGGCCGCGCCACGCGCCGTACCCGGTGTGGTTGGAGAAGTGCACGGTGTTGACCGGCCAGACCTCGTGGCCGAGCCGCTGCAGCGGGAAGACCGCGGCCGAGTTGCCGACGTGTCCGTAGGCCACCGATGACTGGATCGACAGGATCTGCACGAGAGCATTCTGCTGCCGAGCGGCACTTCCGCGCCGAAGTCAGCCCGCCCCGGAGCCCTATGAGCAGAAACTAGAACAAGTTACAGTTCCGCCATGGCGAAGAGTGCTGCGTACGCCGACGAGGCGGACTACGTCGTGGTGGGCTCCGGCAGCTCGGGAGCGGCGATCGCCGGCCGGCTGGCGCAGTCCGGGGCGAGCGTGATCGTGGTCGAGGCGGGCAAGACGGACGAGAAGTTCCTCGTCAAGAAGCCCGGCATGATCGGCCCGATGCACTCGGTCCCCGAGATCAAGAAGACGGTCGACTGGGGTTTCTACTCGGTGCCGCAGAAGCACATCCTCGACCGCAGGATGCCGGTGCCGCGCGGCAAGGTGGTCGGCGGGTCGAGCTCGATCAACGGCATGGTCTACGTGCGCGGCAACCGCGCCAACTTCGACGACTGGGCCGCGCAGGGCAACACCGGCTGGGACGCCGACAGCGTCAACGCGGCGTACAAGCGGATGGAGGACTTCGAGGGCGGCGAGGACGCCTTCCGCGGCGCCGGCGGACCCATCAAGGTCACCATCAACAAGAGGCCGCAGGAGGGCTCGCTCCAGTTCCTCCAGGCCACCGCCGACGCCACCGGCTGCGAGGTCCTCGACGACTACAACGGCGAGTCGCAGGAGGGCGTCGCCCGGATGCAGCAGAACGCCGCCGGCGGGCTGCGCTACAGCGCCTCACGGGGCTACATCCACAACCTCGCGCCGAAGACCCTGCAGCTCCAGTCCGAGACCCTCACCCGCCGGGTGATCATCGAGAACGGCCGGGCGGTCGGCATCGAGGTCCAGGACATCAGCAGGAGCGCCCAGAAGAGGGGCGCGGCGGGTGCGACGCGCACGATCCGGGCCGGCAAGGAGGTCATCCTCTCGGCGGGCTTCGTCGGCTCTGCCCAGCTCCTCATGCTCTCGGGCGTCGGCCACGCCCAGCACCTCAAGGACCACGGGATCGACGTCGTCGCGGACCTGCCGGTCGGCGACAACCTGCACGACCACATGTTCCACGCGCTGACCTTCCAGTGCAGCGCGAGCAAGAACAAGGGCACGGCGCCGTACTTCGCCCGGGGGGTGGCGCGCGAGGTGCTGCGGCCGGGCAGCACGTTCATGGCCAACTCGGTCTTCGAGGTGCTCGCCTTCCTCAAGACCTCCCAGGCGGGAAGCGTCCCGGACCTCCAGCTGCACCTGCTGCCGTGGGCCTACGTCTCGCCCAACCAGGACGAGCCCATCCGCCACGACGTCGACAAGCGCACGTCCCTGACCGTGCTCAGCACCCTGATCTACCCCAGGAGCCGCGGCACGCTCAGGCTCGCGTCCACCGACCCGGCGGCCGCACCGCTGATCGACTTCCAGTACCTCTCCGACCCCTCCGACCTCGAGGTCCTGGCCGAGGGCTCCGAGCTGGTGCGCGAGATCTTCGCGCAGCCGGCGTTCAAGGGCTCCATCCAGGGTGAGACGCACCCCGGCAAGGCGCTGAAGGGCCAGGAGCTGCGCGATGCGATCCTCAACCGCGCGACGTCGGTCTACCACGGCGTCGGCACCTGCCGGATGGGCGTCGACGAGCTCGCCGTCGTCGGCCCCGACCTCAAGGTCCGCGGGGTCGAGGGGCTGCGGGTCTGCGACGCCTCGATCATGCCGTCGATCACCGGCGGCAACACCAACGCGCCCGCCATCATGATCGGCGAGCTGGGCGCGAGCATCGTCCTCAACGGGAGTTCCGCATGACCCTCCAACGACCCAGCACGCTCACCGACGCCTTCCTCGAGAGGCTCGTCGCCCGGGTGCCCTCCACCAGCGGAGGCAGCTGGAAGCTCACCGAGGTCTACACCGGAGACCTGCTCGTCGAGCTGCCGCAGTCGACGCCCGAGGACGTCGCGGCGGCGTACGCCACGGCCCGCGAGGCCCAGTCGGACTGGGCGGCCCGGCCGCTGAAGGACCGGCTCGAGGTGTTCAAGCGGGCCCACGCTCTCTTCCTCGACAACGCGGTGACGACCACCGACCTGATCCAGGCCGAGTCGGGCAAGAACCGGCGGATGGCGATCGAGGAGACCTGCGACCCGGTGATGGTGATGAGCCACTACCTCAAGCGCGCGCCGAAGCTGCTCAAGCCGGTCAAGCGCGGCGGTCCGGTGCCGCTGCTGACGACGTCGACCGAGATCCGGCTGCCGAAGGGGATCATCGGGATCATCGCGCCCTGGAACTTCCCGTTCGCGACGGGCATCTCCGACTCGATCTCGGCGCTGATGGCCGGCAACGGCATCGTCCTGAAGCCGGACAACAAGACCGCCCTCTCGCCCCTGTACGGCGTGCAGCTGCTCGAGGAGGCGGGGCTCCCGAAGGGGCTGTTCCAGGTCGTCTGCGGCGAGGGCCCCGACGTCGGGCCGGCGCTGGTCGACCACGCCAACTACGTCATGTTCACCGGCTCGACCGCCACCGGCCGGGTCATCGGCGAGCGCGCCGGCCGCAACCTGATCGGCGCCTGCCTCGAGCTCGGCGGCAAGAACCCGATGATCGTGCTCGAGGACGCCGACCTGGACGAGGTGGTGCAGGGCGCCATGTTCGGCGCCTTCGGCAACACCGGCCAGATCTGCATGCACATCGAGCGGATGTACCTCCCCGCCTCGAAGTACGACGACATCAGGGCGCGCCTCGTCGCTGCCACCGAGGCGCTCAGCCTCGGGGCGTCCTACGACTTCGGTCCCGACGTCGGCTCGCTCGTCTCGCCCGACCACAAGGACCGCGTGCAGTCGCACGTCGAGGACGCGGTGGCCAAGGGGGCCACGGTGCTGACCGGCGGCAAGGCGCGGCCCGACCTCGGCCCGGCCTTCTTCGAGCCCACGATCCTCGAGGGCGTCACCAAGGACATGCTGGCGGGCGTGACCGAGACGTTCGGCCCGGTCGTGGCACTGCACAAGTACTCCACCGTGGACGAGGCGATCGCCCTGGCCAACGACACCGACTACGGCCTCAACGCCTCGGTCTGGGGCGGCGACGTCGAGCACGCCTGCAGCGTCGGCAGGCGGATCGAGTCCGGCAACGTCAACATCAACGACATCCTCGCCACGGCGTTCGCCTCGAAGGGCACGCCGTCCGGCGGCGTCAAGCAGTCCGGCGTCGGCGCCCGCCACGGCGACCAGGGGCTGCTGAAGTACACCGACGTCCAGAACCTCGCGGTCCTCAAGAAGCAGGTCATGGGCGCGCGCCCGGGCCAGGACTACGACAAGTACGTCAAGGGGATGCTCGGCGGCCTCAAGATGATGCGGAAGACCCGCATCCGCTAGGCGACCTGCAGGCTCCGCTTCGAGAGGCCCATCCAGAAGCCGTCGATGACCTGGAGCCCGGGCTCCTCTGGGTCGGTGGCCGCGCCGAGGGTGACGAAGAGCGGGGTGTAGTGCTCGACGGTCGGGTGGGCGTAAGGCATGCCCGGGGCCAGGCTTCGGTAGGCCGCGAGCGAGTCGACGTCGCCGCGGGCCATCGCCTCGCCGGCCCAGGCGTCGAAGTCGGTCGACCAGCCAGGCGCGTCGGCCTCGATCCGGAACTCCTTGAGGAACGGCAGCCCGTGGGTGAGGAAGCCGGAGCCGATGATCAGCACGCCCTCGTCACGCAGGGGCCGGAGCCGCTCGCCGAGCGCCAGGAGGCGGACCGGGTCGTGGGTGGGCAGCGAGAGCTGCAGCACGGGGATGTCGGCCTCGGGATACATGATCCGGAGCGGGACCCAGGCGCCGTGGTCGAGCCCGCGGCTGGTGTGCCGGTGCACCGGCTCGGTGCTCGGCATCATCGCGGCGACCCGCTGCGCGAGCGCGGCGGCCGACGGGGTCTCGTAGGTCATCCGGTAGTACTTCGCGTCGAAGCCGCCGAAGTCGTAGACCAGCGGCGCCTGGTCGGCGCTGAGCATCACCGGAGCCGACTCCCAGTGCGCGCTCACGATGAGGATCGCTGTGGGACGGGGCAGGTCCTGCGCCCACGCGGCCAGCTGACCCGACCAGACGGGGTCGTCGAGCAGCGGCGGCGCCCCGTGGCCGATGTAGAGGGCAGGCATCCGGTCGCTCATGAGAGCCACAATGGTTGCATGTTCAACTTCATTCCACCACCCCCCACCCGGCTCGATAGTCCCTGACGTTCTGGCCAGCGACACGCCGTACGGCGGGCCAGAACGTCTGGGACTATCCCGGCGCCCCGTCAGTCCGGCAGCGACCAGTCCACGGGCGCGGCGCCCTGCTCCTCCAGCATCCGGTTGACGCGCGAGAACGGTCGCGAGCCGAAGAAGCCGCGGCTGGCCGAGAGGGGGGAGGGGTGGACGGACTCGACCCACGGCACCTGGCCGAGCATCGGCTTGAGCGACTGGGCGTCGCGGCCCCACAGCACGGCCACGCACGGTCCGCCGCGCTCGACCAGGGCGGTGATGGCGCGCTCGGTGACCTCCTCCCAGCCGCGACCCCGGTGCGAGGCCGACTCGCCGGCCCGCACGGTGAGGACCCGGTTGAGCAGCATCACGCCCTGGTCGGCCCAGCCGCTGAGGTCGCCGTGCCGCGGCGGCATGACGTCGAGGTCGCTGCGCAGCTCGAGGTAGATGTTGATGAGGCTGCGGGGGAGCGGCCACACGTGCTTCTCGACCGCGAAGCTCAGCCCGATCGGGTGGCCCTCGGTCGGGTAGGGGTCCTGCCCCACGACGAGCACGCGCACGTCGGCCAGCGGCCGCCGGAAGGCCCGGAAGATGCTGTCGCCGGCCGGCAGGTAGCCCCTGCCGGCAGCGACCTCGTCGCGCAGGAACTGCCCCATCCGCCCGATCCGGTCATCGACGGGCGCCAGGGCCGCGGCCCAGTCGGGCGCCACCAGACCCTTGTCGACGAGCCCGGACAGCGCTGACACGCGGCCAACCTACCGAGCGCGGGTCAGCGCCGGAGCTTGGCCAGCACCTCCGCCGCCGCGCGCCGGCCCGAGCTCACCGCGCCGTCCATGTAGCCGGACCAGTACGTCGCGGTCTCGGTGCCGGCCCAGTGCACGCGGCCGAGCGGGCGGCGCACGGACGGGCCGTAGGGCACGAGACTGCCGGGGCCGTGGATCGCGGTCGGCCCGCCGCGGGTCCACCGCTCCCTGGTCCAGTCGTGCTCGACGAAGTCGATCGGCTGCAGGGCCCGGGGGCCGAACATCTCGGCGAAACCCTGGAGCACAGCGGTCCGGCGCTGGTCGGCAGCCATCGTGCCGTAGGTGCGCCAGGCGGACCCCCCGACGAACGCGAGCAGGACGCCCGGCCCACCGGAGGGCGGGGTGTTGTCGAAGACCGCGCGGGCGGCGCCGTGGTCGCTGATGCCGAAGCCGTTGAGCCCGCTGGCCCGCCAGAACGGCGTCTCGTAGATCGCGTCGCACTTCATCAGCTGACCCATGCGCGCCGAGGTCAGCAGCGCGCGCCGGTCGGCCGGCAGCCCGGGGTGGAAGCCCATGTCGAGGACGGCGGGAGGTGGCGCGGCGATGATCACCCGCTTGGCGACCACGGTGCCGCGGCCGGTCTTCACGTGCACCCGGTGGTGCTTCTGGACGATGCGCTGCACCGGTGCGTGGAGGGCGACGACGTCGCCGAGCTTCCTGGCCAGCTTGAGCGGGACCCGCTGGGAGCCGCCGACGAACCGCCGCTCCTGCGCGCCGTTCGCGGTGTCGGAGTTGCGGGAGAACGTGCCCTTGTGGGTCTCGTCGCCCGAGCACGCGACGTACCAGAGCACGAACAGCAGTGACAGCTCGTGCGGGTCGGCCCCGAAGCCGGGCTGGGTCCAGCAGGTGATGACGTGCTCGATGGCCGTGGGGTTGACCGCATGGGCGTGGATCCACTGGCTGAGCGTCATCGAGTCCCACTCCTGGGCCCGCGGGTGCGCCCACGGTGCGGCGACGTCGATCTCGGCGGCGTACGTGTCGATCTGCTGGAGCAGCAGCGCGGCGTCCACGAGGAGCGACGGGTCCGGCGGGACGGTGCCGGGGTACTCCAGCCGGCCGATCGTCGAGGACAGGTAGACGCTGTTGCCGGTGTTGTACTCCAGGAACGTCGCCACGCCGAGCTCCTCGGCCAGCTGCGCGATGTGGTTCTGGGTGGGGCCGATGAAGGCGCCGCCGGACTCCAGGACCTGGCCGCCGGGCGCCTTCTTGGTCAGGGGGTGGTTGAGCACCCGGCCGCCGACCCGTTTGCGGGCCTCGACCACGAGCACCGAGCGGCCCCTGCGGGCGACCTCGCGGGCCGCGACCAGCCCGGAGATGCCGGCGCCGACCACGACGACGTCGACCTCCTTCGGGAGCGCGCCCTGACGGGTGCCCCGGAGCACGGCGGCCTCTGCGTCATCAACAAGGCCGGCGGTCAGCGCGCCGGTGCCGAGAAGCGCCGCCCCTGCGGTCACCCCACCGAGCAAGACGCGACGGGAGAGCCCCTGGTCCTCGAAGATAATCGGCACATGGCCCCCAACGAGCAGATCGCGGCGTCGCTACGGAAGCACGCCCGCGGGCAGGAGTCGGACACCAGATGAGAGCCGTCGCGTGCGAGGACTCCGAGCTGTCGGTCGTCCGGCTGCCGGACCCGACCCCGGACAAGCACCAGCTCGTGCTCGGTGTCCTGCGGTGCGGCATCTGCGGCTCCGACCTGCATGCCCGTGTGCACTGCGACGGGCTGGCCGAGGTGATGGAGGAGCTCGACTACGACGAGTTCATGCGGACGTCGTCGGCCACGGTGCTGGGCCACGAGTTCGTGGGCGAGGTGCGCGAGAGGGGCCGAGGCGCGCGCCGCGAGTTCCGCGAGGGCGCCCACGTGGTCTCCTTCCCGCTCGTACGCCGCGGCCGCGACGCGCACCCGATCGGGTTGTCGCCGCTGGCTCCCGGCGCCTACGCCGAGCAGGTGCTGGTCGAGCAGTCGATGTCGTTCGTCGTGCCCAACGGCCTCGCCCCCGACGTGGCCGTGCTCACCGAACCCATGGCGGTGGCGCTGCACGCGGTCAACAAGTCGTCGATCGGGCGCCGCGACGTCGCGATCGTGCTGGGCTGCGGGCCGGTCGGCCTCGCGGTCATCTGCTGGCTCAAGGCCCGCGGCGTGCGCACCGTCGTCGCCTCCGACCTCTCGGCCGGCCGGCGCGGGCTCGCCTCCCGCTGTGGCGCCGACATCGTGGTCGACCCGACCGGGGAGTCGCCGTACGCCGTCGCCGGGTCCAAGCACGTGACCTCCGCCCCCGACCTGTTCGCCTTCGCGGTCGGCTCGATGGACAGGCTTCGCCGCGTCCCCGGGTGGCAGCACGTCTTCCGTGCCGCCGACGCCGCGGGCGCCGCGACGCCGTCGGGGCCGGTCATCTTCGAGTGCGTCGGCGTGCCGGGGATGATCGAGTCGGTCGTCTCGCAGGCCCCGCTCGCCTCGCGGGTGGTGGTCGTGGGCGTGTGCATGGGCGGCGACAGCTTCCGGCCGTCGATGGCGATCAACAAGGAGCTCGATCTGCGCTTCGTGCTCTGCTACACCCCGCTGGAGTTCCGCGACACCCTGCACGCGCTCGCGGACGGCAAGGTCGACGCGTCCGCCCTGGTGACCGGCACCGTCGGGCTGGACGGCGTGGCGAACGCCTTCGAGGCGCTCGGCGACCCCGAGCGGCACGCGAAGATCCTCATCGACCCGGCCGCCTCCGGCGACCTCGTCAGCTCGCGGAGAGTGGACGCCTCAGCGCGGTGACCGCGGTCCGCGCGATCGCCCCGATGGCCCGGTCCACGTCGGGCAGGTGGATCGCGGCCCGGGCCGCCTGCGTGAACACCGCCACGGCGACGGGGAACTCGCCCGGGAACGTCACGACGCCGACCTCGTGGCGCAGCCGCCCCATGGTTCCGGTCTTGGCGGCGACCTGCACGTCGTCGTGGGGGAAGCCCGACCGGAGCCGGTGGGTCCACACCTGCTGCCCGAGCGCGTCGCGCACCGTCCGGGCGGCCGGACCCCCGGCGTCCGTCCAGAGCCCGGAGAGCAGCGTGGTCATGTCGCGCGCGGTCGTCGCGCTGGCCAGCAGGCTGTCGTACTCCGAGGTCCGCACATCCGTGTCGGGATCCGCCAGTGCCTCCATCGACGTCCGGAAGCCCCGCCGCCCGGTCTCGCTGCGGACCCGCGCCAGGGCCTCGCTGGTCCCGCCCCTGACCGTGGTGTGCCCGAGGCCCGCGGCCCGGAGCCACGCGGCCACCGCATCGAGACCCACGAGCGCCAGGATCCGGTCCGCCGCCGCGTTGTCCGACGAGGTCAGCATCTGGCGCACGGTGTCGCGTGCCGACAGCTCGACGCGGTCGAGCAGGAGCGAGACGCCGGTGGCGCCGGGCGTGCGGTGCTCGGTGCTGAGCTCGAGCCGCTGGAAGGGGTCGAGCTCGCCGCGGTCGACCAGGTCTGCCCACGCCAGGGCCAGGGGCAGCTTGTAGACGGAGGCCATGGCCACGGGATCGTCGGCGCGGTGGCCCACCTCGTCGCGGCCACCCCGGACCAGCCGGGCGTGCACGGCACCGGTGATGCCGGCGTCGTGGAACTGCTCGGAGAGGTCGATCACCCGAGTGCCGCCCCCACTGCGTCGGCCAGCGCCTCGTAGTCGTGCTGGTGGCGGCGCGCGTCGTGCGGGGGCACGACGACCCTCAACCGCAGCGCCAGGATGTCGTCGCGCAGCGGCCGGGCCGCGAGCCCGGCGCCGGGCTCGGTGTCGGACTGGAACCCCACTGCGGCACCGGCAGCCGCGAGGGCCCGGATCTCGCCCAGGGTCTCCACCTGGACGGTCTCGCCGGAGTGCCCGGCCCGGCGGAGGCCGTCGACCAGCTGGTCGAACGTCGCCGGCTGCTGCCACCGCGCGAACGTGGCGACCGGGAGGCCGACCCGACGCAGCGCCACGGGAGCCTCCGAGTCGCCGAGGGGGCCGTCGGCGGCCACGAGCAGGACCGGTGACAGCCGGACGACGGGACCGGCCACCGTGCCGTCGATGACCCCGGGGTGATGGACCACCGCCAGGTCGAGCTGACCGCCCGCCACCCTGTCGACCGCCAGGACGCTCGGCAGGACGACCGGATCGACCGCGACGTGGCGCAGCACGGCGGCGATGGCGGCGAGCCCCACCGCGCCCAGGTCAGGAGGGACCGACATCGACATCCGTTGCGGCCGGGTGGCGAGCTCCGCGGAGGTCAGCAGCTCGTCGACCGCGTCCAGGACCGACCGGGCCCGTGGCAGCAGCGCCTTCCCGGCCTCGGTGATCCGCACGCCGCGGGCGCTGCGGTCGAAGAGCCTGCTGCCCAGGCGCTTCTCCAGCCGCTGGATGCCCTGGGACAGCGGCGGCTGGGTCACTCCGAGGAGGACAGCGGCCTGACCGTAGTGACGGGTCTCCGCGATGGTCACGAAGTAGCGGAGGTGTCGCACCAGATCCACGCTGGGATCATACGCAAAGCCTATGAAATCAGAGTCATGATCGTCTTTGACTATCACCGGCCCGGCTGCTGGCATCGGTGGCATGACCCTGCTCGACCTCGGCGCCGCCCCTCACACCCGGGCCCGGAGCCTGCGCAGCCGACTCGGTGCGGCGGCCGCGATGCTCGCGGTGTCCTGCGTGATCGGCGTGCTGGCCGCCGGCCTCGCGATGCCCTGGGTCTTCGTGCTCGACGGCTCGGTCCGGGAGGCCGGCGCGGTGGCGCGGCAGCTGCCGACGGAGCTGGAGCTCGACGACCTGCCGGTGCGGTCGACCATGTACTCCGCGTCAGGCCGCCCGATCGCGACCTTCTACCGGCAGAACCGGGTCGTCGTGGGGCTCGACCAGATCGCGCCCGTCATGCGTCGCGCCATCCTCGCCATCGAGGACAGCCGCTTCTACGACCACGGGGCCCTCGACCTGCGGGGCACGCTGCGAGCGTTCCTGACCAACCGGGCCACCGAGACCGTCCAGGGCGGGTCCACGATCACCCAGCAGCTCGTCAAGCAGACGCTGGTCGGTCAGGCGCGCAGCGCGGCCGAGCGCCGGGCCGCCACCGCGCACTCCTACACCCGCAAGCTCCACGAGCTGCGCTATGCCATCGGGCTCGAGGCGAGCCACAGCAAGGACTGGATCCTCGAGCGCTACCTCAACACGGCCTACTTCGGCAGCGGGGCGTACGGCGTCGAGGCCGCCGCCGAGCGCTACTTCGCGACGACCGCCGCCGAGCTCGACCTCCGGCAGGCCGCGCTGCTGGCCGGACTGGTCAGGAACCCCACGGGCTATGACCCCACCCGCGACCGTGACGCTGCGCTGCATCGCCGTCGTACCGTCCTGGACCGCATGGCGGAGCTGGAGCTCATCGGCGAGCGACGAGCCACCCGGGTGGCCCACCACGACCTCGGGCTGCGCCTCACCCCGGTCGGCAACGGGTGCCTCAGCACCGCGGCGACGTTGTTCTGCGACTACGTGCAGCGCTACCTCCTGCAGGATCCCGCGCTCGGCCCCAGCCGGGCGGCGCGCCGTCGCGAGCTGCTCACCGGCGGCCTGGCGATCCACACCTCGGTCGACCTGCGCGACCAGCGCGCGGCGGATCGTGCGGCGCAGCAGAGCGTCCGTCCGACGGACGCCGCGGTGGGGGCGCTGGCCATGGTCGAGCCGGCGACGGGGCTGGTCAGGGCCATCTCGCAGTCGCGGCCGATGGGCAGCGACGTCGCTGCGGGCCAGACCTTCCTGAACTTCGCGGTCGACCAGTCGCTCGGTGGCGCGGCCGGCTTCCAGGCCGGCTCGACGTTCAAGGCCTTCGTCCTGGCCAGCGCCATCAGCCAGGGGATCGCGACCAACACCGTCATCGCGTCACCACCGCAGCTGTCGCTCCCGCTCGGCGCCTTCCCGACCTGCGACGGCTTGTACCCGAGCACCGACACGTGGACCCTCAAGAACTCCACCAGCTCGGGACGGTTCGACCTCTACGACGGCACGCGGGAGTCGGTCAACACCTTCTTCGCCCAGCTCGAGCTGCGCACCGGGCTCTGCGAACCCTTCCGGCTCGCGCGAGCAATGGGCGTCGACCTCACACATCCGAGGACGGAGCGGGTGCCGTCGTTCACCCTGGGCGTGGCCGACGTCAGCCCGCTCGAGCTGGCCGCGGCCTACGCGACCTTCGCCGCGCGCGGCGTCTCCTGCACGCCGAGGCCGGTCCTCAGCGTCGAGGACGACGCCGGCCGACCGATGGCGACCTACGCCGGGGACTGCGCGCAGGTGCTGCCGACCGCGACCGCGGACACCGTCAACGACATCCTGCGCGGCGTCCAGGAGCCCGGCGGCTTCGGGTACGACGCAGGGCTGGCCCTCGACCGGCCGTCCGCCGGCAAGACGGGCACCACCAACAGCAACCGCGCCGTGTGGTTCGTCGGCTACACGCCCGCTCTGTCGACGGCCGCGGTGATCGGCGGGGCGGACGCCGCCGGCCGTCCCCAGGCCCTCGACGGGCAGGAGATCGGAGGCCACTACGTCACCTTCGACGCGGCTGCGGGGTCCACGCTCGCCGGTCCGCTCTGGGCCACGGCGATGCAGGCCGTGGAAGCGGGGCTGCCGGACACCGACTTCTGGCCGGTCCTGAGGCCGACCACGCCGAGCGAGCCGAGCGAGCCGAGCGAGCCGAGCGAGCCGAGCGAGCCGTCGGGGGACGGGGGTGGCCGATGAAGCCCTTCCTGTGGGTGATCGGCCTGCTGTGGGTGACACCAGCAGTGATCGTGGTCGCGGCGCACCTGCTGCTGCCGGACCACAACGCGTCGGGGCAGTGCGAGGGCATCGGGTTCGGGTGCACCCCCACGCCCGCGGACACCGTGGTCCTGCTGGGCCTGCTGGCCAGCCCGTTCCTGCTCGTCGCGGGCGCCGTGGCACTGGCGGCGATCGCGCTCCGGCAGTCCAGGCGCGGCCGGTGATCCGCGCCGCGCTCTGCTGCGTCGGCCTGCTGCTCCTGGCCGCAGGCTGTGGCCGGCCTCCGTCCGGGGAGACCGCTCCCGCCGTCCCGTCGTCGCCGAGCGGCTCGCCACAGCAGGTGACGACTCACGCGAGACCGAGCGAGGGGCCGAGCTGGGTCGTCGGTGACATCGCTGCACCCTCGGCCGGTGTCTCGTGCTCATCGGGCACGAGGGACCTCGGCCTCCACACCGGCTTCGCCCAGGGAATGCCGGTCCGGATCCGGCTGTGCGCGATCCCTGGCATGCCCAGCTCCAGCCCGGAGAGCACGGCCGGGTCGGCGTTCCACCTCGCCGGCGCTGGAGGGGACGTGATCGTCAACGCCCGGGTGTCGCGAGCCGTGCTCGGACTGCTTTCTGCCGCACGCAGCCAGGGGTTGCGGCTGGAGGCCACCAGCTCGTACCGGTCGATGCGGCACCAGCAGGAGCTGTGCGCCGCCAACGCCGCGTGCGTCGCCGGCGACCACACGTTCGTGGCGCCACCGGGCTACTCCAACCACCAGCTCGGGGTCGCGATCGACTTCGCCGGGACCCACGTCGAAGGAGACCGCACGTGCGGACGCGGGCGGGCCTCCGACCCGACGAGCGAGGTCTGGGAGTTCCTGCGGCGTACGGCGCACGGGTTCGGCTACCGCCAGTACGCCGCCGAGTCCTGGCACTGGGACCCGACGACCACACCGGACCGCTGCTGATCCGGGACGGGCCAGCCCCGGACCAGCCTGAGCGCGGCGACCGATCAACAGATCGGGCACTGGCTAGCCTCTGCGAGGTGGCCCGCCGCGCGACCGTCGACGACGTGCACTCGCTCGCCGGCGCCCTGCCGGGGGCCAAGCGCTACCCGGACCGGGATCGTGCGGTCTACCAGGTCGGCGGGCGCAGCTTCGTCTTCTTCCGCACGCCGCGGCCCGACGCGGTCGATCCCGAGACCGGTGAGCGCTACGACGACGTCATCGTCTTCTGGGTCGAGTCGGAGGAGGACAAGCAGGCGCTGGTCCTCGACGAGTCGACGCCGTTCTTCACCACCTCGCACTTCGACGGCCATCCCTCGGTGCTGCTGCGCGGCTCCCGGGTCGGCGAGCTCTCGCTCGACGAGCTCACCGAGGTGCTGCAGGACGCCTGGCTGGCGAGGGCCGGCACGCGGGCGCGCGCGGCGTGGCTGGCCGAGCACCCCCCTTCGTGAGCCCGCCCGGCTCGGGTCGGCTGCCGCGCGGTGGGTCCTCGAGCAGCGCGAGGTCGCGCTCGATCATCGGTTCGGTCGGGAGAGCCGGTCGAGGAAGGCGACCAGGAGGGCTTCGCGCATGGCGGGGGCGGCGACGTCGAGGAGCGCGTTGACCTCGGCCAGCCGGTCGGGCAGCTCGAGCCCCCCGTCGGGCGAGCCGCTGACCAGGCCCGACGCGGCCAGCAGCCCGTCGAAGTCGGCGTCGGTGAGGGCCCGCGGGTCGAGGGCCTCGATGAACGCGACCACGTCGGGGTCGACGCGGACCGGTCCGGCCTGCTGCGCCGCGGTCACCGAGTCGCGCAGTGCCGACAGGAACTCGTCGACGTGGGCGCCGGTGGCGGCGCTCACGGAGAGGTGGATGGTCGGCGGGGTCCCGGCATAGGACATCTGCGGCTGGACGTACCAGTCCCGGGCCGCCATCTCGTCGCAGACCGTGAACGCGTCGCAGCTGCCGTCGGTGACCAGTGCGACCAGCGTGGACTGTGGAGCGACGAGCACCTCCACGCCGGGGATGTCGGTGGTCCCGGCCACGATCGCGTCGACGGCGTCGAAGACCTCACGGCAAAGGAGCTCGTAGCCCGTGTCCCCCAGCGACTCGACCACGGCCCAGGCGCCGGCGAGGGGGCCGCCCGACTTCGTCGACTGCATCGTCGAGTTCAGCATCGTGTAGCCCGGCCACGCCGCCGACGCGAAGAACTGCGGCCGCCGCAGCTCCGGCGTCCGGTGCAGCAGGAGCGAGGTGCCCTTGGGGGCGTAGCCGTACTTGTGCAGGTCGACCGAGATCGACGTGACGCCCTCGACCGCGAAGGTCCAGGGAGCAACGCTCCGGCCGAGCCGAGCGGCGTAGGGCAGCACCCAGCCGCCGATGCACGCGTCGACGTGGCAGCGGATGCCACGCTCCGCGGCGATCGCCGCGAGCTCGGTCACCGGGTCGACCACGCCGTGGGCGTAGGACGGCGCGCTCCCGACCACGAGCACGGTCCGGTCGCGGGCGTCGTCGACGGCGGCCTCGGTCGCCCTCACGTCGGCCGTGAAGTCGGCGCCCACCGGCACCAGCACCGGCTCCACGCCGAAGTAGTGCGCCGCCTTGTGGAACGCCGCGTGCGCGGTGGCCGGTAGCACCATGCGGGGCTCGCGGACGTCCGGGTGCGCGTCACGCGCCGCCTGCACCGCGAGCAGCACCGACTCGGTGCCGCCCGAGGTCACCGTGCCGACCGCGGTGTCCGGCCCGTCGAGCAGGCCGAGGGCGAAGCCGACCAGGTCGTTCTCCATCCGGAGCAGGCTCGGGAACGCCGTCGGGTCGAGGCCGTTGGAGCCGGCGTACGCCGCGACCGCCTCGCGGCCGATCCGGTCGATGTCGGGGAGCCCGGAGTCGTAGACATAGGCCAGGGTCCGGCCGCCGTGCACCGGCAGGTCGGCGGCCTGGAGCGCCTTGAGGCGGGCGAGTGTGTCGCTCATACGGCGATCTCCTCGGGCGTCTCGTCGACCTGGTCTGAACCCAGCGTGTAGCGCACCAGCCAGACCAGGCTCAGCACGACGAGAGCGGCCGGCAGCACCGAGAAGCCGAGCGTGATCGCGGTCAGCGCCGAGTCGGGCTGCGCGATGTCGCCGTCGGTGCTCGACCGGTAGCCGCCGATGGCCAGCACCACCGCGAAGAGGCCGGGGCCGAGCGCGAGGCCGAGGGTCTCACCGGCGGTCCACACGCCGGTGTAGACGCCGACCCGCGAGCTGCCGGTCCGGCGCGCGTCGACGGCGGCGGCGTCGGGCAGCATCGCGAGCGGGAACACCTGGCAGCCGGCGTAGCCGACACCGATCAGCGCGACGGCGGCGACCACCAGCCCGAACGGCGCCGTGCGCGAGACGACGGCCAGCAGCGCACCGGCGGCCAGGACGACCGACGAGGCGAGGTAGCCCTGCTTCTTGCCGATCCGCGCGCCGAGGTTCGCCCACGCCGGGGTGAGCAGCAGCGCCGGGCCGACGAAGCAGACGAACAGCACGGTCGTCGCGCCCTTGCGGTCGAGCACGTCGGTCGCCAGGTAGTCGACCCCGGCGAGCATGCAGCCGGTCGCCAGCGCCTGGACGACGAAGGTGACCAGCAGCAGGCGGAAGTCGCGCGCGCCGGCGACGATGCGGAGCTGGTCGCGCAGGGTGCCCGGCCCGGCCTCGACCGCGCCGACCGGCGCGCTGCGGGTGCCGCGGTAGGCGCACACCACCCCGACCGTGATGACCAGGGCCATCGCGATCCCCATCACCCGGTAGCCGGCCCGGCCCCCGACCGCGTCGCGGATCACGGGAGCGGTCGCGCCGGCGAGCATGATCGTGAAGGCGAGGATCGCCACCCGCCAGGTCATGAGGCGGGTGCGCTCGTCGTACGACGTCGTCAGCTCCGCCGGCATCGACACGTAGGGGACCTGGAAGAACGCGTAGGCCGTGGCGCAGGCCAGGAAGCAGACCAGCACCCACGCGGCCTCGGCCACCCGCGACCCCATCGACGGCGCGGCGAACAGCAGCGCGAAGGCGACGGCCAGGGAGAGCCCGGCTCGCAGCAGCCACGGCCGGCGCGGGCCTCGCGGGTCGACGGTGCGGTCGCTGATCCGCCCCGCGATCGGGTTGAGGAAGACGTCCCACGCCTTCGGCGCGAACACGATGAACCCGGCCGCGATCGCCGCGATGCCGAGGGTGTCGGTGAGGTAGGGCAGCAGCATCAGGCCCGGGACCGTCCCGAACGCGCCGGTCGCCACCGAGCCGGAGCCGTAGCCGAACCGCACCGACCGTGGCAGCGTCGATTCCCCGTCCACGACACGCACCCTATGGGGCGCACCCACCGCCGACCCGTCGTGACTCGTGTCGGGTGACGACGGTCAGCGGGCCAGGCGGCGTGAGCCGGCGGAGCCGTAGCGGCGGGTGGGGTTCGCGCCGATCGCGTCGGGGTCCGCCGCAGGCTTCCTGGCGGCCGACTTCTCGACCGAGGTCCTCTTGACCGGCGCCGTCTTGGCCGCGCTCTTCTTCGTGACGACAGGCTTCTTGACGACAGGCTTCTTGGTGGCGGCCTTCTTGGTGACGGCCTTCTTGGTGGCGGCCTTCTTGGTGGCGGCCTTCTTGGTGGCGGCCTTCCTGCTCGCGGCCTTGCGTGCCACCGCCCTCGTCACCGACGGCGTGGCCGCGTCGGCCGTCGACCACTGCCCGACCCACTCGTCGAGCACCCGCCAGGTGGAGCCGCGCGCGGCCCGTCCGGTGAGCATGCCGAGGTGGCCGCCGGGGACGATCTCGAACCGCACCTCGGAGGCGCCGCTGAGCAGCGGGACGACCGCCTTGACGGCGTTCACCGGTGCGATGCCGTCCGTGGCACCCGCGAAGACGAGGACGGGCGCGGTGATCGCGGCCAGGTCGATGGTGCGGTCGTCGAGCTCGAACCGGCCGGTGCTCATCACGTTGCTGCGCACGAACCGGTGGTAGAGCTGCCCGAAGCTGCGGCCGGGGTAGGCGATCATGTTCGAGGTGAACCGGTCGACCGCCTCGATCTGGGCGAGGAAGTCGGCGTCGTCCAGATGCGTCGCGACGGCCAGCGGCTTGGTGATGAGCTTCTGGAACGACGAGAGCTGGAAGGCCCACTTCACCAGCGGCTTCGGCGCCCCGCCCAGCAGCTGGTAGACCGGCGTCAGGACCCGGCCGTCGGTGAGGTTCATCAGCGGGCGCAGCGGCGCGACCAGCGGCACCTGGCTGACGTCGACGGGCGAGCCGACCACGGTGACCGAGGCGATCGGCAGGTCGCGACGGTCCGCGGCCGCGAGGAGGGCGAAGATCCCGCCCAGGCTCCAGCCGACCAGGTGCACCGGCCGCCCGCCCGCGTGCTTCGAGACCTCCTCGACCGCCGTCGGCACGACCTCCTCGACCCAGTGCTCGATGCCGAGGGCCCGGTTCTTGAACGACACCTCGCCGTACTCCACGAGGTACGTCGGGCGCCCGGCCTCGACGAAGTGCTCCACCAGCGAGCAGCCGCGGCGCAGGTCGAAGCAGAGGGCCGGGGCGGCCAGCGGCGTCACCAGCAGCACCGGGTCGCCGTGCTCGCGCGCGGTGGACACCGGACGGTAGTGGTAGACCTCGCGCAGCTCGCCCTCGTCGATGAGCGTGCGCGGCATCGGTCGCAGGTCGGCGAGTCCGCCGTAGAGGACCTTGTGCGCCACGTTGCTGGCCGCCGACACGACCTGGTCGGGCTTGGGCACCAGGTCCATGCCCGAACCGTAACCCCCAGCAGGTCGGGCGAGGGATCGACACCGACCACGCGGGACGCTGACACTGGCCCCATGAGGTGGACCCGGGTCGCGGTGGGCGCCGCAGCCGCGCTGGGCGCGGTCGCCGCGCACGACCTGACGCAGAAGAAGCACGCGATCACCCGCAACTTCCCGATCATCGGGCACCTGCGGTTCACCCTCGAGCGGTTCGGCCCCGAGCTGCGGCAGTACATCGTGACCTCGAACGACGAGGAGCGGCCGTTCAGCCGGGACCAGCGTCGCTGGGTCTACTCCTCGGCCAAGGGCGAGAACTCCTACTTCGGCTTCGGCACCGACAACGACGTCGAGAACACCAACGGCTACCCGATCATCAAGCACCGGACCTTCACCGGCCCCGGTGCGCTGACCGGCCGGCACGCCGGTGAGGCCGTGCCGCTGCCCATGGCGAAGGTGCTCGGCGCGGCCCGCGGCCGGGCGCACGCGTTCCGACCGGCCTCGGTCGTGAACGTGTCAGGCATGAGCTTCGGTTCGCTGTCGGGCAATGCCGTCGAGGCGCTCAACCGGGGCGCCGCCATGGCCGGCTGCCTGCAGAACACGGGCGAGGGCGCGCTGGCGCCCTACCACCGCAACGGCGGGGACCTGGTCTTCCAGATCGGGACGTCGTACTTCGGCTGCCGCGACGAGCACGGCAACTTCGACCTCGGCCGACTCAAGGAGCTCGTGCAGTCGGCACCGGTCCGGGCGATCGAGGTCAAGCTCTCGCAGGGGGCCAAGCCGGGGCTCGGCGGCCTGCTCCCCGCAGCCAAGATCACCCAGGAGATCGCCGAGATCCGCGGCATCGCGATGGGCCAGGACTGCGCGTCGCCGAGCCGGCACCAGGTCTTCGGCGACGTCGACTCGATGCTCGACTTCGTCGAGCTGGTCGCCGTCGAGACCGGGCTGCCCGTGGGCATCAAGTCGGCCGTGGGGAACCTGGAGTTCTGGGACGAGCTGGTCAAGCACATGGAGGGGCTCCGATCACCCGGCGGTCGCGGGGTCGACTTCGTCAACGTCGACGGCGGCGAGGGCGGGACCGGCGCGTCGCCGCTCGTCTTCGCCGACTCGGTCGCCTATCCCTTCCGGGTCGGCTTCTCGCAGGTCTACAGCCGGTTCGCCCGGGCCGGGCTCACCGACGACGTCGTCTTCCTCGGCGGCGGGAAGCTGGGCCTGCCCGACAACGCGACGGTGGCGTTCGCGCTGGGGGTCGACGGTGTCCAGGTGGCCCGCGAGGCGATGTTCGCGCTGGGCTGCATCCAGGCCCAGAAGTGCCACACCGACGAGTGCCCGACAGGTGTGGCCACCCAGAAGCCCCGCCTGGTCCGTGGCCTGGACCCGGAGTCGAAGTCCGAACGGGTCCGCAACTACGTGATCGCCCTGCGCCGCGACCTGATGAAGGTCTCCGAGGCGGTCGGGGTCTGCCATCCCGGGCTGATCGGCCCGGACGACGTGGACGCGGTCGACGGGCTGCGCAGCACCGAGTCGCTGCGCGAGGTCTACGGCTACGAGCCCGGATGGGGTGAGCTCGGGTCGGCGCTGCGCGAGGAGATCGTCTCGATCATGGCCGCCAACCTGCCGGCGCCGGAGACACCCCCGACGGCCTGAGCCGAGCCTGGGGTCAAGGCTATGGGCGGGCGAGCAGCCAGCCACGACAGCCCCGGCGGTCAGTCCCGGCGTGCGGGCTTCACGGACTTCTTGTGGTCGTCGCGGATGTCGGCCAGCGCGCTCATGAAGCTGTCGGCCCACGCGGCGACGTCGTTGCTCCTCACCGTCTTGCGCATCGCGCGCATCCGCTTGGTCAGGTCCTTCTCGTCGGCGGCGTAGGCCTCGAGCAGGGCGGACTTCATCCCGTTGATGTCGTAGGGGTTGACCAGCCAGGCCTGCCGCAGCTCGTCGGCGGCGCCGGCGAACTCCGAGAGCACCAGCGCCCCGGCGTCGTCGTACTGCGAGGCGACGTACTCCTTGGCGACCAGGTTCATCCCGTCGCGGTACGGCGTGACCACCATGATGTCGGCGGCTCGGTAGAGCGCGGCCATCTCCTCTCGCGGGTAGGACGAGTGGAGATAGCTGATCGCCGGCCGGCCGATCCGGCCGAGGTCGCCGTTGATGCGCCCGACCAGACGGTCGATCTCGTCGCGCAGCCGCTGGTACTCCTCGACCTGCTCGCGCGAGGGGACGGCGACCTGCACGAACACGGCGTCGTCGACGTCGAAGTGGCCGTCGGCGAGCAGCTCGGCGTACGCGCGGAGCCGGGCGTAGATGCCCTTGGTGTAGTCGAGGCGGTCGACGCCGAGGAAGATCTTCCGAGGGTCGCCGAGCGCGCTGCGGATCTCCTTGGCCCGCGCGGTGACCTCATCGGACTGCGCGAGCGCCTCGAAGCCGGCCGCGTCGATCGAGATCGGGAACGCCGCAGCTCGCACGGTGCGGCCGTCGGGCAGGTAGACGAGGTCGCGGTGGGTCTTGTGGCCGACCCGCTGCCGCACCAGCCGCACGAAGTTGGCGGCGCCACCGGGCAGCTGGAAGCCGACGAGGTCGGCGCCGAGCAGCCCCTCGAGCAGCTGGCGCCGCCACGGCAGCTGCTGGAACAGCTCGGCCGGCGGGAAGGGGATGTGCAGGTAGAAGCCGATGCGCAGGTCGGGCCGGAGCTGGCGCAGCATCTGCGGGACCAGCTGCATCTGGTAGTCGTGCACCCAGACGAGGGCGCCCTCGTTGGCGAGCTCGGCGGCCCGGTCGGCGAAGCGCTGGTTGACCTCGACGTAGGACTCCCACCACTCGCGGTGGAACTCCGGCTTGGCCACCAGGTCGTGGTAGAGCGGCCAGAGCGTGGCGTTGGAGAAGCCCTCGTAGTGGCCCTCGATCTCCGCGGCGGTCATCGACATCGGGTGCAGGTCGAGGCCGTCGACCTCGAACGGCTCGAGATCCTGCTCGGTGCCGCCCGGCCAGCCCAGCCACACCCCGTGCTCGGTGCGCATCACGGGCTCGATCGCCGTGACCAGCCCACCCGGCGAGGGACGCCACTCCGACGTGCCGTCGGGCTGCTCGGCCCGGTCGACCGGCAGCCGGTTCGCGACGATCACGAGGTCATGGCCCACACCATCACCCTAGGCATGCGTGGGGCGGCGCACCCCACCCCGTCGGAGAGGGGGTACGCCGCCCGGCCGGTCGCAGGGAGCGGGATCAGCCGTTGGGGCCGTCGGCGACGGTCTGGACCGACATCGAGCGGAAGCTCGTGTTGCTGTCCACGCTGCTGATGGCGCACAGCCGGACGGTGTGGGCGCCGGGACCGACGTTGTCGGTGAGGTCCACGGCGACGCTGGTCTGGTTGGCGGTGAAGCCGAGGGAGCGGTGGTTGTAGCCCTCACCGGCGGCCACGCAGGGGCTGTCGAGCGACGCCCAGGCCGCCACGCTCGTGTTGCCGCCGAAGAAGCTCGCGGCGGCGGTGACGTGGATGAACCCGACGCCGGCGGGCACGTTGATGCCGACCGGGTTCATGATCTGCTGCGCCACACCGCCGTTGAAGGCGACGTTGTTGGTGGCGTTCGCGCCGACGATCCGGTCGAGGTAGGCCGAGGGGGCCGCGCCAGCGAGCTGGGTGCTGTTGGTGGCCGTGGTGGCCGTGGTGGCCGTGGTCGCGGTGCTGGCCGTCGCCGCGCTGGTCGCGGTGTCCGAGGTCGCGGCGTGAGCGACCGACAGGTGCGAGGCCTTCTGGTCGACCACCTTGGCGGCGATCTTCCTCACCGACTTGGCGGTGAGGGCAGCGGCGTCGGCCGGGCCGATCGAGCCGAGCGTCAGCGCGGCGAGGATGGCGAGGACCAGGAGGGGCAGCGGGAGGGAGAGTCGTCGAGTCATAGGGTAGAGCGTGTCGACCCCGCGCCGCCCGGCCCACCCGGCTGGCAGGGGGTCGGCGGTTCGGGCTGGCCCTACCTCCAAGCGTGGTGCTGGCAGGATCGTGGCTGCGTCCCCGCGCGACGACGCTGGAGCCATGACGCAGGCGATGACCCCACTGATGACCCCACTCATGACCGAGCCCCCCCTTTCCGCACCCGCCTGGAGCGAGCCGACTCGCCCCCGTGGGCTTCGCCGGGTGCTCCTGGACTCGGGCTACGCGATGTCCGCGTTCTTCCTGGCCCTGCCCGCCTGCATCGTCGTCACCGTGCTGCTGTCGGTCGGGCTGGGGCTCGCCGTCCTCATCGGTGGCCTGGTCCTGGTCTCGCTGGCGGTGATGGTCGCGCGCGGGTTCGCCCGGGTGGAGAGGATGCGACTGAGGTCCATGCTCGGCCGCGAGGCGGCGACGCCCGCCTACCTCCAGGACTCGAGCACCTACTGGCGCCGCACCCTCACCCCGCTGCGCGACCCGCAGTCCTGGCTCGACGTCGTGTGGAGCCTGATCGGGATCATCACCGGCAGCTTCGCGTTCGCGCTGGCGCTCAGCCTGGTGGGCCGGCGCCGCCGGGGGGCTGACCTACTGGTTCTGGCAGCGGTGGGTGCCGATCGACTCCGACGACGCCACCACGCTGGCCTCGCTGCATCGGGCTCGGCGACGGCCGGACACCCCGAGATCGTGGCTCAATCTCGGCATCGGGGTGTTCGCGCTCGCTCACGCTGCCTGTCGTGGTCCGCTTCGCTGCCACGGTGCACGGCAGCCTGGCCTCCGTGCTGCTCAGCAGCCGCGCCGAGCTCCAGGAGCACGTGCAGCCGGGTCGAGGGTGGCCGCGACGCCGCCCGCGCGGCCGAGGCGAGCGTCGCTGCGCCGGCTCGAGCGCGACATCCACGACGGCCCTCAGCAGCGGCTGGTCCGGCTGAGCATGGACCTCGGCCGGGCCCGTCGCCAGCTCACCGAGGATCCCGACCGGGCGGGCGAGACCATCGACGCGGCGCTGCTCCAGGCGCGCGAGACCGTCTCCGAGCTGCGCTCGCTGTCGCGCGGCATCGCCCCGCCGCTGCTGGTCGACCGCGGCCTCAGCGCCGCGCTCGGTGAGCTGACCGTGCGCAGCGAGGTGCCGGTCGAGGCGACCGTCGACGTGCCCGACTCGCTGCCCCCGCACGTCGAGACAGCGGTCTACTTCGTGGTCGCCGAGGCGCTCACCAACCTCGCCAAGCACAGCGAGGCCACCCGCGCCTCGGTCGGCGTCTGGATGGAGAACGGCGGCGTCGAGGTCCGCGTCGAGGACGACGGCGTGGGCGGCGCGCACCCCGCCAAGGGGAGCGGCCTGGCCGGGCTCCAGCAGCGGGTGCTGGCCGCCGACGGCCGGCTCGAGGTCAGCTCGCCCCAGGGCGGCCCGACCGTGGTCTCCGCGTTCATCCCGGGAGGGGCATGACCACCCTGCCAACCCGCTCCGAGCGGGCGCTCAGCACGGGCGACTCACGCTGGGAACCCGGAAGAACGTGAGGATCGTCGTCGCGGACGACTCCCTGCTCCTCAGGGAGGGACTCCAGCTGCTGCTCGCCGAGGCAGGCCACGAGGTCGTGGCCGCCGTCGGCGACGGTCCGGCGTACGTCGCAGCCACGCTGGAGCACCGCCCGGACGTCGGTGTGCTCGACGTGCGGATGCCGCCCAGCCACACCGACGAGGGGCTCCGCGCCGCGGTCGAGGTCCGCCGGGCCTGGCCGGGCGCCAGGATCATGGTGCTGTCGCAGTACGTCGAGGTGTCCTACGCCGACGACCTGCTCGCCTCGGGCGACGGCGGTGTGGGCTACCTGCTCAAGGACCGTGTCAGCGACCTCGACGACTTCCTCGCCGCCCTGGCCACGGTCGGCGACGGCGGCACCGTGCTCGATCCCCAGGTGGTCGCCCAGCTGATGAGCCGCCGCCGCGACCCGCTCGAGGGGCTCACCCCGCGCGAGCGGGAGGTGCTGGCGCTGATGGCGGAGGGCCGCTCCAACGCCGCCATCGCCGAGGGCCTGGTGGTCACTGAAGGAGCCGTGGAGAAGCACACCCAGCGGATCTTCGCCAAGCTCGGGCTGCTACCGCACGACGGCCAGCACCGGAGGGTGCTGGCCGTCGTGCGGTTCTTGCGAGGTTGAGCCGGTCTGCTGGACCGCTCAGGGGTGGGTCAGTTGCCGTCGGGAGTCAGACCGGTGTGCGCCGGCGCACGGTCCCCCTTCGCTCCTCCAGCGCCCACCCTGAAGGTCACCGCGTCGAGACCGACGGAGCCCGCGCACGCGGCCTCGCAGTAGACCGACACGGTCCCGGTGCTGGAGATGAGGGCGTTGCTGAGGATGTTCGAACCCGTGCCGAGCGGCACCAGCAGGTCTGCAGCGGGCCGGTAGCCGACCGGAAGAGTGAACGCCGACGTGCCACTGGCGCCGCCGGTGATGCTGCCCTTCAGGTGGACCACGCTCTCCTTGTCGAGGTAGAACCCGGCCGTCGTACGACCCGAGGCGTAGTTGGTCCAGCTGCTGGTGAAGGTGGGCTGCCCAGCCGCACCGACCAGGCGGAAGGCTTCGGGGGCAGCGAGGTTGGTGGCGGTGGTCGCGGTCGTCGCGGTCTGCGCGGTGACGGCGTTGGCGACGGAGAGCGTCGGCGCCTGCTTCTTGACGATCTTGGTGGCGATCGCCTTGACCTTCTTCTTGGTCAGCCCCGCGGCCTCGGCGGTGCCGAACGAGCCGAGGACCAGCGCGATGACAGCGACGATGACCAGGAGCGGTAGTGACGAGGTGCGCTTCTGCATGTTGAATCCCTTCCATTGTCCCCGGAGCGAAGGATCGAGCGGCAGGTCCGTCAGGGACGGTCGGACGTGCTTTCCCCGTTGCTAGCGCCACCGTGTGACACTTCGCCCATCGTTCCGGCTGCCTCCACCGTCCGCCTGACCAGTTCGGACTAGGCCGGTATCACCCAATTGGGGGATGGACTGGCGGGCGCTCAGCCGTCGCCGGGGTACCGCACGCCGACCAGGGCCCGCACGCGGTCCATCTGCCGCATGATCACCAGCGTCTGGTCGTGCGTGACCAGCGGACTCTCGGGCAGCCCCTCGGCCAGGCAGCGTTGGAACTCCATCGCCTCGTTGCCGTAGCCGCGCCCGATCACCGGCTCGTCGCCCTCGATGCGCACGGGCGCGAGCCGCTCCGTCGTGTCGTCCGTCCCGCCGACGCCCGTGGCGGTGAACGTCGCATGGGTCGGGTGGTGGAAGTCCTCGAGCACCAGCCGGCCGAGATCCGTGGCGATCTCGGCCCGGCGGGAGGACCACGAGGTCATCGACGCCACCATGGTCGCGACCGCGCCGCCGGGGTAGCGCCCGGCCATCGCGATGTCGAGGTCGATGCCGGAGTCCGAGAGCGCCGCGGTGGCCGTCAGCTCCTGGGCCTCGCCGAGCATGAGGTGCGCGAACGTCAGCGGGTAGATGCCCATGTCGAGCAGTGCCCCGGCGCCCAGCGCGGGGTCGAGGAGCCGGTCGTCCGGGCTGGTGTCGACGACGAACCCGAGCTCGGCGTGCAGCTGGCGCGGGGTCCCGAACTCGCCCTCGCGGAGGCGGCCCTGGAGGGCCCGGACCACCGGGTGGCAGCCGGTCCACATCGCCTCCATCAGCAGCCGGTCCGTCCGCCGGGCCAGCGCGAACAGCTCCTCGGCATCCGGCGCGCGCAGCGTGATGGGCTTCTCGCAGAGCACGTGCTTGCCCGCCTCGAGGGCGGCCGTCACGTGCTCGACGTGCAGCGCGTGCGGCGAGGCGACGTAGACCGCGTCGACGGAGTCGTCGGCGAGCAGCTCGGCGTAGGACCCGTACGCCGCCTCGAATCCGTGCTCCCGCGCGAAGGCCGAGGCCCGTTCCAGGGAGCGGGAGCCGACCGCGGTGAGGCGGGCGTCCGGCACGAGCCTGAGGTCGCGGGCGAAGGAGCCCGCGATCCGTCCGGGCCCGAGGATCCCCCACCGAGTGGCCATGGGGTCACCGTAGCCGCGCCTGCGCCCGGCCCGAGCCCGCGTCCGGCACGCCGGTGCACTGAATGACATCGGTGTGATTCGTCGCCTACGATGGCCGCATGGATGCGGCGAACGTCGGACGTGCCGACGCGGGGCAGGCGGAGGAGTCTGCCCTCAGCGACCGCGACCGCGAGATCCTCGAGTTCGAGCGGCACTGGTGGAAGTACGCCGGTGCGAAGGAGACCGCGGTCCGCGACAAGTTCGACATGTCCTCGACCCGCTACTACCAGGTGCTCAACGCCCTGATCGACCGCCCGGAGGCGCTCGAGGCCGACCCGCTGCTGGTCCGCCGGCTGCGCAGGCTCCGCGCCGCCCGCCAGCGGCAGCGCTCGGCCCGGCGCCTCGGCTTCGAGATCTGAGATGCCTGCCCGTCACGCGCGCGACGAGCGCGGCGTGGTCTTCCCCTCGCCCGTCGTGATCCTCAGCGTCATCGCCGTCGCGATGGCCGGTGTCGCCTTCGTGGTGACCCGCGACAGCGCTCCCGAGGAGAAGAAGATCACGACGATCTCCCAGCCGGAGGTCACTGCGACGCCCACCGCGGAGCCGACGCCGCCCGAGCCGACGAAGCCCCCCAAGCCCGAGGTGGACCGCTCCAAGATCTACGTCGTGGTCTTCAACAACTCCAACGTCCAGGGGCTGGCCGGCCGGGTCGCCGCCCAGGCCAGCCAGGTCGGCTGGCAGGTGGTCGGCTCCGACAACTGGTACGGCACCATCCCCGCCTCGACGGTCTACTACCCGAAGCGGCTCGAGCGGGCCGGCAAGCTCCTCGCGCTCGACCTCGGCATCCAGCGCACCGCGCCGGCCGTGGACCCGATGCGACTCGACCGGCTGACGGTCATCCTCACCGGTCCGCTCGACTGACGAAGGACCGATCCAGGACTGACCCAGGACCACCGAGGCGCGCCGCGGCACCCGGGTGTGGTGGGGTTCGGTCATGGAGTTCAGCTCGGAGGAGGGCGAGCGGAAGTACGCCGCCGTCGTCCGAGCCGCGGCCGAGACGGTCGTCGGGCTCGACTTCGACGGCACCCTGGCGCCGATCGTCGAGGACCCTGCGAACGCCACGATCCATCCCGACGCCGACCGGGTCCTCATCGACCTGGCCGAGCAGGTGCTCGCGGTGGCCGTCGTCACCGGACGGCCCGCCCGGCAGGCCCTGGACCTCGGCGGCCTCGAGGCCGTCGGCAATGCGATCGGCGACGCAGGCAAGGAGCTCTACCTCTTCGGGCAGTACGGCAACGAGCGCTGGAGCTCGACCAACCGTCGGGTGATCAGCCCCCGGCCGCCGCACGGCCTGGCGACCTTCATCGCCGACCTCCCCCGGCTGCTGCGCCGGCTCGGTGCCGAGGATGCGCACGTGGAGGAGAAGGGGCTGGCGGTGGCGGTGCACACCCGTCGGGTGGCCGAGCCCGGGGCGACCTACGACGCCCTCCTGCCGGCCCTGCGAGAGCAGGCCGCTCGCCACGACCTGGTGGTGGAGCCCGGCAAGCAGGTCATCGAGGTCCGCTCGCCCGGCATGCACAAGGGCGTCGTGGTCGATCGGCTCGTCGACGAGCTCGGCGCGCGCGGCTTCGTCTTCATCGGCGACGACCTCGGCGACCTCGAGGCCTTCGAGGCGGTCGCGGCCCTGGGCGAGCGCGGCCTGCCCACCCTCCTCGTCTGCTCGGCGTCCGACGAGGAGGGCGCCCTGGTCGAGCTCTCCGACGTGCTCGTGCACGGCCCCGACGGCGTCCTCGACCTGCTCCGCCAGCTGACCGCGGACGCCGCCGCCCTGCGCGCCTGACCTGCGCGTCAGGTGGGGGCGCCGCCACAAGATCCTCGATTGTCCGGCGCGACGACCTCAAACCCGTCACCATTTCTCGGTGATCGCGCTGGCCCCGCCCGTACGCGTGATGGTTCCGCTCGCGGTGGCCGTCGCGGCCTACCCGCGCCTTCCGTCCGGCTCCGTGCGCGACCTCGGCTACCTGGCCATCGGCCTCCTGGCGGTCGCCGCCGCGGTGCACGGGCTCTCTCGCAAGGGTGCTCCGCACCGGAACAGCTGGCTGGTGGTGACCTGCGCCTACCTGGGCTGGCTGGCCGACCACACGCTCCGCACCCTCGGCGTCGACGCTGACCCGGGCCCGGCCGTGGTGGTCCACCTCGCGTCGTACGCCGTGCTGGCTGTCGGCCTGCTCCTGCTGGTCCGGGGCCGGGGCGAGCGCCGGGACCGGACCGCCGCCCTCGACGCCACCTTCCTCGCCGCCGGGCTGGCCGTCGTGGCCGTCGTGTTCCTGATCACCCCGATCGCCCGCGACCCGAGCCTGACCCTGGCCGGCCGGCTCGCGGGCAGCGCCCAGCCGCTCGCCGACGTGCTGCTCCTCAGCCTCCTGGTGCGGTTGTGGATCACGCCCGGCGCGAAGCCGGCGGCGTACCGCCTGCTCGCCGCCGCGGTGGCGCTCACCGTGGCCGGCGACGTGCTGTCCGACTACCGCTCGGTCGTCGACCCGGCGTTCGGCTCCCCGGTCGTCCAGCAGCTGCTGTGGCTGGCCGGATACGTGCTGGTCGCGGGCGCCGCCACGGCGTCGGCGGCACCGGAGGCGGAGCGGGCCTTCGGGCAGACGGAGCTCGCCGACGCGCGGCGGCGGCTGCTGGTCCTGGCCGCGGGCCTGACCCTGCCGGTGGCGGCGCTCCTGGTCGACGGCCTGACGTCGGAGAGTCTGGAGTGGCCGGTCGTCGCGGGAGGCTCCCTGCTGATCTGGCTGCTGATCGTGGTCCAGTGGGGCGGGCTGCTCAACCAGGGACAGGACCAGGCGGTCGCGCTCGCCGCGCTGGCCCGGGCCGACGCGCTCACCGGGATCCCCAACCGGCGGACCTGGGACTTCGAGCTGGAGCGCTCCGCGAAGGCGGCGCAGGAGCTCAACGCACCACTGACGGTGGCCCTCCTCGACCTCGACCACCTCCAGAAGTACAACCAGACCCACGGGCACGCGACCGGTGACCGGCTCCTCCGGGAGGCCGCGGCCGCCTGGTCCGGTCTCCTCCAGCCGGGACAGGTGCTGGCGAGGTACGGCGGGGACGAGTTCGCGCTGCTCTGCCCCGGACTGTGGGCCGCCGACGTGCGCCCGGTGCTCGACGCGATGCGTGCTGCCACGCCGGCCGGGCAGACCGTCTCGATCGGAGTCGCGACCTGGGACCCGCACACCGAGCCGGGCGCCGCGCTGACGACCGCGTCCCAGTTCGTCACCGAGGCCAAGCGCGGTGGGAGGGACCAGGTCCAGGTCGCGCCACGACCGACGAGCAGGACGCTGCTCCCGCGGCCTTCCATCTTCTGGCAGCCCATCGTCGAGCTCCGCACCACCCGGCCCGTCGGGGTCGAGGCCCTGAGCAGGTTCCCGGGCAGTGACCCGCTGACCGTCTTCCAGCAGGCGGCCAGCGTCGGCAGCGGCCCGGCCCTCGAGGCCGTCGCGATCACCTACGCCCTGACCAACCGGCCCGAGGGTCTCTGGGTCGCCGTGAACGTCAGCCTCGAGGCGCTCGGGAGCGTGTCCGTGCAGCGGGCCCTCGCCGGGGACCTCACCGACGTCGTGCTGGAGATCACCGAGCACTCCGACACCGCCGTGCCCGACCTGGCGGAGCTGCTGCGCGACTACCGGGCGCGCGGAGCATCCATCGCCGTCGACGACTGGGGTCCGGGCTTCTCCAACCTCGACCGACTCCTCACGCTGCAGCCGGACATCGTGAAGGTCGACGTCTCACGGGTGGCGTCGCTCGACTCCGACCGTGCGCGGGCCAGCATCCGGCTGATCGCCGCCTGGGCCGAGTCCGCCGGGGCCAGGGTGTGCGCGGAGGGCGTCGAGACCGAGGAGCAGTGGCGGCAGCTGTGCGACGTCGGCATCCACCTCGGACAGGGCCACTTCTTCGGCCGGCCCATGCCCCCCGAGGAGCTGCTGTCGCTGCCGCGCGACACGGTCGCGCCTCGGCTGGCGCCGGTGCTGGCACCCCGGGGCCTGCGCTAGGGGTGGTGCCCCGCACACGGACTCCGGCGCGAGTCACGACGCAGGCCTGTTCGCCCACAACGAACGCAGGAACAGGGGCTGGTCGCCACAAGTTGAGCCGGTATGACTCAACCCTCGCTCCCGGTGCTGTTCCTCTCGGACCTCGTCGTCCTGCCCGGCATGGTGGTCCCGATCGCGCTCGACGACGCGGCCCAGGCCGCGGTCGACGCGGCCCGCTCCAGCTCCGACGGTGAGCTGCTGCTCGCCCCGCGCCTCGAGGACCGCTACGCGTCGTACGGCGTCGTCGCGACCGTGGAGCGGGTGGGCCGCCTCATGGGTGGCGGGCCCGGCGCCGTGCTGAAGGCGGGCGCCCGCGCGAGGATCGGGTCCGGCGTGACCGGTCCCGGTGCGGCGCTGTGGGTCGAGGTCGAGCCGGTCGAGGAGACCGTGTCCGAGGGTGCCCGTGAGCTGGCCGAGGACTACAAGCGGCTCGTCGTCGCGGTGCTCCAGCGCCGCGAGGCCTGGCAGATCATCGACCAGGTCCACCAGATGACCGACCCGTCCGCGATCGCGGACGCCGCCGGCTACGCGCCCTACCTCTCCGACGAGCAGAAGCGTGAGCTCCTCGAGACCCCCGACGTCGAGCAGCGGCTCCAGACCGTCATGGCGTGGACCCGCGACCACCTCGCCGAGGCCGAGATCTCCGACAAGATCAGCGAGGACGTGCGCGAGGGGATGGAGAAGTCGCAGCGCGAGTTCCTCCTCCGCCAGCAGCTCGCCGCGATCCGCAAGGAGCTCGGTGAGGGGGAGCCCGAGGGCGCCGACGACTACCGCGCCCGTGTCGAGGCCGCCGAGGTGCCGGACGACGTCCGCGCCGCCCTCATCAAGGAGGTCGACAAGCTCGAGCGCTCCAGCGAGCAGAACCCCGAGGCGGCGTGGATCCGCACCTGGCTGGACACCGTGCTCGAGCTGCCGTGGGCCGTCACCACCGACGACGTCAACGACGTCACTGGCGCCCGTGAGGTCCTCGACACCGACCACCACGGCCTCGACGAGGTCAAGGAGCGGATCGTGGAGTACCTCGCGGTCCGCTCGCGCCGCGCCGAGCGTGGCCTCCAGGTGATCGGCGGACGGGGCTCCGGCGCCGTGATCCTGCTCGCCGGCCCTCCCGGAGTCGGCAAGACCTCGCTGGGCGAGTCGGTGGCGCGTGCCATGGGCCGCACGTTCGTCCGGGTCGCCCTCGGCGGCATCCGCGACGAGGCCGAGATCCGTGGCCACCGGCGTACCTACGTCGGCGCGCTGCCCGGCCGCATCGCGCGGGCGATCAAGGAGGCCGGCTCGATGAACCCGGTCGTCCTGCTCGACGAGATCGACAAGATCGGCGCGGACTACCGGGGCGACCCGGCGGCGGCGCTGCTCGAGGTCCTCGACCCGGCGCAGAACCACACGTTCCGCGACCACTACCTCGAGCTCGACCTCGACCTGTCCGACGTGCTGTTCATCGCCACGGCCAACGTGGTCGAGCAGATCCCGTCGGCGCTGCTGGACCGGATGGAGCTGGTGACCCTCGACGGCTACACCGAGGACGACAAGGTCGCCATCGCCCGCGACTTCCTGCTGCCCCGGCAGCTGGAGCGGGCCGCGCTGACCGCCGACGAGGTCTCGATCTCTGACGCGGCGCTGCACGAGCTCGCCGCCAACTACACCCGCGAGGCGGGCGTGCGGCAGATGGAGCGGCTGCTGGCCAAGGCGCTGCGGAAGGCGGCGACCAGGCTGGCCATCGGTGACGTCGACCGGGTCGACGTCGACGAGCCCGACCTCAAGGAGCTGCTCGGCCGGCCGCGGTTCACCCCGGAGTCGGCGGAGCGTACGTCGGTCCCCGGCGTGGCGACCGGCCTGGCGGTGACCGGGCTGGGCGGCGACGTGCTCTTCGTCGAGGCGTCGGCCCACGACGGCGACGCGGGGCTGACCCTGACCGGCCAGCTCGGCGACGTGATGAAGGAGTCCGCCCAGATCGCGCTGTCGTTCGTGAAGGCGCACGCCGCGGAGCTCGGGATCGAGCCGGCGTTCCTGGACCGGGCCATCCACGTGCACTTCCCGGCGGGCGCGATCCCGAAGGACGGGCCGTCCGCGGGCGTCACGCTGGTCACCGCGCTCACCTCACTGGCGACCGGTCGCCCGGTGCGCTCGGAGGTCGGCATGACCGGCGAGGTCTCGCTGAACGGCCGGGTGCTCCCGATCGGTGGCGTGAAGCAGAAGCTGCTCGCCGCCCAGCGGGCCGGCCTCACCGAGGTCTTCCTGCCCCTGCGCAACGAGCCCGACCTGGACGACGTCCCGGCCGAGGTGCGCGAGGCGCTGACCGTGCACATCGTGGGTGACGTCCTCGACGTCGTCCGCGGTGCGCTGACCCCGGCGGAGGAGCTGCGGTCGGAGGACGAGGCCACCGCAGCCGCCTGACCGCCGGTGACAAGGAGCGACCGGATCAGCGCGACCGCGCTGATCCGGTCGTTTCCGACGGCCGCAGCTCGACCCGATCGGCGCCGTCGTCGGGAGGAGCCACAGGTCCACATGCCGGGACCCGTGTTCACGAACTGAGACGCGCGCCCGTACAGTGGGTCCTGCTCATCAAGAGGGACTGAGGGTACGGCCCTGTGAAGTCCCGGCAACCGCCGCGAGTCCCCTGGCTCCAGCACCACCGGAGCCGGTCGCGGAAACGGTGCTAATTCCGTCCCGGCGCGAAGTACGTGCCGGGGAAGATGAGAAGGAGGACTCCATGAGCACTGTCGTCGCCGAGCCTGTCTCGAACCCAGCACCCACGAAGAAGCCGCTCCGCGAGGGCGCCTTCGGCCACGCCAAGGCCCTGTCCTGTCGCGAGTGCGGCCACCAGGTCGAGCTGGGCCCGTTCTACGCCTGTCCGGAGTGCTTCGGTCCGCTGGAGATCGCCTATGAGTTCCCGCAGGTGACCCGCGAGGAGATCGAGGCCGGCCCGCGCAACATCTGGCGCTACAAGGCGCTGCTGCCGGTGCCGAGCGACATCGAGGAGAGCCCCAACACCGAGCCGGGTTTCACCCGGCTGCTCAAGGCGCACAACCTCGGTCGTGAGCTGGGCATCGACCACCTGTGGGTGAAGGACGACTCGACCAACCCCACCAACTCCTTCAAGGACCGCGTGGTGGCCTGCGCCCTCAGCGCCGCCCGCGAGCTGGACGCCAAGGTCTTCGCCTGCCCCAGCACCGGCAACCTCGCGAACGCCGTCGCGGCCGCCGGCGCCCGGGCCGGGATCAAGACCGTCGTGTTCATCCCGAGCAACCTCGAGCAGCCCAAGCAGGTCAACTCCGCGATCTTCACCGAGCAGCTCGTCGCGGTGAACGGCAACTACGACGACGTCAACAAGCTCGCGTCCGAGATCGCCGGCGAGGAGGACGGCTGGGCGTTCGTCAACGTCAACGTCCGCCCCTACTACGCCGAGGGCTCCAAGACCCTCGGCTACGAGATCGCCGAGCAGCTCGGCTGGCGGCTGCCCGACCAGATCGTGATCCCGGTGGCGTCCGGCTCGCAGCTCACCAAGGTGCACAAGGCGTTCCAGGAGCTGATCGAGCTCGGGCTGGTCGACGACAAGCCCTACAGGGTCTTCGGCGCGCAGGCGACCGGCTGCTCGCCGGTGTCGGTGGCCTACAAGGCGGGCGTCGACGCGATCCGCCCGGTCAAGCCGGACACCATCGCCAAGAGCCTCGCCATCGGCAACCCTGCCGACGGGGTCTACGTCCTCGACATCTGCCGCGACACCGGTGGCGCGGTCGAGGACATCACCGACGACCAGGTCCGCGAGGGCATCGTGCTGCTCGCCCGCACCGAGGGCATCTTCACCGAGACGGCGGGCGGCACCACGGTCGGAGTGCTGAAGAAGCTCGTCGAGACCGGACAGCTCGACACCAGCCTGGAGACCGTCGTCATCAACACCGGCCACGGCCTCAAGACGCTGGACGCCGTGTCCGGAGTCGTCGGCCCGGCTGCCACCATCGAGCCGACGTACGCCGCGTTCGTGGCGACCGGCCTGGCCTGAACACCCCGAGGAGAGAGCACGCCGTGACCGCCCGAGTCCGCATCCCCACGATCCTGCGCAGCTACACCGACGGCGAGTCGGAGGTCAGCGCCGCCGGCGCGACGCTCTCGGAGGTCCTCGACGACCTCGATGCCAACTACGCGGGCATCAAGGGCCGGATCCTCGACGACAACGGCGAGCTGCGCCGGTTCGTCAACGTCTACGTCGGCAACGACGACGTGCGGTTCCTCGACAACCTCGCGACGCCGACCCCTGACGGCGCCCAGATCTCGGTCATCCCCGCGGTCGCCGGGGGTTAGGTCTGGCCCGCAGTCCATGGCGGCGCGGAGCCGCGGACCACGCGTGGCGGCGTCGCGGCATCCACCAGTAGTTGGAGGACGCCGCCTGGTGGTCGCCGAACGGGTGGCTGGGTCTGCCGATTCCGCCACGGGGGGCCCCGGCCCGACTTGATACTGGGTCGCGACCCATCCCCTGGCGAAGGACCCCCATGGCGACCAAGCGTCCCGGGCTGCGCGACACGCGCAGCTGGTGGTTCGACGCGAGCCTGTTCGTCCTGGGCCTCGCCCTGCTCGCGTGGTCGCTCCCGGCCGCCTGGCACGGCGGCTGGCAGGTGGCTCTCGCGGCGCTGCTCGGCGTCCCGCTGGTCGTGCTGGTCGCCCGCTTCCCGATGGTCCTCGACAACGAGGACGGAGGCATCGAGATCGGCTTCGACTCGATCGTCCTCATCTACCTGCTCTGCACCTTCGACGCACTGCCCGCGCTCGCCGTGTGGGGGATCGGGGTGCTGGCGACGCAGCTCACCTCCGGCAAGCGGGTGTCGTCCATCCTGTTCAACATCGGCGTCGGCACCGTGGCCGGCGGAGCCGCCGCCGGCACGCTGCACCTGGTGCGGGGGTCGGGCACCGGAACTCCGCAGGAGCTGGTGGCGGTCGTCGCCGCCGCGGCGGCGTACTTCTTCAGCGACTTCCTGCTCTCGGCGATCTCGGTCGCCATCGACTCGCAGACACCGGTACGCCGCCACCTCGTGCAGGCCGGCACCTGGGTCGCGATCGCCTGCTTCGTCCCGTTCGACCTGCTCGGCTACCTCGGCGCGATCGTGCTCCGCAGCAACCCGTGGTGGACGCTCGTGCTGCTGGTCATCCCACTGGCGACGCTGCTCATCAACACGCGCGCGATCGTGCACGGGCGGGAGAACGCGCGCCGGCTCAGCGTCCTCTTCGAGGCTGCGGTCCGGGTCCAGGCGCTGCACGAGCCCTGGCTCGTCATCGACGGCCTGCTGGTCGACGCCCGGAGGCTGATCCGGCTCCGCGACGTGGACGTGCGCAGCTCGGCGCCACTGGAGCACGAGATCGGTGCCCAGGTGCGCCGGGGCAAGGAGGCGCTCTGGGTCATCGCCCCCGCACGCGACCGCGCCCGGTCCACGGTCGGCGCCGACCAGCACGCCCTGGACGCGCTCGCCGTGATCTGCTCGGAGGCCTTCGCCCGCCTCCAGCTCACCGACGAGATGGTCCACTACGCGCGCCACGACCCCCTGACCGACCTGCCCAACCGAGGCATCCTGCTCGACCGCGCCGCTCAGGCCCTGCACCGCGCCCGCCGGCGCGGCGTACGGGTGGCGCTGCTCTTCGTCGACCTCGACGGCTTCAAGCCGGTCAACGACCGGTTCGGCCACGCGGCCGGTGACGCGGTGCTGGTCGAGGTCGCACGCAGGCTGATCGCCAGCACCCGTGACGTCGACACGGTGGCCCGGCTGGGTGGCGACGAGTTCGCGGTGCTGCTGGAGGACGTGGCCGTCGGCGAGGTCGTCGAGATCAGCGACCGGATCCTCGAGTCCCTCGCCGCCGGGACCGAGGTCGCGGGCCACAGGGTCACGCTCGGGGCCTCGATCGGCATCGCCTACGGCGACGGCAGCGAGTCGGGCGAGGCGCTGCTGCGCCACGCCGACCTCGCGATGTACGAGGCCAAGGGCCGGGGCAAGGCGCAGTACGTCGCCTACGAGCCGGCCATCGGCCAGGCCCGGATGCGCCGGCTCGAGCTGGTCGACGAGCTGCGCACCGCGATCGTGCAGGGCGACCTGCGGGTCGTCTACCAGCCCGTCTGCGTCGCCGCCACCGGCCGGATCGCGGGTGTCGAGGCGCTCGTCCGCTGGCAGCTCGACGGCGCCGACGTGCCGGCCGACGTCTTCGTCCGGCTCGCCGAGGAGACCGACCAGGTCGGCGCCCTCGGGGAGCTGGTCCTCGACATCGTGGCCCACGACGCCGCCGCCATGCTGGACGCGGCCGGCGGGCCCCTCTCCATCAGCGTCAACGTCTCGGCCCGGCAGCTGCAGGAGCCGGCGTTCGTCACCGCCGTGGAGCGGGCCGCCCGCTCCATGGGCCGCACCGGGCTGGTCCTCGAGGTCACCGAGCGGCAGGAGATCACCGACGGTCCGGCCCTCGAGGCGATGCTGACCATCGCCGAGCTGGGCGTGCGGTTCGCGGTGGACGACTTCGGAGTCGGCTTCTCCTCGATCAGCTACCTGCGCGACCTGCCTGTGCACGTCGTCAAGACCGACGCCGCACTGGCCCAGAAGATCGACAGCGACGAGCGCTCCCGCGCCGTCCTTCGGGCGGTCACCGTGATGGCAGAGGCCCTCGGCCTCGACGTGATCGTGGAGGGCATCGAGCGGGAGAGCCAGCTGGCCGCTGTGCGCGACCAGGTCGGTGCGTCGTACGTCCAGGGCTACCTGATGCACCGGCCGATGCCGATCGCGGCGCTGCTCGACGTCGTCCGGGCGAACCGCCGCACCGAGGACCCGCCGGCCGAGCGGCTGCACCTCGCCCTCTGATCCGGCCCTCAGTCCTCCGCATCGCGATCGCCGCGAGGTCGCTCAGTGCGGCACGGCGGGACCGAGCGGGACGTCGCGGTAGTCCCTGTAAGGGGGCTTGTCCGGGCCGAGGTCGGCCGGGACGAGCAAGGAGATGGAGGCCTGCCACCACGCCTGGGTCTCGAGGGCGTCGAGGGCCGCCAGCACCTGCTCGAGGTAGGGCTCGGTGGTGCGGGCGTTGATCGTCGCGAGCTGCACGTCCGGCCGGAACATCCTCCGGTCCACCAACAGGTGGAGCCCCTGAGCCACCCGGCTGATGCCGCTCACGACGTCCTTCAGCTCGTCGAGGTCGCCCGCCAGCCGGGCCCACACCGAGGTGTCACCCTCCGGCTCGAGCGCGAGGCCGCCCTGCACGCGCAGGCGCGGGGAGCCCCAGCCCGAGGCCTGCTCGACCATGGCCTCGGAGAGCCGGTTGGCGTCGGCGAGGGCGACGTTGCCGAACTTGGCGATCGGCACGTGCATGCGCACCACCGGCACCGGGTCGAGCTGGGGGGCGGGGGGCTTCTCGGGACCCGTCCCGGCCCCACGGCGGCGGCCGAACCGCTTGCCTGTGGTCGCAGCGTGCCTGCCGGGATGACCGGACTCCGCGGGTGGCTCCGGCTCCGGCTGCACCGCGGCGACCACCCGCGCGACGTGGTCGAGCACGTCACGGGGAGGCACCAGGGCAGCGAAGAGGCGCATGCGCCCAGTGTCCCTCGTGCGCGGTGGTCAGGTGTGGGGGAGGGCGGTGCGGCGCTCCTCGAGGTGGGCGCGCTCGGCCTCGTTGGAGCACCGCTCGATCGCGGCGTCGTAGGCGACCCGCGCCTCGTCGGGACGCTCGGCCCGGGTCAGCAGCTCGGCGCGCGCGGCCGGCAGCCGGTGACCCGGCAGCTCCTCCTCGCCGAGCCCGTCGAGGGCGGCCAGCCCGGCCAGGGGACCGTCGGCCTCCCCGACCGCCACCGCGCGGTTGAGCCGGACGACCGGCGAGTCGACCACGCCGAGCAGCTCGTCGTAGCGCGCGACGATGCGCGACCAGTCGGTGTCCGACGCGGTGGCCGCGATCGCGTGCTCGGCCGCCACCAGTGCCTGCAGGAGGTACGGCGCCGGGGCGGCGTGGGTCAGCGGTGTGAGCAGCTCGATCGCCTCGGCGATCTCCGCGCCGACCCAGCGGCGCCGGTCCTGGTCGGGCAGGAGCACCAGCCGGCCCTCCTCGACGCGGGCGTCGCGGCGCGAGTGCTGGAGCAGCATCAGGGCCAGGAGCGCGTCGACCTCGGCGTCCGGCCCGGGCAGCAGGTGGCGCAGGACCCGGACCAGCCGGATCGCCTCGCCGGCGACATCGGCGCGGAGCACGTCCGAACCGGAGCCGGGCGCGTAGCCGGCGGTGAAGGCGAGATAGGCCACGTCGGTCACCACCCTGACGCGGTCGGCGAGCTCGACGCCGGCCGGCACGGAGAACGACTCACCGGCCAGCCTCTTGCGGGCTCGGGTCAACCGGGCGGCCATCGTGGAGGTCGGGACGAGGAACAGGCGGGCCAGGTCCTCGGTCGACACGCCCAGCACCAGCCGGAGCGTCAGTGCCGCGGCGGCCTCGGGCGGCAGCGCGGGGTGCGCGCACAGCAGCACCAGGCGCAGCCGCTCGTCGGCGACGCCGCCGCGCTCACCCGGGTCGACCATGGTGCGCTGCGCCTCCTCGGTGAGCTCGGCATCCACCGCCAGCAACGGCAGCTTGCGATGGGCGACCGCCTCGGCCCGCAGCCGGTCGGTGATCCGGCGCCGGGCCGCGACCAGCAGCCAGGCGCTCGGGTTGGCCGGTGCGCCGTCCGCGGGCCAGGTGCGCGCCGCCGCCTCGAAGGCGTCGGCGAGCCCGTCCTCGGCCAGATCGAGCCGGCGGTAGCGCGCGACGAGCAGGGCCAGCAGCCGGCCCCACTCGTCACGCAGGACGCCCTCGAGCTCGGTCAGACCTGCACCTCGACCGTGGGGCGGACCTCGACGGCGTACTCGCGCGGCAGCAGCTTCGCGAGCTCGACCGCCGTCTCGAGGTCGGGCACCTCGATCAGGTAGAAGCCGCCCACCTGCTCGACGGTCTCGGCGTAGGGCCCGTCGGTCACCGGCCGGTCCTCGCCCGGCTGGACCGTGCGAGCCGCCCCGGGCCGGTCGAGGGCCTCGCCGGCCACGACCGAGCCGCGCGCCTTCACCGCCGCGTCGAAGGCCTGGAAGTCGGTGTAGACCCGCTCGCGGAGCGCGTCGTCCGCGGCCTCCCACTTGTCGAAGTGGTCGTCCTCGGCCAGCAGCACCAGGAACTTCACGAGCCCGAGCCCGAGCCCTCGACCGCGGCCCGGACCTCGATGGCGCCCTCGCCGCGGCCGAGGATCTTGCACACGTCGAGCAGGTCGTCGAGGTCGTCGGACTGGACGATGTAGAAGCCGGTCAGCTGCTCGACGGTCTCGGCGTAGGGGCCGTCGGTGATCGTGTGGTTGCCGTCGGCGTCGGTGCGGAGCACCTTCGCCTCGCTCGAGTCGGCGAGCTCGCTGCCGCCGGTCACCTTGTGTCCACGCTCATCGAGGGCCTGCGCGAACTCTCGGTGGATGGCGTAGACGGCCTCCTTGTCGGCGGCGGACGTCGAGGCCCACTGGGCCTCGTCACCGGGGAGCAGGACGACGTACTCGGTCATGGTGGTTCCTCTCGACGTGGTCACTGTGTCATCGAGATGACGGTCGGGGGAGGGTCGGATCGACAGGCCGGCTCAGGAATCTGCGGGGACCGGGCGGATCTCCAGCCGACCGTGCACGGGCAGCATCTCCACGCAGGCCTCCGTCAGTGCGTCGAGGTCGTCGCACTCGACCACGTAGAAGCCGCTCACCTGCTCGACGGTCTCGGCGTACGGTCCCTCAGACACGAGAACGCCGCCACGCTTCCGCGACAGGGTCCTGCTCCGACGAGAGTGGGCGAGCTCCTCGCCGCCGACGACCCTGCCCCCTCGCGCGGCCAGCAGTGCGAGGAACCGCGCGTCGGCGTCGTAGGTCGCCTGCTTCCTGTCGTCGTCCAAGGTCTCCCACTGGTCCTCGTCGTCGTCCACGACGAACACGACGTACCTGTCCATGGCGTCTTCCTCTCTTCCTCGGTGAGCCTGTCACGGGGACGACGGCGTCCACCCGCCAGAATCGACAAATGAACCGGGTCCTCCTGGCCACCAGTGCCCAGCTGCTCGACGGAGAGCCGCGGGGTGACCTGCTCACCGCCGCTCTGGCGGCGCGCGGCGTCGATGCCTCGTGGGCGGTCTGGGACGACGCGGGCGTGGACTGGTCGGAGGCCGGGCTCGTCGCGGTGCGGTCGACGTGGGACTACCACCGGCGGGTGCCGGAGTTCCTCGCCTGGGCGCGCGGCGTCGAGTCTCGGACCCTGCTCCTGAACGGTGCCGAGCTGTTCGCGTGGAACGCCGACAAGGGCTACCTCGTGGACCTCGACCTCCCGCACGTGCCGACGGCCCGGCTCGACGAGGCGTCGGGCCTGGCCGAGGCGGCGGCGAGGTGGGGCAGCTGCGTGGTCAAGCCGAGGGTCGGCGCCAGCGGGGTGGGTGTGGTCGTGGTCGACGGTCCGGGTCACGCGCCCGACCTGGGGCGCGGGCCGTGGGTGGTGCAGCCGCTGGTCGAGTCGGTCCGCACGGTGGGCGAGACCTCGGTCTTCGTCTTCGGGGGCCGGGCCACCTCGCAGGTCGACAAGCGGCCGGGCGGCACCGAGGTGCGGGTCCATGAGGAGTACGGCGGCCGCTCGGTCGCCACGACGCTCGACCCCGAGCGCGCCGCGCTGGCCGAGCGGGCCGTGGCCGCGGTCGGCGAGTGGTTCGGCCGCGCTCCGACCTACGCCCGCATCGACGTCATGCGATGGGAGGGCGCCTGGGTGGTCAGCGAGCTCGAGCTGATCGAGCCCGGTCTCTACCTCGACGTCGACCCGGGCCCGGCGGAGTCCTTCGCCGAGCTGGTCGTGTCCCTTCTCGGCTGACAGGAAGGCCCTGATGTCGCCCGGGGCAGGCTCGACCACGTCGTTCGCTCGACCGGGACGATCTCGTCGCCCCTCTCGATGGGAGCGATCCCATCTGGCTCTTGACAGGTGGTCCACACCTCGGCCAATCTTGGTGGGAACGCTCCCACGAGTTCATCCAAGACTCGGCCGGCGGGTCCGATCTCACCTCGACAAAGGCAGACCCGCCGGCCGCCACCAGAGAGTCGACATACTGACGCCATGACGCGGCAGCCGCGGACCCGGCCGACCCTCGAGCAGGTCGCCGCCGTCGCCGGGGTGGGACGCGGCACGGCGTCCAGGGTCATCAACGGCAGCAGCAAGGTCTCCGAGAAGGCCCGGCTGGCCGTCGAGGGCGCGATCGCCGAGCTCGGCTACGTGCCCAACCGCGCGGCCCGGACCCTGGTCACCCAGCGCACCGACGCGGTCGCGCTGGTGATCGCGGAGTCGGAGGAGCGGGTCTTCGGGGAGCCGTTCTTCGCCGGGGTCGTGCGCGGTGTCGGGGTCGCGCTGAGCGATGCCGGTCTGCAGCTGGTGCTCCTGCTTGCCCACGCGGCCCAGCGCAAGGGGCGGCTGGATGACTACCTCACCCGACACCACATCGACGGCGTGCTCCTCCTGTCCCTGCACGACGACGACGAGCTGCCGGACCGGATCAGGGCGAGAGGGCTGCCCGTGGTGCTGGGCGGCCGCGCGGCCGAGCACCAGCGCGGTGCCGTACGTCGACGCCGACAACGTGCTCGGCGCCCGGCTCGCGGTCGACCACCTCGTGCACCGCGGTCGCACGCGGATCGGCGCCATCCTCGGACCGCCCGACATGGTGGTGGGGCGCACCCGCCACGAGGGCTACCTCGCCGGGCTGGCGGCCGCTGGCCTGGAGCCTGATGACGCCCTGGTCGCACGGGGAGACTTCAGCCAGGACAGCGGCGAGTCCGCGATGCGGGTGCTCCTGTCCCGACGTCCAGACCTCGACGCGGTGTTCTGTGCCAACGACCTCATGGCCGCCGGAGCGCTGCGCGTGCTCAGGGAGGCCGGCAAGGACGTGCCCCGCGACGTCTCGGTCGTCGGCTTCGACGACGCACCGCTCGCGAAGTCGACCCACCCGCCCCTCACCACCGTGCACCAGTCGCCGGAGCAGATGGGCCGCGAGATGGTCGCCCTCCTGCTCGAGGCCATGCGCCACCCCGACGAGTCCCCCGAGCCCCGCCTCCTCGAGACCCGCCTGGTGGTCCGCGAGAGCTCCTGACAACGCTGACCCGCCCGTACAGAACCGGCGGGTCGCCGTTCCTGAGGGCGCTGACCCGCCCGTACGGAACCGGCGGGTCGCCGTTCCTGAGGACGCTGACCCGCCCGTACAGAACCGGCGGGTCGCCGTTCCTGATGACGCTGACCCGCCCGTACAGAACAGGCGGGTCGACGATGATGTGCTCGTACACTGTCGCGCGGCACCGCCACGACCGGGGCGTGCTGATGGGTACGGCCGGAGCGCTGGGAGTCGCCGCCGTGGTGGCCTCCGCCATGATCCGCTGACGGCGAACTCTGCTTGCACTCGCAGGGGTCGAGTGCTAAACATGACGCTGGCACTCTCCTCATGAGAGTGACAACCACCTGAACTCTTCAAGCGTGAGGAATCACCCAGACATGGCGAAGTTGATTGCGTTCAACGAGGAGGCTCGACGGGGTCTGGAGCGGGGTATGAACACCCTGGCCGACGCCGTCAAGGTCACCCTCGGTCCCAAGGGCCGCAACGTCGTGCTCGAGAAGAAGTGGGGCGCTCCCACGATCACCAACGACGGTGTGAGCATCGCCAAGGAGATCGAGCTCGAGGACCCCTACGAGAAGATCGGCGCCGAGCTCGTCAAGGAGGTCGCCAAGAAGACCGACGACGTCGCCGGCGACGGCACCACCACCGCCACGGTGCTCGCCCAGGCCATGGTCCGCGAGGGGCTGCGCAACGTCGCCGCCGGCGCGAACCCCATGGGCCTCAAGCGAGGCATCGAGAAGGCCGTCGAGGCTGTCAGCGCGCAGCTGCTCAGCATGGCGACCGAGATCGAGACCAAGGAGCAGATCGCCGCGACCGCGTCGATCTCCGCCGCGGACCCCACCGTCGGCGAGATCATCGCCGAGGCGATGGACAAGGTCGGCAAGGAAGGCGTCATCACCGTCGAGGAGTCGAACGCCTTCGGCCTCGACCTCGAGCTGACCGAGGGCATGCGGTTCGACAAGGGCTACATCTCGGCCTACTTCGTGACCGACCCCGAGCGCATGGAGACGGTCCTCGAGGACCCCTACGTCCTGGTCGCCAACCAGAAGGTCTCGAGCGTCAAGGACCTGCTCCCGCTGCTCGAGAAGGTCATGCAGTCCGGCAAGCCGCTGCTGATCATCGCCGAGGACGTCGACGGCGAGGCGCTGTCGACCCTGGTCGTCAACAAGATCCGTGGCACCTTCAAGTCCGTGGCCGTCAAGGCCCCGGGCTTCGGTGACCGTCGCAAGGCCATGCTCCAGGACATCGCGATCCTGACCGGTGGCCAGGTCATCTCCGAGGAGGTCGGCCTCAAGCTCGAGTCGACCGGCATCGAGCTGCTCGGCCAGGCCCGCAAGGTCGTCATCACCAAGGACGAGACCACCATCGTCGAGGGCTCGGGCGACAGCGACCAGATCGCCGGCCGGGTGAACCAGATCCGCGCCGAGATCGAGAAGTCCGACTCCGACTACGACCGCGAGAAGCTCCAGGAGCGCCTCGCCAAGCTGGCCGGCGGCGTGGCCGTCATCAAGGTCGGCGCGGCCACCGAGGTCGAGCTCAAGGAGCGCAAGCACCGCATCGAGGACGCCGTGCGCAACGCGCGGGCGGCCGTCGAGGAGGGCATCGTCGCCGGTGGCGGCGTCGCGCTGGTGCAGGCTGCCAACGCGGCGTTCGACAAGCTGGACCTCACCGACGACGAGGCCGTGGGCGCGGCGATCGTGCGCTTCGCGACCGACGCCCCGCTCAAGCAGATCGCGATCAACGCCGGCCTCGAGGGCGGCGTCGTGGCGGAGAAGGTGCGTGGCCTCGCGGCCGGGCACGGTCTGAACGCCGCCACGGGCGAGTACGTCGACATGATCGCCGAAGGCATCATCGACCCGGCCAAGGTCACCCGCAGCGCGCTGCAGAACGCCGCCTCCATCGCGGCGCTCTTCCTCACCACCGAGGCCGTCGTGGCCGACAAGCCCGAGAAGGCGCCCGCCATGGGCGGCGACCCCTCGGGCGGCATGGGTGGCATGGACTTCTGAGTCCACCGCTCCACAGCATCACCGCACCGACCCGCCCGAGCCTCTCGGGCGGGTCGGTGCCGTTTCCGGCGAGTGACCCCACGAGGCTGCCGATCGAGGAGCAGCGAAACCACGGGGGTCACTCGGCGCCGGGCCCGCGAGCCCATGTGTGAGGGTTGGGCCGTGACCGAGGAGCACCCCGACGACGCCCGCGCGCGCTTCGAGGCGCTCGCCGCGGAGGTCGTCGATCCGATCCGCCGCTTCCTGGTCCGGCGTACCGACCCTGACACGGCCGAGGACGTGCTGGCCGAGACGCTGCTCGTGTGCTGGCGCCGGCTCGACCAGGTGCCCGAGCACGCGCTGCCCTGGGTCTACGGCGTGGCCCGCAACTGCCTGGCCAACATCCAGCGGGGCGATCGACGGCAGGTCCGTCTCGCCGCCCGGATCAGCGTGGTGGACCCGCCGGCGGAGGTGGAGCGCGAGGCCGACCCACCCGACCCCCGCGTGGCGAGGGTGCTCGAAGCGCTGCGACCGGAGGAGGCCGACCTCCTCCGCCTGTGGGCGTGGGAGCAGCTGGGGCCAGGGGAGATCGCGGAGGTGCTGGGCATCACCGCCAACGCCGCCAGCATCCGGCTGCACCGCGCCCGGGGGAAATTCCTGGAGGAGCTGCGAAAGATCGACGGCGGCGCCGGACATGAAGGGGTGAGAGAGGGGAGGGAACCATGAGCGACAGCGACTTCACCAGTGAGTCGGGCAGCGACTTCGACATCGACGACGAGCTGCGCGCGCTGCTGCGTGGCGGTGACCCCGCCGGCTCCCTCTCCCCGGCCGACCCGGCCGCTCTCGCGAGCCTCCTGGAGGACATCATGAGTGCTGACCTCGACGTGCGACCGGAGTCCGACGAAGGCAGTCGGGCCACCGGCACCCACGGCCGCAACCGGCTCACCTGGCTGGTCGCCGCGGCGGCCGTGGCCGCCATCGCCGGTCTCGGCGGAGTGGCCCTCTCCGGGCTCGGCGACAATGAGGCGCCCCCGTCCGCGGGCAAGCAGTCCCCGACCGTCCAGGACCCGCCCGCCGGACAGGCCGGGGTCGCCGGCGAGACCACCGCGCTCGGCGTGAGCGCCCAGCAGGGCAAGTGCGCGGTGGCGACGCCCGAGCTGCTCGCCCAGTACGACGTGGCCTTCCAGGGCACGGTCACCTCGATCGAGGGCAACACGGTCACCCTCGACACCACCGAGGTGCTCAACGGCGAGGTCGGTGAGGCAGTCCAGGTGACAGCGCCCCAGGGCATCGATGCGCTGCTCGGCACGGTCGACTTCCAGGTCGGCGGCAGCTACCTGGTGGCTGCCTTCAACGGCCAGCTGTCGCAGTGCTACTCCGGATCGGCGAGCGGTGACCTGCGCTCGCCCTTCGACAAGGCGTTCGTCCGCTGATCACTCAAGGGCTTCTTCTCGCTGCCGGGGCCGGCTCCCGCATGGGCCGCCCCAAGGCACTGGTGCGCGACGCTGACGGGTCGTCGTGGCTCCAGCACGCGGTGGAGGTCCTTCGAGACGGTGGATGTGACGGGGTGACGGTGGTGCTCGGCGCCGGGGCCGACGAGGCGGTTCGCCTCCTCGACGGCCTCGGCGTCGACGTCGTTGTCGCCCATGACTGGGACGAGGGCATGTCGGCCTCACTACGATCCGGTCTCGAGTCGCTGATGGGCAGCGACGCCGAGGCCGCCGTGGTGAGCCTGGTCGACCTGCCCGACCTGACCGCGGCCGTGGTACGACGCGTGCTCTCTGAGCGCGAGGGAGACGAGGCCCTCGCACGAGCGTCGTACCACGGCCGCCCCGGACACCCGGTGGTGCTCGGTAGAGCCCACTGGCAGCGGGTCGCCGGCGTCGCGAAGGGCGACGCCGGCGCCCGCGACTACCTCGCCGAGCAGGGTGCCGAGCTCGTCGAGTGCGGCGACCTGGCGAGCGGCGTCGACGTCGACAGCCGCACCTCCGCCGTCTCCTGACGCCCCGGGTCCCGGTCAGTGCGGGGTGAGCAGCCCCTGGCCCGGCATCCGCGTCGGCGCGCAGTCGCAGTCGTTGCCGCACACCATGTAGGGGTGCGCGGCGTGGCCGCACCGCACGCACGGCAGGTCGTGCGTCAGTGGTCCTGCGTCGTCGTCGTCGAACGGCTCCTCGGGCATGCCCGTGCTCCCCTCCCGGGCCCTCGCCCTCACGACGGACCCTCCCTGTCGGCCCCGGTGCCGCGCGGGGGCGGTTCTCAAACCCCTGGGCGGTCGAAAGGTGGGCAGCTGCTCCCGATGCGGGTGGGTGCCCTCGACGCCGCGTCGGGCGAGAGATGCCCGGCGCCAAGGACCTGACCCAGGACCAGGTCGCCGATCGCACGGCCGACGAGCTCGGCCTCCACCAGCTCGCGCAGGGCCGATCCCGGACCCTTCGGTCACGGGTCGGATACGGCCGGGTCACCGGAGCATCACCTTTCCCGGATTCCCATCGACTGCGTCGATGAGTCGCCGGTCGGCGTCGTGACCGGCACCACGTTGGCCTGTGTGGACACAGGCGAGCTGACGGTCCGAAGGCGCGCCTCCACGGACCCCTCGGAGGGGCTCCGGGCGGCCGGCTCCTGCTACGAGCCGGCCACCCATCACTCCGGGACGACTCACGAAGGAGACTCGCCATGACCACCCCACGAAACCGCTCGAAGGGGGCGCTCCGCGCCGCGCGCCCACGCTTCCGCGGAGACCCCGGAAGACCGTTGACCAGCCAGCGCAGACGGCTCGCGGCCGTCACCGCGGCCACCGCCGTCGTCCTCGGCTTCGCGGGGTGCGGCGGCAGCGGCGGGGACGGTGAGGGAGATGCCCCCAACAACCCGCAGAAGCGGACCGAGGCCACCAAGGGCGGCACGGTCTTCTCCCTGGAGCAGGCGGTGACCCAGACCCTCGACCCGCAGCGGGTCTACTCGGGTCGCGACATCTCCTACCTCGGCAACCTCGTCTACCGCAGCTGGGTCGTCTTCCCGTCCGGCGCGACCGACACGACCGAGGGTTCCACTCCCATCCCCGACCTGGCGACCGACGCCGGCCAGTCCAACGAGGACGCCACCGAGTGGTCGTTCACGCTGAAGGACGGCCCGGTCTGGCAGGACGGCACGCCGATCACCTGTGCCGACTTCAAGTACGGCGTGTCGCGCACCTTCGCGACCGACGTCATCACCGGTGGCCCGAACTACATCATCGGCTACCTCGATGTTCCCCAGGACGCGGACGGCGAGCCGGTCTACAAGGGCCCCTACACCGGAGAGGGTCAGGCCGAGTTCGACAAGGCAGTGACCTGCGACGGCGCCACCATCACCTACCGCTTCAAGAAGCCGTGGCCCGACTTCCCGCTGGCCATCGCTGCCCTCCGCTCGTTCGACCCCTACCGCGCGGACGCCGACAAGGGCGACAAGTCCAAGTTCGCCGTCATGGCGAGCGGCCCCTACATGCTCGACGGTGAGTGGAACGAGGACTCGGGCGGCTCCTTCGTGCGCAACCCCGAGTGGGACGGCAGCGAGGACACCAACCGCGAGGCCAACCCCGACAGGTTCGTCTTCCAGATCGGCATCGAGCCCGAGGTCATCGTCGACCGGCTCATCGCCGACCAGGCTGACGACGCCAACGCCATCACGTCGAGGAACGTGACGCCCGCCCAGTATCCGCAGATCTCGGGCGACGTGGCCGAACGGGCCGTGAACCTCCAGTCGCCGTTCAGCAACTACCTGCTGCCGAACTTCAACCGGATCACCAACATCAAGGTCCGCCAGGCCCTGGCGCTGGCGACCAACCGGGCGGCGTACGTCGGTGCGCTGGGTGGAGACAACGCGTCCTCGCCGTCGCTGTCGATCGTCAACCCGGCCACGCCGGGCTACGTGGCGAACGCCAACTTCGGTGAGGCCGAGGGCGGGGACGTCGCGGCCGCCAAGGCGCTGCTGGAGGAGTCGGGTGAGACCCTGCCCTTCCCGATCAAGTTCACCTACCCGATCGGGTCGGACGCCGGCGACAAGGCGTTCGCAGCGCTGAAGGCGACCTACGACGAGGCCGGCTTCTCGGTGACGCTGGACGGCCTCGACCCGTCGGGCCCCTACTACGACACCATCCAGAAGCCGGGCTCGGACAGCGACCTCATCTGGGGTGGCTGGGGTGCCGACTGGCCGTCGGTCTCCACGGTGATCCCGCCGCTGTTCGACAGCCGGATCAACCTGAGCAAGGCGTCGAACGGCCAGGACTACGGCAACTACCAGAGCGACGCGGTCAACGCCGCGATGGACGCGGCCTCGGCCGAGGTCGACCTCGACAAGGCCAACCAGATGTGGTCAGACGTGGACAACATGCTGGCCGAGGACGTCGCCTACATCCCGCTCGACATCAGCCAGTTCTACTTCCTGCACGGCTCCAACATCGAGAACTACGTCAACTCGGTGTCCAGCAGTGGCTACGCCGACCTCGGGGTCATCTCCGTCAAGGGTGGCGGCGCCTGATCGCACAACCCGGTGCGGCCCCGCCTCCGGGCGGGGCCGCACCCGGCCAGCTTTCGGGCAACTCCGGAGGGCGAAGTAGATGCGGACCTGTGACCGAACCGTGACTGCGGGCAGACCCGCTCGAGGTCGCGGACCACGAGACTGTGGCCGTGGCTGACGGCCCCTGGCTGGAGCGTCCACGTCTGCTGGCGCTCCATATCGGCGAGATCGCTTCCTTCGTCGCGCTCGTGGACAACGACGGGTTCACCACCGCCGCCCGCGCCATGAACCTCTCCCAGGCAGCCTTCAGCGCCCGCATCGGGCGGCTCGAGCACGCGCTCGGCGTCACGCTGGTGGACCGGTCGGTCCGGCGGCTGACCCTGACCCGCGAGGGGCGCGCCTTCCAGCCCCTCGCCCGATCGCTCCTGGTGATGCTCGGCGCCGTCGCCGACTCCGTCGACTCCCACCGAGCTGGGGCCTGACAGCGGCTCGATGTGCGGCTCCGACAACGTCATGCCTGTCGAGGCAGCGGGTGCTCCGTGCGTAGGACCTCCTGCGCCGTCGAGGCGAAACCTGCGAAGTGGGCCGGGTCGACCCGGGTGGCGATGGCGCGGCCGAACTCCGACATCTGCTCGATGAAGTCGACGCCGTCGATGCGGTCGAGCTCCCCGGCGTCGAGGTGGGCGACACCGAGCTCCTCGAGGCTGACGGGGTGGGTCTCGGCGTCGTAGCGGACATAGCTGAACAACGGCTCGGCCAGCAGACCGGCGCCGCCGACGAGGTCACCGAGCTCCTTGTCGAGCGGCGGGCCGGAGCGGCACTCGCCGAGGATGCGGCACAGGACGTCGTTCTGGACGACGGCGCTGTGGATCAGCGCCTCGGGGACCTGGGTGGCGTAGCTGAGCAGGTTGAGGTCCTGGGCCCGCAGGTCGGCCTGGGCCCGCGCGGTGGTGCCGGTGCCGACGCTGACCAGGAGGAGCTCGTCGCGGCCGGTCGGCCAGCCGAGCCCGTACGCCGGGAGGGTCGCCATGAGGAAGAGCTGGAGGGCGGGGTTGTTGAGGGTGGTCACGGCACCGTCGCTGAACACGAAGGTGTGGCCGCCGACCACCACCTCCTCGGGCACGAAGAACGTCGGCGCCGCGGAGCTGGCGCGGACCAGCTGCCACAGGGGCAGCTCGAGGTTGGACTTCGGACCCTGGTTGTAGCGGCCCGCCGGGTTGCTGCTCACCGGCCACGGCGAGCCGGTCGAGGTGTTGCGGAGCCCGAGCAGCAGCAGGCAGCGGAGGTCTGCCGAGCCGAGAGTGCGCTCCTCGCCGAACTCGCGGCGCAGGACGGCCTCGATCCCCGCCTCGTCGTACCGCGCCCGGACCAGGTCGAAGACTCGTGCGCGGGTGAAGATCGAGCGCATGTTCTCGCGGTAGAGGGCCTGGATCCGGCTCACCGGGAGCCCGATGGCCACGCCGCCCGCGATGATCGCGCCGGTGCTGGTGCCGCCGACGTAGTCGAACCAGTCGCCGAGGACCAGGTCGGGGTCACCGGTCTCGTCGCGCAGGTGCTGCTCGATCCGGGCCAGGACCTCGAGGGCCACGACCCCGCGGACCCCGCCCCCGTCGATGCTCAGGAGCTTCCTCGGCATGCGGGCAACCTACGTCCAACGCGGCGCTCCGTAACCTGTGGACATGGACACGGAGCTGCCGACGTCGGCCGACGACGTCGCGGCCCGGCTCGGCGACGCCGGCTACCTGTGCGACGACGCGCTGGCGACCGTCACGTTCCTCGCCCTGCGGATGCAGCGGCCGCTCCTGCTCGAGGGGGAGCCGGGCACCGGCAAGACCGCCCTCGCGGAGGCGATCGCGGAGTCGCTCGACCTGCCGCTGGTCCGGCTCCAGTGCTACGAGGGGATCGACGCGACCCAGGCGCTCTACGACTGGGACTTCCCCCGCCAGATCCTCCACCTGCGGGCGCTCGAGGCGGCCGGGGGCGGAACGGACGTGGAGGAGGCCGAGAAGAGCCTGTACGACGAGCGGTTCCTGCTGGCCCGTCCGGTGCTGGCCGCGCTGCAGCAGAGCCCCGCGGTGCTGCTCGTCGACGAGGTGGACAGGGCCGACGACGAGTTCGAGGCCTTCCTGCTCGAGGTGCTGTCGACCTACCAGGTGAGCATCCCCGAGCTCGGCACCGTCGCGGCCGCGACGCCGCCCGTCGTCGTGCTGACCTCCAACCGCACCCGCGAGCTGCACGACGCGCTCAAGCGGCGCTGCCTCTATCACTGGATCGACCACCCCGGCCTCGAGCGCGAGGTGCAGATCGTCCGCACCCGCGCACCCGAGGTCTCCGAGGAGCTGACCCGGCAGGTGGTCGGCGTCGTCCAGCAGCTGCGGGACACGGGGCTGCAGAAGCCACCGGGGGTCGCCGAGACCCTCGACTGGGCCCGGGCCCTGCATCACCTCGGCACGACGACGCTCGACCTCGAGTCGTCGGCGCGCACCCTCGGCGCGCTGGTGAAGTACCGCGAGGACTCCCAGCGGGTGCAGCAGGCGCTCGACCAGATGCTGCGGGCCTGATCGGTGACAGCCACCGCCGAGACGGTCAGGGATCCAGACGAGATCCTGCTCGGCTTCGCACGGGCACTCCGCGCGGCCGGGGTGCCGGTCACCCACGACCGCACGCAGGGCTACCTGGCGGCGGTCGCGCTGGTCGGTCTGGGCGACGCAGCAGCGACCTATGTCGCGGGCCGGGCCACGCTCTGCGCCTCGCCCGACGACCTGGCTCGCTACGACCAGGTGCACGAGGCCTACTTCAACGCCCGCGACGGACTGCCTCGGTCGCGGCCGGCGGAGGAGGGCCTCCCCTCGTTCTCCGGGCTGCCGCTGTCGGAGTCCGACGGTGCCGGTGGCGACGAGGGCAACGACGACCCGGTGGTGCGGGCCATGGCCAGCGACGCCGAGGTGCTGCGCCACCGCGACGTGGCATCGATGTCCGCAGCGGAGAAGGCCCGGCTGGCCGGGATGTTCGCGACCCTGCGGCCGCGCCCACCGCGCCGGCGTACCTCCCGTCACCAGCGGTGGCACCGCGGCAGCGTCGACGCCTCGCGCACCCTGCGCGCCAGCCTGCGGCACCTGGGCGAGCCCGCCGAGATCGCCTGGCGGCGGCGCGGGAACAAGCCACGCCGCGTCGTCCTTCTGGTGGACGTGTCCGGTTCGATGAGCGGCTACGCCGACGCGCTGCTGCGCCTGGCCCACCGCATCACGCAGGGCTCGGTGAGCGCCGGTGGCGTGGTGGAGACGTTCACGGTCGGCACCCGGCTCACCCACGTCACGCGGGCGCTGCGCGGCAAGGACGCCGAGCGTGCTCTGATCGCCGCGGGCGAGACCGTCCCCGACTGGTCGGGCGGCACCCGCCTGGGCGAGACGATCAAGATCTTCATGGACCGCTGGGGGCAGCGCGGCCTCGCGCGGGGCGCCGTCGTCGTCGTGTTCAGCGACGGCTGGGAGCGCGGCGACCCTGCGCAGCTGGCCGAGCAGATGACCCGCCTCCACCGGGTGGCGCACCGCGTCGTCTGGGTCAACCCGCACCGCGGCAAGCAGGGCTACGAGCCGGTGCAGCAGGGCGTGGTGGCGGTGCTGCCGCACGTCGACCACTTCGTGGCCGGGCACTCCCTGGCGACCTACGCCGAGCTGGTGGAGGTGGTCGCGCATGCGTGACGTGCTGCCCGAGCTGATGACGTGGTGGGAGGCAGGCGACACCATCGGCGTCGGCACGGTGGTCGCGACCTTCCAGTCCGCCCCGCGCCCGCCCGGTGCGTCGATGCTCGTCGGTCCGGACGAGTCCGCGGTCGGCTCGGTGTCCGGCGGCTGCGTCGAGGGCGCGGTCTACGAGCTGGCGCAGTCGGTCGTCGAGTCGGGCGAGCCGGTGCTGCAGCGCTACGGCGTGTCCGACGACGACGCCTTCGCGGTCGGGCTGACCTGCGGCGGCATCCTCGACGTCTACGTCGAGAAGGTCTCGAAGGAGGCCTTCCCCGAGCTGGGTGAGATCGCCGCCGACATCGAGGCCGGCCGCCCGGTCGCGCTGGCCACCGTCATCGAGCACCCCGACCCGTCCTGGCTGGGCAGGCGACTCGTCGTACGCCCGGGTGGGGGGATAGTCCCTGACGATCGTGACGGCGACACGCCGGAGGACCGGGCCACAACGTCAGGGACTATCCCGGCGGTCACGGGGTCACTCGGCTCGACCCGGGCAGACGATGCGGTCCGCGACGATGCGATGGGGCTGCTCGCGGCCGGGCACAACGCCACGCTGACCTACGGCCCCGACGGCGAACGGCGCGGGGAGGGGATGCGGGTCTTCGTCTGGGCCTTCGCGCCCAAGCCGCGCCTGCTGGTCTTCGGCGCGATCGACTTCGCCGCCGCGGTGGCGCGGGTCGGGGCGTTCCTCGGCTACCACGTGACCGTCTGCGACGCCCGCCCGGTGTTCGCGACGAACAGCCGGTTCCCGGAGGCCGACGACGTGGTGGTCGACTGGCCGCACCGCTACCTGGCCGCCGAGCACGACGCGGGCAGGATCGACCCGCGCACCGTGGTCACCGTCCTGACCCACGACCCCAAGTTCGACGTGCCTCTCCTCGAGGTCGCGCTGCGGCTGCCCGAGGTGGCGTACGTCGGCGCGATGGGCTCGCGGCGTACGCACGAGGACCGGCTGGAGCGGCTGCGCGAGGCGGGGCTGAGCGAGGAGGAGATCGGGCGGCTGTCCAGCCCGATCGGCCTCGACCTGGGCGCGCGCACGCCGGAGGAGACCGCGATCAGCATCGCCGCGGAGATCATCGCCGGCCGCTGGGGCGGCAGTGGGCAGCGGCTCGCGGCCGTCGACGGCCGGATCCACGGCGAGACGAACCCGTTGGGCTGATCATCCCCAGACCCGGTGTGCGCCGTACCGCCGCCGTCCTCGCCGTGCTGGCGCTGGCGGGAGGGTGCACCTCGGACTCCTCGGACGAGCGCGAGGTGGGAGCGAGCGCCGAGCCGACCGAGGTCTCGACGGGCTCGAACAGCGGTGCGCCCTCCGAGAGTGCGGCGCCGGACGAGGTGCCGGGCGAGGCGCCGGCAGCGACCGAGGACCCGCTGCCGCAGGTGCGCAGCCCTCACTCGCTGCCCGCGCTGATGCGGCAGGCACCCTCCGGCGGCAGGCCGCGGATCCTCCGGACCGAGTACGACACCGACGCCTACACGCGCTACGACGTGACCTACCGAAGCGACGACCTCACGGTGTCCGGCGTGCTGATCCGACCGCGCGGCAAGGGGCCGTTCCCCGGCATCGTGCTGAACCACGGCTACATCGACCCGTCCTACTACGTCACCGGCCAGGGGCTGGCGCGCGAGCAGGACGCGCTGGCGCGGGCCGGGTTCGTCGTGCTGCACACCGACTACCGCGGCCACGCCGGGTCCGACCCGGTCGCACCGACCGACCGCGAGACCCGGCTCGGCTACACCCGCGACGCGGTCAACGCGGTCGAGGCTCTCGGGGCGCTGCCGTACGTCGACGCGACGCGGCTGGCGATGCTCGGCCGCTCGATGGGTGGCGGGGTGACCATGAACGCCCTGGTCACCCAGCCCGGGCTGGTCCGCGCCGCGGTGGTCTACGACTCGGTGAGCTCGCGGTTCCTCGACAACCTCGAGCACTTCACCCGGCCCGGCCGGCCCGAGGTGGTCGAGGCCCTGTTCGGCCGGTTCGGGACGCCGGCGGAGTCGCCGCGGTTCTACCGCGAGCTGTCGCCCCGCACCTACTTCGACCGGATCTCGGAGCCGCTGCTGGTGCACCACGGCACCGCCGACGCCACCTGCCCTCCGAGGTGGGCGCGGACCACGCAGCAGCTGATGCGCGGGGAGGTGTGGACAGCCGGCTGAGCTGGTGGCCCGGTGAGGACCACGCCTTCTACGCCCGGTGGCAGGACGCGATGGACCAGACGCTCCGGTTCCTGCGCCAGCGGCTCGACCTGTGACCGGGGTCACGGCCCGGGGGTAGCCTCGGCGACATGGTGCGAGGTGAGCTCAGCACGAGGCGGCAGGACGCCGTGAAGGCGTGGACCAGCTTCGTCGAGCACGGCGACGAGGTCGAGGCGCTGGTCCGCCCCGAGATCCTCACCTCCTGGACGCGGTCCGAGGCCGCGATCCCGATCGACGTGAAGGAGGCGCCGCTCGCCGACGAGGCCGAGACCGCCGCGATCTGGCGCGACTCGCCGCTCCAGACGGCGGTGGAGAACGTCGAGCAGGAGCTGCGGCGCACGGCCGAGGACGGCGACCTCGTCATCGCCGTGACCGATGCGGACACCCGGATCCTGTGGACCTACGGCGGACGGGTCATGCGCCGCAAGGCGGAGACGGTGAACTTCGTGGCCGGCGGCCGCTGGGACGACGAGTCGGTCGGCACCAACGCGCTCGACCTCGCCAACCGGCTGGCCGAGCCCGCGATGGTGTTCAGCGCCGAGCACTACGCCTCGATCGTGCACAACTGGGTCTGCTGGGCCGCGCCCGTCTTCGACCCCGTCAGCGGGGTGAAGCTCGGCGTCATCGACCTGTCGACCACCTGGGACCGCACCCACCCGATCGGCCTCGCGACCGCGCGGGTGATGGCCCGGCTGATCGAGACGGCGATGCCGCGCTCGGCGCACCACCCCTCCGCGCTGGCCGACGTCACCCGCGACCCCGGCGTGGTGATGACCCTGCTCGGCACCGCCGAGACCTACCTCGACGGCCAGCGGCTGCTGCTCAACCGGCGCCAGACCGAGGTGCTCGCCCTGCTGGCGCTGCACCCGGAGGGGCTCTCGCTCGAGCAGCTGCACGCGATGCTCTACGGCGACCAGGCGATCACCTTCTCCACCCTCAAGGCCGAGGTCTCGCACCTGCGCGCCGCCGTCGGCGGCCAGCTCGGCTCGCGCCCCTACCGCTTGCTCATGCCGGTCGCCACCGACGTCGAGCACGTGCTCTCGCTGCTGCGCCGCGGCGAGGTCGGCGCCGCCGTCGACGCCTACGGCGGCGACCTCCTCCCCGGCACCAACTCGCCGGCCCTCTCCGAGCTCGCCGAGTACGTCGCCGTCGCGGTCCGCGAGGCCCTGCTGGTCGACCCGCAGCCGGATGCCGTCGTCCGCTACAGCGAGCTCGCGCCGTACGACTCCGAGGTCCTCGAGGTCTGCCTGGCCTCCCTCAGGCGCATCGGCGGCCAGCCCCACCCCGCCGTACCCCTCCTCAAGGGCCGGCTCGCCGTCTCCCGCCGCTGACACGTCAGCCGGCCGTCGGCTGTCCGGTCTGTGGACAACCCTGCCGCCGCCGTATCCCTGTGGGCGCAGTCTGGACACCACGGGCCACTCCGCGATGCCGACCCGTCGTTACTGCTCATCAGTAACGACGACTCGGCGTAGATGTCGCGGTGACCCGTCGTTACTGCTCATCAGTAACGACGACTCGGCGCTACGTCGCCAACCCGACGCCAACCCGACGCCAACCTGCTTGTCCCTAGCGTGACGGGCACCACAGCCGTGCCCAGCCCAAGGGAGAGCCCATGACGCGGATCAGCCTGACCGTCGATGGCGAGAAGGTCGCCGACGATGTCGAACCCCGGATGCTGCTGGTGCAGTACCTGCGGGAGAAGCTCGGGAAGACCGGGACCGTGATCGGCTGCGACACCAGCAACTGCGGTGCCTGCACGGTCCACCTCGACGGCCAGAGCGTGAAGTCCTGCAACGTGCTGGCGGTGCAGGCCGACGGCGCCGAGGTCATGACCATCGAGGGGCTTGCGACCAACGGTCAGCTGCACCCGGTGCAGGAGGCGTTCCGCGAGTGCCACGGCCTCCAGTGCGGGTTCTGCACCCCCGGGATGATCATGCAGAGCGTCGACCTCCTGAAGAACAACCCGCACCCGTCCGAGCAGGAGATCCGGCTCGGGCTCGAGGGCAACCTGTGCCGGTGCACCGGCTACCACAACATCGTCAAGGCGGTGCAGTACGCCGCTGAGCACAGCGACGCGAGCGAGGGGGCGCAGGCATGACCGCCACCCAGGACGCTCCGGCACCTCAGCTCGAGATCGGGCGCGACCGGCGCCGCAAGGAGGACCAGCGGCTGATCACCGGCCGCACGCGCTGGACCGACAACCTCACCCTCCCGGGGATGCTGCACCTGGCGATGGTCCGCAGCCCGTTCGCGCACGCGACGATCAAGAGCATCGACGTGAGCGCGGCCAACGCGATGACCAACGTGGTCGACGTCTTCACCGGCAAGGACTTCGGTGAGGAGCTCGGCGTGTGCATCAACGCCTGGCCGATCACCCCCGACCAGGTCACGCCCACCCACTCGCCGATGCCGGCCGACCGGGTCGCCTTCGCGGGCGAGATCGTCGCCGTCGTCGTGGCCCGCTCCGCGGCCGAGGCACGCGACGCGGCCGAGCTCGTCGACGTCGAGTACGACGAGCTGCCGGCCGCGCTCGACCTCAAGGAGGCCGCGGCCGCCAGCCCTGACAACGGGGGCGCCCTCGCGCACCCCGACTCCGGCACCAACAAGTCCGCGCTCTGGATCTTCGACTCCCAGGCGGCCGGCACCGGCGGCGACGTCGAGGAGGCGATCGCCAAGGCCCGCACCGACGGCATCGTGATCGAGCGGGAGTACCGCCAGCAGCGGCTGATCCCCGCGTTCATGGAGCCGCGCTCGGTGGTGGTCGACCCCACGGGCGAGCAGTACACGATGTGGTCGGCGACCCAGATCCCGCACATCGTGCGGTTCGCGCTGGCCGCGACCACCGGCGTGCCCGAGTCCAAGATCCGGGTGATCGCCCCCGACGTCGGCGGCGGCTTCGGCGGCAAGCTCCAGGTCACCCCCGAGGAGTGGATCGCCTGGGCGGTGGGCCGGCGGATCAACAAGCCGGTCAAGTACACCGAGACCCGCTCCGAGTCGCTGCTGAGCGGGCACCACGGTCGCGACCAGTGGCAGAAGCTGACCCTGTCGGCCGAGAAGGACGGCACGGTCACCGGCTTCAAGGTCGAGCTGCTCGCCGACCTCGGCGCCTACGTCGCCATCGTCGGCGGCGGTGTGCCGGTGCTGGGCGCGTTCATGTTCAACTCGATCTACAAGTTCCCGGCCTACCACTTCGCCTGCCAGACCGTCCTCACCAACAAGACCTGGACGGACGCCTACCGCGGCGCCGGCCGCCCCGAGGCGACGTTCGGCATCGAGCGGATCATGGACGAGCTCGCCGCCGAGGTCGGCGTGGACCCCATGGCGATCCGCGAGATGAACTGGATCAAGAACACCGAGTTCCCGTTCACGACCGTGGCCGGGATGGAGTACGACTCCGGCAACTACGAGGCCGCCACGGAGAAGGCCATGGCGATGTTCGGCTACGACGAGCTGCGGGCCGAGCAGAAGCAGCGGCGTGACTCCGGCGACAGCGTCCAGCTCGGTATCGGCATCTCGACGTTCACCGAGATGTGCGGCCTCGCGCCGTCGCGGGTGCTGGGCAGCCTCGACTACGGCGCCGGCGGCTGGGAGCACGCCAGCGTGCGGATGCTGGCCACCGGCAAGGTCGAGGTCATCACCGGGGCGTCCGCGCACGGCCAGGGCCACGAGACGGCGTTCAGCCAGATCGTCGCCGACCGCCTCGGCGTGGCCTACGAGGACGTCGAGGTGCTGCACGGTGACACCCAGGTGTCCGCGCGCGGCCTCGACACCTACGGGTCGCGCTCGCTGGTGGTCGGTGGTGAGGCCATCGTCCGGGCCGCGGACAAGGTGATCGAGAAGGCCAAGCCGATCGCGGCGCACCTGCTCGAGGCGTCGGTCGACGACATCGAGTTCAACGCCGGACGGTTCTCGGTCCGCGGCACCGACCAGGGCATGGCGATCGGCGAGATCGCGACCGCGGTCTTCGCGGCGCACAACATGCCCGACGGAGTCGAGCCCAACCTCGACTCGGAGTCGACCTATGACCCGGTGAACTTCTCCTTCCCGCACGGCACCCACCTGTGCGCCATGGAGGTCGACACCGAGACCGGCGGGCTGAAGATGCGCAAGTACGTCTGCGTCGACGACATCGGCAACATCATCAACCCGCTCATCGTGGCCGGCCAGGTGCACGGTGGCCTGGTGCAGGGCATCGCCCAGGCGCTCTGGGAGGAGGCGGTCTACGACGACGCCGGCACGCTGGTGTCCGGCTCGTTCGTCGACTACCTCCTGCCGACCGCCGCCGACACGATCACCTTCGAGATCGACCACACCACCTCGCCGTCGACCACCAACACGCTCGGCACGAAGGGGGTCGGCGAGGCCGGCACCATCGCGTCGACACCGGCGGTCGTCAACGCGGTCGTCGACGCGGTGCGGCACCTCGGCATCAACGACATCCAGATGCCCTGCACGCCCGAGCGGGTGTGGAAGGCGATCAACGGCGACGGAGGCGGTGGCGCCGATCCCACGGAGGAGTCGGCGATGCCGCACTTCGGGGAGGGTTCGCCCAACCAGGATCCCGGCGAGACCGGCGTCAACACGGAAGGAGCGGGCGCATGATCCCCGTGCAGTTCGAGTACCTGGCTCCGGCCACGGTCGAGGAGGCCCTGGCGGCGCTGGCCGAGCACGGCGACGACGCGAAGATCATCGCCGGCGGGCAGAGCCTGCTGCCGGTGCTCCGGATGCGGCTCAACGCTCCGGAGATGGTCATCGACCTCGGCAAGATCGAAGCCCTGCGCGGCATACGCGAGGACGGCGACGCGATCGTGATCGGCGCGATGACCCCGCACGCCGTCGTGGGCTCCGACCCGCTCGTCGCGGAGCACGCGCTGCTCATCTCCAAGGCGGTCGAGCACCTCGCCGACGCGCAGATCCGGCACCGCGGGACCTTCGGCGGCGCGCTCGCGCACGCCGACCCGGCCGGTGACCTCGGTGCGCCGACCCTGGCGCTGGGGGCGCAGTTCGTCATCGCCGGCTCCGGCGGGAGCCGCACGGTCGAGGCCGACGACTTCTTCGTCGACCTCTTCGAGACCGCGATCGGTGAGGGCGAGATCCTCACCGAGATCCGGGTCCCGAAGTACACCGGCTGGGGCGCGCACTACGAGAAGTTCGTGCGCGTCGCCCACCAGTGGCCGATCGTGGCGGTCGCCGCCGCCGTGCGCGCGGAGGGCGGCACCATCAGCGAGGCACGCGTCGGCCTGACCAACATGGGCTCCACGCCGCTGCGGGCCCGCGGGGTCGAGGAGGCCCTGGCCGGCCAGCCCGCCACGGCCGACGCGGTACGGGCCGCGGCCGAGCGGGCGACGGAGGGCACCAACCCGCCCTCGGACCTCAACGGCGACGCCGACTACCGGCGCCACCTGGCCGGCGTACTCACCCGTCGGGCCGTCCTCACCGCCGCGGGAGCCTGATGGATCTCGCACACCGGTTCACCGTTCCGACGGCCGTCGAGGAGACCTGGGCGCACTTCCAGGACATCGCGTCCGTGGCGGAGTGCTTCCCAGGAGCCCAGGTCTCCTCGGCGGAGGGCGACTCGTTCGCCGGGTCGGTCAAGGTCAAGCTCGGCCCGATCGCGCTCGTCTACAACGGCACCGGGACGTTCGTGGAGAAGGACGAGGCGGCGCACCGGTTCGTGGTCGACGCCAAGGGCAAGGACAAGCGCGGCAACGGCACCGCCGGCGCCAAGGTCACGCTGAGCATGGAGCCGTCCGCCTCGGGCGGCACCGACGTCGAGGTGCTCACCGACCTCGCGGTCACCGGCAAGCCCGCCCAGTTCGGGCGCGGCGTGATGCAGGACGTCTCCGACAAGCTCCTCGGTCAGTTCGTCGCCTGCCTCGAGCAGCGGCTCGGGCCGTCGGCCGAGGCTCCGATAGTCCCTGACGAAGTGGTCGGTGACTCCGGCGTGTCGGCGGCCGGAACGTCAGGGACTATCCCGCTCGAGCCCGACACCCCCGTGGACCCCGCCCCCGTGCCGGCGCCTGACGCCGGCACGGGGTCGGCCGCACCGCCGCCGAGGCCGCCCCCGGTGACACCGCCGGTCACGCAGCCCGTGACGCCGCCGGTCACGCAGCCTGGGACGGAGCCGACCGCACCGCAGGCCCGGGCGGACGACGCCATCAACCTCGGCTCGACGGTGCTGCCCATCCTGCTCAAGACCTACTGGAAGCAGGCTGCGGGGCTGCTCGCCGTCATCGTCCTGGTCGTGGTGCTGATCGTGGTGCTCTGACCCCGCTGACCGGTCAGCTGTGGCCCTCAGGCTTGAAGGTGAGGGTCGCGCTCGGCGGCCAGAGCTGACGGGTCAGCGACTCCGTTGACGCGTGGGTCGAGCTGGGGCTCGAGGCGGGCGATCGCGACCAGGCCGCAGACCAGGCAGCCGACGACGAGCAGACCGATGTAGACGTTGCCGAGGGCGTGGCCGATCAGGATGCCCGACATCGGCGGGGCGATCACGGCGGCGAGCTGGAAGGAGCCCGAGCTCAGGGCGTTGTAGCGGCCGCGCAGGTGGTCGGGCGCGAGATCGTTGACCAGGGCCGGGATGGTCGGCTGGAGCAGGGTCTCGCCGAAGGCGAAGACCGAGGCGCAGGCGGCCACCAGCAGGGTGGCGCCCAGGGTGCCGGGGACCAGCCCGGAGAAGCCGAGGAGGACCCACGAGAAGGCCCACACGACGCCCATCACGGCGATCACGCGGGTGCGGCGCTTGCCCTCGATGCGCTGCAGCACCACGAGCTGCAGCACCACGATCACCAGCGTGTTGGCGGCGAACGCCATGCCCAGGCCGCGGGTGGACACCTCGCCGACTCCTCGGGCGTACGCCGGCATGCCGGCGTTCAGCTGGGAGTAGCCCACGAACGACGAGATGAAGCTCAGCAGGGCCATCGTCGCCATCGCGGGGCTGCGCAGCACGGCGAGGTAGCCCATCGGCCCGCCGTCGTCATCAGCGCGCGCGGCGACCTTCCCGGCGATGTGGCGCAGCGGGCCGAGCAGGAGGAGCAGCGCGGGCAGGTAGGAGACGGCGTCGGCGAGGTAGATGGTCTGGAAGGTGCGGGTGTCGGAGACGTCGACGAACAGGCCGCCCACCACCCCGCCGATGCCGATGCCGAGGTTGAGCAGCGTGAAGTTGACCCCGAAGTAGCGCTGACGGAGCCCCTGGGGGATGACCGAGGCGACGATGCTCTGCCACGCCGGCCAGGACATGCCGAAGGCGATGCCGACCAGGGCGAGCGAGGCGGCGGCGGCCATCCGGGTGGTGGCGAAGGCGAGGGTGGTGTTGCCCACGACCAGGAGGGTCAGGACGCCGAGCTGGATCCGTCGGGCACCGAACCGGTCGATGGCCGTGCCGCCGGGACCGACCACCAGGAGCCCCATCAGCGGTGGCACGCCGAGCAGGAGCCCCACGTCGCTGAGGGTGAAGTCGCGGACCTCGTGGAGGTAGACCACGTTGAACGGCAGCACCAGCCCCGTGCCGAGGAACTCCAGGACGACGATCGACAGCATCAGCCGGCCCTCGCGCGGGAGGTCGCGCCAGAAGCCGCTCAGACCAGGAGAGGGGGTGACGGTGGCCATCGCGCCGACTCTCCCAGTCACCACCGACATTCGGCACGTGAATTAGCCCGGGGACCGCTCGACCACCAGGTTTCGGCTGATCCGCGCGGGCTACAGACGCATCCGTCGTTCACGCCCTACTGTTTCCCCTCGTGAAACGGCTCCTTGGGACTGCGATCGGCCTCGGCGTGATCGCCGTCCTGCTCTGCATCCCGGCGCTCTTCTACGGCAGCGGCACGGCGACGGCGAACTTCGAGGACACCACGATCACCAACTACGTGGCTGACTTCGACGTCGCCGCCAACGGTGACCTCGACGTGGTCGAGACGATCACCGTCGACTTCCCGGGCTACGGCAAGCACGGCATCTTCCGGTTCTGGGACCTCATCGACGACAACTCGCCCCACGCGCGGCGTACGCCGGAGGACATCTCGGTCACCCGCGACGGCGACTCGGAGCCGTTCGAGCTGAGCTGGGAGGACCACCACCGCCAGCGGGTGGCCAAGATCGGGTCCGCGGACACGACGCTCGACGTCGGCGAGCACACCTACGTGATCAAGTACCACATCGACGGGGTCCTCGACGAGAACGTCGAGAAGATCACCGGCGAGAGCGTCGACACGATGTTCTACTGGCAGCTGATCCCGCGCGGGTGGCAGCAGTCGATCGAGCAGTCGACGCTGACGGTCCACCTGCCGAAGCCGGCCCAGGCCGAGGTCAGGTGCGCGATCGGCGACGACGCCGACACCGGCTGCACCGCCGAGGGCGGCGGGACGACCGACCTCACCATCACCACCGGCCCGATCGCCGACCGCACCCCGGTCACGATCGCCACCGGCCTGGACATGAAGCCGCCCGCCGAGGGCAACTCGGTGCCCTGGACGGGCCGGTGGGACCGCGTGCTGAGCACCCACGTGCCCCTGCTCGCCATCGTGCTGCTCGCGGCCGCGGGCGCGCTCGGCTTCGGCTCCATCCTGGGCGCCAAGTCACGGGAGAAGGAGCCGGGCTTCCCGGTCCTCTACGAGCCGCCCGCCGGCATCGGCCCGGCGCAGGCGAAGTACATCTACAGCGAGACCGTCGACCGCACGACGTACGTCGCCACGCTGATGCACGCCGCCGAGAAGGGCGCGATCGACCTGACCCGGGGCGAGAACGACTCCTGGACGATCACCGACAAGGCCGGCCCCGCGGGCTGGGCCGGGCTCGACCCGGTGACCACGGACATCGCCCACATCCTCGGCGGCCCGGGGTCGTCGTTCACCGCCCGGAAGAAGGACGTGTCGGCCGGGCTGCGGCTCAAGGACGAGATCGCGCGGTTCGACAGCAGCGTCGAGTCGTGGTCCAAGACCTCCGGCAACATGGTCAGCAGCGGCCTGGGCGGCCTCGGTGGGCTGCTGGTGCTGGGGGGCTTCGGCCTGATGCTCGTGTGCGCCATCTGGAACCCGTTCTCGATGACGGCGCTCGGCCTCATCCCGGGTGCCTTCGCAGTCGGCGGCACGTCGCTCATGGCGACCGGCTCGGGCACCAGCCGGACCCGCACCGGCCGCGACCTGTGGTCGCGGGTCGGCGGCTTCCGCCGGATGCTGGCGACGCCGTCGAGCAAGCAGCGCTTCGACTTCTCGGGCCGCAAGGAGCTCTACACCTCCTACATCCCGTGGGCCGTCGCCCTCGGCTGCGCCGACGAGTGGGCGGCGAAGTACCGCGTCGAGGTCGGCGAGGAGCCGCCGGTTCCGCACTACTTCGCGAGCTCCTACGCGGGGGCCAACGCCGGGGCCTTCGTGAACTCGATGGTCAGCGACTTCGACAGCACCGTGGGCGGTGCCATCTCGTCGTACAACGCCACCCAGAGCTCGTCCTCCAGCGGCGGCGGAGGCGGGGGATTCTCCGGCGGCGGCGGTGGCGGCGGTGGCGGCGGTGGGTCGTGGTGACCCGATCGCCGGGCCGGGAGCGTCCATACTGAGCGAGTAGGTGCAGTTCCCGAGCACAACCAATGCAGCACCCACAGAAGAGAGAGACAGCAAGATGCTCATCGCCATCATCGTGATCGTCATCCTCGTGGCCCTCGTCGGCTTCGTGATCGCCGGCTTCAACAAGCTCCGGACCAGCGACATCGGCGCACAGGAGGCGCTGGGCGGGATCGACGTCCAGCTGACCCGTCGTGCCGAGCTGATCCCCAACCTCGTCGAGACGGTCAAGGGGTACGCCGCCCACGAGGCGGGCGTCTTCGAGGAGGTCACCAAGGCGCGCGCCGGAGTGGTCGCCGCCGCCGCGGGCGACGACGTCCCGGCCAAGGCCGCCGCGGACGCGGCTCTCCAGCAGGCCCTGGTGAAGGTCAACGCCGTGGCCGAGGCCTACCCCGAGCTCAAGGCCAACGTGAACTTCCTGGAGCTCCAGAGCCAGCTCGCGGAGACCGAGAACCAGATCGCCTTCGCCCGCCAGTACTACAACGACGCCGTGGCCTCGCTCAACAAGCTGGTCATGACGATCCCGTGGATGCTGTTCACCGGCATCGCGAACGTGCACAAGCGCGAGTTCTACGACGCCCCGGAGGGCCAGCAGGTCGCCCCCCAGGTGTCCTTCAACCCGCCGGCGACCCCGGCTGCACCCGCCGCTCCGGCAGCCCCCGCAGCCCCACCGGCCGACCCCGCAGCGGGTGGAGCGACTCCCCCCGCCACCTGAGCGGGACGTCCGGCCCGGTCGTAGGGGTTGCAGGAGTCACCGGGGCCCCGGTGACTCCTGCACTTCCCAGGGGAGATCTCGCCCGGGAAGTGCCAAAGTCACCGGGGCCCCGGGGACTCCGACACCCGGGGCCGTGGCCAGCCCTACGAGAGCCGGGCGAGCTCGTCGTCGGTGAGCTGGAGGGCGGCCGCAGCGGCGTTCTCCTCGAGGTGCGCGACGCTCGAGGTGCCCGGGATCGGCAGCATCACGGGTGAGAGCTGCAGCAGCCAGGCAAGGGCCACCTGCGACGGGGTGGCGTCATGCGCGGCGGCCACCTCCTGCAGGGCGCCGTCGTCGACGTGGTCGGCCACCGGGCGCCAGGGGATGAAGGCGATCCCCTCGGCGGTGCAGTGGTCGAGCAGGGCCTGGGAGGCGCGGTCGCCGAGGCTGAACTTGTTCTGGACCGACACGATCGGGGCCACGGCCTGCGCGGCGGTCAGCTCCTCGACGGAGACCTCGGAGAGGCCGAGGTGGCGGATCTTGCCCTCGTCCTGGAGGGCCTTGAGCTCGCCGACCTGGTCCTCCATCGGGAAGCGGGAGTCGATGCGGTGCAGCTGGAACAGATCGATCCGCTCGACGCCGAGCCGACGCAGGCTGAGCTCGCACTGCTGACGCAGGTAGGCCGGCTCGCCCAGCCCGCTCCACTTGCCGGGGCCCTGCCGGGTCAGCCCGGCCTTGGTGGCGATGGCGACCTCGTCGGCGTAGGGGTGCAGCGCCTCGGCGACCAGCTCCTCGGCCACGTGCGGGCCGTAGGAGTCGGCGGTGTCGAAGAAGGTGATGCCGAGCTCGACCGCTCGGCGCAGCACCCGCAACGCCTCGTCGTGGTCGCGGGGTGGCCCCCACACGCCCTCGCCGGGCAGCTGCATGGTGCCGTAACCGAGGCGCACGACCTCCAGGTCGCCGCCCAGGCGGAAGGTCCCGGAGGCGGTGGCGATCTTCTCAAGAGTTGTAGTAGTCATCCCTTGCCCAACCGCGGGCGCGCGGGCGTCTATTCCATCGCCGCGGTCGGCCGGCCGGTCAGAAGACGTTCAACGGCCGGAACTGCACCGAGATCCGGGGCCCGGCGTGGGCGACCTTGGGGACGGCGTGCTCCCAGGTCCGCTGGCACGAGCCGCCCATCACCACCAGGTCGCCGTGGCCCATCTCGACGACCACGGTGTCGGCGCCCCCGAGCCGCGGACGCAGGTGCAGCCTGCGCGGGTCGCCCAGCGAGACGATCGCGACCATCGTGTCGGTGGTCTTGCCGCGGCCGACCGTGTCGCCGTGCCAGGCCACCGAGTCGCGCCCGTCGCGGTAGTAGCAGCAGCCGGCGGTGCGGAACGGCTCTCCGAGCTCGTCGGCGTAGTGGGCGGTCAGCGAGTCGCGGGCGTCGTTGAGCCCGGCGTGGGGGAGCTCGTCGCCGATCATGTAGGTGTGCACCAGGCGGGGCACGTCGACGACGCGGTCATACATCTGTCGCCGCTCGGCCCGCCACGGCACGTCGCGCACCAGGGTCTCGAAGACGTCGTCGGCCGCGGGCAGCCAGGCCCGGACGATGTCGACCCACGCGCCGCGGGTCAGCTCGGTGCGCTCGATCCGGGCGAAGTCGATGGCCCGTGACTCGGTGGGGGCGAAGAGCGTCGACTGGAAGTCCATGCGGCGAGTGTACGCCGAGATCGAACAGGTGTTCGACAACGTCGAGGGTCAGTCCGAGGAGAGGGCGCGCTGCAGCTGGGCCACGGTCTCGTCGGCCAGCTTCTCGAGCTTGGGGCGCACGACCAGGGGTGCGACCAGGTTGATCAGCCGCCCGAAGTCGAAGTCGGCGCGGTAGTGCACCTGGGTCTGGTCCCCCTCCTGTCGGAGGGTCATGGTGTCCGCGGTCGTCACCTTGTCGTTGTGGCCGCGGAACCGGAGCCGGTGCGGCCGCTCGAGCTCCGTCGTCTCGTAGGTGAGCTCGGACGTGCGGCCCATGAACTCCGAGGTGTTGGCGTACGTCGTTCCGACGCCGCCGTCTCCCGACGTGCGCCGGGTCTCGACCGTGCCGGGGTCCCACTCATTGGTGTGGGTGAAGTCGGCCAGGTAGTCGAAGACGGTCTCGACGAGACCGGTGACCGTGAACGTGCGCTCGACGTGCATGTCAGGGAGGTACCCGGGGACAGCCCCGAGGCGCGGACTTCACCCCGGCTGCGACAGTTGTCACATGGCCCAGCAGACGGCAGAGGACAGGGCGGGCGTGGCGGCGGCGCGCGTGCGCAACCTGACCAAGACCTACGGCGACGGCGAGACCCGGGTGGTCGCGCTGGACGACGTGACGCTCGACCTGATGGCGGGCGAGTTCACCGCCGTGATGGGGCCCAGCGGGTCCGGCAAGTCGACCCTGATGCACTGCCTGGCCGCCCTCGACACCGCCGACTCCGGCTCGGTCATGGTCGGCGACCAGGAGCTGACCGGGATGAAGGACAAGGCGCTCACCCAGCTGCGGCGCGACGAGATCGGGTTCGTCTTCCAGTCCTACAACCTGGTGCCGACCCTGACCGCGAAGGAGAACATCCTGCTGCCGCTCTCCATCGCCGGCCGCAGCCCCGACCCGGAGTGGTACGCCGCGGTCATCGCGACGGTGAACCTCGCCGCCCGGCTCGACCACAAGCCGAACCAGCTCTCCGGCGGCCAGCAGCAGCGCGTCGCGGTCGCCCGCGCGCTGGTGAGCCGACCCACCGTGGTCTTCGCCGACGAGCCGACCGGCAACCTCGACTCGACCTCGGGCGCCGAGGTGCTCGAGCTCCTCCGTCGGACGGTCGACGAGCACGGGCAGACGGTCGTGATGGTCACCCACGACCCCGTCGCGGCGGCGTACACCGACCGGGTGCTGTTCCTCGCGGACGGCCGGGTGGTCGACGAGCTGCGCGAGCCGACCCGCGAGCAGGTGCTCGACACCACCGCCCGGCTGGCCGCGTCGGCAGGCCCGGCCTCGTGACCTCGACGCCATGATCCGGGCCTCCCTCAAGAGCCTGCTGGCCCGCCGGGTCCGGCTGCTGCTCAGCACCTTCGCGATCGTCCTGGGCGTCGCGTTCGTGACCGGCATCCTGATGTTCTCCGACACGCTCAACCGGAGCTTCGTCGCGCTGTTCGACTCCACGGTCGGCGACACCGTCGTCCGCCCGGCCAACAGCGAGGTGGCCCAGCAGGGGGCGGTGTTCAGCACCCAGACCGTCCCGGCCTCGCTGCAGCCCACGCTCGAGCAGCTGCCCGGGGCGGCCAGGGTCGACGGCATGGTCAGCGCCACCGGCGTCTACGTGCTCTCGACCAAGGGCAAGGTCGTGGGTGGCTCCGGGCCGCCGGCGTTCGGGGGCAACTGGAGCGACGCCCCCGCCGGCCACGGCCTCGAGGGGCTGGTCATCCTCGACGGCCACGAGCCGCACGGCGCCGAGGAGGTGGTGCTCGACGAGAAGACCGCCGACCGCGCCGGCTACGAGCTCGGCGACGAGGTCCCGATCGTCACCGCGACCAAGACCCTGGACGTGCATCCCACCCTGGTCGGCATCGCGGGCTTCCGCGAGGGTGGGTCGCTCAACGGCGCGACGTACGCCGCCTTCGACACCCCCACCGCCCAGCAGCTCTTCCTCGGCGGCCAGGACGCCTACACGGTCTTCTGGGTCACCGCGAAGGACGGCGTCTCACAGGAGGAGCTGACCAAGGAGGCGGCCGAGGTCCTGCCGGACGGCTACGAGGCAGTCACCGGCGACGACGCGGCCGAGGAGAGCGCCGGCCCCCTGCTGAGCGGCATCGACTTCCTCACGACGTTCCTGCTGATCTTCGCCGGGATCGCGCTGGTGGTGAGCAGCTACATCATCGTCAACACCTTCTCGATCCTGGTCGCCCAGCGCAGCCGCGAGCTGGCGCTGCTGCGGGCGCTCGGCGCCTCCAAGAGACAGGTGATCCGCTCGGTCCAGCTCGAGGCCTTCGCGGTCGGTGTGGTCGGATCCGCGCTCGGCCTCGGCTTCGGCGTGGTGGTGGCGCTGGGCATCCGCGCGTTCGTGAAGACGTTCGGCCTCGACATGGGCAACCAGGCGCTCATCCTCGCGCCGCGGACGGTCGTGGCGGCGTTCGCCACCGGCGTCGTGGTCACGATGGTCGCGGCCTGGCTGCCCGCACGCCGGACGGGGCGGATCGCGCCCGTCCAGGCGCTGCGCGACGACGTGGCCCTGCCGGAGTCGTCCGTACGCCGCAGGCTGCTGCTCGGCATCGCCCTGATCGCCGTCGGCGTGCCGCTGGCCCTGGTCGGCCTCTTCGTGGGCGCTGTGCCGCACAACGGTTGGTGGGTCGGCGCCGGCGTGCTCGCGGTGCTGCTCGGCGTGACCGCGGCCAGCCCGGTCATCGGCCGCCCGTTCCTGCGGGCGACGGGCGCGGCGGAGGCGCGCGTCTTCGGACCCATGGGACGACTCGCGGGCCAGAACTCGCTGCGCAACCCGCGTCGGACGACCGCCACCGCCTCGGCCCTGATGATCGGCCTGACGCTCGCCTTCACCGTCGCGATCCTCGGCTCGTCCGCCAAGGCGTCGGTCGACAAGACCGTCGAGGAGAACTTCATCGGCGACTACGTCGTCAGCAGCGCCTTCGGCGAGGGGTTCTCGCCGGCCATCACCGACCGGATGTCCGAGATCGACGGCGTCGCCAAGGTCCTGCGGCAGCGCTACGGCTTCGGGCTGCTCGACGGCGACGAGGACGAAGGGTCGAGCCTGGTCGCCACCGCGCCAGACACCATCGGCGACTTCGACCTCGAGACCGTCTCCGGCAGCGTCGCCGACTTCGCCGACGACACGGTCCTGCTCAAGGAGGACTGGGCCAAGGAGCACCACCTGACGACGGGTGACACGCTGAAGATCACGGTGCCGACCGGCAAGCAGGAGTGGCGGGTCGCGGGCGTGGTCGAGGACAGCCCGCTCATCTTCTCCCCGGTCCTCACGACCACGCAGACGCTGCTCGACTCGGGCTTCCCCGACCAGGACAACTACGTCGTCATCTTCGCCCAAGGGGGCGCCACCGGGCTTCAGGACCGTCTGGACGCGGTGGTGAAGGACCTGCCGGTCGTGACGGTGAAGGACCAGCAGGAGTTCGCCGCCGAGCAGCGGGCCCCGATCGACCGGATCATCGGCGTCATCTACGGGCTGCTGTTCTTCGCGGTGGTCATCGCCGTGCTCGGCATCATCAACACCCTCGCGCTGTCGGTCATCGAGCGGACCCGGGAGATCGGCCTGCTGAGGGCGATCGGGGTGAGCCGCCGGCAGCTGCGCCAGATGATCCGGCTCGAGTCGGTCGTGATCGCGGTCCTGGGCGCGGTCCTCGGCATGGGCCTGGGCCTCGTCTTCGGCGTGACGCTGATGTACGCCCTGCGCGACCAGGGGCTCGAGCGGATCCACATCCCGGTCGTGCAGCTGGTGCTCTTCCTGGCGCTGTCACTGGTGCTCGGGGTGCTCGCGGCGGTGCTCCCCGCCCGGCGCGCGGCCCGCCTCGACGTGCTCCGTGCGATCGCCACCGAATAAGCCGATTCCGGGGTGATCGCGCGCCAGGACTCGTTGGCATCAGGCCCGTTCGGGTGGTCACAGGGGGCTAGGAAGGTCCACCCGTTCGGGCCATCGCGGGGTCTGCCAAAGCCGGGACGCGGCCCCGGGGCCCGGTCTAGTCTGGCTGACATGACAGAGGTCCTCATCAAGGACGGGCGTGCCCTGAAGCACGTCCAGGTGCGCGAGTACGTGCGCTCTCTCGTCTCCGGCATGTCCCCGGGCTCGCCCGCTCCGTCGGAGCGGGAGCTGGTCGCCCAGTTCGGCGTGGCCCGCATGACGGTGCGTCAGGCGATGGACGCCCTGGTCGTCGAGGGGCTGCTCGAGCGGATCCCCGGCAAGGGCACCTTCGTGGCCCGGCCGCGGCGTGCCGCCAGCACCATCACGAGCTATTCCGAGGAGATCGCCCGCCGCGGCATGCTCGGCGAGTCGGTCACCCTCCTCGCCCGCCGCGAGCAGGCGGGCCCCGGCGTCGCTCGCGCGCTGAACGTCACCGAGGGCGACCCCGTCATCCACTGGAAGCGGCTCCGCCGCGCCGACGGCGTCCCCATGTGCATCGAGGACGCCTTCCTCAACGAGGTGCTCCTCCCCGGCTTCCTTCAGGGCGGCATGCCCATGAGCCTCTACGAAGCGCTCGACCAGCGCGGCCTGCGCCCGACCTGGGCCGAGGACTCCATCAACGCCGACGTCTGCCAGGCCGACGAGGCCACCCACCTCGAGCTCGCCACCGGCGACCCGGTGCTGCGGCACTCGCGCCGCGCGCTGAACGGCGAGAAGGTCGTCGAGGTGTCGCGCTCGGTCTTCCGCGCCGACCGCTACACGCTCTGGGTCCAGATCGGCCAGGACTTCTAAATACCCCCGCGAGCTTCGGCCCCAGTCCGCGGCGACTGCTCGCTGCGCTCGCGGGCGCCTGGCTCGCTGCGCTCGCTCCGGCGCTGTCGCCGCGGCCATGAGGCCGATCGCGGGGCGCCTCGCTGCGCTCGGAAAGGCCGGGTCGCTTCGCTCCCACCGCTCCCATTGCGTTGGGCCTGGCTGACCTAGTCTCCCAAGCCACCAAGTGGTGCAACCACGTCGCCGGAGTGCTCGCAGACCCAGACCGGGTCGGGGCCGCCCAGGTCGGGCTGGATGTAGAGGGAGTGCTCGGGGCCGGGGCAGGTGAGGCAGATCGGCCAGCGTCCCTTGGTCTCGAAGAGGCCGTCCTGGACGTCCTGGGCGACCAGCCCGGCGACGTACACCTGACCCTCCGGCCACTGGTCGGCCCACCACTCCCGAGCGGAGACGGCATCCTCGAGGATCGAGACCGCCTGAGGGCTCGCGTGGTTGCGGGCCTGCAGGTCGGAGAGCACGCGAGCCCTCGCGTCGAACAACGGCACGGTGTCCACCCTGCCCATTCTGTGTCGCGGGTGGTGACGGTCCGACCCCTAGGCTGACTCCGTGGGGGTGCTGCTGGAGGTCGCGGTCGCGCACGAGCGTGACGTGGCGGGGGCGCTCGAGGGTGGGGCGGACCGGCTGCACGTCGTGGGACCGGCCGGCGACGACGGCAGCCTGTCGCCCGAGATCACCACGGTCTCGGCGGTCTGCCGCGACGCGGACGACGTGCCGGTGTTCGTGCTGCTCCGGCTCAACCACACGTGGACCACGACGGGCGGGGAGCTGACGCGGCTGGTCGGCCTGGCCGAGGACTACCTCACCGTGGGCGCGACGGGCGTGTCCTTCGGGTTCCTCGACGCGAACACCGAGATCGACGCCGAGGTCTGCCGGCACCTGGCCACGTCGCTGGCCAACGTGCCGTGGACGTTCCACGACGCCGTCGACGACACCCTCGACCCCCGCCGGGCGTGGCGCGCGCTCGTGGACCTGCCGGGGCTGGTGCACGTGCGCTCGGCCGGGTCGCCCCGCGGCATGGGCGAGGGGTACGACGACCTGCTGGCGACCGCCGAGGCCGACCCGGCCATCGCCGCGCTCCTCATGCCGGGCGGCGGGCTGCGGGCCGAGCACGTGCCGTGGCTGCTGCGCACCGGCGTGCGCGCCTTCCACCTCGACGAGCAGCTCCGTCCCGGGGGCACGCGCAAGGCCTACGTCGACATCGGGCTGACCCGGTCGTGGCGGCTGCTCCTCGACGACGCCATGGAGCGGATATGACCCTCATGATCGACCCGCCCGCCGTGCCCTCCCGGGGCCGGATGTGGTCGCACCTGGCCAGCGACACGTCCTTCGACGAGCTGCACGCCTTCGCCCGCGAGCTCGGCATCCCCGAGCGGGGCTTCGACCGCGACCACTACGACGTGCCCTCCGAGTGGTACGACGAGGTGGTCTCCCGTGGCGTCGAGCCGGTGACGTCCCGCGTCCTGGTGACGCGGCTCGTGGCGGCCGGCCTGCGACGCCGCAAGCACGGCTGACGCCGACTCGTCCGTGCCCGCCCGCGGCGGAGACGACGTCAGACCGCGGACGAATCGAGGACCGCGAGCTCCCGCTCCAGGTTGGCCCGGGCCGCCAGCTCCCACTTCTCCCGCGCGTAGGCGGTGTGGAAGAGGTGGGGCTTGGCGGCCAGCCCGGTGAGCACGTCGGCCCGGCCGGCGGAGAACACGTCGTCCTCGAGGTGGGCGTACTCGCGGCGCACCGCGGCGACGTACTGGTCGTAGCGCTCGCGCGGCGCCGCCAGGATGCCGAGGTCGGCGTCGGAGAGCGCGCACCCGTTGGCGTCGTCGTCGTCGGGGGTGTGGGTCTCGGTGAGTCGGACCAGCCGGACCACCTCGGCGACCATCGGCGCCGGGGCCGCGCCGGCCAGGGCGTCCTCGGCCCAGGCGGCCGAGCGCTCCTCGGCATCGCGCTCGCCGTCGTAGACCGCGTCGTGGAACCACGCGGCCAGCTGCACCGGCGTCACGTCGTACGTCGCGCCGTGCCCTGCCAGCTCGTCGAGCCGCTCGAGCACCTCGGTCAGGTGCCGGGTGTCGTGGTAGCCGCGGCTCGGGTCGGCGTACGCCGCCACGAGCTCGTCGCGGACGCCGGGACTGTGGGGGAGGGGCCATCTGTCGCTGAGGTCCATCGCGCTCATCCAACCCCAAGCGTCCCCTCGACGAAACCCGCACACCCCCTTCGCGGCCCACGCACGCACCTGGGCCACGGCCTCAGCGCCCGGGTCTCGCCGCCGGGACGCTACGCTCCCTCCGTACAAGAACGAGAACGTGTTCTATTTCTGAGGAGTCGAGATGGCCGCCAGCCCGGAGAAGATCCGCGAGGTGATCGATCAGTACGTCGCCCGGGTCGCGACCGGCACCACCGACCAGATCATGGAGCTCTACGCCGAGGGCGCCACCGTCGAGGACCCGGTCGGCACCGAGGTGCGCACGACGCGGGAGTCGATCCGGGAGTTCTACTCCGGCCTCGAGGCGCTGGAGCAGGCCGGCGAGGTGCTCAGCGCCCGGATCGCGGGCAACGAGGCGGCGTTCCTCTTCGAGCTGCGCACCAAGGCCGGTGAGCAGACCTACACGCTGGCGCCGATCGATGTGATGACCTTCGACGACGATGGTCGGATCACGTCGATGAAGGCCTACTGGTCCGACGCCGACCTGTCGGTGTCCTGAGGCGCTGGGGGCGTCATCGCCCACCGGATCGTGCCGGTGGCCAGCCCGCCCAGCACCCGCACCGCGGTGCGCTCGGAGACCGGTAGGTAGGGCAGCCGGAGCGGCAGGCGCGTCCAGGCCGGCATCAGCCCGATCGCGGCCGCGGCCAGCACGGCGTACGGCGCGCGGACGGGCAGCGGCAGCGGCGGCCTGAGCAGCACGTAGCGCACCGCCTCCCGCGCCTCGCGCGTCCCGCGCAGCTCGGGACGGTAGGCCGCCAGCACCTCGGCCAGCTCGGCCTCGGTGGTCGGCGGGTCGGCCACGCCCAGCCGCGCGCTCACCTGGCCCAGCTGGGCGACGTACTCGTCGCGCCCGGCCTGGTCGAGCGGCCGGCCGCCGTAGACCTGGTGGGCGCGCAGGAAGCTGTCGGCCTCGGCCGCGTGCACCCACGCGAGCAGGTGCGGGTCGGAGGCGGCGTACGGCGACCCGTCGGGCATGGTGCCGGTGACCCGCTCGTGGATCCGCTTCACCATGTCGACCGCCTGCTGCGCGTCGTCCTCGACGCCGAACGTCGTGACCGCGAGGAAGGTGCTGGTGCGGTGCAGGCGGCCCCACATGTCGCCGCGGAACCCGGAGTGCTCCGAGACCGCGCGCATGGCGGCCGGGTGCAAGGTCTGCAGGAGCAGGGCCCGCAGCCCGCCGACGAACATCGACGCGTCGCCGTGCACCCGGGTGATCGGGCTGCCCGGCTCGAACCAGCGCGGCCCGTCACGGAAGTGGATCCGCTCCCGGTGCCTGGGTCCGTCCGGGCCGGCGACCTGCAGGAAGAGCGCCTCACCCAGCCGGCCGCGCAGGTCGGGGAGCACCGATGCCATGACCAGACACTACGTCGGGGGTGAGTTTCGGGAGCCGGCTCCCGTGCGAGGATCGCGCCATGTCTCGGAAGACCCTCGTCGCAACGATCGGTGCCCTGATGGTGGCGACAGGGCTCGCCGTCGTCCCGTCCACTGCGCCGGCCCAGGCCGGCCCGGCTCTCGCGTCCCCCTCGACCTCCGCAGCGACGGGCTCCTTCCGTGCCACAGCGCCCGCCTGGAAGCGGTGCAAGGACCCCGACCTCCGGCAGGCGAAGGCGCAGTGCGGCTACCTCGTCGTACCCCTCGACCACGCCGACCCGGCCGGACCGACCATCCGGCTCGCGGTCTCCCGCGTCCTGCACACCAAGGGCCCCTACCGCGGCGCGGCGTTCGCCAACCCCGGTGGCCCGGGTGGGAGTGCGCTGCAGTACTCCCGGCTCGGCAACGCCGTGCCCAGGGGCGTCGGGCGCACCTATGACTGGTACGGCATGGACCCGCGGGGCGTCGGCGCGTCGATCCCCGCCCTGAGCTGCAACCCGAAGTTCTCCAACTCCCGGCACCGCCCCCACCAGCCCACGACCACGGCGATCCTCGGCTACTGGCTGGCCAAGACCGCGGCGTACGCCGCGGCGTGCGGCACCTCGGCCGCCAAGGACCTGCTGCCGCACCTGAAGACGACCGACAACGTCGCGGACCTCGAGTCGCTGCGCACCGCGATCGGGCAGGCCCAGGTCACCTACTACGGCTTCTCCTACGGCACCTACATCGGCCAGGTGTGGGCCACGCTGCACCCCACCTCGATCAAGGCGATGGTCCTCGACGGCGTCGTGAACCCCGGCCGGGTCTGGTACGCCGCCAACCTCGACCAGGACCACGCCTTCGGGATCGTGTTCAAGAAGTTCTTCAAGTGGATCGGCAAGAACGACCGCCGCTTCCACCTCGGCCGCTCGGGCCGACAGGTCGGCAAGCGGTTCGCGAAGCTGCACAGGCAGCTGGCGCGCAAGCCGGTCCGGAAGAAGCTCGGCGCCGGTGAGCTCGAGGACGTGCTGACCTCGGCCGGCTACAACAACCAGTCGTGGCCGTTCATCGCCGACGCCATCGCCCGCCTGGCCAACGACGGCGATGCTCGTCCGCTGCTCCGGATCAGTCGGCCCGCCCGGGGTCCGCAGGCGGACAACAGCTACGCGATGTACCTCGCCACGTCGTGCACCGACGCCCCGTGGCCGACCGACTGGAACGTCTGGGCGGCGGACAACGCGGCGGCCGACAAGGACTCGCCCTACCTGGCCTGGGCCAACGCGTGGTTCAACGCGCCCTGCCGCACCTGGCCGGTCCCCGCCAACCCCACGCCGTTCGCGATCAGCGGCGCGGCCTTCACGGGGCCGGTCCTGCTGACGAGCGAGCAGTACGACGCCGCCACGCCGTTCTCGGGTGCCCTGGCCGTCCGCGCGCTCTTCCCGACGGCGAGCCTGATCGAGGGCAGGCGCGGCACCAGCCACGCGTCCTCCCTCTCGGGTGTCGGCTGCGTGGACAACGCCGTCGCAGCGCTGCTCGCGAAGGGCAAGCTGCCCACCCGCAAGACAACTGCCGGCCCGGACAGGAAGTGCCCGGCGCTCGCGGTGCCGCCGGCCGGGGCGTTTCGACAGGGCGCCCGTCTCCAGACCAGGTGACCTGACCGCGACTGTCCGGTCAGCCGTCGTAGCTGCGGAGCCAGATGGTCTGGGGTGACGTGCGGAGCTTGTCGAGGGCGGCCTCGCCGATCGACTCGGTGGCGTCGGTGACGACGTAGCCCTGCTCGCCGCGGGTGGCGAGATACTGGCCGGTCACGTTGGCGCCCTGCTCGGCGAGGTAGGCGTTGACCTCCGCGAGCACGCCGGGGACGTTGACGTGCAGGTAGGCCAGCCGGACGCCCTCGGCGAGCGGGGGCGGCTGGACGGCGGGGAGGTTCACCGACAGTGCGGTGCTGCCCTCTGCGACGAACGACGCGAGCTTGCCCGCGACGAACCAGCCGATCTCCTCCTGCGCCTCCTGGGTGGAGCCGCCGACGTGCGGGGTGAGGATGACGTTGTCGAGGCCGCGGAGCACCGACTCGAACGGGTCGCCCTGGGCCTTGGGCTCGACCGGGAAGACGTCGAGCGCGGCGCCGGCGAGGTGGCCGGACTCGATGTTCTGGCGCAGGGCCACGTCGTCGACGACCATGCCGCGCGAGGCGTTGATGAAGAGGGCGCGCGGCTTCATCGCCGCGAACTGCTCGGCCCCGAACAGCCCTGCGTTTCCCGGCCGGCCGTCCACGTGCAGCGTGACCACATCGGCCTCGGCGAGCAGGGCGTCGAGAGTGGGCATCCGGCGGGCATTGCCGTGCGCGAGCTTGTCTGCGGTGTCGTAGAAGACCACCCGGAGACCGAGCGCCTCGGCGACGTTCGAGAGCTGGGTGCCGATGTTGCCGTAGCCCACGATGCCGATCGTGCGGCCGCGGATCTCGTGGCTGCCCTTGGCCGACTTGTCCCAGACGCCGTCGTGCATCTTCCAGGTCTTCTCGGTCAGCCTCCGCGCCAGGGCGATGATCTCCGCGATCACCAGCTCGACGACGCTGCGCGTGTTGGAGTACGGCGCGTTGAAGACCGCGATGCCGCGCTCGGCCGCTGTCGCCAGGTCGACCTGGTTGGTGCCGATGCAGAAGCAGCCGACCGCCTTCAGGTCGGTAGCGGCGTCGAGCACGCGGCCCGTGACGTGGGTGGTGGAGCGGATCCCGAGCAGCTCGACGCCACCGGCCAGCGCCTCGCCCAGCTCGTCCTCGGACAGGGCGCCCGCGCGCTCCTCGACCTCGTGGCCGCGAGCCTGCAAGGTCTCGACGGCGACCGGGTGGATGTTCTCGAGGAGGAGGACCTTCACGGGTTCAAGGGTAGGAGCGGTGTGGGGCGACTCCCGCATCCTGACCCGGTCGTGGGACGGTCCTCAGCCGCAGAACGTCGCCACGATCTCGCCCGACCCGGCGTGCCCCGGTGACGGCCCGTAGCCGGCGTCCGTCCTCACGACCACGATCTTGCCCCAGACGCCGGTGACGTCGCTCTTGTCCTTGATCACCTTCGACGCCACGATCACGCCCATGTAGCCGGGCACGACGCTGGTCGGGTTCGAGCTGTTGCCCGGCCCCGTGAGGAACCTGGTGCCGCAGCTGTCGGCGGGGCTGGTCGTCGGCAGGGACGTCACCGAGGCGGCGTAGCCCTTGAACGCATCGGGAGCAGCGCCACCGGACACGGAGTTCTTCGACGCCCAGCCGGCGCCCCACCAGGTCAGCGAGGTCGAGCGTGTGGCCGCGGCGACCGACCGGTCACCGAGGACGAACGCGCCGCTGGTCGGGAAGGCGAAGACGATCACGTCCGCTGACGCCGAGGACGGCTCGTAGTAGGTGTCGCCGGTGAACGTCGCCGTCACCGTCTTCGGTCCGAGCGTGGCGCCCGAGACGTTCGCGATCGAGCAGCTCACGGCACCGGTCGTCGTCACGACCCCGCTGCACGTCTGGGTGCCGAGCCGGAAGGTCACCGTCTGACCGGCCGGGCTCGGCGGGGCGGTGCTGCCGTCGCCGTCGAGGTCGGCGGGACCGCCTTCGAGGAGACGCGCCGAGAGTGACGTCGAGCCGCTCCCGGCGAGGATCACCGTCGGCCCGGTGAGCGACATCGTGGTCTCCTCCCGGGTGACCGTGAACGTCCGCGAGCTGTCGAACGCCGTGCCGTAGACCGGGTCGCCCGCGAACCGTGCCTTGATCGGGTAGGGGCCGGGAGCCTGGGTCGGCGTGATGGCGCACGACGCGCTGCCGGCGGCGTTGGTGACCGCCGAGCAGGTGTCACCGACGCCGAGCTCGAAGGAGATCGTCTTGTTGGCCACGGGCGAGTCTGCGTCGGTGGGGTCGACCAGCGTCGCCGACACGGTGGCCCTGTCGTGGTAGTCGCCGGCGAGCGCCCCGGTGTAGGTCAGCTTGGTCGCGAGCGGCAGCACCCGGATGTTCTCGGCCTGCTCGAGGGTCAGCTCGGCCTGGTTGGGTGTGCTGAGACCCGATGTCGGGAGCGTCAGCTGGCTGGCCCTGGCGCCGAACCCGATGGCACCGGTCTTGAACTGCACCCGCGGCCACTCCGCCTTCGGACCGTTCAGGGTGACGATGGCCGCGTCGCCGTTGGCGTCGTACCCGCCCGTCGAGCCGGGTGCGTCGTTGCCCGCTGTCCCGTCACAGTCGAGGTCCAACGGCGCCAGGGCGGCCTGGGTGTTGGTCGTGACCGTGACCACGCCGGCCGCATCCGTCGAGGAGCAGCTGTTGGTGGCGCCGTAGGCCACCGAGGTCGTCCCCAGGTCGAGGCCACCCGCCTGGGTCAGCGTCGCCTCGTTGATGTTCGGCATGTCGTCGCGCAGGAAGTCCCACTGCCGGGTGCCGCCCTGGAAGACCCCGACGGTCTGCCACGCGTAGTTCATGACGGACGGGTGGTTGGGCTTGAAGTTCACGGCGTTGCCGTTGCCCTCGCCCCCGCTGTGGTCGAACCCGAGGACGTGGCCGAACTCGTGCATCAGCGTGCCGGTCTGCTGCTCGAGCGAGCCGTTGGTGTTGCCGTTCCAGTTGCCCAGCGTCAGCATGAACCCGTAGTTGCCCTTCACCGCGAGGCCCGAGGTGTTGTCGTCGACGGGGGGCGGCGGTGCCGGGGGGACCGTCGGTCGCGTGTCCTGCGAGATGACGTCCGCCGCGACGGCGTAGTGGAAGATCGGCAACCGTCCGGTCGGCACGAAGCTCCCGTTGAGGCGCGTGAAGAAGTTGGCCTCCTGGAAGCCGGCGACCCGGTTGCCGGTGAGGAAGTACTGGCTCCAGGTGAAGCTCTGCGCTCGTGACAGCGGTCCCCAGGTCGCGCCGCCCGGCGTGATCGTGCTGGTGGGGCCGGCGTCGACGACCAGGGTGATGCCGGGCCGGGTCGCGCCGCGGTAGGTCACCGGCGAGCGGTCGAACGCGTTGATCACGTTGTCGATCGCGGCCTGCCGTGGCTTCCAGCTGTTGTTGGCGGCGTCGAGCATCCAGTCCATGTGGATCATGACCGTGGGACGGTCGATGGAGACACCCATCTTCGGCAGGTCGACGAACTGCGGCGGCAGGCCGCCGCCCGGGTCGATCGTCACCCCGTTGCGCTTCCAGTCGTCCGCGATGCCGTCGCACGTCTGCGAGTCGCACGCGAACCTGACGACGTGGTTCTCGATCGGCCCGCCGGTATCGAACTTGTAGCCGACCGGGGCGCCCTCCTCCAGGTCGTCCGAGCCCACCGCCGGGTTGTTGTAGTGCATGCCCAGGGTCGAGCCGTCCACGAGCCTGTAGACCGCCCGCCACTCGGTGCCGGTGAGGACGCTGTCGTCGGCGTTGGAGCTGCTGATCGTCACTACCTGGTCGATGCCGATCTGTGCCGGTGGCTCCTGGTTCCACTGGCCGTGCGGGATCGACTTCGAGTCCAGCACCAGCACCGAGTCGGAGGAGTTCGTGAAGGTGATGCGCGTTTCCTTGAAGTCGGCCGAGGCGGGCGTCGCGACGACGGCACCGGCGACCGCCAGGGCGGCGGTGATGCCGGCGACGCAGACGGCGCGCCATGCAGAACGACGCGAGCTCGATGCCGTGGTCTCGACCTTGTCCATCCCCCGACATTGCTCGTCGGCCCACGGGGTCGCCATGGTCACTTCGGGCCCCGTCCTCCCCACCCGGACGGGCCATGGAAACGGCGAGGCCCGCGACGGCCCCGGTTCAGGAGGCGATGTCGGGCGTCTCGTCGCTGTCGGACCGGGCCGCCGCGCGGGCGCGCTGCTCGCTGCGGCGCTCCACGAAGCGGGTCGCCTGGGCGTCCAGGCCCTCGAGGAACCTCGCGAGCTCGTCGCGGGCCTGCTCGCCCACCTCGCCGAGGTCGGTGCGGGCGAAGACGTCCCAGTGCCGAAGGATCGGCATGATCACGTCGTCGTGGTGCAGCCTCAGGTCGTAGATGCCTGCCTTGGCGATGATCATCGAGCTGCGCCGGAAGCCCGCCATCGTGGCGCCGGGCATCTCGAACCCGATGACCTCGTCGGCGATCGCTCGCATGGTCGCGTCGGGCTCGAGCTCCAGCGCGGCCGCGACGATGTTGCGGTAGAAGACCATGTGCAGGTTCTCGTCCTTCGAGATCCGGGCGAGCATCCGGTCGGCCACGGGGTCGTGGGTCACCTTGCCGGTGTTGCGGTGCGAGACCCGGGTGGCCAGCTCCTGGAAGGACACGTAGGTCACCGCCTCCAGCGGTGTCTTGTCGCCGGACTCGTAGCCCGATGTCATGTAGTCCATCCGGGCGCGCTCGAGCTCGACGGGGTCCACGCCACGGGTCACGACCAGGTAGTCGCGCATCGCGATGCCGTGGCGGTTCTCCTCGGCGGTCCAGCGCCCCACCCAGGTGCCCCAAGCCCCGTCGCGACCGAAGCGGGTGGCGATCTCCCGGTGGTAGGACGGCAGGTTGTCCTCGGTCAGCAGGTTGGTGATCATCGCCGCCTTGGCGGTCGCGGAGAGCCGGGACTGCTCAGGTGACCAGTCCTCACCGCCGAGGAAGGCGAAGTCGCGGCCCTCGCTCCACGGGACGTAGTCGTGAGGGTGCCACTCCTGCGCCATCCCGAGGTGGCGCTCGAGGTTCTCGGCGACGACCGGCTCCAAGGCTTCGAGCAGATGGTCAGTGGTGGTCACAGGCAGTCCGTCCCTTCCCTGCCGGCGAGCGTACGCCTGCCGGACCGCCGGACCGCCGGTGCGCGTCAGGCGCGGTGCGCCGACGCATGCCCGTCGAGGTACGCCGCCACCAGGCTGCCCAGGGTCGGCAGGTGGTAGCCGCCCTCCTGCACAGCGACGGCCGGGAGGCCGGTGGCGCCGAGCAGCCGGCCGGCCTCGCGGTAGCCGTCGACGCTGACCTGGAGCGGGCTCTCGGGGTCGTCCTTCGCCGCATCCACGCCGAGGGAGACCACCAGGTGGTCGCAACCGGCGTCGGCGACCCAGCCGGCCAGGTCCGCGACCGCGGCCAGCCACGGCTCGTCGCCCGTGCCCTCGGCCAGCGGCAGGTTGCGGGTCGCACCCTCGCCCGCGCCGGTGCCGGTCTCGTCGGCGTATCCCACGACGTGGGGGAACCAGCCCGCGCCGGGGTCGACGTGCACCGAGCCGTAGAGCACGTCTGCGCGGTCGTAGAAGATCGCCGCGGTGCCGTTGCCCTGGTGGGCGTCGACGTCGACGATCCCGACCTTGGTCGCGCCGGAGCCGCGCAGCGCCGCCGCGGCGACGGCGGCGTTGTTGAGGTAGCAGGAGCCCCCGAAGCCGGCGGGCGTCGCGTGGTGGCCGGGCGGGCGGCAGAGGGCGTAGGCCAGCGTCGCGCCGTCCGCCACCAGCCCCGCGGCCTGCACGGCGCAGTCGGCTGCCGCGCGAGCCGCCTCCCAGGTCCCCGGGCCGACCAGCGTCATCGTGTCGTAGGCGAACCTGCCGGCGTCGGCGTGGATCGCGACCGCCGGCCGGGCGGGGAGGCCGGCCGTCATCGCGGGGGTCGGGAACAGGTAGGGCACCACCCGCTCCTGGCCGACCAGGTCGGCGTACGGACCCTGCGCCCAGCGCTCGGCCGCCGTGCGCAGGTGGTCGAGGAGGTCGCGGTCGTGCACCGCGAGCAGGGCGTCGTCGGGCTGGGCCGTCGCCTCGACGAGGTCGTGTCCGGCGGCCGTGAGCGCCTCGAGGATCGCGTCGACCCGGTCGGCTCGCTCGGTGCCCTCGGTCGCTACGCCGACCCACACCTCGTGCCGCGGGTCGTGCCGGCGGGTCTCCGGTGACCAGACGACAGCGACGGCGTACTGACTCATGACTCAGTATCCAACACGTGTGCGGTCCGGCAGGATGACGCCATGCCCCGCGCCCGCGACCTCGGCATCACCATCGGGACCCTGCCGACCGGCCCCACCAACTCGGTCCTGGACATCGACGGCGTCGGCCTCGGCCACGTCACGATCACACGGGACACGGCGCGGACCGGGCTCAGCTGCCTGTTCCTCGCGGAGGACGCCTACCCGCGACCGCTCGTCGGTGGTGGCTCGGTCCTCAACGGGCTCGGCGACTGCACCGGCTTCCTGTCGCTGCAGGAGTCGGGGCTGTTCGAGTCGCCGGTCTACCTCACCTCGACCAGCCAGGTGGGGCGGGTCTACGACGCGGCGTTCATGCTCGAGCTCGGCCGGCATCCGGAGATCGTCGAGGACATCTTCGTGCCCGTCGTGGCGGAGTGCGACGACTCGTTCCTCAACGACATCCAGACGATGTGGGTCTCCCCGGACGACGTCCACGCCGCCCACGGGGCCGCGCTCGCCTCGCGCGGTGCGTCGTCGCCTCCGCTCGAGGGCTCGGTCGGCGGTGGGACCGGGATGTCGTGCCTGGGGTTCAAGGGCGGCATCGGCACGTCGTCGCGGGTGACCCCCGCCGGCCACACCGTCGCGGTGCTGCTGATGACCAACTTCGGGCAGCGCGCGCGGCTGACCGTCGACGGCGTCCCGGTCGGCCGGCTGCTGCCGGAGCACGTCGACCCGCCCCGACCGGCCGGCTCCTGCATCGGGGTGGTCGTCACCGACGCACCGGTCGACCCGCTGGGCTGCGAGCGGCTGGCCCGCCGGGTCGGGCTGGGCCTGGCGCGCACCGGTTCGACCGCCCACCACGGCAGTGGCGAGATCTTCCTCGCCGCGAGCACCACGGCCCGCACCGACCGCGACGGGGTCGACGTGGGCACCTCCCCGAGGCTCGCCATGCGTGGGCTGGACGACCTGTTCGAGGCGGTGGTCGACGCAGCCGAGGAGTCGGTGCTCAACTCGCTGCTCATGTCGCCGACCAGCGTGGGCCGGGACGGCAACACCTCCGAGGGGCTGGATCCCGACGTCGTCGTAGGACTGCTGCGAGAGCACGGCCGGCTGTCGTGACCGGCGCGGAGCAGCGCATCCGGATCGCCATGGAGGACGGCGTCGAGCTGGCCGCCACGCTCTTCCTTCCCGAGGCCAGCGAGCCGCAGCCGTGCCTGCTCGAGGCGCTGCCGTATCGCAAGGACGACCTCACCTCGTCGTACGCCGAGAGCTACCGCACCTTGCGCGACACCTACGGGTACGCCGTCTGCCGCGTCGACCTGCGCGGGACGGGGTCGTCGGCGGGCGATGCGACCGACGAGTACCCGCTCGTCGAGCGGACCGACCTCTGCACGGTGATCGCCTGGCTGGCCGAGCAGGAGTGGTGCGACGGCAACGTCGGGATGTTCGGCACGTCGTACTCCGGGTTCAACTCGCTCCAGATCGCAGCGGAGCGGCCGCCGGCCCTGAAGGCCATCTGCGCGATCTACTCCAGCGACGACCGGTGGAACGACGACGTGCACTGGCGCGGCAACGCGCTGAAGCTCAGCGACCTCGTCGACTACAACCACTACATGACGCCGATGTGCGTCCTGCCGCCCGTGCCCGCCGAGTGGCCGGGCGGGTCGTGGCGTGAGGAGTGGCTGCGCCGCTGGGAGACCAACGAGCCGTGGCTGCTGACCTGGCTGCGCGAGAACAGGGACGGGCCCTACTGGCACGCGGGGTCCCTGAGGCACGCTCCTGACGGTGCCGCTTCCGATGGCAGGAGTGGCTACGACCGGGTCCAGGCCGCGACGCTGCTCGTGGCAGGCTGGGCCGACGGCTACCGCAACAACACGTTCCGGACGGTCGCTGCGCTCGACCAGGCCGGCACGCCGTGGCGGCTCCTCGCCGGGCCGTGGGCACATGCCGACCCGGCGAGCGCGATGCCCGGGCCGCGGATCGACCTCGACGTGGAGATGTGCCGGTGGTTCGACCGCTGGCTGCGGGGGCTGGGGGACGAGCCCTCCCGCGCCGAGGTCTTCGTGCGGACCTCGACCGTCCCCGAACCCGACATGGACACGCACGAGGGCTACTGGGTGACCGGCCCGTGGCCGCCGCAGGGCGCGGGGTCCTCGACGGTCCCGCTCGACGGACCGCGATCGCTCGACGTCGAGCCTGACGTCGGCACGGCTGCGTGGATCGACTGTGCCGGCCATCTCCCCTGGGGCCTCTCGCTCGACCAGCGGGAGGACGACGCCCGCTCGCTGACCTGGGACTCGGCACCGCCGTCCGAGGCCGTGGTGGGGCAGCCGCGCGTCCGGCTGCGGCTGAGCGCTGACGCGAGGGCGGCATCGCTGTCGGTGAAGCTCTGCGACGTCTTCGACGACGGCACCTCGGCGCTGGTCAGTCGCGGGACGCTGGACCTGGAGTTCCGCAGCGGTGCCGAGCGAGTCCCGCTCGTCCCGGGCGAGGAGTTCGAGGTCGACCTCCTGCTCGATGCCTGCGCCTACCGGTGGTCGCCCGGCCAGGCCCTTCGCGTGTCTGTCGCCGGCGCCGACTGGCCCAACACGATCGCACCGCCGGCACCGGTGACGTTGACCGTGCACGGCGGCTCGGTCGAGCTCCCGCTCTGGCCCGCGGACCTGTCGGAGTCGCCCGAGTTCACGCCCGGTTCGCCGTCGTCCTCCGAGGACCCCGAGGGCGTTGTCTGGTCGATCACCCGCGACGTGCTCCGGCGTACGACGACGGCCGCCGTCCGCAGCGGCTCGACGTACGACATCCCGCACGGCGGCACCGCCAGCGAGGAGTACGTCGGGGAGGTCGGCGTGGACCGTCGCACCTTCGCCCAGTGGGCGGACGCCGAGACGGCCTTCCGGCTCACCTGGCCCGACGTGGATGGGCAGAGCATCGACGTCCGGGTCGTCTCCACGCTCCGGATCGACATCGGCCCGGACGGCTACGACGTGGTGATCGTCGCCGACGCCTTCGACGACGAGGAGCAGGTGGGTCACCGGGAGTGGCGCGAGCGCATGCCGCGCTAGGCGGACCCACCTGCCCGTGCAATCTCGCGCGCCTGTCACCTCGCGCGGCGGAACCGAGCGAGATGCGGGGCGGGGTGGTCAGGGGTGAGGCGGATCGCCGGGGTCAACCTGGTCGAAGTGTCTGAGGAACTCGTGTGCGAGCCGGCGTCGCTCCTCGTCGGGAGTGACGTCGATCGTGCCGGTGTGGTCGCGGAGGAACTGGTGGCCGAGCGGACTCCGCCAGAGGTAGACGCCGGGCTCGAGAGTGACGTAGCCCCAGCCGCCGGTCGTCTTCGCCCGATGGTGTCTTCGACACGACGGGGCGAGGTTGCAGCTGCAGGTGGGGCCGTCGTCGGCGTGGGGGACCCGGTGCTCGCAGTCGCACTTCTCGGCTGGACGGTTGCAGTAGGGGTGGGCGCAGACCAGGTCCCGGAGCCGGGTCTGCAGCTTGAGCCGGTCGGAGGCTTCGTAGGCGCCGACGTGGATGTGCTCGGCCAGGTCGAGCACCGGCTTCACGGTGACGCGCGCCTCGGGGTTGCCGCACCACAGGCGGACCTGCTCGACGGTGACCGGACCCTTCGTCTCCTCGAGGCGGGCGAGCCCGCCCGCTCCGAGCAGGGCCCCATCGCTGAGGTGGACGTGCAGGACCACCTCACGCTTGCGCCTGGGCGGGGTCGGCTGGCTGGTGGCGGGGGCCAGATCGAGCGCCGGCTCGTTGCGGGCGAGGTTGCCGGCGGCGATGGAGCGGCGTACGTCGAGCGAGTCGCTGGAGCCGAGAAGCAGCTGCTGGTGCGCGTCGGCGGAGACCGCGGCGTCGAAGTCGATCGCGTCGGCGAGGTCGAGGTCGCCCTCGACGTGCACGGTGCCCGCGGTGCTGACCTGCGCGAGGCCGACGTCGAGGTGCCGGACCTCGGCCGCGGCGACTCGGTCGGCCTCGGCTCGGTCGGGGTCGAAGCGGGCGATGGCTTCGTCGACCAGCCGGGTGAGCTGGGCCGGACCGATCTTGTGGGCCACAGGTGCGACGTGGGCGTCGACGAAGGCCGCTGCATCCGGGGACAGGCTCATGGTGCGGTCGGCGATCGCTGCCAGCTTCCATGCCGGGAGGTCGCCGGCCAGCAGCCTGGCCCAGCAGCGCCAGAGCCGGTAGCGACCCTCGACGCTGTGGGAGAGGAACCGGCGCCCGGACTCCGTCGACCTCCCGAGCGCTGCGGCGAACTCGACGACCGCGAACTCCGCGATCTCCGGGCACCCCTCGCCACCCAGCGGGAGCGCGTGCTCATGCCAGGTCTCGGCAGGTCCGACCAGGGAATCGGCCGAGTGCATCTCGGCCCACCTGGCTGCGGCCTTCATGACCTCGCGGGCGTCGTCGTCCTCGGCCCGTTTCGCTGCGCGCGCGTGCGCCAGCACCGCGGCGGGGTCGTCGGCTCCGGAGAGCTCGAGCGGGTCGAGCGTAGAGGTCATCGTGGGGCCGACACTGCCATCGGCCACCGACAGTCGGACCCCGAAATCGGGGTTGTCCACAGGGGTCTGGGAAAGAACTTCGAAATCTTGCCGAAGGCAAGCAGGTGCCTTCGCTGCGGAGGTCCCGAGACTCGCACGGCGAGCTCTCGGCCCCCCCACGAACGAAGGGCCCCGACCGCAGCTGCGGTCGGGGCCCTTCGGTGTGAAAGTCAGACGACGGTGACGTTCTCCGCCTGCGGGCCCTTGGGGCCGGCCGTGACGTCGAACTCGACCTTCTGGTTCTCGTCGAGCGACTTGTAGCCGCTGGTCTGGATGGCGGAGTAGTGGACGAACACGTCCTCACCGCCACCGTCCTGCGCGATGAAGCCGAAGCCCTTTTCGGCGTTGAACCACTTGACGGTTCCCTGAGCCATGATCGTTTCCCTTGTTCTGCCGAGGGCGTTGTGCCCTCGTGCTGCTGAAGACATCCACCTGTGCTGATGTCCAGCGAACCGAATACCAGGGGTACGACATAAAAGCTGCGACTCTTGCGCAGCCAGGACGGCTGCATGGCAGCCATCCCTTCAACAGGACCAACGATAGTGCATCGCGTGCAGTTCGGGGATTTCGCGGGGCGCGAGTGGCTCGTGACGACCTACGGAGCGGGGACCGTGAGACGGATGGGGTGGCCTTCGAGCCGGCCGCTGAGCACGGCCCGCGCGCCGATTGTCCGCGTGTCCCAGGTCCCTGACAGGTGGCCGCCGGCCACCTGCAGCGAGACCGTCATCGTCTCGCGGTAGCGGTCCCAGGCGGCGGTGCCCGAGACCGAGAGCCCCGGGAGCAGGCGTACGCCGGACAGCCGGAACCGCACCACCCGGTCGCCCGTGTAGCGCCAGGTGCCGCCGCGGAGGCCGACGCCGTGGCCGCTGTAGCTGTTCCACCAGCGGTCCTGCAGGTCGGCGACGGTGAGCGCGGCCGCGCGGGCCACGGCACCGGACGAGGGACGCGGAGGCAGTGCGCCCGGGAAACGGCCCAGGGCGCGGATCGGCGGCACCTTGCCGGTGCAGCGCAGCAGTGGGCGCGGGAACGATGCGGAGGGCGTCGTCACGAACGAGCGCAGGATCCGCACCGCGCAGTCGTCGGTGTCGCCGACCGCGGTGACGTGGAAGCTGTTGGCGACGACCACGTGCCGGGCGTTCGCGAACTGGCCCGCGACCAGGTCACCCTCGGCGGGCGTCGTGATCGAGTCGAGCTCGCCGCTGAGCACGAGGACGGGCACGTCGGAGTAGTGGCCACTCGGGGGCATGGGCGGGCCGGCCGGGTTGCTTGCCGGCGCCGACGGCCACTGCGTGCACCAGTCGAGCATCTGCCAGTCCGAATCGGCGTACTCGTGGACGGTGAACGGCCCGAAGGTGCCGGGATCGGAGACCGAGCGAGCGTCCAGCGCGGCGGCGTACTGCTGCTGGCGTACGGCGGGCGGGGCCGTCATGTCGTAGAGCTGCGGGTAGTCGTGGCAGGCGACGGCGGCGTCGAGCCCCTCGCTGTAGGCGCGGACAGGTCCGCCGTCGGTGCTGCCACCCGTGGCCTCGGCGACCAGCCGCAGCAGCGGCCGGCGATCACCGGACAGCCCGGAGCGGAGCGCTGCGGTGAGCTCGCGATAGAAGGCGGGCGTGTAGGTCGCGCCGAACGCGACCGTCACCAGGCTCGCGCCTTCGACGGTGACCCGCATCCGCCGGCCGTCCGCGTCGTGCGACGTCCCGTGCCACGGCTTCTCACGGACCTCCTCCAGCACCCGGTCGAGGCTGCGGAGGAACGGCGGTCCCGCATCGCGGCAGGCCGGCGTCCGCTGGCAGACGAGGGCGAACGACGCGCGCATGGCCGGGCCCTGGGTGGCGTACCACGCGTCCTCGCCGTAGGCCGGGTAGGCGCTGTCCACGACGACGCTGCGGACCTGCTCGGGGTGGCGTCCGGCATAGACCTGGGCGAAGAACGTGCCGTAGGAGTCGCCGTAGACGTCGACCTGACCGAGCCCCAGCGCGTCGACGACGGCGGCCAGGTCGTCGGCCGACAGCGCGGTCGAGTAGTCGTCGGCCCGCGCGCCCAGCGAGGCGCCGCACTCGCCCGCGGCGGAGGCGTAGTCGCCCTTCAGGTCCTGCAGGGCCGGGCAGTCGATCGGCTCGGAGCGGCCGGTGCCGCGCTGGTCGACGAGGAGCAGGTTGCGGCGGTCGAGGAGCGGTCCGTACATGTCGACGTACGACGACGCGGTGCCCGTGGTGCTGTAGCCGGGGCCGCCCTCGTGCGGCACGACGGTGCCGCGTGCCGGCTTCGAGTGGTCGCGCGCCCTGAGGAACGCGAAGCCCACCGTGACGGTGCCCGCGGCCGGGTTGCCCGGCTCCCAGAGTCTCTCGATCGACCCGCACCGCGCGTGTGGGAGCACCTTGCACGGAAGGAGCCTGACCGCATGCCCGCTGGTCGAGCCTGTCGAGACCTCCACAGCCTGCGCTGGGACCGCCACCGCGCCCGCGACCACCGCGACGAGCACGGCCCCGAGCACGGCCGGCAACCTCACACCGACAGCCCGCCCGAGCGGTAGGCGCTGCCGATCATCGACACCAGCTGGGCGACGGCGTCCTCCCGCGGCGCGAAGGGCCCCGGCCGGAAGTGCGGCGACTCCAGCCCGCGCTGCACGGACTCGCAGGCGGCCCAGTCCTGGCGGTTGGTGATGTCCCAGAACTCCACGGCGCCGGGCGCCCCGGAGGCCGCGTCGATGGGCAGCGTGAGCCACGAGCACTCCACCCAGGTCCGGCCGGGCGCCAGCGGCACCATCCGGTGCGTCATGACGTAGTCGGGGTGCGCAGAGACGAGCAGGTTCGGGAGCAGGTGGAGGTACTCCACAGCCGTCGGGTTCGCGCCAGGCAGTGGCGTCGCCGCCAGCGAGCCGTCGAGGGACATCGACGCCATGCCGTCGCGCAGCACCATGCCGCCGCCGATCCAGGCCCCTGGGAGGTCGTAGTTGTCGCCGGAGTCCGGCGGCGTCACCTGGCACAGCTCGGGGTGGATCAGCGGGCAGTGGTAGCACTCGTGGTAGTTCTCCGCGATCACCTTCCAGTTCGCGGCCACCTCGTAGGAGTGCCGGTCGGCGACCACCAGCGAACCGATGTCGTAGGGCTCGAGCATCCCGGCCAGCTCGCCGACGTACCGCTCGAACGGCGGCACCTCGGCCGCGCCCGCGGGGTGCAGCGCGTGGGCGAAGGCGAAGCCGTTCCAGACCTCCAGCGGCAGCTCCACCAGCCCGTGGTCGCCCTGCTCGAAGGAGTCGACGTCGCGGAAGCCCGGTGCCCCCTTCAGCTTCCCGGACAGGTCGTAGGTCCACGCGTGGTAGGGACAGCTGATCGCCCGCTTGCCCGACGTGCCGTCCGCGGGCAGCAGCTCGTGGCCACGGTGCCGGCAGGTGTTCGCGAACAGCTTCAGCGCCTCCTTGCCGCGCACCACCAAGCACGAGACGTCACCCACGACCACCGCCCGCTGGGTCAGGTCGGTGCCGTCGGGGAAGAGATCGACGACCCGGCCCAGGCACGTCCACCCGCCGGCGTAGAGGTGCCTTCGCTCCCAGGCGAGCACGTCGTCGGACGTGTACGCCGCGGCGGGCAGCATCTGCACCAGCTCGCGTCCCTCGGGTGGCGCGAGCTCGCTGACGTCGATCACAGGTCTCTCCCGTCTAGGCTGCGCGCCATGCCCTCTACGGCAATGGCCCGCTGGTGACCCGCCGAGCGCGGCGCTCGGTGGAGGTACGCCGCGAGGAGATCCTCTCGACGACGATCGAGCTGCTCGACGGTCTCGGCCTGGCAGCGACGCGCGTGACCGACGTGGCCGAGGCGCTCGACGTGAGCCCGGCCCTGGTCTTCTACCACTTCGGGACCAAGGACGAGCTGGTCGCCGAGGCGTTCGCGCACGCCGTGGAGCGCGACCTGCACCGGCTCGAGAAGGCGGCCAGCGGCGACGACCCCGTGGAGCGGCTGCGGCGGGTGCTGCGCCACTACGGCCCGACCGGCCGCGCCACGGGCTGGCGGATCTGGATCGACGCGTGGGCGGTGGCCCTGCGCGACCCCGTCATCGGCAAGGCGCTCAAGCGGCTGGACCACCAGTGGCAGGACATCCTGCGCGGGGTGGTCGACGACGGCGTCGCGTCGGGAGCGTTCGTGTGCGCCGACCCGGCCGCCACCGTGGCTCGCCTCTCGGCGCTGGTCGACGGCCTCTCGGTCGCCGCGGTGGTGCACCGCAGCGTGACCCGCGAGGAGCTGCGCAGCTGGGTGGCCGCCCAGCTCGCGGTCGAGCTCGGCGTGGACGTCGCGACCCTGGACTGAGGGCATGTCACACCAGCCAGTGCGGGGCGTAGTCCGGCTCGGTGAGCGCGGGGCGGTCCAGCCCGAACGCCGACACGTCGGTCGTGGTCTCGCCGGTGGTGACCAGGTCGGCCAGCACCCGGCCGAACGTCGGCACGAACTTGAACGCGTGCGCGGCGCCCAGCCCGACGACGACGTTCTCGTGGCCGGGGACCGGGGACATGACGAAGTCGCGGTCCGGGGTGAGGGTGTACTGGCAGCGCACCGACCGGACCGGAGCCCCGACCTCGGGCAGGATCGTGCGCACGTGCTCGGCCAGCAGTGCCTCCATGGCCGGGTCGGGGTCGCTCGTCCGGTCGTCGGGTGAGACCACCGGGCCGCCGCAGTCCTGGGCGGCCTTGATGGTCGGCTCGCCGTAGGTCGGGAAGCCGTAGAACGACGGGTCGTCCATCCAGATCCACAGCGGGAGACCGGCGAACTGGTCGAAGTGGTCGACCGCGAAGTAGGTGACCTGCTCCAGCGTCACCTCCAGGGGGATCCGCAGCCCGAGGGGTGCGACCACGTCGTTGACCCACGCATCGGCGGTGACCACCACGCCGCGGCAGTCGATCTCGCCGCGGGCCGTGGTCACGCGCATCCCGGCCGCTCCCAGGTCGTCGATGCCGAGCACGGGGGAGTGGTCGCGCACCTCGGCGCCGAGCGAGCGCGCCCGGTCGTGCAGCACCGCCGTGGTGTGCCCGGCCGGCACGATCGCGGCGTCGGCCTGGTAGAGCGCCAGCGTCTCGTCGGGCACCCGCAGCTGCGGCCAGCGCGCCCGCACCTGCTGAGCGTCGAGCGCCTCGTAGGAGATGCCGACCTCGTCCATCGACTCCGTGTAGTCGGCCGAGGGGATGCCCGGGTCGGGCGGGAAGAGGTCGAGCCCGCCGGTCGTGGTGACCAGCGACGTGCCGGCCTCGCGCTCGAGCCGCGCCCAGTCGGCGTACGCCTCCTGCGTGAGCCGGACGTAGGCCGGTGTGTGATAGCTGTGCCGGAGGATCCGGCTGGTGTCGTGGCTGGCTCCGTGGGTGTGCCCGAGCGCGAACCGCTCCAGCCCCAGCACCCGGTGGCCGCGCCTGGCCAGCTCCCAGGTCGCGGCGCTGCCGAGGCCGCCGAGGCCGACGACGACGTAGTCGAAGTGCTCAGCCATCCCGACCCTCCGACCGTGCTCGACCGAGCAGGGGCAGCAGCCACCGCCGGATGTCGAGGCTGTCATCCTCCATCGGCGCGAACCAGCCGTGCGTGTAGGCGCGCGACGACATCCCGCGCTGCACCGACTCGCAGATCGCCCAGTCCTGCTGGTTGACCAGGTGCCAGAGCTCCGCGGCGTCGCTCGGGTCGAACGCCGGGTCCGCGACCGCATCGGGCGAGAAGAGCAGCGAGCAGACCACCTCGGTGCGGTCCACCGACCGCGGGTGCAGGACGAACGACGCGACGTGGTCGGCCGAGGCGGAGAGCATCAGGTTGGGGTAGGCGAGGTCGCCCTTGTGCCGGGTCCGCTCGTGCTCGTCGAGCCCGGCCAGCGGTGCGCGCTCGGTCGTGCCCGTCATCGTGAACGTCCACGCGCCCTCGCGGTGCGGGATGCCGTGGTCCCAGTCGAGGTCCGATCCTCCGCCCGCGAACGAAGGCACGAGCCGCGACAGCTCCGGGTGGACCGGGCCGCAGTGGTAGCACTCGTTGTAGTTCTCGAGCAGCACCTTGTAGTTGGCCGCGACCTCGTAGGTCAGCACCCGACCGGTCACCAGGTCGCCGAGGCCGTAGTTGGTCAGCGTGCTGTCGGCGTGCCCGACCTGCTCCGCCAGCGGGTGCGCGTCGGCCGGGGTCAGGTGGACGAACACGAACCCCTGCCACACCTCGACACCGACGGGGTGCAACGAGAAGGCCGCCGGGTCGTCGACCGTCGCGTGCGGCGCCTTGAGCAGCGACCCGTCGAGGCCGTAGGTCCACGAGTGGTAGGGGCAGCGGATGGAGCCGGCGTCGCGGGCCGGCTGCCCGGGGGAGCACAGCTGCGACCCCCGGTGCCGACAGACGTTGTACGCCGCGTGCAGGGCGCCGTCCTCGGCGCTGGTGACGAGCACCGACTCACCGGAGACGTCCACGGCCACCACCCGCTTCGGGGCGGCCAGCCCGAGGTCGTCGAGGCGGCCCACGCAGTACCACTCGCCGAACAGCACGGCGTCCCGTTCGACCGCCCACTGCCCGGCGTCGACGTACATCTCCCGCGGGAGGGCCGCCTGCAGCTCACCGTCCGTCACAGTCCCCTCCTCGCCAGTCTCACTACTGACTCACGAGTCAGTAAGGACATGGTGTCACGAGCCCGCACGTGGAGTCGAGAGGCGACCGCCGAGCGGGCTAGCCGCCGTTCGACCTCACCCGATCCAGATGGCAGGCCGCGCGGTGCCCACCGGTGGCGGTCAGCACCTCGAGCGGCAGGGTCCGGCAGCCCTCGGCGACACCGGCCTGCTCGGCGGTGCCGTCGGCCAGCGCCGGGCAGCGCGGGTGGAACCGGCAACCCGTCGGGATCCGGCTCGGGTCCGGGACCTCGCCCTTGAGGACGACCGGCTCCAGGTGCTCGATCTCGGGTACGACGGACAGCAGCGCCTGCGTGTAGGGGTGCTTGGGGGCGGTGAGCACCTCCTCGGTGGTGCCGCACTCGACCACCCGGCCGAGGTACATCACCGCGATCCGGTCGGCGATGTTCCACGCGAGCCCGAGGTCGTGGGTGACCACGACGACCCCCATGCCGAGGTCCTGCCTCAGCTTGAGGAGCAGCGCCAGGATCTCGCCGCGGATCGAGGCGTCGAGCGACGAGACCGGCTCGTCGGCCAGGATCAGCTCGGGGCGCAGCGCCAGCGCGCCGGCGATCAGGACCCGCTGCTTCTGACCGCCGGACAGCTCGTGCGGGTAGCGCAGGAACAGCCGCTCCGGGGGACGGAGCCCGGCCTCGGCGAGCGCGGCGGCGACGAGCTCGGCCTCCGACCGCTGCTCGCCCGCGCGGCCGGTGAGCCCGTGCAGGCGGATGCCCTCGACGACCGACTCATAGACCGTCTGACGGGGGTTCAGCGAGCCGGCGGCGTCCTGGAGGACCATCTGCACACGCCTGCGCAGCGCCCGGAGACTCTTCATCGTGTAGGTCAGCGGCGCTCCCTCGAGGAGCACCTCACCCGACGACGGGGCCTGGAGGCCGATCAGTGCGCGGGCCAAGGTGGTCTTGCCGGACCCGGACTCACCGACGATCGCGAGGATCTCACCGCGCTGGACGGCGACGTGCACGCCGTCGAGGGCCCGCGCCGCCGCTCCGCTGCGCGTCGTGAACTCGACGGAGAGATCGCGCGCCTCGAGGAAGGGGACGTCGGTCACGGGGCCCCCACACGGATGCAGGCGACCGGGCGGCCGGGGGCGACCTCGACGAGGGGCGGCTCGGCCGCCGAGCACTCGTCGATCGCGAGGGGGCACCGCGGCGCGAACGAGCAGCCCGGAGGCAGGTCGCGCGGGTCCGGAGGATCGCCCTTCAGCCCGGCCGGTGCGTAGCGGGCGGCCGGGTCACCGATCCGTGGGAAGGCGCCGGACAAGGCCTTGGTGTAGGGATGCAGCGGGTCGGTGAAGACCTGGTCGGCCGCCCCGGACTCCACGATGCGGCCGGCGTACATCACCGCGACCCGGTCACAGATGTCGGCGAGCACCGACAGGTCGTGGCTGATGATGAGCAGCCCGACGCCGAGCTCGTGGACCAGGTCCTTGAGCAGGTCGAGGATCTGGGCCTGCACCATGACGTCGAGCGCGGTGGTCGGCTCGTCGGCGACGATCAGCTGTGGCCGGCACGCGAGCGCCATCGCGATCATCACGCGCTGGCGCTGGCCCCCGGAGAGCTGGTGCGGGTAGGACCGCTTGCGCGAGGTGGCCAGACCGACCTGGTCGAGCAGCGTCTCCACACGCTGCTCCACGACGTCCTTGGCGAGGTCAGGCTCGTGGAGCCGGATCGGCTCGGCGATCTGCTTGCCGACCCTCTGCACGGGGTTGAGCGAGTGCAGGGCGCCCTGGAAGACGATGGACGCACCGGCCCAGCGCAGCGCCCTCAGCTCGCCCCAGCTGACGGTCTGCACGTCGTGGCCCAGGACCATGACCTCGCCGGCCACCTTCGCGCCGGTCGGCTGCAGACGCAGCACGGTGCTGACCAACGTCGACTTGCCGCAGCCGGACTCGCCGGCCAGCCCGACCACCTCGCCCGGGCTGACCGTGAGGCTGACGCCGCGTACGGCGGGCAGCGGCCCCTCACCGGTCCAGTAGGTGACGGAGACGTCACGGAGGTCCAGCACGTCGACCCGCCCGTCTTTTACGGGCGGGTCGCTGACCCGCCTGTCTTTTTACGGGCGGGTCGCTGACCCGCCTGTCTTTAACCGGCGGGTCGATGTGCTGGGGGTCCGTCACCGGTCACGCAGCCGGGGATTGAAGACCTCTTCGAGCGCCTGGCCCACGAGGGTGAAGGCGAGGACGACCAGGACGACGCAGACGCCCGGCGGGACGATGTACCACCACGCGCCGGTCGTCATCGCCCCGACGCCGAACGCGTCGTCGAGCATCGTCCCCCACGAGACCCGGTTCGGGTCGCCGAGGCCGAGGAAGCTCAGCGTCGTCTCCGCCAGGATCGCCAGCGCGACCGTGAGGGTGGTGTTGGCGAAGACCATCGGCATCACGTTCGGCAGCACGTGCCGGCTCATCTGGTGCCAGCGGCCGGCGCCGAGGAGGCGGGCCCGCTCGACGTAGGGGCGCTCTCGGATCGAGAGCGTCTGGCTGCGGATCAGCATCGCCGTGCTCGCCCAGCCGGTGATGCCGATGACGATGACGATGTTGAGCAGCGAGCGGCCGAGCACGGTGGCCAGGACGATCGCGAGGGGGATGAAGGGGATGACCAGGAACCACTCGGTGAGCCGGTAGAGGATGCGCGCGGCCCAGCCCTCGAAGAAGCCTGACATCAGGCCGACGAGGGTGCCGATGACCATCGCGATCAGGGTCGCGAGCATGCCCACGAAGAGCGAGATGCGAGATCCCCAGATCAGCAGGGCGACGATCGAGCGGCCGTTCTCGTCGGTGCCGAGCAGGTAGTCGCCGCCCGGTGCCTCGAGCACCCCGCCGGTGGCCTTGGTGACCTCGATGCTCTCCGCATCGGCCAGGAGCGGCGCGAAGATCGCGACCAGGATGAAGAACGTCAACAACCCGAGGCCGAGCAGGCCGGAGCGGTGGGTGCGAAAGCTGGCCCAGGTGCGCTTGAGACCGATGATGCGGCGCTGCCGAGTCACCTGGCGCGGAGTGAGGCGCACCGACTCCGGCGTCGTCGTCATGAGCGGACCCGCGGGTCGAGGAGTCCGTAGATCAGGTTCGCGATGAGGTTGGCGACGATGACGCCGGCCGAGGTCACGAGGAACGTGCCCTGCAGGATCCAGTAGTCGGGGATCTCCAGTGCCTCGGTGGCGAGCAGCCCGATGCCCGGGATCGAGAACACGGTCTCGACGGTGATCGCCCCGGAGACCACGAAGCCGATCGACAGCGCGATCAGGGTGGTGGTCGGCAGCAGCGCGTTGCGGGTGGCGTGGCGGCGCCGTACGACGACGTCACGGAGCCCCTTCGCGCGGGCCGTCGTCAGGTAGTCCTCGCCGATCTCGTCGAGCAGCGACGAGCGCATGATCAGCGAGAAGTCGGCGAGGTAGACCAGGACGAGCGTGAGCACGGGCAGCACCAGGTGGAGCGCCGTGTCGCCGATGTAGCCGATCGTGCCGGGCACGGCATCGACCGAGTGCAGGCCGCCGGTCGGGAAGATCCCCGGCAGCGGGCCCATGCCGACGGCCAGCCCGGCGATCAGCAGCAGTCCGAGCCACCACTCCGGCATCGAGTAGAGGGTGAGCGTCGTGCCCGTCGTGATCCGGTCGGTGGCCTTGCCGCGGTTCCAGGCGCTGATCACGCCCAGGTAGACACCGATGAGCGCCGACAGAAGCGTCGCGACGCCGACCAGGAGAAGGGTCGGCCAGAGACGGTCCAGCAGGAGGTCGGACACGTCCGTGCGGTAGCGGATCGACACGCCGAGGTCGCCCTGGGCGGTGTTCTTCAGGTAGGTGAGGAACTGCCGGGGCAGGGGCTGGTCCAAGCCGTACTGCGCGCGGAACGCATCGAGCTGCTCCTCCGTCTTGAACCGGCCACGGCCCAGGGTGCGGGCCGGATCGCCGGGCAGCACCCGGAACAGGAAGAACCCGAGCACCAGGACGAAGACGAAGCTGCCCGCCGCCCCGGCCAGCTTGCCCAGGACGTAGCGGCCGTAGCTCTTGCGGCGTCCGGTCGCCGCCACCGACTGTGCGGCCGCCTGAGCCGGCGCCGGCTCGGTCGCCGGCTCGGGCGCCGCGGCCTGGGTCATTCGCGGTCGGCTGTCGACGAGCGTCGGCGCATCGCCCAGGCGCCACCGCCGAGGACCAGGGCCGCGAGCACGACGCCGCCGCCGATCAGGGCACCGCTGCCGCCACCCTCGTCGGCGGCGGCGGCGGCGGCAGCCCCGGCGCCCTCGCCGCCGTTCTGGCTGGCGCCGAGAGCGGTGTCGACGCCGTCGCAGTCGCCGGCCTCGTCGGCCGGGCGGAGGTTCAGGTAGTTCTGGATGCCGTACTGGATCAGCAGGATCCCACCGGGGTCCGGCTGCGGCTGGAGGCAGGCCCAGCGATCGCTGCGGTAGGCCTCGGAGACGGAGCTGTAGGCCGTCACCAGGTAGGGCGCGTCGTAGTAGAGGATCTCCTGCATCTGCTTGACGAGGTCCTGACGCGTCGCGTCGTCGTTCTCGCCGTTCTGCTCCTTGTAGAGAGCGTCGTAGTCCTCGTTGCAGTACCAGGAGTCCGACCACCCGCCGCGCTGGTCGCAGGTCATGTAGCTGAGCATCGAGTCCGGGTCCGGCTCGACGTACCAACCCCACTCGAAGAAGTCGAAGTCGCCCTCGAGGATGACGTTGGTCAGCTTGTTGCTCTCCATGACGGTGGTCTCGATGTCGATGCCGAGCTCACCGAGCCATTCCGCGAAGTAGTCCGCCACGGTCGTCGAGACCTTGCTCTCGCTGCGGGCGAAGATCCGCATCTTGCCGAGGTCGCTCCCGTCGGGCATCAGGCGCTGGCCGTCGGAGCCGCGGGCGTAGCCGGCCTCGGTGAGCAGCTCGTCGGCCCTGTCGAGGTCGAAGGTGAAGGCGTCGTCCTCGGGCGGGGACCAGTGGTAGTCGCCGTAGAGCGCCGGGATGATCGTGTCCGCCGGGTCACCGGCGCCCTGGTAGGCCTTCTCGATGAGCTGGTCGCGGTCCATCGCGAAGTTCAGCGCATAGCGGAACGCCGGGTCCTTGAGCGCCGCGTTCCCGTCGCCCAGGGGATCGCCCGTCTCGGTGTCGATCGCACCCGTGTTGACCGCGATCTCGTCGAAGCCGGGCGAGTCGCCGTTCTGGGCGGTGATCCCCTCCTTGCCCTCCAGCGAGCGCACCTGCAGGGCGGTGATGCCCTCGGCGAAGTCGATCTCGCCCTTGATGAGCGCCTGGACCATCGGGTCCTCGGCCTTGTAGACGCGGAAGACGACCTCGTCGATGTACGAGCCGCCCTGCCAGTAGTCGGGGTTGCGCTCGAAGCGGATCGTCGAGCCGCCCGCCGTGCCCTCGACCAGCCGGAACGGCCCGGACCCCACGACCGGCTGGCCGTCGATCGGCTCGGCGGCGTAGGTCTTGACCGCCTTCTCGTCGACGGCCGACCAGATGTGCTCGGGCACGATCGGGATCGGCAGCAGGGGCAGGACGGCGTTCGGCTTGTCCAGCGTGAGGACGACCGTCGTGTCGTCCGGGGCGGTGATCTCGCTGACCGAGGTCAGGTACGACTCCCAGCTCGCCGCCTCGGGTCCGCCGTCGAGGATCCGGTTGTAGGTGTAGGCGATGTCCTTCGCGGTGAGGTCCTGGCCGTCGGACCACGTGACTCCCTCGCGGATGTGGAAGGTCCAGGTGAGCCCGTCGTCCGAGACCTCCCACGACTCCGCGAGTCCCGGCTCGGGGGACATGTCCTCCATCGAGTAGGTGATCATGTAGTCGTAGGTGAGCGCCCACATCTCGTAGGCCTCGGCCTCGATCCCGAGGAACGGGTTGAACGAGTCGACGTCGTTGAGGATCCCGACCGTGAACGTGCCGGCGCCGCCGTCGGCGCCCGTGCCGCTCTCGGAGTCGGCTGCGGTGGCCGGCGTCGTACCCAGGCCGGCACCCGTCAGCGTCGCCGCAGCAGCCAGGGCGAAGGCCGCGAGGACGGGAGTACGTTTCCGCCCATGACTGCGCCCGACGGACCTCCGGTCGCTCCTCAGGAGCCGTTCGAGCACACCGAGCACGGGTCGGTGCGACCGGACCCGTACGCGTGGATGCGCCGAGTCGACGACCACGTCCTGGCTCATCTCACCGCGGAGCGGGAGTGGTACGACGTTGCCACCGAACATCTGGGCCCCCTCGTCCAGGCACTGCGCGCCGAGATGACCGACAGGGTGCCGGCTACTGACTCGTCGGTCAGTTGGCCGCAGCAGGGGTATTCCTACTACACGGTCACCCCGGCGGGAAGGGAGTACGACCAGTTGTTACGTCGTCGTCACGGTGGCGGCGACGCCGAGCTGCTGCTCGATGCCAACGAACTGGTCGGGGACACCGACTACCTCGACCTCGGTTCATGGACCGTCTCCCCGGACGCCCGGGTGCTCGCCTATGCGGTCGACTTCGACGGTGACGAGTACTACGAGCTGCGGTTCCGCGACCTCGAGACGGGGGCGGAGCTCGACGACGTCCTGCCGCGCTGCGCCCCGACCGGGACGTGGTCGGGGGACTCCTCGACGTTCTTCTACGTCCTCCACGACGAGCTGTGGCGTCAGCACCAGGTCTGGCGGCACCGGCTGGGCACGCCGAGCGCCGACGACGTGCTCGTCATGGAGGATCCCGACGGGCAGTTCGAGATGGACGTGACGACCAGCCGCACCGGCGACCTGGTCGTCGTCTCGTCCGAGAACCGCGACACGAGCGAGGTCTGGGTCGTCGACGCGCACGCGCCCGACTCGCCCGCCCGGTCGGTGGGCGGGCGCCGGCGCGGGGTCGAGTACCAGGCCGAGCACGTCCGGTACGCCGATGGCTCCGACGAGCTGCTCCTGGTGACCGACGACGGCGCCGGCGAGTTCCGGCTGGCCCGGTGCCCGGTCCCGCGCGACACGGACCAGGACTCGTCGTCGTGGCTGCCGGTGCGACCCGAGCACCCGGACGAGCGGCTGCACCGGGCCGATGCGTACAGGGGCCACGTGGTGCTCACGTCCCGGGCGGGCGGTCGCACCCAGCTGCGCATCCTGGCGCTCGGCGACCTCACCGGTGACGGGATCGTGGTCCGGCCGGTCTCCGACATCTCGTCCCTGGTCGCTCCGGAGGAGCAGAACGTCGAGAGCGACGTCGACCGGATCATCGTGGTCGACGAGTCCTACCTGCAGCCGCCCGTGTGGTCGGAGCTCGCGCTGGACACCGGCGCGCGCACCGAGCTGCTCCGCAAGGAGGCGCCGGGCTTCGACCCCGGGTCGTACGTCGGGGAGCAGCGGTCGTTCCCGTCGGTCGGCGGAGCCGAGGTGCTGGCCACGATCCTGCGGCACCGAGACACCCCGCTCGACGGGACCGCGCCGTGCGTGATGTACGCCTACGGCGCCTATGAGGAGGTCTACCCCGACCAGGAGTGGGACCCCGCGATCCCGTCGCTGCTGGACCGCGGCGTCGTCTACGTGCACGCCCACGTGCGCGGTGGCGGCGAGGGTGGCCGACGCTGGTGGCTCGACGGCCGGATGGAGCACAAGCAGCACACGTTCGACGACCACGTCGCCGTGGCCGACGGGCTGGCGTCGTCCGGCCTGGTGGACGGCACGCGCATCGCCACGCGCGGACTGTCGGCGGGCGGTCTGCTCCAGGGCGCGGTCTTCTCACAGCGACCCGACCGCTGGCGCGCGGTCGTCGCCGAGGTGCCGTTCGTCGACGTGCTGACCACGATGCTCGACCCGACCATCCCGCTGACGGTCAACGAGTGGGACGAGTGGGGCGATCCGTCGAGGGCCGCGGACCACGAGTGGATGGCGCGCTACTCGCCCTACGACAACCCGCCGCCGGCGGGATCGCGCCCCGACCTCCTCGCCACCGGAGCGCTCCACGACGCCCGGGTGATGGTCTGGGAGCCGGCGAAGTGGGTCGCCCGGCTGCGCGAGACCGACCCCGGGTGGGCGCCGCGCTGCCTCTTGCGCGTCGAGACAGGTGCCGGAGCGCACGTGGGCCCGGCCGGCCGCTTCGCCCACCTCGCCTACGAGGCCGAGATCTACGCCTGGCTCCTCGACAAGCTGTCCGTCGGTGATTGAGCGGGTGTCTCGCTGGTCGGGTGGGCGTGCTGCGCCGTTCTCGAGACCTCGCGGCCCAGGGCTGGGACTCAACCGCCTTCGCTCTGCTACTGACTCGCGGGTCAGTAGCGGGTAGCGTGACGACGGTGCGCACGACACCGTTCCACCCGCGGCTGAGCGAGCTCAACGACCAGGGGCTCCACACCCACTGGCAGGGGACGCTGTCGCCGCTGCGCTACACCCACGCACCGAAGCACGAGTACTTCGCGGTGCGGAACTCGGTGGGCGTCTTCGACACCTCGCCGCTCTACAAGTACGTCGTCAGCGGGCCGGACGCCGAGCGGCTGCTGGCCGGGGCGCTGGTGCGGGACATCACGGCCTGCCGGCCCGGGCAGGCGCACTACACCGCCTGGTGCGACGACCGCGGCCGCGTCATGCACGACGGGGTGGTCTTCCGGCACTCGGCCGACGAGTTCTTCCTGACCGCCGCGCGGCCGGCGCTGTCGTGGTTCCAGGAGCTCGGCAGCGGGATGCGGGTCGAGCTCGAGGACGTGACCGAGGGCTACGGGATGCTCGCCGTCCAGGGGCCGCGGTCGCGGACCGTGCTCAGCGCTCTGATGCCCGAGGCGGAGACGCTCGGCTACTTCGACCACGTGCCGGTGAAGGTCGCCGACACCGCGGTGACGCTCAGCCGCACCGGCTACACCGGCGACCTCGGCTTCGAGCTCACGGTGCCCGAGGACCGGGCGGTCGACGTGCTCGACGCCGTGCTCGAGGCGGGCAGGGCGCACGGCATCCGGCCGTTCGGTGAGGAGGCGCTGATGCTCCTGCGCATCGAGGCCGGCCTGCCGCTCATCGACATCGAGTGGCACGACGCGCGGCTCGCGATGAGCGACGCCGACACGGTGACGCCCAAGGAGGTCGGCTTCGGCTGGATGCTCCGCGGCGTGCGCGACGGGTCGAGGAGGTTCGTGGGCTCCGAGGCGATCCGCCGCGAGCTGGTCGACGGCACCAGTCGCTGGGCGACCACCGGCATCGTCGTCGACTGGGCGGACTGGGACCGGCTCTACCGCGACCACGACCTGTTCCCCCCGAAGTCGGAGCACCCGCTGCCCTACGAGTCGATGATCCTGGACGACGAGCGCACCGAGGTCGGCTACTGCACGAGCTTCGTCTACTCCCCGGTGCTGCAGCGGCACGTCGGCATCGCCCGCGTGCGGCCCGATCTCGGCGCACCCGGCACCGACCTGCGGCTCGAGCTGGCCGTCAACCACCACAACACCACGGTCAGGATCCAGACCACGAAGATGCCGTTCTTCGACCCTCCCCGGAAGAAAGGATGAGTGACGCAGGCATGAGCAGTCACGAGTACGACGCGATCGTCATAGGTGGAGGGCACAACGGGCTCACCCACGCGGCGTACCTCGCCAAAGCGGGGCTGCGCACCCTCGTGCTGGAGAAGAACGACGGCGTCGGGGGCGCGGCCATCACCGAGGAGCTGATGCCGGGCTTCCAGTTCACGACGTTCTCCTACGCCCTGAGCCTGCTCCGCCCCGAGATCATCCACGAGCTCGACCTCGTGCAGCACGGCTTCCTGCCGCTGATGATGCCCTCGTCGTTCCACCCGACCGGCGACGGCGACTACCTCCTCTTCGGCGACGACCACCAGGCCAACCTCCAGGAGATCCGCCGCCACTCGCCGCGTGACGCCGACGCCTACGAGCGCTACCACTACGACCTCGACCGGGTCTGCCAGGCCGTGCGGCCGCTCTTCGACAACCCGCCGCCCAACATCTTCGGCAAGGACCCCGAGGACGCCGTCGACGTCAAGTGGCTCCTCGACCACCTCGGCGGGGTCGAGCAGAAGGTCATGCACGACGTCGTCCGGCTGCTCACGGGCAGCGCCTCGGACTGGCTCGACGACTACTTCGAGCACGAGGCGATCAAGGGCTACCACGCCTCCTCGTCGATCATCGGCTCCAAGGTCGGGCCGATGTCGCCGGGCTCCGGGCTCGTCCTGCTCTTCCACAAGATGGGCGAGCACGACGGCCACCTCGGCTCGTGGGCGTTCCACAAGGGCGGCAACGGCGGCTTCACCCAGGTGCTCGACCGCGCCGCCCGGGCGTACGGCGCCGAGGTGCGGCTCGGCTCGACCGTGGCCGACCTCATCACCCAGGAGGGTCGCGCGGTCGGCGTCGCGCTCGAGGACGGCACCGAGTTCCGCGCTCCCGTCGTGGTCTCGGCGCTCGACCCACGACGCACCTTCCTCGAGCTCTGCGACCCGCGCGAGCTCCCGCTCGACCTCGTCGACAACATCCGCCGGATGAAGTTCCGTGGCGTCTCGGCCAAGGTGAACTTCGCCCTCGACGGACTGCCGGTCTTCCCGGCACTGCCCGACACCGTCGACCACTACGGCGGGTTCCTCAACATCGGTCCCACGATCGAGTACGTCGAGCGGGCCTTCGACGCCGCGAAGTACGGCTGGTACTCCGAGCACCCGTTCATCGACGCCGCCATCCAGTCCGTCGTCGACCCCGACATGGCACCGCCCGGCAAGCACGTGATGTCGTGCTTCGTCCAGTACGCGCCCTACGAGCTCAAGGGCAGCGACTGGGAGACCGAGCGCGACAAGTTCGGCGACAGGGCCCAGGCCGTGCTCGAGTCGCACTTCCCGGGCTTCGGCGACCTGGTCCTCCACCGCGAGGTGGTCACGCCCGTCGACATCGAGGCGCGCACCGGGCTCACCGAGGGCAACATCTTCGCCGGGGAGTTCCTTGCCCCGCAGATGTACTTCTTCCGCCCCGCGCCCGGCTGGAGCCAGTACGCCACCCCGCTCGACGGCTACTACCAGTGCGGCTCGGGCACCCACCCGGGCGGCTGCGTCATCGGCTCGCCCGGCCGCCTGGCCAGCCAGCGGGTGCTGCGCGACCTGGCCCGCTGACCTTCGCCGGCCCGGATCCCTACCGGACCTTGAACTTCTTGGCCGACGGGGTCGGGTCGGCGACACCGCCCAGGACGGCGCGCACGTAGAGCGTGTGCTTCCCCGCCCGCAGCTTCTTCGTCTTGACCTTGACCGGCGACTGGCAGGTGCGCCACGGGACCGGCTTCTTGCCCTTCTTCCCCTTCGCCCCCGTCTGCTGGTGCCGGGTCTCGTCGACGCGGCACTGGAAGGTGACCGAGGCGGGCGTGCCCGTGAAGGAGTACGACGCCTTCTTGCCCTTCTTCACCTTGGCCGGACCGGTGACCGGGCCGGTCTGCGCGGATGCGCCCGTCGGTGGGAGCGGAGGGAGCGGGAGCAGGTGGTCGGCCACGACCGCCATCAGGACGTCGCCGTTCCCGAAGGTCCACACGACGGCGACGGTGTCGCTGCCGACGGCGAGCGCCCGGCTGTAGCCGGCCTGAGCCGCGGGGGCGATGAAGTCGGTCGGCCGCCAGGCGCTGCCCGGAGGGCGGATCGCCACGCCGATGCCGTGCTCGAGGTCGGAGAACTCCACGACGGCGGTGCCGTCCGGGCCGACCGCGAGCCGGGGGTCGGACTGGAAGTCGACCGACTGCGTCAGGTCGGTCTCCGGCTCCCACGAGCCGGCTCGGTGTGTGCGGGTCGCGACCTTCTTGTTGGCTCCGTCGTAGGACTCCCACACCACCGTCGTCGTTCCGTCGGGACCGACCCCGACGGACGGACCGCGCCCCTCGACGTCGGGATCGGACAGCAGCGCCTGGGTGCCCCAGGCGCCTCCGGGAGGCCGGGTCGCCGCCAGCGTGCGGGCCGAGGTGTAGTAGCCCGCCGTGGTGGGCAGACGAGACTCCCACGCGACGGCCAGCGTGCCGTCGGCGCCGACGGCGGGCTCGGCGACCTGGGTCCGGCGCCCGGTCTCGGAGAGCGACACGGGTGCCGACCAGGAGCCCGCCGGAGGGCGGAAGCTGGCGCGGACCGTGCTCGCGGCGTAGGAGTCAGCCGGGTCCGACGACAGCGTCCAGGTCACCAGCGTGCCGGTCGCACCCGCTGCGACATCGGCGCCCGCCACGCCGGTCTCGGCGAAGGTGGTCGGGGTGGCGCCCCAGGTCCCGGCCGCGCCCACCGGGCGCGAGTTGACCAGCACGTTGCTGGCCGCACCGGTGCCCTGGACCCACACCGCCGTCACCACGCCAGCGCCGACGACGACCTGCGGGTTGTACGACGTCTTCGTGGGGTCGGAGAGGACCACCGGTGCCGCCCAGCTGCCGCCGGCCGGCCGGACCACGGCCCCGACGACGATCTTTCCGGCCACGACGTTCTGGTAGACGATCGCCAGCGTCCCGTCCGGGCCCACCGCCAGCCGGTTGCCCCAGACGTTCGCCGGGGCCACCGGGACCGGCGTGCTCCAGGCACCACCGGCCGGGTGCTCGGCGACCATCACGGAGTCGAGGGCGCCGGTGTCGGCCCAGCTCGCGACGGTGGTGCCGCCGGGAGTGACCACGGCCTGCGGGTCGTAGCGGTAGCTGAAGCTGGGCTGGGGGCCCGCCACCTGCACCGGCGCGGGCCAGGTGGCGGCCCGGGCAGGGGCGGCCGTGAGTCCGCTGAGGGCGAGGGCGGCGCCGAGCGCCGCGACGAGGAGACGACGTGACATCACTGCACCTTGAACTTCCGCGCTGACGGGGTGGGGTCCGTGAGGCCGAACTGCACGGCCCGCACGTAGACGGTGTGCCTGCCCGGCTTGAGCTTCTTGGCCTTGACCTTGAACGGCGAGGCGCAGGCCTTCCACGGCACCGGCTTCTTGCGGCCGGCCTCCTTGCCGTGCTGCTGCTTGCGGGTCTTGTCGACCCGGCACTGGAAGCTCGCGCCCGAAGGTCCGGTGAACGTGAAGGAGCCCTTCTTGTGGGGCTTGATCCGCTTCGGTCCCTTGACCATGCCGGTGTCGGGCGCGGCCGGGTCCTGGGACACGGCGTACGTCGTGGAGACGTCGGCGCTGTCCGACTCGGACCAGAGCGCGGTCAGGCTGCCGGCGGGGCCGCTGGCGAGGGCGACCACCCAGGTGCTCGAGCTGGCCGGCACGTCGCGCACCGTCGCGGCGGCCTCCCACGTCCCGCCCGGTGGCCGGACGCTCGCCTGGACGGCGTAGTCGTAGGTGGTCGGTGCGCTCCACAGCCACATGACGACCGCGGTGCCGTCGCTCTTGACGGTCACGACGGGGGAGCCGCTGGTGGCCGTGGCGACGGCCTGGACGGCCCAGGGCCCGGTGGTCCCCCCGGTGGCGGCGTACACGTGCTCCTGGTCGTAGTTGCCGTTCTCGTCCGAGGTCCAGCTGGCCACGAACAGCGGCCCGGGTCCGGCGGCGAGCTGGAGCTCCAGCCGGTTGACCGCCACGTGCGAGATGACGCGGGGCGTGGCCCACTGGCCGCCCGGCGGGAGGGTGGAGACGGTGGGGGTGTTGAAGCCGCTGGCCCACACGACGCCGAGGGTGCCGTCGGGGGCGTAGGCGACGTCGGCGCGGCCGCCCCAGTACTCGTCGCCGAGCCGCTTCCGCGGCGCCCATGCTCCGGCGCCCTGGCGGGTCCGGACGAAGACGCCGTTGTTGGTCGAGGCCCCGGAGATCCCCCAGGCGACGGCCACCTGGCCGTTCGGCCCGGCGGCGACCTCGGGGCTGCGGTCGCCCCACTCGCGGTCGTCGACGGTCTCGGGCGCCGACCACGTCCCCGCGGCCGAGCGGGTCGCGCTCTGCACCTCGAAGTGGGCGCCCATCCCGGTGCCGACCCACTGCGGCCAGACCGCGGTGACGGTGCCGTCGGTGGCGGCGGCCAGCCGCACCTCGGGGTTGGTCTGGCCGGACACGTACTCGTCGACACCCTGCAGCGAGATCGACTGGACAGGGGACCAGCCCTGTCCCGGGACCCGGGTGGTGGCCTGGACGACGAAGTCGTGCTCTGTCGGGGCGAGCCGCCAGGCGACGGTCGTGGTGCCGTCGGGCCCGATCGCGATGGCGGGCTCGGTGAACGACACCGACGGCCCGCTCAGGGTCTGCGGCGCCGACCAGGTGCCGCGCGGCGGACGGCTGGCGGTGACGACGTGATCGGTGTGGGTCGCCTCGTCCCAGGTCACGAACACCGCGGTGGTGGTGCCGTCGGGCGCGATCGCGACGGTGCTGGTCTCGACGGAGCCGGCGATGCCGGTCACGGGAAGCGGTGCCGGCCAGGTGGCGGCCGACGCGGGGCCCGTGGGCAGGGACAGCGTGGCCGCGGCAAGGGCGACCGCCCCCAGCGGGGCGAGGGCGCGGAAGGTGGAAGACACCCTTGGACGCTAGGCCAGTGGGACGTCGCCCCACGATGGGTCGTACGGGACATTGCCAGGCCGAGGATCGAGTGGTAGGCGCCGTGGGCGGCTAGGTCGCGAGGGCCCGCTCGGCCCGGCCGCGGACGAGTACGTCGCGGAGCGCGGCCAGCTCCCCCACGGCGGCGATGAAGCGCGCCGTGCTGGCTCCCACCTCGGCGTCGTCGAAGTAGTGCCGACGCATCGCGATCCGTGCGGGGTGGAGCTCGTCGTGCTCCAGCCGGGCGGTGAGCAGATCGGTCAGCCGCCCCACGTTGCGTGAGTTGACGACGTCCGCGCACCGGCTCACCGGCGCCGTGCGACGCAGCCGTTCGGGGTCGTCGTGCCGGTCGGTGATGAGCAGGGGCCGCTCGTTGCGCAGGTAGAGCCAGTCCAGCCCGACCGAGGAGACGTCGGTGATCATCGCGTCGCAGGTCGGCACCACGGCCAGGATGTCGGCGTCCAGGAGGGTCAGGTGCCCGGCCCGGGGCTCGCGGGCCGCCGCCCGGGAGATGAGCTTCAGGATCTTGCGGTGCCCCGCCCGGATCCCGGGGTCGGCGCTGAGCGCGACTCGGGGGTGCGGCTTGTAGACCAGGCGTACGTCGGGCACGGCCAGCGCCAGCTGCACGATCCGGGCCCCGATCGTGTCGACCGAGGAGTAGTTGTTGTAGTCGGCGTCGTCCTCCCAGGTCGGGGCGTAGAGCACGGTGCGCCGTCGGCTGGGCCTCAGCACGGGTTCGCGCACCAGGTCGAGCTGCGGCCGCCCGGTCCGCACGAGCCGGCTCGGGTCGAGCTCCAGCAGGGCGGACGCGTAGCGGTCGACCGCGGCCTGGCCGGCGACGAAGACCCGGTCGTAGGACTTGGCGTTGTTGCTCGCCATGCTCTGCTTGTCGCTCTCGCCGTGGTTGACGTGCACGTGCAGCATCCGGCTCTCGAGGAGCGAGTCGAAGTTGCTCGTCGAGTTGTTGCAGTAGAGCGCCACCTTGGCGTCGAGCTCGTCGTAGAGCTCCCGGAGCGCCGCGAAGTCCGCCGCCAGCAGGACCGGCAGCGAGGTCTCCTCGCTCACGAGAAGTGCACTGTGCTCGTCGCGGAGCACGATGCCGACCGGCTCCTCGCGATCGAGCAGCTCCAGGACGGGGAGCCACTGGGCCAGCTGGTAGGCGTACGCCGGACCGTCGCCGAAGTAGGCGAGGACGGAGAGTGGCCGGACGTCCCGGTGCCCCGGCTCCGGCGCGCGGGTCAGGTCGCCACCTGCTCGTAGCCCGGGAGCAGCCGATCGCGCAGGGCCGAGAGCTCGTGCACCTCGGTGAGGAACCGAGCGGTGCTGTCGCCGACCTTGACCTCGCCGAAGTAGTGGTGGCGCATCGCGACGCGGGCCAGGTGCAGCTCGTCGTGGTCGAGCCGCTGGGCCATCAGCTCGGTGAGGCCGGGAAGGCTCGTCGAGTCGACCACGTCAGCGCACCGGCTGACCGGCGCCTCCGCGCGGAGCCGCTCGGGGTCGTCGTGGCGGTCGGCGATGAAGAGAGGCCGGTCGGTGCGCAGGTAGAGCCAGTCCAGCCCGACCGACGAGACGTCGGTGACCATCGCGTCGCAGTCCGGCATCACGGCGAGGATGTCTGCTTCCGTGAGCGCGAGGTGCGCGTCGTCCACCTTGAGCAGCCGGAGGATCTCGCGGTGCGCCCCGCTGACGTCGGGGTCCTCGCTCGTGGTGATCCGAGGGTGCGGCTTGTAGACGACTCGGACGTCGGGCAGGGCGAGCAGGCCACGGACCAGCTCGGGCCCGAACCGGTCGACCGATGAGTAGTTGTTGTAGTCCGCGTCGCCCTCCCACGTCGGGGCGTAGAGCACGGTGCGCCGCTCGCTGGGCGGCAGCACGGGCTCGCGGCGCAGGTCGAGCTGAGGGCGGCCGATCTGCACGAGGCTCGAGGTGTCGAACTCCAGCAGCCCGTGGGCGATCCGCTGCACCGCGGCCTCGCCGGCGACGAAGACACGGTCGTAGGACTTGGCATTGTTGCTCGCCATGCTCTGCTTGTCGCTCTCGCCGTGGTTGATGTGGACGTGCAGCATCCGGGGCTCGAGCAGTGACTGGAAGTTGCGCATCGAGTTGTTGCAGTAGAGCACCACCTTGCCGTCCAGCTCGGCGTAGGCCGCGCGCAGCTCGGCGAACTCCTCGGCCACCAGGACGGGCAGTGTCGTCAGCTCGCGGACCACGGCAGCGGTGTCCTCCTGGCGCAGCACGATGCCGACGGGCTCCAGGTTGTCGAGGAGCTCCAGGACCGGGAGCCACTGGACGAGCTGGTAGACGCGGTCGGGGTCGTCCCCGAAGTAGGCGAGGACCGAGAGCGTGCGCATGTCCCGGTGCTGGGGCTCGACCGGGTCGGCGGGGTCTCGTGGGTGCAACATCTTCGCCTCTCTCGGGCACCTACAGGTTCGGCAGCACGAAGATCACCACCACGACCAGCGCGATCACCGCCACCATCACGGAGAAGCCGACCGCTCCCGGCCGCCGCTGCTTCTCGTGGCCGATCGCGCCCCGGCTGAACTGGTGCCACGGCGCCGCGTAGTAGGCCGTCACCTGATCCCCGGCCGGTACCTGCGACTCGAGCGTCGCCTCACCGAACTTCATCAGCCACCGGCAGCTGACGTCGATGCGGATCGGCCCGGCGTGGACCGGAATGACGTTCTCCCCGTAGTGGGAGGGTACTCGCCATCCGTTGACCATCACCGCGGGAGTGATCAGGCTGCTCGACAGGGCGCTGCCCTGCAGGGTCAGCCGCAGCCAGCCCATGTCCGACTGCGGGGGCGTCGTCGCATCCGGTGCCCCGCCCGCCGGCCGCGGCGGTGGGCCAGGGGGCGGCATGTCACTCATGGTGGGAACCTACGTCGCGGCCGGGGACAGGCAGCACGGTCAGGCGGGCTCGGACAGCCGACCTGGGTCGTGGACCGCCTGACCTCCGACGAAGGTGGCGAGCACCCCGATCTCGGCTATGCCGGACGTGGAGACCGTCGTCGGGTCGGCGTCGAGCACGACGAGGTCGGCCAGCTGGCGAGCCGACACCGTGCCGACCCGCTGCTCGACGCCGGCCGCGTAGGCCGCGTCGCGGGTGTAGGCACGCAGCGCGTCCTCCACCGGGACGCGCTCGGCGGCGCCGTAGGGCACCCCGGAGGCGGTCAGCCTCTCGACCATGGCCTGGACTCCGAGGAGAGGCGCGCCGGGAGCGACCGGCCGGTCGGAGCTCGCAGCGACGACGACGCCTGCGTCGAGGAGGCTGCGCTGTCGAATCGACCAGCCGACACGGGAGGCGCCGAAGTGATGGGCGAGGACGTCGCCGAGCTCGCCGATGAACGCCGGCTGGATCACCACCACCACGCCGAGCCTGCTCAGGCGCTCCACCTGGTCGGGACGGATCAGCCCGCCGTGCTCGATGCGGTGTCGGCGCAGGCGGACCTCCTGCTCCGGTCCAGCCTCCTGCAGCGCGTCGAGGAAGAGGTCGACGGCGCGGTCACCCATCGCGTGGGCGGCCACCTGCCAGCCGGACCGGTGGGCGTCCACGACCATCCGGTGGAGGCGGCGCGGGTCGTCGACGAGATGCGCGTCCGGATCGTCGTCCTGGCCGCTCGCTGCGCGCCCGGCCGAGCCCGCGCCGTCGAGCCACACCTTCATCGCGGACACGCGAACCCGGTCGTCGCCGAGGCCGGTGTGCAGGCCGAGATCGAGGCCGAAGGCGCCCGTGTCGTCCGGGTGATGCGCCAGGTCGTGGAACAGCTCGCTGTAGACCATCAGATGGGCACGTGTCCGTGCCCGGCCTTCACGCGCGGCGAGCTGCCACGCCCTGATCTCGAGCGGGCTGTGGTCGACCCCCGGGCAGCCGATGCCGGCCTCCGTGATGCTGGTGATCCCCTCGCTGACGTACTGCCGGGTCGCCACGTCGATCGCCGTCACCATCTGCTCGACCGAGCCAGGGCCGACGACCTCCTTCACCAGTTCCATGGCGGCCTCCTCCAGCAGCCCGGTCGGGTCGCCGTGCGCGTCTCTGTGCACGTAGTCGGCCGCGAGCGCGGGAAGGGGCTGCGGAAGCAGGCGGAGCACCGCCGAGGACACCGCGCACATGTGACCGGACCGGTGCGTCAGCCACACCGGCCTCCCACCTGCGGCTTGGTCGAGCTCGGCGCTGGTCGGGTGCCGGCCCGGGGCTACCCGATCGAGGTACCCGACCCCGATCACCCAGCCCTGGTCCGGAAGACCTTGCGCGTGCTCGGCCACTCGCTGCAGCACGGCGTCGACGGTCGGGCTGTCGCTGAGCTCGAGCTGCGTGGCGGAGACGCCGTACGACGTGGTGTGGCAGTGCGCGTCGTGGAACCCCGGCAGTACCGTCGCGCCGTCCAGGTCGACCACGCGGATCGCAGGGCAACCGGCCACCTCGTCGTCGAGGCCGACGATGCGGCCGTTCCAGATGCCGATGCTGGTGGCTCGCGGGCGGCTCCCGTGCATGGTGTGCACGGTGGCGTTCTCGAGGAGCAGGTCGAGCTCGAAGGTCACGGGATCTCCTCGATGTCGGTCTGGGTGATCTTGCGCAGGCCACGCGGAGTGTCCGGGTCGAGCCCGAGGCCGCGGGCCACCCCCTCGACGACGAGCTGTCCGGCCACCACGAGCCCGATCGGTGCGAGCGCCTCGGACAGGTCCGGCCCGGGGACCGCGAGGTCGACCTGGCGGGCGAAGGCCTGGTCACCGCCGATCCCCACGACGGCCGCACCACGGTGGCGGAGCTCCGGCACGAGCTGGGTGAGCCCCCCCAGCACCGGGCCGTCCCGGGGGGCCACCACCACCGCGGCGGTCCGCTCGTCGACGATCGCGATCGGGCCGTGGCGCAGGTCGGCGTACGACAGACCTGGGACTGGTCGCAGGCAGGTCTCCTGGAGCTTCAGCGCCAGCTCCGCCGAGACGGCGTAGGTGAGCCCGCGTCCGGTGACGAGCGTGCGCGGCCGGCTGAGCAGCACGTCGACCGCCTGCTCGATCCCGGTCTGCCGGCCCACCAGCTCGGCCACGGAGTCGGCCACCCGGTCCAGGCCGGAGAGGGCGTCGAGGTCTGACGCCAGCGCCTCGGCGATGACCGCCATGGCCACGAGCTGTGCGGTGAAGGTCTTCGTCGCCGGGACGGCTCGCTCGTGCCCCGCAGCGGTGACGAGCGCGAGGTCTGCCACCTGGGCGAGCGAGCTGTGGCGGACATTCGTGACGACCAGGGTCGCGGCGCCGCAGGCCCGCGCCCAGGTGAGCGTCTCCAGCAGCTCCGCGGTCTCTCCCGACTGGGAGATGCACACCACGAGCGCATGGTGCAGGTCGACCCGCCGGCGGTAGCGGGTCGCGACGCTCGGTGCGAGCGAAGCCGTGGCCCGGCCGGCGACCACCTCGATCAGGTAGCGGCCGTAGATCGCGGCGTTGTCGGAGGAGCCGCGCGCAGCGAAGAGCACCTGGGGGCGACCGCGTGCGAGCCGCCGTACGTCGCCGACCATGGGACGCGTCGCCGCCAGGGTCCGCGCGATCGCAGCGGGCTGCTCGAGGATCTCCTCGAGCATCACCGTGCTCACGACGCGCCGGCAGGGTGTCGTACGCCTGCGACCATCGTCCAGAGCAGCTGGCGGTCGGGGCCGAACGCCGCCAGGTCGGCGGCTCTGCCCACCGCGATCACACCTCGCTCATCCTCCATCCCCAGCAGCCGCGCCGGAACCTCGGTGGCCGAGGCCACGGCGTCCTCCCAGGGGACGTCCGCCCAACGGGAGAGGTTCGCCACCGCGAGATCGAGCGTGAGGGTGCTGCCGGCGAGGGTGCCGTCGACAAGCCGGGCCTCGCCGTCCTTCACCGTGACGTGCTGCTCCTCCAGCTCGTAGTCGCCGTCCGGCAGGCCGGTGGCGGCGATCGAGTCGCTGACCAGCGCGAGGCCCGAGACACCCTTCGCTCTTGCGGCGAGCAGGACGGCGGCGGGATGCAGGTGCACGCCGTCGGCGACGATCTCGCAGATCAGCCGGGGGTCGGTGAGGGCCACGCCGACCAGGCCGGGCTCGCGGTGGTGGAACGGCCCCATGGCGTTGAAGAGGTGGGTGACGCCTCGGACCCCCGCGTCGACCGCACGGGTGACCTCGGTGGCCGTTGCCACGGAGTGCCCGACCGAGCAGGCGACGCCGTGCCGCAGGGCCAGCTCGATGACCTGGTCCGCTCCGGGGAGCTCCGGGGCGATCGTGATCAACCGGAGGTGTCCTGCGGCAGCGCCCAGGAGCTCCTCGAAGAGGCCGGTGTCCGCGGCCAGGACCGACTCGGGTCGGAAGGCGCCCTGGGCCTGGGGACTGATGAAGGGCCCCTCGAGGTGCAGCCCGAGGCACCGGGCTCCGCGGGTCGGCGACGCCTCGAGGTAGGTGCGTACCGCGGAGATGCCGGCGAGCAGGTGGTCCCTGCTGCCGCTCACGGTGGCCAGGAAGGCAGTCACGCCGTGGGCGGCGTAGAACCTCGCGAGCCGGTCGAGGTCCTCGGCCCTGCCGTCGATCACCTGCACGCCGGCCGCTCCGTGGGTGTGCACGTCGATCAGACCGGGCACCACCGTGGCGGCGGACGCGTCGAGCACATCGTGGGTGCGGGGCGGATCGATCGACACGATCAGCCCGTCGGCGACGGTGAGCGTCACCGGCCCCGTGAGCCGGCCGTCGATGAGCGCTCGGCCCGCCAGGACGGCGACGTCATCCACGTTCGGCCGCTGCCGTGGCGACGAACCGCTCCCGGTCGACGGACGCGTAGGCAGCGCAAGCGACCTCGAGCGCCCGCAGCCCGTCCACACCGGTCGCGCACGGGTCCAGCACCCGCCCCTCCAGCACAGACCGCAGGAAGGCCTCGACCATGGCCTGGTCGATGTCCGGCTCGAACGGGACCAAGGCGTAGGTACGGTCACCGTGCGAACCCGACACCGCGAGTGCCTCCCGACCGGTGGAGATCGACACGGTGCCCTCGCTGCCGAGCACGCGCAGGTAGAAGTCGTAGCTCCACGGGCTGTCGGGGGTGACCGACCAGCTGGGGTCGACGCTCGCGGGCACTCCGCCGTCGAAGACGACCGACACGAGCGCACTGTCCTCGACGTCGCTGTCGACGAACGAGGTCGCGGTCTCCGCAAGCACCTCGTGCGCCTCCAGACCCGTGACGAAGCGCATCGCGTCGACCACGTGCACGGAGTGGTCGATCAGTGCACCACCCCCGGAGGCCGAGGGGTTCGTGATCCACTCGGGATAGCGCGGCGGCAGCGGCGGTCGGCCGCGGTTGCCGCCCACCATGCCCCGCACAGTGCCCAGCTCGCCGCGGGCGACGAGGTCGCGAGCCTGCCGCAGCGCAGGGTAGAAGCGCGAGACGAAGGCCGTGTGCAGCTGGACGCCGTGGGCTCGACAGGTGTCGACCATCGCGGCCGCGTCGGTGACCGTGGTGGCCAGCGGCTTCTCGCACAGCACGTGTACGCCGCGCGAGGCCGCCAGCTCGACGAGCTCGCGGTGCCGGTCGCTCGCGCTGCACACCACGGCGGCGGCCGGTCGAGCCCGGTCGACCAGCTCGCCCGCATCGCTGTAGTAGGACACGCCGAGCTCCTCGGCCAGCGGTCCACCGAGCTCGGGTGAGGGGTCGAAGATCCCGGCCAGCCGGCCGGTCCGACTCCGGCGGAGGGCGTCGGCGTAGGACAGGGCGTGCGGGGTGTGTGCCACCCCCAGCAGCACCACGTCGATCATTGCGACCCCTTCCGCCGGTCCGTCAGGTGCACGACGCGCCGGGTCTCCAGCGACTCTGTGGCAGCCAGGGCGACCTCGAGCGCGAGCAGCCCGTCCTCGGCCGGCACGGGGCTCGGTCCGCCCGACTCGACCGCGTCGAGGAACGCCTCGATCTCAGCCACGAAGCCGCGGTTGCCGAGCTGGCTGATCGCCGTGGGCGCGGCACCGGCGCGCTTGAGGCTGCCCACCGCGGTGCCGGCGTAGTCCCAGGTGATCCGGCCCGCGCTGCCGGTCAGCTCGGTGGCGAGCTCGAGACCGTGCCCGGCCGGCTGGGCCCAGCTCGTCTCCACCAGGGCCAGCGCGCCACTGTCGTAGCGCACCGTCGCGAGCGCGTAGTCCACCACGCCGTCGGCGCCGGTCGAGCCCACCGCGTGCACGCGTACCGGACGCGCGCCGCAGACCCAGGTGAGGTAGTCGAAGGAGTGGATCGCGAGGTCCACGAGCGGCCCGCCGGACTGGTCGGGGTCGTCCAGCCAGTCCTGCTCGCTCCACCGGGGCCGCTCGCCGACCAGCGACTGCGACATCATCCGCACCTCGCCGATGCCTCCGGCGCGGACGGCGGCGTACGCGGCCCGGTGGTCCGGCTCGAAGCGGGACACGTGCCCGATCATCAGCAGCCCGGCGCTGTGGCTCCCGGCGTCGACGATCCGCTGCCCGTCGGTCAGCGTGCGGGCCACCGGCTTCTCGCAGAGGACGTGCTTGCCGGCGTCCAGCGCCGCCACCGCGAGGTCCGCGTGGGTGGGCGACGGTGTGCAGATGCTCAGGATCTCCACGTCGGAGGCGAGCAGCGCCTCGAGGTCGGGCAGCGGCCGCACGCCGTAGGTCGCGGCCAGCGCAGCCGCCTTCTCGGCCACCGGCTCGACGACGTAGGCAAGCTCGGCGCGCGGGTCGGCGGCGTACCCGCCGGCGTGCGACGCCGCGATGTAGCCGGCGCCGACCAGTCCCACCTTCATCGCGCCGTCACCACCGAGTCGTGCGCCGGTCGTCGCGCAGCAGCCGCGAGCGGTGGGCGGCTCCGAGCACTCCGGACTCCGGGCCGAGCGCAGCGGCAACGACCCGCACCGTCGCCTCGACGTCCTCGAGCTGCTCGTCGATCGACTCCTGGAGCCGGCCCAGCAACAGCGGTCCGACCTCGGACACCCCGCCTCCGACCATCAGCAGCTGGAGGTCGAGCACGGTGAGGTAGTCGGCCAGCACCCGTCCGAGGTGGCTCGCGGCATCCGTGATCGCCGTGATCGCCCGCTCGTCGCCGTCCGCGGCCGCGACGGCGACCGCCTCGACACCGCCGACCGGGATGCCCGCCGCGCGCGCGATCGCCGGCCCGGAGGCGACGGTCTCCAGGCAGCCGTAGCGGCCGCAGTTGCACCTGACGCCGTCGGGAACCGCGCGCACGTGGCCGATCTCGCCGGCCAGTCCTCTGACCCCCCGGTGCACCTGCCAGTCGAAGACGAACGACATGGAGACGCCGGTGCCGATGTTGAGGTAGGCGGCGTCGGCCTGACCGATGCCCGCACCGGCCATCAGCTCGCCGAACGCCGCGGCCTTCACGTCGTGGATCACCGTGGTCGGGTGGCCGACGGCGCTCTGCACCTCGGCCATCACGTCGAAGTCGACCATCTTGAGCACCGGCGAGTCCCGGACCACTCCGCGCACCGAGTCGATGGTGCCGGGCATCCCGATCACCAGCGGGCCGAGAGCGACCCCACCCGAGCGCGCCACCTCGAGCAGCCCGGAGGCCACCTCGATGCACGCGTCGACGACGGCACCACCGCCTTCCTTGGGGGTGCGCATCCGCTTGCTGGCCACCACCGAACCCGACGGATCGATCACCACGCCGGCGATCTTCGAGCCGCCCACGTCGATGCCGATCCCGCCGGACGGAGCTGCCGCCTCTGCCATGGTCACGTCCCTGTCCGTCTCGTGTGCCTCGATCGCGTGGCTGCGCCCTGGTCCCGGTCTCACTTCATCCCCGTCGTGGACATGCCCTCGATGAACCTCTTCTGCATGAAGAGGAAGGCGATGAGCAGCGGCAGGACCGTCATCGTGGCCGCCGCCATCTGCAGGTCGGTGCGGTTGAGGAAGCGACCCGCGAACTGGGCCAGTCCCAGCGGCAGTGTGTACATGTCGGGTGAGGACGCCACCAGCAGCGGCCAGAGGAACGACTCCCAGCTCATCACCAACGTGAAGATCGTCAGCGCCGAGAGGGCCGGCTTGGCCAGCGGCAGCACGATCTGGAAGAAGATGCGCAGCTCGCCGGCACCATCGACGCGGGCGCTCTCGATCAGCTCGCTCGGGATCGACATCAGGTACTGCCTCATCAAGAAGATGCCGAACGCGTCGACCAGCGTCGGCATCACCATGCCGGCGTAGGTGTTGAGCAGGTGCAGGTCACTCGCGAGCACGTAGAGCGGGATCACCCGCACCTGGAACGGGATCATCAGGGTCGCCAGCACGAGGACGAAGAGCGCGTCGCGGCCGGGGAACGAGAACTTCGCGAACGCGTAGCCGGCCATCGAGCTGGTCAGCAGCACGCTCACCACGCTGATCGCGGCGATGATGGCGCTGTTGGCGAAGTAGCGGACGAAGTCCGCGGTGTCGAAGACCGAGCGGTAGTTGTCGAGGTTGACCTGGTTGGGGAGGAACGTCGGGGGGAAGGCGAGGATCTCCGGCAGCGTCTTGAACGACGCCAGGACCATCCAGGCGAGCGGGGTCAGCATCACCACCGCGCCCACGAGGAGCAGCAGGTACTTCGTGAGGTCGAAGGACCGGGACATGGCGCGCATCAGTACTCGAACCTTCGCTGGATGAGCCGGAACTGGATGAGAGTGACGATCATGATGAGCACGAAGAGCAGGAAGGCCGCGGCTGAGCCGTAGCCCATCTCCAGTGGCCGGAAGGTCTGCTCCACGACGTAGAGCACCACCGACCGGGTGCTGCTGAGCGGGCCGCCCGGTAGCTGCTGCGGCGAGCCGGTCATGACGTAGGTCTGGGTGAACAGCTGCAACCCGTTGATCACGCCGATCACCGCGGCCAGCACGATGCTCGGGTTGAGCAGCGGGAAGGTGACGTGCCAGAAGCGGCGCCACGCCCCAGCGCCGTCGATACGCGCCGCGTCGCTCACCTCGCGCGGGATCGCCTGCAGCCCGGCGAGGAAGACGACCATGTAGAAGCCGAGGTCGCGCCAGATGGTCATCAAGGCGATGCCCTGGAGCGCCCAGTCAGGGGAGGCGAGCCAGCCCGGTCCGCTGATGTGGAACCAGCCGAGCACCGTGTTGACCAGGCCGAACGACGGCTCGAGCAGTGCCCGCCACACGTAGGCGACCGCGACCAGCGAGGTGACCACCGGCACGAAGTAGATCGTGCGGAACAGCCCGCGGAGCCGCAGCCGTGCGTCGTTGAGCAGCACCGCGAGGAACAGCGAGAGCAGGATCGTGGGGAGCACGCTCAGCACCGTGAAGTAGAGCGTCACCTGGATCGACTTGTGGAAGGCCTCGTCGTCGAGGACCAGCCGGCGGTAGTTGTCGAGTCCGACGAAGGTCTTCTCGGCCCCGAGCGGCCACTTGTAGAGGCTGTACTGGAGGGCCCGGGCCATCGGGTAGAAGACGGTGAGCCCGAAGAGGACGAGGGCAGGGGTCAGGAACAGGAAGGCCCAGCGCGTCTGGTGACGACGCAGAGCCCTCCTCGACCTGGCCCCTCGCTCTCGTCGTACGACGGTCGAGGTCACTCCAAGAGGCCCTTGCTGCGGTAGAGGTCCCGCTCGTCCTCGGCACCCTTGTTCACAGCGGTCTCCACGTCCGTGCCGTTGAGCACGATCTCGTCCCAGATCTCCTGCTGGACCGCGTAGGCGTCGTCCCAGCCGTTGGAGTCGTAGGGGATGGCGTTCTCCAGCGCCTTGAAGCCCGCGGCGATGTTCGGGTCGGTCTGGAGTGAGGAGTCGCTGAGCAGCGCCGTGCGCGACGGCAGCTCGGCACCGCCCTCGATCCACTTCCTCTGGGAGTCCTCGGAGGTGAGGTAGGCGACCCACTTCCACGCGGCGTCCTTGTCCGCGCAGTCCGCCGAGACGGCGTAGGACCACGAGGTGATCGCCACCTGGGCGGGCGCGTCGTCGGTGATCGGCGGTGCCTGGTGGACGCTGAAGTGAAGGTCGTCCGAGCTGAGGCCGTAGACGCCGGTGAAGGTGAACTCCTTGAACGTCATCGCGGCCTTGCCGATCGTGAACTTGCTCTGCTCGGCGAGGAACTCCGGGTCGTCGACGTGGTCCTCGGTCACCAGGCTGGTGATCCGGTCCCATGCCTGGTAGCCGGGGTCGGAGTCGTAGTTGACGTCGCCCGACTCGTCGTTGACGAGGCCGTCGGAGTAGGCCAGGGTCGGCGCGGTGTAGAACCACTGGTACGGCGAGGCCGAGATGTCGAGGCCGGCCTGCGTCATCTTGTCGCCCGAGAACGTGGTCAGCTTCTCCGCCGCGGCGACGAGGTCGTCCCAGGTCGCGAAGTCCTGGGTCGGGTCCAGGCCGGCCGCCTCGAAGAGGTCGTCGTTGTAGAAGAGCATCATCGTCTGCACGTCGGTGGGCAGCGCGTAGTAGGAGCCGTCGATCTTGAGCAGCTTGATCGACGCGGGCGTGAAGTCCGACTCGATCTCGTCGGTCGACATGATCGAGTCGGGCACGGGATCGAGCTCGCCGCGACCGTAGAACTCGGCCAGGATGTTGGCCGGGAGCTGGAAGACGCACGGACCGTTGCCGGCCTCGAGGGCGGCGCCCAGCTTCTGGAAGTAGGACTCGTAGGGGATCGACTGGAAGTCGACGGCGGCGTCGTCGTAGCCGTCGACGAACTCCTGGACCAGCTTGGCTCGGGCGTCGCTCTGGTGCTGCCAGTGGCTGATCGTGACCTTCTTCCCGTCTCCGGATCCGCCGCCGCCCTGCTGTTCGGTGGCGCTCTCGCCCGAGCAGCTGGCTGTGGCGGCGCACAGGGCGAGGGTCCCGAGAACGGCTGCTGCTCTGACGGTGTTCCGGCGCATCTGCATTCTCCCCAGTCGAGTTCGCTTTGTCTGTATTGCAGACGCTATGTCTGTGTCACAGACGACTGGTGTCGAAACGTAGAGAGTCGTCCGCGGGCTGTCAAGGGCGGCCGCGGCCCCCGAGGGCCTTGCTGATCCCGGACGCGGCCGCGAGGATCTCGGGCAGGAACTGCTCGACCCTCGCCCCGGTGAGGCGGCTCGCGGGCCCCGCGACGGTCAGTGCCGCGACCGGCTCGCCGTCGGGGCCGTGCACCGGGACGGACGCACTGGTGAGGTCCGGGTCGAGGTCCTGCACCGACGTGGCATATCCGCGGGCGCGGATCACCTCGGTGGCGGCCAGCAGCCGCTCCGAGGTGCCGTCGTCCCCGCGAGCGGCCGCGAGGTCGGCGACGTACCGCTCGCGGAACCTCGGTGCGGCGAGCGCGAGCAGGACGAGCCCGGTGGCCGACTCGTGGAGGGGGAGACGACGGCCCGGCGCCTCGACCATCCGGATCGACCGTCGGCTCTCCGCCTTCTCGACATAGATGACGCAGCCGCGGTCGAGGACGCCGAGCAGGACGGTCTCGCCGGTGCTCTCGGCCAGGTCCTCGACCACCGGACGGGAGGCGTCGCTGAGATCGGACCGGGAGCGTGCCTGCTCGCCCAGCTCGAAGAGGCCCCAGCCGAGCTCGTATCGGTTGTGGGAGTCGCGGCGCACCAGGCCGCGGAGCTCGTAGGTCGTCAGGAGGTTGTAGACCGCGGTCCGGGAGAAGCCGGTGCTCGCGACGATCTCGCTGAGGGTCAGTGCTCGTTCGCTGCCGCCCAGCGTGACGAGGACGTCGAGCGCCTTCAGCAGGGACTTGACCGGCCGCACCCGGCGGCCGTCGTCGCTCACGACGACGCCCTGGTCCTCGTCCACGGGGCCTCTTCTCCGACTCGTCCGCTCTCGGCTCGTGCGCTCTTCGATCGATGGTCCGGGCTGATGATGCCCCGCCCGGAGACCCGGGGGAAGTCGCAGCGGCTGCGAACCGCGCTCAGGCAGGCAGGTCCTCGGCGTCCACGATCCGGTAGGCGTAGCCCTGCTCGGCGAGGAACCGCTGCCGGTTCTGGGCGAAGTCGGCGTCGACGGTGTCGCGGGAGACGATCGTGTAGAAGTGCGCGGACTTGCCCTCGCTCTTGGGCCGCAGCAGCCGCCCGAGGCGCTGCGCCTCCTCCTGCCGGGAGCCGAAGGCCCCGGAGACCTGGATGGCGACCTCGGCCGAGGGCAGGTCGATGGAGAAGTTGGCGACCTTGGAGACCACGAGCAGGCCGATCTCACCGGTGCGGAACGCCTGGAAGAGGCGCTGCCGCTCCTTGACCGTCGTCTCGCCCTTGATGAGAGGGGCGTCGAGGGCGGCGGCGAGCTCGTCGAGCTGGTCGATGTACTGGCCGATCACCAGGGTGGGCTGGTCGGCGTGGGCGGCGACCAGGTCGCGGACGACCTGGAGCTTCTGCGGCGTGCACGCGGCGATCCGGTAGCGCTCCTCCGGCTCGGAGATCGCGTAGGCGACCCGCTCGTCGGTGGGCAGGGTGACCCGGACCTCGACGCAGTCGGCCGGCGCGATCCAGCCCTGCGCCTCGATGTCCTTCCAGGGGGCGTCGTAGCGCTTCGGCCCGATGAGCGAGAACACGTCACCCTCGCGCCCGTCCTCCCGCACGAGGGTGGCGGTGAGCCCGATCCGGCGGCGGGCCTGCAGGTTTGCCGTCATCCGGAAGATCGGGGCCGGCAGCAGGTGCACCTCGTCGTAGACGATGAGCCCCCAGTCGCGGGCGTCGAGCAGCTCGAGGTGCCGGTAGGCGCCCTGCCGCTTGGTGGTCATCACCTGGTAGGTCGCGATGGTGACCGGCCGGATCTCCTTGACCGAGCCGGAGTACTCGCCGATCTCCTCCTCGGTCAGAGACGTACGCCGGAGCAGCTCGTCCTTCCACTGGCGTGCGGAGACGGTGTTGGTGACCAGGATCAGCGTGGTCGCCTGGGCGTGAGCCATCGCGGCCGCGCCGACCAGTGTCTTGCCGGCGCCGCACGGCAGCACCACGACCCCGGAGCCGCCGTGCCAGAACGACTCGGCGGCCTCGCGCTGGTAGTCGCGCAGGTTCCAGTCGCTGAGGTCGAGCGAGATCGGGTGCGCCTCGCCGTCGACGTAGCCGGCGAAGTCCTCGGCGGGCCAGCCCAGCTTGAGCAGCGCCTGCTTGAGGTTGCCGCGCTCGGAGCCGTGCACGACGACGGTGTCGTCGTCGATGCGGTCGCCCAGCATCCCCGCGACCTTCTTGGCCCGCAGCACCTCCTCGAGCACCGGCCGGTCGGTCGAGGCCAGGACCAGTCCGTGGATCGGGTGCTTCTCGAGTCGGAGGCGTCCGTAGCGCGCCATCGTCTCGGCGACGTCGACCAGCAGCGCGTGCGGGACGGCGTAGCGGCTGTAGTCGAGCAGCGTGTCGACGACCTGCTCGGCGTCGTGGCCGGCGGCGCGGGCGTTCCAGAGGCCGAGCGGGGTCAGCCGGTAGGTGTGGATGTGCTCCGGCGACCGCTCGAGCTCGGCGAACGGCGCGATGGCCTTGCGGCAGTCCGCAGCGCGCTCGTGGTCGACCTCGAGCAGCAGCGTCTTGTCGGACTGGACGATGAGGGGTCCGTCATTCATGTTGTTCGGAGTCCCCGCGGAAGCGCGAGTGCAGCGAGCGATCTCGTGGGGTGATCACGCCGACGCGACGGCCTTCTGACGGGCGCGGTAGGCCGCGACGTTGGCGCGTGAGGAGCACCGGTCGGAGCAGTAGCGCCGCGACTGGTTGGGGGAGGTGTCGACGTAGACGTGGGCGCACGGCGTGGCCGCGCAGACGCCGAGCCGGGTGGGGCCGAGGTCGCAGACGAGGTTGGCCAGGCCGAGGAGCGCCTCGCCCACGAGCAGCTCGGCGACCGACTGGGACTTCGAGGCCGCGTGGATGTGGAGCTGCTCGGGGTCGTGGCTGGAGATCTGCGGCGTGATCGGGTGGCGGACCATCAGCTCGTTGATCCCGTCGATGACGGCAGCCGTGTCACCGTCGGCCGACGCCTCGAAGACCGGTCGCAGCTCGCGCTGGAACTTCCGCACCAGCATGCAGTCGCGATCGGTGCACTGGGGCACCAGCCACTCGCGGTCGGCGAGGTGGGCCTGGAGCGCCTCGACATCAGGGATGGAGGCGTTGAGCAGGCCGGCCGACCGCTCGGCGTAGCGGGTGAAGTCCACGATTCAAGGATACGGGTCTACCCCGAAATGGGTCTTACAGCCGTGATCCGGTGGACCGCGAAGGTGCGCACGTCGTCGGAGCGCTGGTCGTGCGCGGTGAGCACTCCGCCCTCGACGGAGACGGGGTCGACGACGCGTTCGCTGCGGGTGCCGTGGTTGTCGACGTAGACGATCAGCACCGATCGGTCGCCCTCCACCGCCTCGCGCAGGGCGGCCAGCGAACCGGAGGGGGAGAGCGCCGACTCCGGACCGGTCGGTCGCGACGACGCGGCGCGGTCGCCCGAGCGGATCGCGGTGACGACCGCCGAGACCGTCGCCGTACGCCGGGCCGAGGCGGCTCCGCGCCCGCGGTGCTCACGGGGGGTGCGCGCCCGCCGCTGGTCCGGGCGCACGACGTGGACGGTGCCGTCCTCCGCCTCGACGACGGGAGCGGCGCCGAGCTCACGCAGCCGGGGCAGCAGCAGGTCCAGCGGCACGGTGCTGACCAGCACGGTGGGCGCGATCCGGCGCAGCCCGAGCGACGACGCCTTGGGGTGGTGCAGCAGCTCGGTCAGCGAGGTCTCGTCGTCGGCGCGCAGGAACGCCTCGGCGTGACCGACCCGCACCGACCCGAAGGTTCGCGCGGTGTCGTCGACCAGGTAGCTGAGTGGCTGGGGCACCGGCGTGCGGGACACCGACCCGAGGAACTCGTGCAGCTCGACCGCGGTCCAGCCGGTGTCCAGCGCACGCCGGACCGAGCCGGGCGAGAAGCGGTAGGTCGTCGCGCCGCCGCGCGACTCCACGTCTGCGACCAGCTGCAGCCGTCGGGCCAGCTGCGACTCCAGCGGACCGGGCGCGACCGCGGTGAGGTCGGCCTGCAGCAGCACGTGGTCGACCGGCTCGGGCAGCAGCCCGGCCAACGCCTTGTGCGCCTTCTCGTCCTCGCCCGCCAGCAGGTCGCGGGAGTACGTCGCCAGGCCGTCGAGACCGGTCACCCCGAGGACGGCCGCCTCGGTGACCGTCCACAGCACCTGGTCGGCGCGGCTCCGCGGCCGACGAGGCCGCTGCCAGCGCAGCACCGCGACCACGGACGGCACGCCGGTCCCGGCCGCCAGGCACCCGCCGTCGGGGAGCTCCGCCATCGCCGCCAGCGTCATCGCCCGGGTCTCGGGCATGTGGCTGCCGGCCAGCTCGGGCGCCAAGGCGTTCCACGGCTTGCCGGCGGCGTCGCGGGAGCCGACCAGCCCGGGCATCCGCGGACTGTCCAGCCAGGTGCGGGCCAGCCCGGCCCAGCGCTCCGCCGGCGCCCGCAGCACCCACGTGTCGACCAGGTCGGTGGGCAGCCACACCTGGTTGCCCACGCCGTCTGCGGCGGTCGCGACCAGCCCGGCCGCCGAGGCGATCTCGACGAACAGCGCCACGGTGGGTTCGTCGACGTGCAGCGCCGCGGCGGTGGCCCGCAGGTCGCGCACGCCGAGTCCGCCGCTGCGCAGCGCCGAGGGCGGCTCTGCGCCCCAGAGGTCGAGGAGCAGCTCGATCCGGCGTACGGCCTCGAAGGCCGCACCCGCCGCCGTCGAGTCGACCTGCCGCTCGGTGCGCTCGGTCGACGCCAGCTCCGGCACCTCGTCGACGCGCTCGACGGTCGTGTGCCCGCCGCGAAGGGCGAGACCGACCTCGCCGGGCACGATCACCGTGCCGGTGCCGCGCGGCACCAGCAGCCTGCGGGCGAGCAGCTCTTCGGCCGGCGTGGCGGCGTCGGCGGGCGACACGGTCCGGCGCGCCTCGTCGGTGGTCGCCTCGCCCCCGGCGGCCAGGACGTGCTCGAGCATCGCGCGGGCCGGCTCCGACACCTCGGCCAGCCTGCCGGTGACCTCGCGCGCTGCCGGCGTGGGCGCCGATGCGGGCCGCAGCCCGCTCACGCCCGCCTCCGGTCCACCGACCAGCGCCTCCGCGATCCCGCTCAGCGGACGCAACCCGCCCGTCGACTCCCAGGCCAGCGCCAGGTCGACCAGGCGGTCGATCGCCTCGCGGACCCGGCCGGCTTCGGCGTGGACCATCCCCGTCAACGTCGCATGTGACGTTTGACCTGCGACGACGAGGGCATCTAGAACGGAGAGCTCGAGCCGGGTGAGCTGGTCCAGCGCGCGCAGCAACGACGACCGCGTGGTCGCGCGCGAGGCCAGCTGGCCGGAGTCATGAGGAGCGGGTGTGGCCAGGTCGGGACGCGCGGACAGCAGGCGGGACAGCCGGTCGTCCGGCCAGCCACGAAGCTGGTCGGCGAGCGAGCGGTATCCCTCCTTGGCCATCCGACCGATTCTAGAGACAGGCCCACAGCGGTGACCCAGGTCGAGCTCCACAGTGGAGCGAGGTCGGACGTCGGTCTGCTCCGCGAGAACAACGAGGACGCCCACCTGGTCGCGCCGCCGGTCTTCGTGGTGGCCGACGGCATGGGCGGTCACGAGAACGGCGACGTCGCCAGCGGGATCGTGGTCGAGGAGTTCGCCAGGCTGGCCGAGGAGGGCTACGACCCGACCCGCGGCGCCGAGGCGGTCACCGCCGTGCTCGAGGCCAGCCAGCGGAGGATCTCCGACTACGCCGCGTCCGGCGGACCGGGCCCCCGACGTACACCCGGCACCACGGTCGTCGCCGCCCTGCTCGTCGAGGACGACGGCGCCCCGGCCTGGCTGCTCGCCAACCTCGGCGACTCACGCATCTACGCCGTCGCAGGCGGCAGGCTGCGCCAGGTCAGCGTCGACCACAGCGTGGTCCAGGAGCTGGTCGACTCCGGCGAGATCACCGCCTCCGAGGCGCACGGGCACCCGGAGCGGCACGTCATCACCCGCGCGCTGGGCGGACAGCGGCCGGAGCGGCCCGACTTCTTCGTGCTGCCGCTCACCGAGGTGGATCGACTGCTGCTCTGCAGCGACGGGGTCAGCGGCCTGGTCGACGACGGCCAGATCGCCGCGATCCTGACCGGGAGCCCCGATCCGCGCGACGCCGCGGACCGGCTGATCGAGGCGGCCCTGGCGGCTGGAGGTGACGACAACGCCACCGCTGTGATCGTCGATGTGGTGGGATTGGTCCCCGACCAGACCTACGACTCCGAGCGACAGCGGGCGAGTCTCGAGCAGAAGCTGGGGGCACTGCCGTGAACCACGTGGCGTCCGACGAGCCCGTGCGCTCCTATCGCCCCGGCGACTGGTTCGGCATCGTCGGCGAGCGGGCCGTGGTGATCCTCCCGCCGACCGAGAAGGCCCGCGTGGCCGGCCTCTGGGAGCTCGTCGACGGCGGCGCCGGCTTCGACGTCACCCTCGACGCGCTCATCTCCGGCGGGCTGCGCGACCTGCCTGCCTTCGTGCTGGTCAGCACCGGCGAGGGCGAGACCAGGGTGGTCATCCGCGGACCCGCCCGCGCCGAGTTCCACGTCGACGGGGAGGCGGTCCTGCTCGAGGGCTCCGACGCCACCACCTGGGTCGAGCGCTCGATGGTCGCGGTCGAGCGGATGAGCATCGTGCTGCGCGACGAGGACGCCGACGACGAGCTGCCGTCCTACGTCGTCGACGGCGGCCTGTTCCGCATCTCGCGGCTCGACGAGGCCCCGACCCACGAGGGTCCCGACGAGATCGTCGAGGAGCCGGCCTACGAGCGCGAGTTCCCCCTGGGGGGCGACGAGACGGACGGGCCCGGCCACGAGGAGTTCGTCGAGGAGCCGGTCCGGTCGCCGGAGCCGCCGGCCTGGACGCCTCCGCCCCCGCCGATCCTGCCGCCACCACCCCCGCCCGCGCCGGTGCTGCCGCCGATGCCCGACGTGCCGACCACCGGGGCGATGGTCGAGCCCGCGTCGACCGACCCCGACCACGACGGCCTCACCGTGACCGGCGCGTGGCAGCCGCCGCCGGCCGAACCGCCCGGCATCCCCGGGCAGCCACCCGCGCCCGACGTGACCGTGCCGGTCGCCCGCCTCCAGATCTCGAACGGCGAGGACGTCGACGTCGACCGGGCCATCGTGATCGGGCGGGCGCCCGAGGCCCGGCGGTTCAACGACACCGAGCACCCCCAGCTCATCACCGTGCCGAGCCCTCACCTGGAGATCTCCTCGACCCACATCGAGGTCCGTCCGGGCTCCGGCGCCGACCACGGGAGCGCCGTGGTCACCGACCTCGGCTCCACCAACGGGACCGTGCTCGTGCAGCCCGGTCTCAGCCCGGAGAGCCTGGCCCCGGGTGTCGCGGTCCAGCTCGTCCCGGGTGCCATCATTGATCTCGGCGACGGAGTGACCATCAAGGTCACCAGTCCCTGAGCTGACATGACGGATGCCTCTCTCGCAGCCCCCGCCACCGGGGAGCTGACCACAGACCACCTCGCCGCCGGGGCCGACCGGCGGTTCTACGCGTTCGTCGTCGACCGCCTCTTCGCCTGGGGCGTCTGCGGCGGGGAGGCCTACGTCGCCTACACGACCCTCATCGAGCCCGGCCGACTCTGGACCGGGGTGGCCGCGATCGCCGGCACCGTGCTGATGGTCGGGCTGCTCACCTCGGTGATGGTCGGCCTCTTCGGCGTCACACCCGGCATGGCGCTGGTCGGCATCCGGGTGCTGTCGTTCGAGGACGCCCGGCCGATCGGGCTCCTGCGCGCGATCCTGCGCACCCTCCTGCTCGGTGTCGCGACGCTGCCGACGCTCGGCTTCGGTGCGGCCGCGCTGGCCTGGACTGCGATGGTCGACCCGAGCGGCTGGCGCCGCGGCTGGCACGACCTGCGGACGGGCACCGTCGTGGTCGACGTACGCCCACGACCGGCGGTCGACGAGCCCGAGGAGGAGGAGCCCCGCCAGGTCGTCAACCTCACCGCGATGCGGCTCGTCCCGGCCTCACCGACGCCGCCGCGGCGGATCCCTCACCGCGGCAAGCAGCCGGCCGCGCCGCCGGAGCCCCTGCCCGCGACCGGAGCCACGCCGACGGTGACGCCCAAGCGGGGGCTCGGCTGGCCGCTGGTCGGCGAGGCGCCGGCCGACGCCTCCGCGGAAGCCGCCCTGACGCCAGCGCTCGGGCCGCGCCCCGCCGCGCCGCCGTCCGCCCGGCCGCCGTCCACAGCGCCGCCCAGCCCGCCGTCCACCCCGCCGCAGTCCGAACGCACCCAGCCGCACCCGGCCGACGCCGAGACGCCCATCGTGCGCTGGCAGGTCACCTTCGACACCGGTGAGCGGTTCGAGGTGCGCGGCCTGACCCTCGTCGGCCGACGCCCCGAACCACGGCCGGGGGAGCCGGTGAAGCGGCTGGTCACCCTCCCGTCGGACGACATGAGCCTGTCCAAGACCCACGCACAGTTCCAGGTGGTGCCCGACGGCGCCCTCGTGGTGATGGACCGCGCCTCCACCAACGGCTCGATCCTGATCCGGGCCGGCGTCACCAAGCGGCTGGTCGGCGGCAGGCCCGCGACGCTGCGGGACGGCGACAAGGTCCGGTTCGGCGATCGTGAGATGACCATCTCCCGCCTCGGCTGACCGTCTGGTAGGTCTCCCGCGTCAGCGTTAGGTTCGGACGGTGACCTTCGAGTACTCGCGGACCGTGACCACCTCAGCCACCGCTCACGACGTGTGGGCCCTCTGGAGCGATCCCGGCAGCTGGCACTGTTGGGACCCGTCGGTGGAGTCCGTGGCCCTCGAGGGACACTTCGCCGAGGGCGCGGCGGGGATGATGGTGCTGACCGGCGGCATCGAGGTGCCGGTCACCCTCGAGCTCGTCGAGCCGGGCGCGCGCTACCTCGACCGGCTCGAGATGGGCGACCTGAGGATCCACATCGACCACGTCGTCAAGGACTGCGACGAGGGCGCCGAGGTGACCGTGAGCACCCACGTCACCGGGCCGGGAGCCGAGGACATCGGCCCGATGGTGACCGCCGACGCCCCCCGGGCCATGGACGCGCTCTGCGCGATGGCCGAAGGCCGCTGAGCCACTGAGCCGCTGCTACGTCACTGGACCAGGACGCTGCCGCCGAGCGCGGCCGCGACGGCGGCCTCGGCGTGGACCCGCGTCGAGGCGAGCAGCGGAAGCGGCGCGTCCTCCGGCCGGACCAGCAGCTCGATCTCCGTGCAGCCCAGCACCACGGCCTCGGCGCCCTGCGCGTGGAGCCGCGCCAGGATGCCGGCGTACGTCGCCCGCGACTCGTCGCGCACGATGCCGCGGGTCAGCTCGTCGAAGATGATCCGGTCGGCCTCCGCTCGGTCGTCGGGGCCGGGGACCTCGACGGTGAACCCGTGCCGGGCGAGCCGGCCGACGTAGAAGTCCTCCTCCATCACCCAGCTCGTGCCGAGGACCCCCAGCCGCGACCAGCCCTGCTCGCGGGCCCGGTCGGCCATGGCGTCGGCGATGTGCAGCAGTGGGATGTCGACGGCCGCCTCGACCCGGTCGGCGACCCGGTGCATGAGGTTGGTGCAGATCAGCACCAGGTCGGCGCCCCCGCGCTCGCACTGGCGCGCGGCCTCCGCCACCAGCTGGCCGGCGCGGTCCCAGTCGTCGCGCACCTGGCACTCGCGGATCTCCGCGAAGTCGAGCGACTGGAGCGCGATGCGCGCCGAGGCGTGGCCGCCGCGTCGCTCGGCGACGAGCTCGTTGATGATCCGGTAGTACTCCACCGTCGAGTGCCAGCTCATGCCGCCGATGAGTCCGATGGTCTGCATGTCCTCCATCGTGGGTGACTGCTCGCCTCCTAGGAACCCCGGACTTTCTACGGCAAGCCATAAGGTGTGCTTATGGATCCGAAGAGGCTGCTGATCTTCCGCGCGGTGGCCCGGGCCGGGTCGATCAGCGGAGCGGCGCGGGAGCTGGGCTGGACCCAGCCCGCGGTGAGCCAGCACCTGCGCGCCCTCGAGCGCTCGGCCGGCTGCACCCTGCTGCTGCGGGGGGCGGGCGGTGTCGAGCTCACCGAGCCGGGCCGGGTGCTGCTGGCGAGGGCCGACGCCCTCGCCGTACAGCTGCACATGGCGGAGGAGGAGCTCGCCGACCTGACCGCGCTCCGACGAGGCCGGGTGCGGCTGGCGGCGTACCCCTCGGCCGCGGCGACGCTGGTGCCGCGCGCGGTGGCGGGGCTGCGGGCCCGGCACCCCGACATCGACGTCGAGCTGACCGAGGCGGAGCCACCCGAGGCGCTGGCGCTGCTCTCGACCGGCGACGCCGACCTGGCCCTCGTCTTCTCCTACGACGGACTTCCGCCGACCGACGGGGCGGGGCTGGTGTGGAGGCCGCTGGCCGACGAACCGGTGGCGCTGGTCGTGGGCGCCGACCACCGTGCGGCCACGCGACGCCGGCTGACCCTGGCCGACCTGGCGGACGAGCCGTGGATCGTGGGCTGCGAGCGGTGCCGCGCCCACGCCCTGCTCGTCTGCGCGGAGGCCGGCTTCGCGCCCCTTGTCCGGCACACGAGCGACGACTACGTCGTGGTCCAGAACCTCGTGGCGGTCGGGCTCGGCGTGACCCTGCTGCCGCGCTCGGCGCTCGACGCCTACCAGCACCCCGACGTCCGCGTGCGCGAGCACCCGTCGTTCGGCACCCGGTCGTTCGGGATCGTGCACCCCGACGGGGCCGACCTGGTGCCGGCCACGGCCGCGCTGCTCAGAGAGCTCGCCGGCTGACGATTTCCGTGGCCGGGTGTCGTATCGGCCCGCGCCCCTTCGTTGCGTGGTCAGAAGCAACACTCCACGCACCGAAACGAGGACATCATGCGCACCCTGTTCGTCACCGAGTTCATCTCCCTGGACGGCGTCATCGAGGCGCCTGGCGGCGAGGAGAGCTACCGGCACACCGGCTGGACCTTCGACATCGACTCGGACCCGACGATGTATGAGTTCAAGACCGAGGAGACCTTCGGCACCGAGACCCTGCTGCTCGGGCGGACGACCTACGAAGGCTTCGCGGCCGCCTGGCCCGAGCGCGACGGCGAGTTCGCCGACAAGTTCAACGGCATGGAGAAGGTGGTCGTCTCGACCACGCTGCAGGACCCGGCGTGGGCCAACACGTCGGTGGTCCGCGACCTCGACGCCGTCCGCGCCCTCAAGGAGGGTGACGGCGGCCCGATCGGCGTCCACGGCAGCGCCGCACTCGCGCAGTCGCTCCTCGGGGCCGGCCTGGTCGACAGCTGGAACCTCATGGTCTTCCCGGTGATCCTCGGCAGCGGCAAGCGGCTGTTCCCCACCGACGCCGATGAGAAGGCCAGGCTCACTCTGCGTGAGTCGCGGAGCTACAGCAACGGCGTGCAGCTCAACATCTTCGACGCCGCCCACTGACCGCCCGGCGCGGGCTGCGAAGGCGCTCTCAGTCCGCGTCGGGTACGTCGTCGAACGCGTCGGGCGTGTGCACGAGGTGCGCGCGCCCGATCGGCCACGCCAGCGCGAACACCTTGCCGACCACGTCGTCCACGGGGACGTAGGCGTCGTTCTCGTCGCACTTGCTGGCGTTGGGCCGGCACAGATGGACCGAGGAGTCGGCGGAGTTGTTGCGGTTGTCGCCCATCACGAAGACGGTGCCTGCCGGCACCGGTCCGGCGGTCCAGTTGCAGTCCATCTGGCCACCGGGCATCGGGCCGTCGCAGCCGTTGCCCTTCCGCGGCTCGATGAAGTCGTCCTCGTCGACCGCCACCCCGTTGACCGAGAGATGACCTTCCTCGTCGCAGCACACGATGGTGTCGCCGGAGACGCCGATGACCCTCTTCACGAGGTGGCCACCGGTCGGGTAGAGGCCGATCTTGGCCAGCCCGCGCGCGAGGAACGACATCGGCTGCGCGGACTCCAGCCCGTTGAGCCAGCCGCCGGGGTCGTCGAAGACGATGACGTCGCCGCGCCGTGGCGCGCCGCTGCCCCAGTAGGACGGCTTCTGCACCAGGATCCGGTCGTTGACGATGAGCCCGGGCTCCATCGACTCCGAGGGGATGTAGAACGACTGGACGAAGAACGTCTTCACGATCAGCGCGAGGATGATCGCGAAGGCCAGGAGGAGCACGGTCTCGCGGAGCGCCTTGAACGGCGTCTGCTTCTTCTCGGACTCGACCTTGCCCGAGTCGGAGTCCGCGTCCGTGCTGGTCACGGGCAGACCCTACCTACCGCCAACCAACCCGGCGTACGTTCGGGCGCATGGCCGCGTCACCGACACAGTCCTATGCCAAGGGTGAGCTCGAGCCGGCGTTGCTCGACCAGACCATCGGGGAGAACTTCGAGGCCACGGTGGCCGCCCACCCGGACCGGGAGGCGCTCGTCGAGCTCGCCACCGGCAGGCGCTGGACCTGGTCGGAGCTCAACCGTGATGTCGACGACCTCGCCATCGGCCTGGTCCGCGCCGGCATCACCAAGGGCGACCGGGTGGGCATCTGGTCGCCGAACTGCGCGGAGTGGACGCTGGTGCAGTACGCCACCGCGAAGATCGGCGCGATCCTGGTCAACGTCAACCCTGCCTACCGCACCCACGAGCTGTCCTACGCGCTCACGCAGTCGGGCACCAGGCTGCTGATCTCGGCGACCGAGTTCAAGACGAGCAGCTACCGGGCGATGGTCGAGGAGGTCCGGGGCGACATCCCCTCGCTGGAGATGGTCTGGTTCCTCGGCGACCAGGAGTGGACCGACCACAACGTCCACGACCCCGGCGTCACGCTGCTCGAGCTGCTGGCCTACACGATGTCGGCGGACGACCCGATCAACATCCAGTACACCTCGGGCACCACGGGCTACCCCAAGGGCGCCACGCTCAGCCACCGCAACATCCTCAACAACGGCTACTTCACCACCGAGCTGATCAACCTCACCCACGAGGACCGGCTCTGCATCCCGGTGCCCTTCTACCACTGCTTCGGGATGGTGATGGGCAACCTCGGCTGCACCAGCCACGGCGCCACCATGGTCATCCCCGCGCCCGGCTTCGACCCCGAGATCACCCTGCAGGCGATCGCCGCGGAGCGGTGCACCGCGGTCTACGGCGTCCCGACCATGTTCATCGCGATGCAGAACCACCCGACCTTCGCCGACCACGACCTGTCCAGCCTGCGCACCGGGATCATGGCCGGCTCGATCTGCCCGGTCGAGGTGATGAAGCGGTGCATCAACGACATGCACATGCCCGAGGTCGGCATCGCCTACGGCATGACCGAGACGTCGCCGGTCTCCTGCCAGACCCTGGTCGAGGACGACCTGGAGCGGCGTACCTCCTCGATCGGTCGGGTCCACCCGCACCTCGAGATCAAGATCGTCGACCCGGCCACCGGCGAGACCGTCGAGCGCGGGGAGACCGGCGAGTTCTGCACCCGCGGCTACTCGGTGATGCTCGGCTACTGGGAGGACCCCGAGAAGACCGCCGAGGCGATCGACGAGGACGGCTGGATGCACACCGGCGACCTGGCCGAGATGCGCGAGGACGGCTACTGCAACATCGTCGGCCGGATCAAGGACATGGTCATCCGCGGCGGGGAGAACATCTACCCGCGCGAGATCGAGGAGTTCCTCTACCAGCACCCCGACATCGAGGACGTCCAGGTCATCGGCGTCCCCGACGAGAAGTACGGCGAGGAGCTCTGCGCCTGGATCAAGCCGAAGGCCGGCGCCGAGCCGCTCGACGCGGCGGCGGTGAGGGCGTACTGCGACGGCCGGCTCGCGCACTACAAGATCCCGCGCTACGTGATGCTCGTCGAGGAGTTCCCGATGACCGTCACCGGCAAGATCCGCAAGATCCAGATGCGCGAGGAGTCGACCGCGGAGCTCGGCCTGTCCGGATAGGTGCGAGTTCCAGGCGCGTACTAACCTCGCTCGGTGCTTCCAGACGGCTACTCGTTCCGACCCTTGCAGCTCGAGGACGCAGGGCTGCTCGCCGAGGCCTACGCCCGCAACCGCGAGCACCTGGCCCGCTGGGACCCCGAGCGGCCGGACAGCTTCTACACGCTCAGGGGCCAGGAGCAGGAGGCCCGCGAGCGGCTCGAACGGCAGCAGCAGGGCCTCTTCGCTCCATGGACCCTGATCGGCCCGGGGGGCGACGTGGTCGGCCGGGCGAACATCCAGAACATCGTCCGAGGCCCCATGCAGAGCGGGGTGCTGGGCTACTGGATCGACCGTGACCACCTGCGCCGGGGGCTGGCCACGGCCGCGGTGGAGTTCCTGTGCGAGCAGGGGCTCGAGATCGGCCTGCACCGCCTCGAGGCCGGCACCATGGTCGCCAACGTGCCGTCCCAGGGTGTGCTGCTGCGGTGCGGTTTCGAGGAGTACGGCATGGCGCCGAAGCTGCTCTTCCTCAACGGCGCGTGGCAGGACCACGTGCTGTTCCAGAAGCTGCTGCACGACGACCCCATCTGACAAGGGCCGAGCTCCGCGCGGCGTCGCGACCTGCTTGACGAACGGGCCTGCCACCCATACGTTCAGCGCGACTGGAGGGGGAGCCATGTCGTCCTACGCCCGCACCCTGGTGGTGCTGACCGGGCTGGTGCTGGCGTCGTTCGCCGGACCCGCCCACGCCGTGCCCGCGCCTGAGCGCAACGCGCACGGGCTCAAGGACAAGTCGGTGGGGGTCCCGCTGGAGTTCCCGCAGCGTCCCCACACCACGGTGGTGGGCGCCACGACCTACTACTACTGCACCACCCTGGTCTTCGCGCCGTTCAACGACCTCGAGCACTGGGACATCGGCGGCGTGTACTTCCACGAGAAGAACTTCGCGGACGAGCCGGCTGTCGAGCGGTTCAACCAGATCTTCCCGCCCTACGACGACGGCTACACGCTGGGTGGTGACCCGTTCCCGCCCTCGCTCGGCCAGCACCACGCCATGATCCACGGCTTCATGAACACCGAGCCGGTCACGAACTCCTCGACCCAGGCGCAGTGCGCCATCGGGCTGGCGAAGGCGCAGGGCATCTACGGCACCACAGCGGTGATGCTCTACCACCCCGACAACAAGTGCGAGCAGGCCGCGGCCAGGCTCGACCTGGCCAAGAAGGCCCTGAGGAAGGCGAAGCGGACGGCGGCCAGCACCACGGGCCGGGCTCACCAGCAGGCGCTGGCCAAGCTCCGGAAGGCCGAGGCCAAGCTCAAGAAGGCCAGCAAGAAGTACAAGGTGGCCTGCCCGAAGCCCTAGCGTTCGCGCGGGTCGGGTTCGTCGAGCGACCGGGCCCACGCCGGGTGCTCCTTCTTCGCCCAGCTCCGGCTCACCCGGCCGGTCCGCATCCCCTCACGGGCCTGCGGGTCGCCCATCGCGAAGGACAGGTGCCCGAGCACCAGCAGCCCCAGTCCGAGCGCGAACCAGTCGTGGACGAACGTCGCGCCGGTGCGCCAGGTGAGCCGCGCCAGACCGGTCCAGAACATCAGCGTCCCGGTGCCGAGCAGCACAGCGATCGACCCGGCGGTGAGGGCGGCGTTGAGCTTCTGGCCGGCGTTGAACTTGCCGACCGCGAACCTCCCGTCGCGACGGCTCCTCGACCGCAGCCAGCGCCAGTCCTCGCGGGAGAACCGGTTGAGGACGCCGAGGTCGGAGCGGTACGCCGAGGACAGGAGGCCGAGCAGCAGCGGCGCCGGGAGTGCGTAGCCGGCCCAGACGTGGACCAGCTCGACCGTGTGCCGGTGGCCGACGGCGAGCGAGATCGGCCCGTAGTAGAGCACGAACGCCGTCACCAGGCAGGCCCCCGTGAGCAGGCCGGTCACCCGGTGCACCCACCGCTGGGCCGGCGTGAAGCGGCCCAGCGTCGGGGCGAGTGTCGGCGGGAGGTCAGCCACGGATCGTCCCGTCGATGTCGTAGCCGCGGTGCTCCCAGTAGCCCGGCACCTCGTCCTCGGTGAGCTCGATGCCGGAGAGCCACTTGGTGCTCTTGTAGCCGTACTGCCCGTCGACGTACATCCGCACCGGCCCGCCGTGGTCGTGGCTCACCGGGCCGTCGAGCATCCCCAGCGCCACGATCGTGCGGTCGGCCCTGGCGTCGTCGAGGGAGAGGCTCTCGGTGTAGGCGCCGTCGAAGGAGCGGAACCGCACCGCCGTGGCGTGGGCCGACGGGGCGGCCCGGTCGAGCAGCTCGGAGAGGCGTACGCCCGCCCAGTGGACGCCCGGCACCACCCACCCGGTCACGCAGTGGAAGTCGCTGGTGAACGACGTCTGGGGGAGTGCCCGCAGGTCGGCCAGCCGATAGGTCGCCTCCTGGGCGACCAGCCCACCCACCGTCAGCTCGTAGGTCCTCTCGCCCTGCGGCTCGACGCCTCCGGTGACCGAGTAGAAGCGGAACACCGGGCCGAGCGGGAGGGTGGCGAGCAGCCCGGTCGGGTCGCGGAGCTCGACCGGGGCCAGCCATTCAGAGAGCCGCGTCGAGAACGACGCACCGCCGACGACTCCCGCGACGCCGAGCCCGACCAGCCCGACGACCAGCCGCCGGCCGACGGGTGCGCCGGGCTCCGGCTCCGCGGGTCGGCCCATGTCCCAACAGTCGCACTGCCCACCTAGTCTTGTGGCGTGTCCAGTCAGCTCGCGGTCGGCTTCGACCTCGACATGACGCTCATCGACACGGCGCCGGGCTTCGCCGCCGTGCTGCGCGCGCTGGGCGCGGAGCTCGGAGTCGAGTTCCCGGTCGAGGAGCTGACGTCGAAGCTCGGGCCGCCGCTCGACCAGATCCTGGCGCCGCACCTGAGCGCCGACCAGCTCGGGCCGGCGGGGGACAGGTTCCGCGCGCTCTACCCTCACCACGCGGTCGTCGACACGCCCGTCCTGCCGGGGGCGCACGAGGCACTGGCCGCCGTCCGCCGCCACGGCGGCCGGCTGGTGATCGTGACCGGCAAGTACCCGCCCAACGCCCAGCGCCACATCGACCACCTCGCCCTCGACGTCGACCTGCTCGAGGGCTGGGTCTGGGGCGTCGGCAAGGCGGAGGTGCTGAAGCGCGAGGGCGTGAGCGTCTACGTCGGCGACCACGTCCACGACGTCGAGGGCGCCCGGGCCGCGGGTGCCCTGAGCGTGAGTGTGCTGACCGGCGGCTGCACCCGAGAGGAGCTGGAGGAGGCCGGGACGGACGTCGTCCTCGAGAGCCTCGCGGACTTCCCGGCCTGGTTCGACGACCACCTGCTCGACGTCCGGCTCGAGGCCTTGGAGCGCGACCTCCGGGAGCGGGGGAGCGTGCTCGTCGCCTACAGCGGAGGTGCCGACAGTGCCTTCCTGCTCGCCGCGTCGGTGCGTGCGCTGGGGCCCGGCCACGTCGTGGCGGCGACCGGCTACAGCGACTCGCTGCCCGAGGTCGAGCGCGACCCCGCGCGCGACTTCGCGCGCACGCTCGGGGTCGAGCTCCTCACTCCGGAGACCCACGAGATGGAGCGCGCGGGCTACCGCGCCAACGGCGGGGACCGCTGCTTCTTCTGCAAGGCCGAGCTGATCGAGGTGCTCATGCCGCTCGCCGAGGCGCGCGGCATCGGCACCGTGGCGACCGGCACCAACGCCGACGACGCGGTCGCCGGCTTCCGGCCGGGGATCCGGGCCGCCGACGAGCGAGGCGCCGTCGCGCCCCTCCGCGACGCCGGGCTCACCAAGGCCCAGATCCGTGCCGCCTCGCACCGCTGGGGGCTGCCGACGTGGGACAAGCCCGCCGCAGCCTGCCTCTCCAGCCGGGTGGCCTACGGCGTCGAGGTCACGCCACACCGGCTGGCCAGGGTCGAGCGCGCCGAGGCCGCGGTACGCCGGCTCCTCGCCGGCCACGGCCTCCAGAACCTGCGGGTCCGCGACCTCGGCGAGCGTGCCTCGGTCGAGATCGACGGGGCGCTGCTCCCGCTCGCCGACGGGCTGCTCGCCGAGGTCGTCACCGCGGTGACCGGCGCGGGGTTCGCCGAGGCCGTCGTGGACCAGAAGGGGTTCCGCTCCGGCTCGATGAACGAGTCCCTCGCGTGAGCCCTGAGCAGGTCCTGGCCGAGGCGAGCCAGTGGATCTGGTTCCCACCCGAGGCGCGGACCGTCGACACCGACGACTACCTCCTCATCGCCTATCCGGACCACTTCTCCGAGCCGACCGTCGCCACTCGGTGGGCCAGCGACCGAGCCCCGGACGCGCTCATCGACGACGTCCTCGCCGCTGCCCACGACCTCGGCCGCGAGTCGGTCAACTTCTTCGAGCTGGGCGAGTCCACCCGGCCGGCGGACCTCGAGCAGCGGTTGCGGGAGCGCGGCGCGGTGCTGACCGAGCGGCTGGCCGTGGTCGCGCTGGACCTCACCGGCGGCGTCCCTGACCTCGCCGTGCCCGCGGACGTCGAGGTGCGCCGGGTGCGCGACATCGACGACCTCCGCGCCACCGACCGCATCGACGTCGCGGCGTTCGGCGGCACCCATGCCGGCGAGGAGGCTCTCGCGCTCTCCGCCTCTCGGCTCCACGAGGAGGCGCGCTACCTCGCGCTGCGAGAGGGCGTCCCTGTCGGCACCGCAGGCCACGTCGTGGCCGGCGACACGGTGCGGCTGTGGGGAGGCGCCGTGGCCCCCGACGCACGTCACACCGGCGTCTACCGCGCCCTGCTCGACCGACGGCTGCGCGAGGGGGTCGAGGCGGGCTGCACGATGGCCCTGGTCAAGGGTCGCGTCGAGACGTCGGCGCCGGTGCTGCTCAGGAGCGGGTTCCGGCAGTACGGCGAGGTGCGCGCCTACCGCCTCGCCCGCGGGTGAGCGTGCTCGGCGACGTCTGGGACCGCGCCACGGCGACGCAGCCGGTGCCCGATGCGGGCTTCGTCGTGGCCACCGGCGTCGTGGCGCTCGTGCTCGTGCTCGCGCCGGCGACCTGGCCGCGGGTGCGGCTGGGGGTCACCGTCGTCCACGAGGCCGGCCACGCGGTGGTCGCCGTACTCGTCGGCCGCCGGCTGCGCTCGATCCGCCTGCACTCCGACACCTCCGGACTCACCGTCTCGCGCGGCAAGCCACGCGGCCCGGGCATGGTCGCGATGCTGGCCGCGGGCTACCTCGCGCCTGCGGTGCTCGGCCTCGTCGCCGCGCTGCTGCTCGCCGAGGGCCGCAGCGTCGGGCTGCTCTGGCTGCTGGTCGTCCTCGCCGCCGCGCTGATCCTGTGGGTGCGCAACGGCTACGGGCTGGTGGTGCTCGTCGCCGGTGGCGTGGGCGTCCTCCTGCTGACCTGGTACGGCGACGGCACGGTCCAGTCCGTGGCGGCGTACCTCATCGCCTGGCTGCTCCTCCTCGCCGCACCTCGGCCCCTGGTCGAGCTGCTCACCGCCGGGCGGCGGCGCGGCCGCACCTCGGACCCCGACCAGCTGGCCGGGCTCACCCACGTGCCCGCAGTGCTCTGGATCCTGCTCCTCCTGCTTGCCAACCTCGCCGGGCTGGTCGTCGGCGTCGCTACGTTGGGGCCTCGCCCCTGACCTGGTCCGGGCGACGCGGAATCGGGTCGAACCGGTTCGCCCCGGTTGGCTAGGGTTGTCCGTTGCGCCACGCCGGCGCCGCAGGTCCAGGAAGTACGAGTACAGAGTGAGAGGTCAGCCGTGCCGACTGGCAAGGTGAAGTGGTTCGACGCCGAGAAGGGGTTCGGGTTCCTGTCCCAGGAGGACGGACCCGACGTCTACGTGCACGGCGATGCCCTGCCCGAGGGCGTGACCACGGTCAAGGCCGGCACCCGCGTGGAGTTCGGGATCGCGCAGGGGCGCCGGGGCGACCAGGCTCTCCAGGTCCGGGTGCTGGAGGCTCCCGCCTCGGTGCAGCGCAACCGCTCGGAGTCCAAGCGCCGCTCGCCCGACGAGATGGCCCCGATCGTCGAGGACCTGATCCGGCTGCTCGACGGTGTGGGCGAGGCCTACCGCCACGGCCGGCACCCCGACCGCAGCACGGCGAAGCCGACGGCCAAGCTGCTGCGTGCGCTCGCTGACGAGCTGGATCTCTGAGGGCTCTCCGCTCCGCCTCACTGCTCACAGGCCCCACCGGGACGCCCGGTGACGCCTCCCGCGGCGGTCGGGGCTAGCCGGGCCGCCGCTGGACCGGCATCGGCTGGGTGTCGATGTCGACCTGCTGGGCCCGCGACTGCGAGTCGAGCCGACGGCGCCGCCGGTTGCGAGGTGCCGTCGAGAGGACGTAGACGGTCCATGCGGCCAGCGCCACGAACGCGACGGTGAGGCCGAGTCTCGGCGGGTCGAGCGGGATGGCGATGCCGACGAACCCACCCACCACCCAGGCCAGCTGGCAGGTGGTGTCGCTGCGGCCGAACGCGCTCGCCTGCACCTTGGTCGGGATGTCGCGCTGGATCGTGGCGTCGAGGGAGAACTTCGCGAGCGCCTGGGCCAGCCCCGCGACCAGGCCGAGCAGAGCCAGCGTCCACACGCTGTAGAAGAGGGCGGCGAGCAGGGCTGCGCCCGCGCCCATCAGCAGAGCCAGCACCACCGCCAGGGCCGGTGTCAACCGGTGCAGCAGCGACGCGGCGAGGGTGCCCGCCACGCGGCCCAGCCCGGCGGCGCCGACCACGATGCCGATCATCACGCCAGGGCCGAAGGCGCTGTCGGGGCGCACCTCGCGGTCGCGCAGCAGGAACGCGACGAACATGAGCAGGAAGCCCGAGAGGAACCACGGACCGCAGTTGGCCCGCAGGGCGAAGGCCACCGAGCCGGGGATCCGGGTCCGCCTCCGGCCGCGCCGCGAGGTGCTGCCCTCCTGCCCGCGCCAGGACATCTCGCCCTCGCCCTCGCTGGAGTCGACCTCGGCCGGGAGCCGGATCGCGCAGACCGTCGCGATGACGAACAGCGCGGTCGCGTAGCGCAGCGACCATCCCGGCCCGGCCAGCGCGGCCAGGGCAGCGATGGGCGCCGACACCGAGGCGCCGACGATGCCCGACAGCGACACCCGGCCGTTGGCCTTGACCAGCGTGAAGTCGCGGGGGAGCAGGCGGGGTACGGCGGCGGCCCGCGTGACGCCGTACGCCTTCGACGAGACGAGGACGCCGAGCGCCGCCGCGAAGACCAGGGCCGATCCGCTCTCGATCGACGACGCGAGCGCCCAGCACAGGAACGCGCGGACCGCCATCGTCGCGCCGATCGCCCAGCGGCGACCGTGCGCGAACCGGTCGAGGAACGGGCCGATCAGCGGCGCCACGATCGCGAACGGCAGCATCGTCAGCCCCAGGAAGAGCGCGACCTGGTCGCGGGCCTCACCGGACGGCACCTGGAAGAACAGGCTGCCGGCCAGCGAGATCGCCACCGCGGCGTCGCCCGCGGTGTTGAACACATGCATCTGGATCAGCCGCGCGAGCCCCGACTCGCCGGCGCCCTCCGCCTCGGACGCGCGGCGCGCCTGCACCATCGTGAACCTGCTGGCCCGGGCGGTGCCGCGCCCCAGCTTGCCCAGCCCGCGGGCGGTCACCTTGGTGCCGGTCGCCACCCCGCGGCCCACCTTGCGGGCCCGGTCGGCCGCCGACACGGACGGCGGCGCCACCGGCACCCCGTCGGGGCGCTCGTCCCTCCAGCGCTGCCGGTCGTCCTCCACGCCCCCATCCTGCCCCAACCTGACACGGCGCCCGCGGATCAGTCACACTGGCGCCGTGAGCACCCTCGCCGCTGTGGCCGCGCCCCGGGGCAGGTCCGACGCCGCGCTCGTCGCGGCCGCCGACCTTGCCCGCGCCGCGCTGCTCGAGGACGTCGACGCGGCTGATGTCGGCGACCACCTCGGCGCGATCAACGAGGGCGAGCGGGTGGTCACCCACCAGTTCGCCTGCACCCGAAGGGGCTACGTCGGCTGGCGCTGGTCGGTCACCGTCACCCGCGCCACGCGCCAGAAGACGGTCACCGTCGACGAGGTGGTGCTGATCCCCGGTGACGAGGCCATCGTGGCCCCCGCCTGGGTGCCCTACCGCGAGCGGCTCCAGCCCGGTGACCTCTCGCCCGGTGACCTGCTGCCCGTCGAGGACGAGGACCCGCGGCTGGTCCCGACCTACTCCTTCGGCGACGACCCCCTCGACACCGACGACAAGGCCCAGATCCGCGAGGTCGCGCAGGACCTCGGTCTGGGCCGCGTGCGCACCCTCTCCGTCGAGGGGCGCGACCTCGCCGCGCAGCGCTGGTACGACGGCGACGCCGGCCCCGACTCGCCCCTGGCACAGTCGGCGCCCCACCACTGCCGCAGCTGCGGCTTCCTGGTCCGCATCGCCGGCCCGCTGAGCCAGACCTTCGGCGTCTGCGCCAACGGCGACGCCAACGACGACGGCAAGGTGGTCAGCGCCGACCACGGCTGCGGTGCCCACTCCGAGGTCCGCCTGGCCAAGAAGCACGAGCCCCAGCCACTCCCGGACCACGTCTTCGACACCCTCAACATCGACGAGGTCGAGTCCTTCTGACCCAACCCGGTGGCACCAGGCTCACTCCTGGTCGGCCCTCGCGGCGCGCAGGTTGCGGCGCCGGCGGCAGTACTCCAGGCCGAACAGCCCGAGCCCGAAGCCGGCCAGGCAGGTCCAGAGCCACCACGTGTGTCCGTCGTCCTCGAGGCGACCGTAGAACGGCAGCAGGGCGATGAAGCCGATCAGCCAGGTGATGGTGCCGACCTCGAGGGTGCGGACGCCGTCGACGTCGAGCGGCTCCACGTCCGCGACGATGAAGGTCCGGTTGCCGATCTCGTGCTTCATCGGCTGCTCGTCGCGGAGGTCCACGGCTTCAGGCTAGTGGTCGGGCCGCCGTTCTGGTTGGGTGCCGCCATGAGTACTCAGACGACGACGGGGGGCCGGTCCGGCCTCGACGGCTTCTTCAAGATCACCGATCGAGGTTCGACGGTCGCGACGGAGGTGCGCGGCGGGATCGTCACCTTCTTCACGATGGCCTACATCGTGGTCCTCAACCCGTTGATCCTGGGCTTCGCGGTCGACCACGACGGCAAGTTCCTGGGCGGCGGGGACGCCCCCAACCTCCCGGCGATCGCGGCAGGCACCGCCCTGGTCGCGGGCATCATGACGATCCTGATGGGCGTCGTGGCCAACTACCCGCTGGCGCTGGCCACCGGGCTCGGGCTCAACGCGTTCGTCGCGTTCTCCGTGGCGAGCCAGATGACCTGGGCCGATGCCATGGGGCTGATCGTCCTCGAGGGCGTGATCATCCTGATCCTGGTCCTCACCGGCTTCCGGACGGCGGTCTTCCATGCGATCCCGACGCAGCTCAAGGTGGCCATCTCGGTCGGGATCGGCCTGTTCATCGCACTGATCGGCTTCGTGGACGCGGGCTTCGTGCACCGCATCCCGGACGCCGCGCAGAGCACGGTCCCGGTCCAGCTCGGCCCCGACGGGCAGCTGAGCGGCTGGCCCGTCGTGGTCTTCGCGATCGGCCTCGGCCTGATGGTCACCCTGTGGGTCCGCAAGGTCCGCGGCGCCATCCTCATCTCGATCGTCGCCACGACCATCCTGGCGATCATCGTCGAGGCGATCGGCAAGCCCAAGGTCTGGTCGCTCACCAAGCCCGACCTGCCCGGCTTCGGCGACCTCGTCGAGAAGCCCGACTTCGGAACCCTCGGCGAGTTCTCGCTCTTCGGCTCCTTCGGTGAGATCGGCGTGATCTCCGCGCTCCTGCTCGTCTTCACGCTGATGCTGGCCGACTTCTTCGACACCATGGGGACGATGACCGCCATCGGCGCCGAGGCGGACCTGCTCGACGGAGAGGGTGTTCCGCCGAATGCGGAGCGGATCCTCGTCGTCGACTCGGTCGCGGCCGCCGCGGGTGGTCTGGCCGGCGTCTCGTCCAACACGTCCTACATCGAGTCCGCGTCGGGCGTCGGTGAAGGTGCGCGCACGGGTCTCGCCTCCGTCGTGACCGGCGTCCTGTTCCTGGTCACGATCCTGTTCGCGCCGCTCGTCGCGGTGATCCCGTCCGAGGCGGCCGTCCCGGCGCTGGTCCTCGTCGGTTTCCTCATGATGCAGCAGGTCAAGGACATCAGCTGGGATGACGTCGAGATCGCGCTGCCCGCGTTCCTGACGATCGTGCTGATGCCGTTCACCTACTCGATCACAGTAGGCATCGGGGCCGGGTTCATCGCCTACGTGCTGATCAAGCTGGTGAAGGGCAAGGCGTCCGAGCTGCACCCGCTGCTGTGGGTGGTCGCAGCCCTGTTCGTCGTCTACTTCGCCATCGACCCGGTCACCGACTTGTTGACCTGAGCCAACTTTTCGGCCGAACCCCGCGTCAAGGGAGGTGGGGCGCCGCTACGTATGGTGGGCGGCGCCCTGTCAACCTCGTCAGAAGAAGGGTTCGAAATGAGTCATGTTCTGAATCGCTCCGCCGTCGCGCTCACGGCATTCGCCGTCGCTGCAGGTGGGGCTCTCATGGGTGCGCCTGCCCAGGCCGCCCCCGCCTCGGTGGAGCAGGTCCGTCCGGCAGACCTGGTCGCCGCGACCAGCGGCGTCAACGGCGGCGGCAAGCTGGAGTTCCTCGCCCAGGGCGTGCACCTGCAGGTGCCGAACGCGGCCGTCGACTTCGCTCGCGGCCACTTCGCGACCAAGGTCCCGCTCGCCCAGGTCCACGCGATCGACTACACGTGGTACGGCACCGACAACAAGCCGGGCATCTACTACGGCCTCGACATCGACGGTGACGGCAAGGCCGACGGGGAGCTGATCGGGGAGAGCTTCTACGGTCCCACCGACCTGTGGCTGAACAAGGACGTCGAGGACATGCCGGGGACGCACACCCAGGCCAGCGGCGCGTTCGCAGCCCTGGCGCCGTGCGACAACGGCACCGCCCGTCCCGGTGCGACCGACACGTGCTCGCCGCCCAGCGGCGCCGGCGCCCAGTTCCACGGCACCATCGACGACTGGAACCGCCGCATCGTGGCCGCGGGCAAGACCGCGAGCATCGTCAGCGGTGGCTTCGTGGCGGCCGGCCTCAAGCAGGACGGCGTCCTGAGCCAGATCACCTACGGGCCGAACCAGTACGTCTTCACCAACACGGCCAAGGCGAAGGTGAACCTCAGCCTCGACGCCAAGCGCGAGAAGGTGAAGAAGGCCCAGAAGATCCGGTTCACCGGCAAGGTCTCGCCGACCGCTCCTGGTGTCAAGGTCACCCTCGAGTTCAAGAAGGGCGGCAAGTGGGCGACGGTCAAGAGCCGGGTCGTCGGCGCAGCCGGTGCGTTCCGGTTCGGGGCCAAGCCCGAGAAGCTGGGCAAGAACCGCTTCCGCGTGACGGTCGCTGAGACCAACTCCACGCTGGCGGCCAAGAGCTCGACCGTGAAGGTGCTCGTCACCCGCCACTAGCACCGAGCGCCCACCGCACGACCAGGACGAGCGGCCACCCCGACCGGGGTGGCCGCTCGTGCGTCGTTGCGGCGGCCGGAGGAATAGTTAGCCTGAGTAATGAGTTAGGCTAAACACATGCCCACCGTGGAGAAGGTCGCCCGCACCGACGCCGGACTGGCGTCGGAGCTTCGCGTGTCCGTCATGCGGCTGCGCCGCCGGCTCGCCAACGAGCGGGAGCCCGACAACGACCTGAGCATCCCCGTCATGGCCGTGCTGGGCGCGCTGTTCCGCAACGGCGAGCTCACGGTCGGTGAGCTGGCTGCCACCGAGAGGGTCCAGCCACCGACGATGACCCGCAAAGTCACCTTCCTCGAAGAGGGTGGCTATGTCACCCGCCGCGCTCACGAGACCGACGGCCGGGTGGTCGTCGTGACCCTGACCGAGCAGGGCCGGGCCACCCTCGTCGCCGACCGCAAGCGCCGCGACGAGTGGCTTGCCCGCCAGCTGCGTGACCTCACTCCCGAGGAGCGCGCCGTGCTGCGCGCCGCCGCCCCGATCCTGCAGGACCTGTCCGAAAGAGACTGAAGCGCCGCGTGAGCCCCACCTTCCGAGCCCTCCGCAACCCGAACTACCGGCTCTACGTCGCCGGCAGCGTCGTGTCCAACACGGGCACGTGGATGCAACGGGTCGCCCAGGACTGGCTGGTGCTCAGCCTGCACGGCACCGGGGGCACCGAGCTCGGCATCACGACAGGTCTCCAGTTCCTGCCCGTCCTGCTGCTCGCGCCGTACGCCGGCGTCATCGCGGACCGGTTCCCCAAGCGGGTCCTGCTCCAGCTCACGCAGCTCGGCATGGCCGCCTCCGCCCTGATGCTCGGCACCATCGCCGTCAGCGGGCACGCGCAGGTGTGGATGGTCTACACGCTGGCCTTCACCTTCGGCATCGCGTCGGCCTTCGACGCCCCGACCCGTCAGTCGTTCGTCTCGGAGATGGTCGGCCCCGACGACCTCACCAACGCGGTCGGGCTGAACTCGGCGGCGTTCAACGTCGCCCGGCTCCTGGGCCCGGCGCTGGCCGGGCTGCTCATCGGCGCCCTCGGCGGCGGTGCGAGGGCGTCCGGCTGGGTGATCCTGCTCAACGGGCTGTCGTACTTCGCCATCATCTGGCAGCTGCGGCGGATGGACACCCGGCTGCTGCACTCGCCCGAGCCGCGCGGCCGGGAGCCGGGGATGCTGCTGGAAGGGATGCGCTACGTCCGCTCTCAGCCCAAGATGATGATGATCCTGGTGCTGGTGTTCTTCGCCGGCACCTTCGGGATGAACTTCCAGATCACCTCGGCGCTGATGGCGACCCAGGTCTTCCACAAGGGCGCCGGCGAGTTCGGCATCCTGGGCTCGGCCCTGGCCGTCGGCTCGCTCTCGGGCTCGCTGCTGGCCGCTCGCCGCCCCAGGATCCGGATCCGGCTGCTCGTCCTCGCCGCCACCGGCTTCGGGGTCGCCGAGATAGTGGCCGGGCTGCTGCCGTCCTACCTCGTGTTCGCCCTGTTCGCCCCGGTGATCGGCTTCTGCACGATCACGCTGCTCAACTCCGCCAACGCCACCATGCAGATCTCCTCCGATCCCGCTCTCCGCGGGCGGGTGATGGCGCTCTACATGACCGTGGTCATGGGCGGCACCCCGCTCGGCTCGCCGGTGATCGGCATCATCGGCGAGCAGCTGGGCGCCCGCTGGACGCTGATCATCGGCGGCGTGCTCGTGCTGGTGGGGGTGGGGCTGGCCGTGCTGGTCCTGCGCCGGCTCGAGCGCAGGGTCGCTGCCCCCTACCGGGACGACGCCCGCGCTTTTGACCCTCTCACGGCCGCCCGCTAGGCTCGATCCTCGGTGTCTGGGCCACCCAGACCCCTTGTGCGTGCCCCGCAGTGACGGACTCTCTCGTCGGCGGCGGGCCGCATCGACAGGCACAGGCAACATGGCAGTACACCCGTGCCCGGCAAGTCGCCGGGCCGTGAGAGTAGAAGGAAAGGGAACCACCACAGGTGCCCACCATCAATCAGCTGGTCCGCAAGGGCCGCCAGGACAAGGTGTCGAAGAACAAGACGCCCGCCCTGAAGGAGTCCCCCCAGCGACGCGGCGTCTGCACGCGCGTCTACACCACCACCCCGAAGAAGCCGAACTCCGCTCTCCGCAAGGTCGCCCGCGTGCGCCTGAGCAGTGGCGTCGAGGTCACGGCGTACATCCCGGGCGTGGGCCACAACCTCCAGGAGCACTCGATCGTGCTCGTCCGCGGCGGCCGGGTGAAGGACCTCCCCGGTGTCCGCTACAAGATCATCCGCGGCACGCTCGACACCCAGGGCGTGAAGAACCGCAAGCAGGCGCGCAGCAAGTACGGCGCGAAGAAGGAGAAGAGCTAATGCCCCGCAAGGGTCCCGCCCCGAAGCGGCCGCTCGACGTCGACCCGGTCTACGGGTCGCAGCTGGTCACCCAGCTCGTCTCCAAGGTGCTGCAGGACGGCAAGAAGCAGGTCGCCCAGCGCATCGTCTACGGCGCCCTCGAGGGCTGCCGCGACAAGACCGGCACCGACCCCGTCGTCACGCTCAAGCGCGCGATGGACAACGTGAAGCCGGCCATCGAGGTCAAGTCCCGCCGCGTCGGTGGCGCGACCTACCAGGTCCCGATCGAGGTCAAGGGCACGCGCGGCACCACGCTCGCGCTGCGCTGGCTCGTCGGCTACGCCGCCGACCGTCGCGAGAAGACGATGTCCGAGCGCCTCATGAACGAGATCCTCGACGCTTCCAACGGCCTCGGTGCCGCGGTGAAGAAGCGCGAGGACACCCACAAGATGGCCGAGTCCAACAAGGCCTTCGCCCACTACCGCTGGTGACCGGCCCGGCCGGGTCCTGACGGAACGGCGCGGTGGAACAAACAGCCACCGCGCGAGCGTTCTGGAAGGGCCCGGACCGGACTCGGTCCCCGGGCTTTCCGCACGTCACGTGACGTGCACACCAGACCAAAGGGACGGAAGACACCAACGTGGCTGTCGACATCACCACTGACCTGAACAAGGTCCGCAACATCGGCATCATGGCGCACATCGATGCCGGCAAGACCACCACCACCGAGCGCATCCTCTTCTACACCGGTATCAACTACAAGATCGGTGAGGTCCACGAGGGCGCGGCCACGATGGACTGGATGGAGCAGGAGCAGGAGCGCGGCATCACCATCACGTCGGCCGCGACGACCTGCTGGTGGAAGGACCACCAGATCAACATCATCGACACCCCGGGCCACGTCGACTTCACCGCCGAGGTCGAGCGCTCGCTGCGCGTCCTCGACGGCGCGGTCGCGGTCTTCGACGGTGTCGCGGGCGTCGAGCCCCAGACCATGACCGTGTGGCGGCAGGCCAACAAGTACGCCGTGCCCCGCATGTGCTTCGTCAACAAGCTCGACCGCACCGGTGCCGACTTCTTCAACTGCGTCGACATGATGGTCGACCGGCTCAACTCCACCCCGCTCGTCCTTCAGCTGCCCATCGGCGCCGAGGGCGACTTCATCGGCGTCGTCGACCTGGTCGGCATGCGCGCGCTCGTGTGGCGCGGCGAGACCACGATCGGTGAGGACTACACGGTCGAGGAGATCCCGGCCGACCTGGTCGACCAGGCCGCCGAATACCGCGAGAAGCTGCTCGAGACGCTGGCCGAGGCCGACGACGAGGTCATGGAGAAGTACCTCGAGGAGGGTGAGTTCTCGGTCGAGGAGCTCGAGGCCGCGATCCGTCGCGCCACGCTCGCCGACAAGCTCAACCCGGTCCTCTGCGGCACGGCGTTCAAGAACAAGGGCGTGCAGCCCCTGCTCGACGCGGTCGTCAAGTACCTCCCCTCGCCGCTCGACATCGACGCGATCGTGGGCCACTCGGTCAAGGACGAGAACGAGGAGATCAAGCGCCTGCCGTCCGACGACGAGCCGTTCTCCGGCCTGGCCTACAAGATCGCGACCGACCCGCACCTCGGCAAGCTGATCTACGTCCGGGTCTACTCCGGCAAGCTCGAGGCGGGCTCGACCGTGGTCAACTCGGTCAACGGCCGCAAGGAGCGGATCGGCAAGGTCTACCAGATGCACGCCAACAAGCGTGAGGAGATCGCGTCGGTCGGCGCCGGCCAGATCGTGGCCGTGATGGGGCTCAAGGACACCAAGACCGGCCACACGCTGTCCGATCCCCAGCACCCCGTCATCCTGGAGTCGATGACGTTCCCGGCCCCGGTGATCGAGGTCGCGATCGAGCCCAAGACCAAGGGTGACCAGGAGAAGCTCGGCACCGCGATCCAGCGGCTCTCCGACGAGGACCCCACCTTCACGGTGAAGGCCGACGAGGAGACCGGGCAGACGATCATCGCCGGCATGGGCGAGCTGCACCTGGAGATCCTCGTCGACCGGATGAAGCGGGAGTTCCGCGTCGAGGCGACCGTCGGCAAGCCGCAGGTCGCCTACCGCGAGACCATCCGCAACAAGGTCGAGAAGCACAGCTACACCCACAAGAAGCAGACCGGTGGCTCGGGCCAGTTCGCGAAGATCGTCATCTCGATCGAGCCGAGCGTCGACCCCGAGACCGGGGCCGGAGTGGGCTATGAGTTCGTCAACAACGTCAGCGGTGGCCGGATCCCGCGGGAGTACATCCCGTCGGTGGACCAGGGCGCCCAGGAGGCCATGGAGTTCGGCGTGCTCGCCGGCTACCCCATGGTCGACGTGAAGATGACGCTCGAGGACGGCGCCTACCACGACGTCGACTCCTCCGAGCTCGCGTTCAAGATCGCCGGCATCGCGGCGTTCAAGGAGGCCGCGCGCAAGGCGCGTCCGGTCCTCCTGGAGCCGGTGTTCAAGGTGGAGGTGACGACGCCCGAGACGTTCCTGGGCACCGTCATCGGCGACATCAACAGCCGTCGCGGGCAGATCCAGGCACAGGAGGAGCGTCACGGTGACATGGTCATCAACGCGCTTGTGCCGCTGTCCGAGATGTTCGGGTACGTTGGCGACCTGAGGTCCAAGACCTCTGGTCAGGCTTCGTACTCCATGGAGTTCGACTCTTACGCCGAGGTCCCCCAGGGCATCGCCGAGGAGATCGTCAAGAAGGTCCGCGGCGAGTAATCGGCGCACGACCCTCGGCAAGACCAACCCAAGTACGAGTCAGTAGAAACCACACCAGGAGGAGCCCCAGTGGCTAAGGCGAAGTTCGAGCGGACCAAGCCGCACGTCAACATCGGCACGATCGGTCACATCGACCACGGCAAGACGACGCTGACCGCTGCCATCACCAAGGTCCTGCACGACAAGTACCCGGACCTGAACGCCGCTTCGGCGTTCGACGAGATCGACAAGGCTCCTGAGGAGCGTCAGCGCGGCATCACGATCTCGATCGCGCACGTCGAGTACCAGACCGAGGCGCGTCACTACGCGCACGTCGACTGCCCGGGTCACGCGGACTACATCAAGAACATGATCACCGGCGCGGCTCAGATGGACGGCGCGATCCTCGTGGTCGCCGCCACCGATGGCCCGATGCCGCAGACGCGTGAGCACGTGCTGCTCGCCCGCCAGGTCGGCGTGCCGGCCCTGGTCGTGGCGCTCAACAAGTGCGACATGGTCGACGACGAGGAGCTCATCGAGCTCGTCGAGATGGAGGTGCGCGAGCTCCTCTCCGAGTACGAGTTCGACGGCGACGACATCCCGGTCGTCCGCGTGGCGGCCTTCCCGGCGCTGCAGGGCGACGCCAAGTGGGGCGAGTCGATCCTCGAGCTCATGGACGCCGTCGACACGGCCATCCCGACCCCGGAGCGCGACACCGAGAAGCCGTTCCTCATGCCCGTCGAGGACGTCTTCACGATCACCGGTCGCGGCACGGTCATCACCGGCCGCATCGAGCGGGGCATCGTGAAGGTCAACGAGGAGGTCGAGATCATCGGCATCCGCGACTCCTCGCAGAAGAGCACGGTCACCGGCGTCGAGATGTTCCGCAAGCTGCTCGACGAGGGCCAGGCGGGCGAGAACGTCGGCCTGCTCCTCCGCGGCACGAAGCGCGAGGACGTCGAGCGCGGCATGGTCGTGATCAAGCCGGGCACGACCACCCCGCACACCAACTTCGACGCGTCGGTCTACATCCTGTCGAAGGAGGAGGGCGGCCGTCACACGCCGTTCTTCAACAACTACCGTCCGCAGTTCTACTTCCGGACCACGGACGTGACCGGCGTGGTGACCCTCCCCGAGGGCACCGAGATGGTCATGCCGGGCGACAACACCGAGATGACCGTCGAGCTGATCCAGCCGATCGCCATGGAGGAGGGCCTGCGCTTCGCCATCCGCGAGGGCGGCCGCACCGTCGGCGCCGGTCGGGTCACGAAGATCACGAAGTAGTCACCGAACACCACGCAGCCCCCGAGTCAGCCGCAAGGCTGACTCGGGGGCTTCGTCGCGTTCGGAAGCGTTTCGGGACCGAGCCGCACGCGAACACCGAGACGGCACCGAGGTGTGGCACCAGCATCGCCTGGGCGGTGGCGTTTGGCTCACGGCCGCATCCTGACAGGACACTGGGAGCATGGACGAGCGCGTGACCCCCGCCCGCCCGCACCACAAGTGGACCGAGGACGGCCGCCGGATGCGGGAGGTGCTGAGCTACTCGCGCCGCGGCAACCGGTTCACGCCGAGCCAGGCGGAGGCCTGGGAGGCACACCACGAGAAATGGGTGATCCCCGACGCGGCCGTCGACGACCCGGCGTTCTCGCTGGCGGAGTGGTTCGGCCGCGAGGCGCCGCTCATCGTCGAGATCGGCTCAGGAGTCGGCGAGGCCACCGCCGCGCTGGCGGCCGGCCGTCCGGCCTACGACGTGCTGGCCCTCGAGGTCTGGCGCCCCGGTGTGGCCGACACCCTGTGGAAGCTGGCCGACGCGGGCGCGGACAACGTGCGCCTCATCGGCGTCGACGCCGTCTGGTCGCTCGAGAACCTCGTCGGCCCGGGAGGGCTGGCCGAGCTGTGGACGTTCTTCCCCGACCCCTGGCCCAAGACGAGGCATCGCAAGCGGCGTCTGGTCAACGCCGACTTCGCCCGGCTCGCCGCCAGTCGGCTGGCGCCCGGCGCCACCTGGCGGCTCGCGACGGACTGGGCCGACTACGCCGCGCAGATGCGCGAGGTGCTCGACGCCGAGCCGGCGCTCGAGGGCGGCCCGGTGGCGCGCTGGCAGGACCGGCCGGTCACCAGGTTCGAGCGCAAGGGAGTCGAGGCGGGCCGCGCCATCGCGGACTTCGCCTACCGACGGCCCGGGTAGGAGCGGGCCCTCGACGCGGCGACTCACTCTCGACGTGGTCGGTGTCGGGTCCAGGCGGACTTGCCGAGGGGTGTGGTGGCGACGCGGTGGTGTTCGCCGCAGAGGAGGGCGAGGTCGTCGAGGCTGGTTTACCGTCGCCGGCCCAGTGGGTGAGGTGCCAGCAATCAGGCAGCGTGGGGAAGCCGTACGCCGCAGCCGGCCAGCTGCTCCTCCACCCGCGTCCGCTCGGCGTCGCGCTCCGCGCCCACGGGGAGTACGGCGAGCAGGTGGGTGATGCCGAGGGCGGCGCAGCACTCGGCCAGCGTGCGGTCGTAGGCGCCGCGCACCGCCTCGACCTTGGCGAACGAGGTGTGCGGGTCGAGGGTGTGGAACCTCGCGCCCAGCCGCCGCAGGTCGGCGGCGATGGCCTCGATCGCGCGTGTGTCGGGTGCGGGTGGCCGGGCGTAGCCCAGCCGGGCCCGCACCTGCTCGCGCAGCAACTCACCGCGGTCGCCGAGCAGCACGCCGACCCAGTAGGCCAGGGCGGACAGCACGACGGTGGCCGCGAGCGACCACACGAGCACCACGAGCATGGGTCGACGGTACGCCGCGGCCCGCGTGGCGTCACTGGTCGAGGAGGGCCAGCTCCTCGTCGACGTAGGGGTCCTCCATGCCGGCTGTCTCCAGCTCGGCCTTCAGCGCCGTCTGCACGGCGCGTGCCTCGTCGGTGCGGCCGAGGTTGCGCAGCGCCCAGCCGACCATCCAGCGCGAGACGCGGGTGCGGCCCTCGTCACCGATCCGTTCGCGCGCCGCAAGGGCTTCCTCGAACGCCGCAAGCGCGGCCGGCCAGTCGCCGGCGTCCGCGTGGGTCATGCCGAGGTTGTTGAGCAGGCTGGCGTCCCAGTTGCGGGCCGCCTCGTCGGACGAGCCGCGGGCCACGGCCAGCGCCTCCTCGTTGAGGCGCTGCTGGTCCTCGGTCGGCGCGACCATGGCGACCATGTGCAGGGCGTCGACGAGCAGGGCGTCGAGCCCGGCCTCGAGCGCAGTGACGGCGGCCGCCTCGAAGTGCGGACGCGCCTCCTCGGGTTCCGCGGCAGAGCGCAGCAGCCGGCCCCGCTCGAGCGCGGTGCGCGTCGCGACCTCGGGATCATCGACGGCCAGGTCGTCGAGGACGGCGTGCCCCTCGTCGTACCGCTCCTGCAGGCCGAGCGCCCGCGCCACCTGGGTCAGCAGCACCAGCCGGTCGGCGCCCTCGGCGATCTCCGCCGCGGCCCGGAACCTCAGCTCGGACCCCGCCGGGTCGTCGAAGTCCCACAGCTCGCTCGGGTCGGTCGTGGTCATCGGCGCGCCGTGAGCCGCCGGCGGAGCTCGGCCTCGCGGCGCAGCCGGTTCTGGTCGCGCTCCCGGCGGGAGGCGATGACGGCGGCGAGGTAGGCCTCCGGCGGTGTGTGGGGCGGGGGTGCGGGCGCGACGTGCGCGCTCACCTGGTCGGCCAGCCGGGTGCCGATCGTCGTCCGCGACTGCGGGTCGAGCGTGGGCAGCCGGCCCAGGAACTGGCGCACCGCCAGCGCCAGCCCGGTCGGCAGGCTCGTCATGTCGGCCGACCGCGCCCAGCTCGCGAGGGGCGGAGGCATCAGCGTGGGCGGGGAGAGCCGGAGGCGCACCCGGTCGCGCACGACGTAGGTGCCGGCGGCGTAGTCGCCCAGCCGCTTGCCGCGCGAGCTCATCAGCGCGGAGAAGAACGCCGGCACCCCGGTGAACGCGTAGATCTCCACGAACCCGACCAGCGCGCGCACGAACGCGTGCTGGAACGTGATGGGGCCCGCGTCGTCGCGGACCGTGCGCAGGCCGCAGACCAGCTTGCCGAGCGACTTGCCGCGGGTGACCGTCTCCAGGGTCGCCGGGAAGATCAGGAAGACCACGATCAGCGTCGCGATGAACGATGCCCAGATCAGCGCGAAGTCGGCCTGCAGCGCAGCCACGATGAAGACGAAGATCGCCGCCACGAAGAGGATCATCGTCACGACCACGTCGATCAGTCCCGACACGATCCGCGAGCCCAGGCTCGCCGCCGGCAGGTCGAGCGCGACGGCCTCACCGGTGACCAGGTCATCGGTGGTGAGAGTGGCGAACTCGTGGGTCATGGTGGGGTCAGTCTAGGTAGGGGTGGGCGGGCCGGGCGTCGATTCGTCTGCGACATCGAGCGGCGGAAAGTCGGTCGGACCACAGCTGGGCGTGGCGACCTCCGCGAAGGGCGATCTCCTGCATCGAGGTCGATCTAGGCTGGCCCCGTGGACCTCGACGCGTACGTGCTGGCGCACGCGCACGAGTGGCAGCGGCTGGAGCAGCTGATCCACCGCGGGAGGCTCCAGGGCGTCGAGAGCGACGAGCTGGTCGACCTCTACGCGCAGGTGGCCACCCATCTTTCCGTGGTCCGCACGTCGGCGCCGGACCCGTCGTTGGTCGCGCACCTGTCGAGCCTGCTGGCGAAGGCCCGCAACAAGGCGGTCGGCACCCGGGTCAGCTCGTGGCGGGGCTTCACGTCGTTCTTCACCGAGCGGTTCCCGGCCGCGCTCTACCGGCTGCGGTGGTGGTGGCTCGGCACCCTGGCCGGCAACGTCGTGGTCACCGCGGTGCTCATGCTGTGGCTGCTCGACCACCCGAACGTCGAGCAGAGCCTGCTCTCGCCCGAGGAGATCGACCAGCTGGTCAACCAGGACTTCGAGGGCTACTACTCGACGTACGCCGCCAGCCACTTCGCGCTGCAGGTGTGGATCAACAACGCCTGGGTCTCGGCCCTGGCCATCGCGCTGGGGATCCTCGGGGTGCCGGTGATCTACCTGCTCTTCAACAACATCGAGAACCTCGCGGTGATCGGCGCGATCATGACCCGGCACCACCACGGCCAGCAGTTCTGGGGGCTGATCCTCCCGCACGGGCTGCTGGAGCTGACCGCGGTCTTCGTGGCCGGTGGCGTCGGGCTGCGGCTGTTCTGGTCGTGGATCGAGCCCCGCGAGCTGACCCGCGCGCAGTCGATCGCCCGCGAGGGGCGCACGGCCGGCACCGTGACGCTCGGGCTGGCCTGCGTGCTGGCGGTGAGCGGCGTCATCGAGGCGTTCGTCACGCCGTCCGGGCTTCCGACCTGGGCTCGAGTCGGGATCGGGATCACCGCCGAGCTGGCCTTCTTCGCCTACGTCTTCGTGCTGGGGCGGCAGGCCCACCGCCGCGGCGTGACCGGTGATGTCGACGCCCGCTACCTCGAGGACCGGGTGGCCACGGCCTCGTAGCCACCGGCGTTCCGGCCGACTCGCCGACTGGTTCCGTCCTTCTCGCACTACTGCGGCATGCGGAGTAGTGTGCATCGCATGGACACGACCCAGCTGCTCAAGGGCGTCCTCGACGTGGCGGTGCTCGCCGTGGTCGAGGACGAGGACGGCTACGGGTACGACGTGCTGCGCCGGCTCCGCGCCGGGGGGCTGGCCGAGGTGGGGGACGCCTCGGTCTACGGCACCCTCCGCCGGCTCTACGCCGCCGGCGCGCTCACGTCCTACGTCGTGCCGTCCGACGAGGGGCCGCACCGCAAGTACTACGGCATCACGCCGGCCGGCCGGACCCAGCTCACCACCCAGACCAAGGACTGGGAGACGTTCGCGGCGACCTTGACCGCGCTCCTGTCCGACACCCGCCGAGTGACCCAGCCCGAGCCCGAGGGAGCACGATGAACGCCGCGACCGACACCCGTCCAGAGGTCCTCGCCTTCGTCGACCGGGTGCGCCAGCAGCTCGGTGACCTCGACGTCGAGGAGCGCGACGAGCTGCTCGACGGCCTGGAGGCCGACCTGTCGGAACAGGTCGCGGCGGGCGACCCGCTGCCGGACCCGGTGGCGTACGCCGCCGAGCTGCGCTCCGCGGCCGGGGTGTCCGTCGTCAAACGGACGCGGAAGGGGTGGCTGACCGCCGACGAGGTCCTGGACCAGAGCCGAGCGCGCTGGCTGGCGTGGACGCAGCGCAGCGAAGCGACGCGGCAGGCGTGGGCGGTGGTCGAACCGTTGCGCCCGGCTTGGTGGGTGCTGCGCGCGTGGCTGGCGGTGACCTTCCTCGACCAGGTCACCGGTCCGTGGGAGTACGTCACCCTCTGGCCGACCCTCGGCGCCGCCCTCGTGGGCCCGTTCGTCCTGGTCGTGGCGGTGGTCCTCAGCGCCCTGATCGGGCTGAACGGTCTGTGGCCCGGCTCGGGACCGGACCGCAAGAGGGCCGCGCGGCTGGTGCTCCTCGCGCTCAACGTCTTCGCCGTCGTGGTGCCGCTCACCTTCGCCGGCGACGGCAGCCAGCAGTTCCGCAACTCCGGAGCGACCGCTGTGGCCGTGCCGGCCCGCCAGCCCGGCGCCGACGTGCTGCGCCACGGACGGGAGGTGGTCCGCAACATCTACGCCTACGACGTCGACGGCCAACCCCTCCAGGGGGTCCAGCTCTTCGACCAGCAGGGCCGGCCGATCGCCGTGGCGCCGCAGTCGAGCATGGGCAGCGGCGCCGAGCGGCAGGTCACCTGCCCGTGGTTCAACGGCGCCACGCCGCTCTTCAACGTCTTCCCGCTGCCGCAGCGCGCGCAGCGGTACGGCACGTGCGTGGGCAAGGTCGACCCGGCCAAGGTCGGTCCCCAGGCGTTCCACGAGCCGCCGCTCGCGTCGGTGCCGGCGGCTGCGCTGCCCGCTCCGCCGGAGGGGTGAGCTCGACTCGAAATCGGCCGTTTCGCCCTCACGGGCGGCCCGGAACCCGGATCATGCTCGGGTGACCATGTCGACCACGGTCGACGTGTCCGACTCGCTGGACGAGGCACGGACCCGGCTGCTGAAGACAGCCCGGGCCCTCAACGGGGCGTGGGCCGCTGCGCTGTGCTCGATGGTGCTCCTGATCGTGATGAGCCTGGTGCTGCTGCTGGTGGCGGTCACGATGCGGCCGGTGTACGTCGTCATCTGGTCGGTCCTGCTGGCGGCCACGAGCTACAACGTGACCCGGTTCTGGCCGCGCAGGCGGGCTCGTCCGGGCCGGCCGCTCAGCGCGCGGGAGGCGGAGGCGCTGCGCGCCGAGGTCGACCCGCACGCTCGGGTGGCCTGGCCCAAGGTGGTCCGACTGGTGCCGCGGGCCGAGCTCGAGCTCGGCGAGGGCGAGCTGGTCCTCGGGATGCCGCTGCTGGCCTGCCTCGACGCGGCCGAGCTCCGTGAGCTGCTGCTGGTGGCCGCGCTGCAGACCTCGGTCGAGGACGAGCGCGCGGTCCGGTGGGCACTGCGGGTCGCGCACGGCGAGATCGGCCGGCCCCTGGTGGGTCGCCGGCCACGGCTGACCTGGCCGACGTCGCGGCTCACCGACGGGCTGCGCGCCCGCGCCGCCCAGCTCGAGGCCGACCTGGGCAACTGGACGGGGGCCTGCGAACGCGCGGCGGTCACGGCCTCCCAGCCGACCGCGGTCGTGATCGCCGCCCGCGACCAGGTCGCCGAGGCCTGGGCGCTGATGCGCACCGAGTGGCTGGAGCCTGCCTTCGCCCGCGGACGCCGGCACGTGGCGCCGTTCACGGGGCTCCGCCAGTTCGTCGAGGGCGCCGACGCCGCCGGCTGGCTGAAGCAGGCGCGGCCGTGGTGGCCGCCCACCGGCGTGATCGCCGACATCGTCGAGGCCCACGAGGAGCCGGTCTCGCTCGAGCTCGACGAGCGGGGCGCCAGGCTGGCGCCGATCACGTGGGACCAGCACCCGAAGGAGGTCACGGTCCCGCACTGGCGGGCGCTGGTCACCGAGGTGCTCGACGCCGCGCGCCGCAAGACCTACGAGCCCGCGGTGACGCTCGAGTCGGTCCTGGTGCTGATGGAGTCGGGCGAGGGCCGCGTGCTCGCCGATGCCACCGCGGCCGACCGCGGGCTGACGTGGGGCGAGACGGCGGCGTACGGCGAGTGGTCGGAGCGGTTCGTCTCGCGCACTCTCATGGCGGCCATCGGCATCGCCGCCATCGACTCCTCGAAGTTCCACCCGCGCTGGGCCTGGCCGGAGGGCACCGCGCTCGAGGCCCACGACGACGGCTGGATGCTGCCACTGGACTCGATCGTGGCCGAGGTGCTCGGCATGGTGCGCGACGGCGACGGTCTCGACAAGGCCTACGCCGAGCTGCGCGAGGCCCTCCACGAGCTCGGCATCGACCTGCACGAGCCGCTGTGGCTCGACCAGGACACGAACGTCCAGCCGGAGAGACCGGTCGGCTCGTTCACGGCCTGGCAGGGGCTGGGCGCCCGCGCTGTCGTGGTGACCGACCGGGCGCTGCACGTCTTCCGCGACGTCCAGGCCTCACGGATCTTCGACCCCGACAGACCGGCCGCACCCCGCGACTCCTCGGTCGAGCTGCGCCGGCGGATGCTCACGGTCTGGCAGGGCGACACCACTGAGCAAGTGGTCACCCTCGCCGCCACCGACGTACGCCGGGCCCGGCTCGGCCCCGCGATCGGCGGGCTGTGGTGGCAGCTCACCCTCACCAGCGGGGACGGCAGCGTGGTGCTCCGCGGCCGGGGTGACGGGCTCGAGGAGGAGGCCGAGATCAAGGAGTGGCTCGGCGACCGCGTCGAGACGGTCTGGATGCACTCGACCCCGACGGTGCGCAACGTCCGCAACGCGGTGGGCCTGGGCGGCATGACGCTGGGCACTCTCGCGCTCCTGTGGGCCGTGCTGCTCACGATCGTGCGGCCCGGCGGCGTGCCGGACGCGCTGCCCGCCGTGCTGGCGCTCAGCGGCTTCGGCGCACTGCTGGTCGCGCTGGCGCCCGACTGGATGCTCCAGCTCAAGCGCCGCGGCACCCGGCTCGGGGACCCGATCCCGGACTGAGGCCCTAGGCCACGAGCGCCGCGATGGCCACGCCGACCGCGGCGAGGGCCAGCACGGTCCGCGCCTTGTCGACGCCGAGCAGGCGGTCCAGGGCCGGCTGGTCGCGCTTGACCAGGCGGCGGTGCAGGGGCGCGGCCAGCACGGCCGTGACGGCCATCGCCAGCGCCGCCAGCGCGACCGCGACCAGGGGGAGCGCCGACCAGTCGGTGGCCAGCCACCACGCGCCGGTCGCGGCCAGCGCCAGGTAGGTCACTGCCACCAGCGGCAGGATGGCGCGGCTGTGCCGGTCGTGCGCCTGCCGCCAGTGTGCGGCGCGCACGTGGGAGAGGGTGGGGTACACCACCAGCGTCACCGTCGCCTGGAAGCCCGCGTGCGCCGCGGCCGCCGCGAGGAAGGCGGTCGCCGCCACGTCGCTCATGACCCTGAGGTTAGTGGTTCCTCACAGGAGCCCGTTCGCCTTGAGGGTGAGGTAGTGGTCCGCCAGAGCGGGCGGCAGCCGCTCGGCGTCGGCGTCGACCACGTCGAGCCCCACGGCGCGCAGCAGCTCCGCGGTGCGGCGGCGGCGCACCATCGCCTGCTCGGCCGCGGCGGCGTCGTAGACCTCGTCGATGGTGCCTCGAGTCGCGGCCAGCCGCTCCAGCTCGGGGTCGCGCACCGAGGCGAGCACGACGCGGTGGTGGCGGGTCAGCGAGGGGAGCACGGGCAGCAGCCCCTCCTCGACCGCGGACGGCTCCAGCGGGGTCAGGAGGACCACGAGCGCCCGCTGCCGGCCGAACTGGGTGACCGCGCCCGCCAGGGCCGACCAGTCGGCCTCGGCGATCACCGGCTCGAGGTCGGCCATCGTGTCCTGGAGGTTCGCGGCCAGGTCGCGCGCGCCCGCGGAGCGGAGCCTGGCCCGGACGCGGCGGTCGCCGGCCACGAAGTCGATCCGGTCACCGGCCCGGGAGGCCAGCGCGGCGAGCAGCAGCGCTGCGTCCATCGCGGAGTCGAGCCGCGGCACGTCCTCCACCCGGCCCGCCGAGGTGCGTGAGGTGTCGAGCACCAGCACCACCCGGCGGTCGCGCTCCGGCTGCCAGGTGCGGACCACGACGTTGCGGTTGCGGGCGCTGGCGCGCCAGTCGATCGAGCGGACGTCGTCACCGCGGACGTACTCGCGCAGCGAGTCGAACTCGGTGCCCTGGCCGCGGACCCGGATCGCGGCGCGACCGTCGAGCTCTCGGAGCCTGGCCAGCCGGCTGGGGAGGTGCTTGCGGGACTCGAACGGCGGCAGCGAGCGGACGCTGCCCGCGACGTCGAGGGTCTTCTGGCGGGCACACAGGCCGAGCGGGCCGCGCAGCCGGGCGGTCACGCCCACCGCGCGGAGGTCGCCACGGCGCCGCGGCCGCAAGGGCGTCCGCAGCAGCACCCGGTCGCCGGGCGCGAGGGCGACCCGGTGCCGGTTGCCGGTGGCGCCGGCGGTGGGCTGCCAGGCGTCACGCACGACGCCCCGCAGCCGTCGCCGGCCGGCGTTCTCGACCACCAGCACCGACTCGGCGTCGTACCCCATCCGGACCGCGCCGATGGGACGGCGGCTGACGGCCAGGCTCCTGATCGATGGAGCGAGCAGCAGGTCGGCGGCACCGAGGACCACGACCACGAGCAGCCAGAGGCGCACCGTGCTGGCCTCGGGCCGCAGCACGACGGGCACCAGCCCCAGGAGGAGCAGCAGCGGGACCCGACCGGTGATGACCATGGGTGGTCCGGCTCAGCGGGGGACGGGCACCGAGTTGAGCGCGGACGCGAGCACCTCGGCCACGTCGACCCCCTCGAGCTCGGCCTCCGGCCGCAGCCCGAGCCGGTGCACGAGGGAGGCGTGCGCGAGCGCCTTGACGTCGTCGGGCGTGACGAAGTCGCGGCCGGTCAGCCAGGCCCAGGCCCGGGCCGACCGCAGCAGCGCGGTGGCCCCTCGCGGGCTCACTCCGAGGCTCAGCGACGGCGACTCGCGGGTGGCGCGGGCGATGTCGACGATGTAGCCGACCACCTCCTGGGTGACCTGGACGGTCGCGACCGCGGCCTGTCCGGCCGCGATGTCCGCGGGGCCGGCAACGGCGGTGACCCCGGCGGCCTGCACGTCGCGCGGGTCGAAGCCGGCGGCGTGCCGGCGCAGGATCTCCCGCTCCTGGTCGCGCTCCGGGATCGGCAGCACCACCTTCAGGAGGAAGCGGTCGAGCTGCGCCTCGGGCAGCGGGTAGGTGCCTTCGTACTCGATCGGGTTCTGGGTGGCCGCCACCAGGAACGGCGCGGGCACCTTGCGGGAGACCCCGTCGACCGAGACCTGGCCCTCCTCCATCGCCTCCAGCAGCGCGGACTGGGTCTTGGGCGGCGTCCGGTTGATCTCGTCGGCGAGCAGCAGGTTGGTGAAGACGGGGCCCTCGCGGAAGGTGAGCTCGCCGGCCTGCCGGCTGTCGATCACCATCGAGCCCGTGATGTCGCCGGGCATCAGGTCGGGGGTGAACTGCACCCGCTTGGTGTCCACCGACAGGGCCGCCGCCAGCGTGCGCACCAGCAGCGTCTTCGCGGTCCCCGGCACGCCCTCCATCAGCACGTGGCCGTGGCACAGCAGCGCGACGAGCAGCCCGGAGACGGCGGCGTCCTGCCCGACCACGGCCTTGCCGACCTCGGCGCGCACCGCCGCGAGTCGCTCGCGAGCGGCTCCCGAGTCCGGCCCGGGAGCGGGGGTGGTGGTGCTCATGTGCGGCGTACCTCTCTGTCGAGCTCTGCCAGCTTGCTGGCCAGGGTGATCAGGTCGCGGTCGGAGGACGGTACGCCGCCGAGGGGGCCGAGCACCGCCACGACGTCGTCCTCGGTGCGTCCGGTGCGCCTCGCCACCTCGCGGACCAGGACGTCGGGCGGGGTGGTGGACCCGAGCCGGAGCCGCTCGGCGAGCCGGGAGCGGGCGGCCCGCCGCAGCGACTCCGCGGCGTGCTCGCGGTCGCCGGAGCGGCGGTAGAGGCGGCCCAGGCTGCGGGTGGTCTCGACGGCACGCACCACGACCGGGAGGGGCTCCGTCGCGAGGGGGCCGAGCCGGCGGCCCCGCCAGAGGATCACGGTGACCATGACGACCGCGCCCAGTGCCAGCCCCGGCCGGACGAACCGGGGGAGCAGCGTCTCGAGGCTCACGCCGTCATCGCCGGTGAGGTCGTCGATGCTCGGCACGTACCAGACCAGCCGCTCGTCCTGGCCGAGCATCCGCAGGGCCACCGCGGCGTTGTCGGCGCGCAGGATCTGGTCGTTGGTCAGAGCCTGGTCGGCGCCGAAGAGGAGCACTCCGTCGTCCGGCACGGTGACGATCGCACCAGCCTTGCCGTCGTAGCAGTCGCCCTCCGGGTAGACGAGGGTGAAGTCGACCTCGAGCGCGAGCCCGTCGAAGCGAGCGTCGTCGCAGCGAGAGGCTCGCCCGTCCTGGAGCGGGATCGACGCGCCACCGCCGAGCGCGCCCAGGGCGTCGGCGACGCCGGGCCCGGCGCCGACGACCACCACGGAGTGCGCGCGGCTGGTGTGCTCGCGCAGCCGGTCGATGGTGGTGGTGCCGAGGTACTCCGGCAGCACGACCACCACCGACGTGCTGCCGTCGACGTCGATGGCCTCGAGCTCGTCGGCGCCGCGCGCGACCTGGAGGTCGACGCCCTCGTCGGCCAGCACCCTGGCCAGCGCCTGGGCCCCGTCGGGGCCCGGGTTGTCCGGGTCCATCGGGGTCGAGGTCTCCGTGCCGGTGCCGAGCACGATGGCGACGGCGACCGCGGCGACCAGCGCCAGCCCGATGAGGAGCGACGAGCGGTGCTTGCGGAACAGCCCCGGCCGGGGGCTCGGCGCGACGGGGGCGTCCAGCACGGTCGTCATCTGCGGACCACCAGGTCGTCGTCGAGCGCCAGCACCGAGCCGGCCTGCTCGCGGGTGGCCGGCCGGTCGCCGTACAGGACCTCGTCGAAGAGCCGGGCGCTCCCGTGCACGCGGTCGGCCATCGGGGCGTACTCGCGGGCGAGCGTCTCGGCCACCTCGTGGGCGGTCGCCCCGGGAGTGTCGGGAAGCCGCCCGCGCTCGACCTGTCGGACTGCGACCGCGCGGAACCCGTCGACCACGGCCTCCTCGAACCGGCCCGCCTGCAGGGCCGCGTCGGCGCGGGCCCGCAGCTCGTCCGCGGTGATGACCTCCTCGGTCAGGACCGCCCGGGTCTCGTCCTTGCCGCGGGCGGTGCGCTGGGCCCGCGAGACCAGCCAGGCGAGGCCGGCCACCAGCCCGATGAAGATCAGCATCGTCATGAGCGTCGGGATCGGCCCCGCGTCCGACGCGGCGCCGACCCCGCCGCCGATCTTGCGGATCAGCCAGTTGAGGAGCTCCTGGAACAGGTTCTGCTGGTGGTACTCCGTGTGCAGGAGCTCGCGGCGCAACCGGGAGCGCGCCTCCGAGCCGGACGGGTCCAGGGGCGGGTCAGGCAGCCGGGTCGCGAGGGCCAGCACGGCGGCGCACGGCGGCGTCACGAGCTCGTGATCCCGGCCTGCTGCATCAGATCGACGTCGTAGGCCTCTTTGCGCATCCGCTGGTCGAGGTACTGCAGCGAGGTGACGGCGGACGTGAAGGGGGTGACGAACGCGGCCGCGATCACCTGGGCGACGGCCTGGGTGGCGACCAGGACCAGAAGCTCGTAGCGGGAGCCGACGAGGGCGACGAGCACCTGTCCGATGACCCCGATGGGGAAGCCCAGGAAGCTGCTCGCGACGTTGACCACCACGAGCGTCAGCAGCGCGATGCCGAAGGTGCGCCAGAACTGCTTGCGAGTGAGCCGGAAGCCGCGGGCCAGCGCGCCGAGGATCCCGACCGGCTCGAGCATCAGGGCGGGCACGGGCAGGTAGACGACGCGCACCCAGAACCACAGCATCAGGCAGATGAACGCCGGGACGCTGGCCACGCCCCACAGCACCACGGGCAGGACGTTGTCTCCCGACGCGAGGACGACGCCGACCCAGAGCGCGACGTAGGCGCCCAGCAGGACCACCCCGGACAGGGCGATCAGGAGCGCCAGCCCGACCAGCCGCCAGCGCTTGCCCCGGGTCGCCGCCCACGTCTCGCCGAGCGTGAGCCGGCGTCCCACTGCGGCGGCCGCGGCCACGTGGGCGATCAGGCCGGTGACCAGGATGCTGCCGAAGGCGATCAGCAGCACACCGACCCCGAGCGAGCCGATCGACCCGAACAGCCCGACGAGGTCTGCGTCATCGGTCGAGTCCGTCGAGTCCAGGGAGAGATCGAGGGTGAAGGTGAGCAGCGCGGTCACGATCACGGGCACCAGCCAGGCGACGGTCGCGACCAGCACCGCCGACCCGACCGTGGCCTTGGGGTTGAACCGGATGATGCGGAACGCCGCGTCGTACATGTCTCCGAGGCCGAGCGGCCGCAGCGGCATCGCGCCCGGCTTGTGCGCGGCGCCGAGCATCCCGGGCGCGGGCGTCCAGGCGCCGGGCGACAGCTGGGGTGAGGAGCCCGGCGGGGGTGGCGGGTGCCCGGTGGCCGGCGCCTGACCCGTGTAGGACGTCGGCGGGGGCGGGGCCGGCTGCCAGCCGGGCGGAGGCGGCTGCGGCGCTCCACCAGTCCCCGGGTCCGACATGCGGCAATCCTGTCAGGTGCTTGCGACCGAGGGGCGGTGACCTTGACCCGTGCGTGGCGATCGCGCGCAGCGGGCGACTCAGGCGCCCGCGGTCTCCCGCTTCGACTCCCGCTTCGAGTCCCGCTTCGAGTAGTGCGACGGCAGCACGCAGGCCGTGTCGAGTCCGAGCACCCGGTTGAGGCGGCCGAAGGCGAGCCAGGAGCCCAGGCACATCGAGAGCTCGACGATCTCGGCATCGCTGTAGCTCTGCTTCATGCGCGACCAGAACTCGTCGTCGAGGCCGTGATGGTCGAGGGCGTACCGCTCGGCGTACTCCGCCGCCAGCCGCGCCCGGTCGTCGAGGTCGCCGGTGGTGCGCCACGCGGTGACCGCCTCAGGGAAGGAGTCCTCGACCCTGACGCCGTCGCGTTCGGTGCGCCAGTCCTGGCAGAACAGGCAGCCGTTGATCTGGGCGATCCGCAGCCGGGCCGCCTCGAACTCGCGCAGACCCAGAGTGGTGTGGTCATAGACGGCCTGGGCGAAGTCGGCCGCGGCAGGGCCGATGCCGGGCACCATCACGCCCCAGACGTGGATGATGGGGTCCTTGCCCTCGGGGACGTCGATGATCACCGGACCGGCCTCCAGGAGTAGAACGTGTTCTCGTTTGCTCCTGGCAGACTCTAGACCCAGCCCCGATCGGGGGCGGTTCCAGCCGGTCGTCCGGTGCCCGCCGCGAGGAATTTGGCGCAGCGCCGGGTCTCTGCCAAGATAGTCAGGTTGCTCTGGCGGGTTGCCGGGGTGCATCGCACGTTGACTCCTGAATCGCGTCTCCTTTTGTGAT